>CALKHN010000090.1 GCA_937991535.1 uncultured Sphingobacteriales bacterium
CGCCTCCTTTTAATTTATCAATCAAGTATTTTTACCGGACACTAATGATTCAAAATCAACAGTCTTTCTAGCATATACTGCAGCCCATGCGTCAAAGTTTTCAATCTGCTGTCTCCTCATTTCATTTGGCCGCAGGTATTTAAACAACAGGTACATTTCTGTAAGGCTGTTAGATATGGGTGTACCGGATAAAAAGGTAACGCACAGATCACTATTGAATTTTTCCTGCAAAGTTCTCACCGCGAAAAGCATGTTGAGTGCCTTTTGGCTGCCTTCCATATTGCCAAGGCCGGAAACCCTGTCGTGCCTTGTGGTAAAAGTGAGGTTCTTGTATTTATGTGATTCATCTACAAACAAATGGTCTATACCTAAGTCCTTAAAGTTGATGCCGGCGTCTTTCTTTTCTTCAATAGCCTTTCTTATTTCCTGAAGCTTTATGCCTAAATTAGTTTTACGTATCTCCAGGCCTTTCAACATACGCCTGGAGATTTCTCCGCCCATATTCTTTATCGTATATAGGTCTTTCTCTACATTGTCTAATTCAGTTTGAAATATTTCTCTTTGTATTTCTGGGCTTTGAGGGATTTTTCCAAACTGGTCATGCGTTAGAATAATGCAATCCCAATTATTGTTTTTTATTTCATGCGACAACCTTATTCTTTTTGCCGGTGTAAAATCATTTTCACCTGGAGCCAATATCTTTGAATTAGGATAAGCTTTTCGATAAGTATCCCTTATCTGGTTTACATTGGCTTTTAAAGCAAGGATCATGGGTTTGTTTACAATTCCAAGCCGTTTCATTTCATGGGCAGCAACAATCATCGTAAGCGTTTTCCCAAGGCCCACTTCATGATCTATCAATGCGCCCCGGTTTTGAATAATACGCCATACAGAATTCTTTTGAGAGCTATACAGATCTTCAATATCTAATCGTTTTCTATCTAAGCCGGGGAATTGCAAATGGCTGCCATCGTACTCCCTCAGCACATTGCAGTTGAAAGTATTGTTATACAATTCTTCTAAATACTTTTTATCACTATCGGACAATTCTTTCAACCAGTCATTAAAATTATTGCGGATGGATTCGATTTTTTGATGTGCCAATTGTATGGCGTCATTGTCAGGAACACGAATCGTTTTATCGCCCAGGTCAACTGCGTAAGTATAAAAGGGACTGGTATTCTCCAATGCATGTTCTAAAAGCGTATGGCCATAAGAAGTGCTGCCACTCTTTGTTGTAACTGCATATTCCTGGTTCGTTTTAGCATTGCTGCTTTCAACTTTTACTTTAAAAGTATCCAGGGAAGGGAAGTAATTAACTGACGTATCCAGTTCAAATAAATGAGAAGCAAACCGGTCATAGTAATCCTGCGGTATCCATCTTTCTCCCAAATTAAAATCCAGTAATTCAAAAGGTATTTTTTCAGGTTGTATTTTCTCTAATGCCTGCCTGCTTTTTTGCAGTTGTACATTACCAGGGTTTTCTTCAGATGCTTTTATTGCTTGGTTTAATTTGGCGACAACATTGCCGCTTAAAAACTGGTCAGCAGTTTCCCATGAATTGTTGGCCGGGTTTATGTAAATATGATTACCCAGTGCCTGTATCGTATCTGCTTCAGTACTATCTGTTGCAGCAGCAATAAACTCAATGTCAACCAAGCCTTTATCATTCAGGCTTTTTGCCAATGCCTCAATGGGGTTATCAGTATGAAACGCTTCCTGCTTTTGAATGAGAGATTGGGTAAGGATATCAGCTTTAAAATACTGGTCACCTTCTTTTCTTTCGAGTGAAGCCAATATAATAAGACCGAAGGCTTCATCTTTTAATATACGGAGTTTATTGGTTGACGAATTTAATATGCCATAACCTTTCACTAAAGCATCATAAGATTCATTCAACTGTTTTCTCAAATCCGGGTATTCAATATTTTCAGTTGCTTCTTTGTCTGCCAGCAATAAATACCCGTCTCTCATGGCAGTGTATTGCTGATAGAATCCAATATCTTTTTTATCATACAGACTTGGTAAGAAAGCAGGTTTGTCATTTTCGCCAGCGATATAAGAAACAAATCCAACCCTGTCGTTGTGTACAATCAGGGTTCCTTCTTTATGACATGGATTAGGATCTTTTAGTTCGTCTAGCTGCCTATCTTTATTATTGACAGCAATGTGAAATACACTTTCTCCCTCGTTATAAAATTGATGATCGAATTCCTGCAACTTATTTGACAAGCCATTTAATTCAAAATGAATAGCGGAAGCATTCATCCAGTTAGCCGGAAAATTTATTTCTTCTGCATTGGAATAAAGTTTGTAAACGTATTGTTTGAAGGCGATTGATTTTGCAGTAACCAAAACAACGGCTTCATGTTCTGGCTTATCCGCAGTTTTAATAATGTTGGCTATCCTGGCTGTTTTCCTGTCAACGACAGTTGCATCTAATCTGTTGATATAAGCCGAAGCCCTGTTAATGTTAGCTGCAGGCGCAATGTCAAATAACCCCAATTGTACCGAACTGTTATCAGGATTATTTTCCGGCATCGGCAAATAGGTAAGCTGTTTACCTTTGTCGATATCTTCCTGGATTTCTTCTAATGCAAATGCCTCCTTATTAAAATGCTGGTTAAGGCCGTCTTTTATTGTTTCAGCCAACTTCTCTTTTATTACATTTATGTCTCCATTTTGCCAAACTGTTTGATTCGACCTGCTGTACTGATTCTTACCCGCCTTAATTTCATCAGCAAGAAAAATTTCAGGGTGCTGATTGATATAGTGGTTGATGCCGTATTTCCCAAATTCATTCTCCTGTTCGATAGTTACAACCAATGATCGTTCCTTTTCCGAGAGCGAAATTTTATTTACATTCTTCTGAACAATCAGCATGTGACTTGGAGACTCTGTATTACCTGTGTCCTTCATCAGGTTATCAGGCATTACACTAAGGCTTATAAAATCAGCATGATTGAATAAATATTCTCTTGCCGCTTTGTTCGATGAACTGTTTAGAAAAGCATCTGTAGTGATGTAAGCCAATAGCCCACCGTCTTTTATCTTATCCAAGCCTTTTGCAAAAAAGTAATTATGAATTTTACCTGTTAGGGTCTCATTATTGAATGCCTCGTCAAATACCCTAAAGTTGCCAAATGGAATATTACTAACTATTAAATCGCATTTACCGTTTTCATCATTTGAAGTATTTTCAAAACCTTTCACCTGCACAGAAACAGGGACGGGTATCGAACTACTTAAAGCAGTCAATACCCGGCCCGTCAACATATCTTTTTCAACAGCAGTAATGCTTTGCAATCCAGGAAAAGCATTTGCAGCTTCGCTTACAAATACGCCTGCGCCACTGCTTGGCTCATATATATTTTTGGGATCAATGCCTTGTTCCTTTAAAACACTAAACAATGTTTGAGGAATTATTTCAGGTGTATAAAATGCAGTGAGAATACTGTTTTTAATTGAATCTATTGCCTGCTTGTATTCTGCTTCTGGTAATTGCTGCCGCAATAAGTTATGGAGTTCTTTTATCTGCGGATAGAGTTTTAGATCTTCTTTTGAAGCGTTTAATTTTATCCATTCCTCCTTTGGTCCGTTGGGATATAACACAGCTTTTAAACCACCAAACCCGGCGTACTTTTTTAATGCTTCTACCTGTTCAGGCAAAAGCGATTGCCCGGACTGCCATTCCAATGCAATGCGAATAGCGGCAATATTATCTTTCAGTTTCTGTTGACTGTTGTAATTCACTGTTCACATTTTCACTCGTCACATTGTCCAGGTACTCTTTTATTACACCCATAATCGCATAGCCCAAAAATCTATTGTTCTCATTTTCTTCTGAAAAATTTAGATCATCAAAAACAGGGTTGCAATGTTTTACCATATTGCTGATCTCAAATAGCAATAGCCCCGTCTCAATAAATTGATTGTATTGCTGCTCAAATTCTGATTCAAGTAGATGCAGGACATAATTATACCTGGAAGGCTTTAGATCTTCAGTAAGGTGCGCCATGCATATTTCTTCTATGATATACGACGGTTTACCTTCTTTGCTCAACTGTTCTATGAGAGAATCAACAGTGCTTACCTTATCACTCAGGTATTGTGTAGTGTTGCCTGTTTCTTCTAATTCCAACAATATATCAGGATTATTCTCCTTGATGTATTTATAGAGATTATTAATAAGTGTTCCTTGCATAGCGGTATGTTTTAGATTTTATACTCCAAAGAAAGAACGTATCACAGTGGCTACAATAACCAGGAAAACACAACTGCCAAACCATGCGGCTGCAACCTTGCCGGTATCATGATCGCCACTGTTCCACTTTTGATATACTTTAACGGCACCAATCAAACCGACGATGGCACCTACTGCATACATCAGGTTAGTTCCCGAAGCAAAATAGCTTCTCACCTTTGTGTTGGCCTCATTGATACCGGCATTACCATCCTGTGCTTTTACATAAATGGAGATCAGCAACAGTATGCCTGTTGCTGTAAATGAAAGCAGTTGCTTTTTGATTTGTTTTGTTTCTGTCGCACTTTTCATAACACACTTTTTTTGATTAATGAATAAATAAAAAAATGCTCCATTGTTCCATCCGTTCAACCGCACTTGTTTCTCCTGCACCGGAACAATGAAGCATTAGGTTTTTCAAATCAGTTCAGTAGTTGTTTAAGATCATTTAGCTGGAGTAGATTAGGGTACTTTGCATTGGATTCATTAAAAAGAAAATCAGTCAATTCGCTTTTATGGTCGCCGTCTTTTAAAACGGGGTATTTCATAACAATGCCTTGCAATGAATATAGTAGTTCATCTTTGGTGATGTCACTGTCCGATTCATGCAGATATGCTTTTACTTCATCATTGAATGACTGTACCAATGGTGAAATATCAACTTCCAAAGCAGGTTTAGGTTGATAGTCTTCAGGGTTTTCAGTTTCAAAAGATTTTTTAAAGTCGCCGACTGTTGGAATAACAATTGTACTGTCCTCTACTTTTTTAATACCTATAATACCCAAAACCTCCCAACGGTAATAACGAAAACCTATAAACGCATAATAGCAAACTAATAAAATGATTAAGGCAGTAAAATATTGTTCCCAGCTTATTGAATTAAACATAACACTTAGATTTTTTTGTTTACAAATCAGTTTCACTACTCAAAGTCCCGGATAAAAATAATTGCAAAAACATTTCCAAACCATGCCAAATGATTGGTAAACGGGGTAGCACAACCCCGCAAATAAGATTGAAGATGAATAAAGTAAGGGCTAAATATTATTCAGATTTGGCTAAATGAAGTTGAAAATGTATTTGTCAAAACTTCCAAAGTGCATGAATGTATTGGCTATTTCAGTTATGCCAAGGGGACAAAAACATTTATGCTGAGGCAATTTCATATTGAGGGATTTGTAAACCAGTTCAAACTTGACATTATTTCACCTGATAAAAAGACCTTGGTTTTTATAACTGAATCAATAGAGAATATTCCTTCCGGATTCAGAGCAAAGGGAACTTATCGCATACTCAGCGATGATGAAATCGAAGAAACATTTGACATAGCAGAGCCTGGTAAAGAGTTTTCGGTTTACTCAAAAGTGAAACTGGTGCGTCAGAAATAATCAATTCGTTCTGTTCCATGTTTCCGTTCTTCCAAATAAGGATATGCCTACATAGCCTCTTACTTTAAGTGTGTTCCTATCTTTTAAATACATATAAGAGCTATAAGTCTTGCCGCTTTCAGGGTCGTAAATATCACCGCCCTTCCATTCATCATCACCGTCAAATTTAAAACCTGTAAGCATCAACAACCCGATTATCGGTTTGCTGCGATTTGCTTTATCAGGATTGTTAGCATCAACCCGTTGCTTTCCGTTCTCAGTTGGATTTTTCAGCCAGATAATTTTACCATGAAACTTTCCGCCTGATTTATATATCTGGATTTTCGCAGGTTCTTTACCACCGGTAAGCCACATACCAATTATGTCATCAGCTTTATTTTGAGAATGTGCCTCAAAAGAAATCAATGAAGAAATTAAAATAAAAGACGCTATTCCTTTTTTCATATCCTGCACTTTTTAGGTGAAGGGTTTTCTCTTTGTCTCAGGTTTTCAAATGCTGTATCGTAATCAGGCCGCAGGGTTCCCATCAACCTGTCCCAGATAGTAAAGTACAAACCGTAATTGCCTTTAAAATACTGGTGATGCTGGTTGTGGCTTACAGACGTATTCATCCATTTACCAAACCAATGCTTATTAAAACCTTTAGGGTAAATTTCAAATCCTAAATGTCCATATACATTATACACAAGACTGATAACAAAAAACCACATCAGGTGAATGCTATGAACAGGAATAGTAAACAGGAAGATAACAAAAATCATTGACTCCACAACTGCCTCCAATGGATGAAAGGCATAAGCAGCCCACGGTGATGGATTAGTAGATTTATGATGTACAAGATGCACCATTTTAAATAACCAGGGATGGTGCATGATACGGTGAGCCCAGTAAAAATATGTGTCGTGCATTAAAAGCATTAAGGGAAATGCAAGTATAAAATAAACCGTTCCATGTTCATCAATATGCGTATAAAAAGTAGTGTGTGGCCTTATCGCATCACTGTAAAGCATGAGCAGCGGCGGAACAGAAAAGATAATTACAGAAAGAGTTGAAAAGCCTAATTCACGGGCATAGTCTTTCAGCTTCGGAAATTTTAATTGTATTTTTTTATAGGAAAACTTTCTTTTGAAAAAAACATAATACACCAGGAAGAAGGGTAAGGAGATAAAAAAGTATTTAACTGCGTTATCCAGTAATAAGTACGCAAATTTATCAAGGCTCATAATCTGAATTTAGTACTCAAAACTATGATTCGCAAAAGTTAAAAAAACTAACCTGGGTTATTTTCATTTACCTGCCAGCCTGCGACGCAGGCGGCTGAGGCTTGGGGCTTCCATGCCAAGATAACCTGCTATGTATTTTACTGGGATTCTTTGCAAAGCTCCTGGTATAATATTTTCGAGGGCAAGGTATCTTTCTTCAGCACTCAATGTTTTCCTATTTTGTTCATTCAGCAAAACAATCCTCAGTTCTTCCGCCAATATCTGGCTGAACAGGGTTTCAAATTTCGGATTTTCCTTAAAAATTACAGGCAGGTATTCCTTATTTAATATAAGCGCTTCGCAATCTTCAATGGCGACAAAGTTTTTATGAGAAGGATTATTGCTAGCAAGTCCCTCGGTATAAGTAAAAAAGCATCCTTCATGCTTAAATTCAGAAGCTATTTCGTTACCGGACTCATCCGAAAAAGTTGTTACAATAAATCCTTTATTCAGGAAACCGATAAAACGGCAGTATTCTCCGGCTCTTAGTATAAAATCTCCCTTTGCAAACTTTTTGAAATTGGTGTATTTAAGGCTTTCCTCAATCTCGGCATTGCTGATTTCAATCCGTTCTTTGATATAATTGATAACTTGCGAATACATTGGCAATAGATGTTCACAAAAATAGATTAAATTAAAGCATGGATGCTCTCTTTCTATATTTTAAGAATTTTAACCCACTTTCCAAAGACGCTGAAAGAGCCATTGCGGAAATAAGCAGCATCATAACCATCAGGAAAAATAAAGACCTGCAGCCTATCGGCCACACCTGCAAAACAATTTACTTTATTAAAAAGGGAGTAGCCCGTATCTATTACTTCAAAGATGGTATTGATATTACTGAACGTTTCTTTTTCGAGAACAATATTATTGCAAGAGTAGAAAGTTTGTTTACCGGCAAGCCAAGCCGCAAAGCGATACAGATTCTGGAAGATGCAGAAATTATTGCAATCAACTCCACGCAGCTTTTCAAATTGTATGACACCTACCCTGAAATAGAAAGATTGTTTCGGAAGATATTTGAAACTGCCTATGTAGAAACAGTTAACCGGATAGAAGGAATACAATTTCATTCAGCAGAGGAGAGATATAATGCCTTACTCAATGAAGCTCCGAATGTATTAATGAGAGTTCCCCTGAAGTATGTTGCCTCATTCCTCGGAATTACACAGGTAAGCCTTAGCCGTATCCGGGGCCATCGGTAATTATTTATCCTATGTTAAAAGAATAGCCATTTATTGCGGTCACCTTTGTGAAGTAAACTTTACAATATGGAAGGCGTAAAAGAAATCAGCACCAATACACTCAGAACCTGGTTAGAAACCGGCAAAGAAGTTTCTATCCTGGATATAAGACCGATCCAGGAAAGAACGGAATGGTTCATTCCCCGAAGCATTTACTTTAATGTTTACGATAAATTAAAAGCAAACAACCCCGATGCCCTGCTTGGTTTGCATCTTGATAAAACTGTTCCGGTTGTAACAATTTGTGCAGGAGGTAAAACAAGTTCAATTGCTGCCGCATTATTACAAGAACAGGGTTTTGAAGCCTACTCACTGCAAGGCGGCATGAAGGCCTGGAGTCTGTCCTGGAACACAGCAACACTTTCATTCCCTGAATTTGATATAATACAATTCAGGAGAACGGGAAAGGGTTGTCTTTCATACATGGTGGTATCAAACAGCGAAGCAATAATAGTAGATGCTTCTTTACCAATAGAATCTTACCAGAGCGCTCTTAAAAAGGGAAACCTGCAATTGAAGCATTTAATAGAAACTCATATTCATGCTGACCATCTTTCAAGGTCAAAACAATTATCTGAAAGCAATAAAGCAACATTACATCTTCCTGCACCTAACAAAGTCAACTTTGATTTTGTACCGGTAACCGGCTCAACAGTTTTTCAAATCGGCAATATCAATATTAAAGCCATTCAAACTCCCGGTCATACAGTAGAAAGCACAAGCTATCTGATTGATGAAAAAGTATTGCTTACAGGCGATACACTTTTTATAAACGGAGTTGGCAGACCGGATTTGAAAGCAAACAATGATGAAGCAATACAGAAATCAAAAATGCTTTATCAATCATTGCAAAAACTATTGGCATTGGATGAAAACATAATTGTATTGCCTGCTCATACAAGTCAACCGGTAGAGTTTGACAATATTCCCATTCAAACTACAATCGGAAGCATAAAGCAAAATGTTGCAATGTTGAAACTGAATGAGGAAGAATTTATAAATACTATTCTGCAACGTATTCCACCAACACCAGCAAATTACTTATCAATTGTAGAAAAGAATATCAAAGGCGATTTCAGCGATATAAACCCGGTTGATTTAGAAGCAGGGGCAAATCGTTGTGCAATTTCATAAATATTATCAACAGAAATCAAATTCTTCAAAAAGAACATCTTAAAATGAAAAAGCGAATCTATTTTTTTGTTGCATTGGCGGTAGTGTTACTATCAGTAACAGCATTCAATAAAAAGCAAACCGAACCCTGGACACCTGACCAGTTAATGCAACCTGAAAAGCTTGCAGTAATCATAAACGATTCAACCGCAGTAAAACCGATAATCATCAGCGTAGGTCCCGTTGATTTAATTAAAGGAGCAATCAAAACAGGCCCGGCTAAAGAAAAGGAGAACCTGAAAGACTTAAAGAAACTTTTGTCTAAGGAAGATAGAAAGAGAGAGATTGTTATTTATTGCGGATGCTGTCCTTTTAAAGACTGTCCGAATATCCGACCAGCTTTCTCATTGTTAACTGAAATGAAATTTACCAATCGTAAATTATTGAATCTACCCCGTAACCTGAAAGTTGATTGGATTGATCACAACTATCCGATGAGCAATTGAATGCTATGATTTTGTAGTTATTCGCTTGCAAAAAATATAAAATGAAGTCTGTTCAATTAGGATTAAAAGAAAACTGGAAACAGTTTACACTATTGGTTATCGTCAATGGCTTTGTTGGTGGTATGGTTGGTTTGGAGAGAAGTATATTACCACGTATAGCAGATGTTGAATTTCATATTGCAGTAAAAACTGCAATTCTTTCATTCATTATTGTATTTGGTATTGTAAAAGCAATTACCAATTACTACACCGGTGCATTAGCAAACAGGTTCGGAAGAAAAAAATTATTAGTGGTAGGTTGGATAATTGGGGTTCCTATTCCATTTATTTTGATGTTTGCTCCGTCATGGAGTTGGATAATAGCAGCCAATGTACTGTTAGGAATCAATCAGGGTTTAACATGGTCGAGTACAGTAGTAATGAAAATTGATCTTGTTGGTGAAAAGCAAAGAGGTTTTGCAATGGGTTTAAATGAATTTGCAGGATACATTGCTGTCGCTATCGTTGCATTTTTAACCGGGTGGATAGCCAGTGAATACGGTATAAGACCGTATCCCTTTTATTTGGGAATCGGTTTAGTTATTATGGGCTTAGTTGGAAGTATCTTTTATATAAAAGACACTAAGCACCATGTTGCCAAAGAAACAGTCAGCAATACCGTTCCGGGATTAAAGAATATATTTTGGGATACAACATGGAAAGATAAAAACTTAGGCTCGGTAACACAGGCAGGTTTAATCAATAACTTGAATGATGGAATGGCATGGGGAATTTTCCCAATCTTACTTGCAACTAAAGGTTTCACTATTGGCGAAATAGGCATTATTACAGCAATATACCCTGCTGTTTGGGGTATTGGTCAATTGTTTACTGGAAGAATGGCAGATAAGTTTTGCAAAAAAGATATGCTGTACATAGGAATGTTTTTACAAGGCATTGCTTTGATTGTTTTTGTTTGGGCAAATACGATGTTACATTTTATTATTCTATCTTCTGTTTTAGGATGGGGTACAGCAATGGTGTATCCAACATTCCTAGCAACAGTAGCTGAAAATACAAATCCACAGGACAGAGCAAAAAGTATTGGCATCTTTCGTTTGTGGAGAGATTTAGGCTATGCAATTGGTGCAATACTAACAGGAATAATTGCAGACTTGATAAGTATAAATGCTTCTATTATTTTCATTGGTCTGTTAACATTGGCATCTGCTTTTATAATTCGTTACCGGATGAAATGCAAATCAGATGGTACAGTTAAATTAACGGATTGGATATTGAATAAAAATACAACCCAACGAGCATGCCGACAAAAAGGCACTTTGCTGCAGTTAAGAAAAATTCTATTCACCAACTAAATTACTATTCGCAACTTTATAGCTTATATACATTAATCATTTTGGAAATATTATTTATAGCCAGCTACTGCTGCCATATTTTACAATTGTTGATCTTTAATATTTCACATTAGAGTTTGCTTATTATATTAATCCATTTAAACAACATGTCCCTCATCGCAGTAATAGTTGCCCTATCGGGAGAATGATATTTTGTTTCCAGGCTTCCAAAAGATATTTCATCTCTCTGCAAGGTCGTCATCGTTTTGGCTACAACTCTAAGCATTGGCGCTACCGTTCGGTTGATTATTATTTTGTCTACAACAAGCAAACGAACTAATACCGCCAGTTTAGCTACAGATAATGAAGTGTTTATTTTTTCATTGTTATCAACAGAAGTACTTGGTTCTTTTTCTGCTGGCATTCCATTTCCCAAAAATTTTATTTCCTCTTCAATCCATCCGTTCACCTGTTCTTTCAAAGAAGGCATTGATGAATTGTAAACAGTATTTAATTTCTCTGGATATTGATTGATAATTTTTTGCTCAAATCGAAGTGTCAATATTTTTGCAGGTCGTGTTTCAGCTAACTCAACAAGACCGGCCAGTCGCTGGTATTCAAAATCAATAAATGAAAATTCATTGAAATTTAAAAGGTATAAAATTTTACGAACGTTTGCAGTTGAAATAGGTTCTTGTGAAATCAATTCATCCAATAACACTTTATGGTATGATAACTCTGCGTATGATATTGGCTTTTCAATTTTGCAACAGAAAAATTGTTTAACCGTTTGAACAATTACATTTCCTAAGACTTTATCAACGGCAGCATCATCAAAAACAAACATTAGTTTTTCTAATCGATTACCAATTTCATCCCGGCTGATTGCAAGGTAGGGAGCAGGCAGCTTTTCATTTTTATCAAAATAGTTGCCGAAGAAATCTTCTATAAAATCCAGAGAAGCCTGCAGGTGCCGTCCAAGCTGATTGTAGAGATGCAAAATCTTTTCAGGAACCTTGTCATTCCTGCATGAATAGAGCCTGTCCAGCAGCCTGATAAGCATAGCCTGGTTAACCTTTATGAATTGTTGCTTGTCGCTAATATTGGAACTATTAATAAGGTAGTTCACCAGCAGATTTCTTACATTTTCTGCTTCGGCGGCTGATTCATTAATGATAGCATTAATCTCAGCGTCAGAAAGCTTGTCAAGGTGCTCGTGGTACGGGCAAAGTTTCTCATGTATGAGAGTACTCCATTTTTTTAAGAATGTGATCATGTACGGTATGATTATCCGCTTAGCAACTAAGCAGGTACTCTACTGTACAAACTTTGAGCCTATGCCAGTTTTTCACCCTAAGTAAAGCATACTATTTTCATACGCTGATCACAGTATTTTTATCGTTTTTAATAGATTATTTGAACGTCACAGGTGAAGTCAGGCCACTGAATCGAATTCAAGATGGACTTACCGCATATTCCAGTTTGTTACACAATTCAACTTTACTGCTTACCTCCACCTTTTCAAAGATATTCTGAGCATGTTTAGTGACAGTTCTTTCAGCTATAAAAAGCGTGTCAGCAATGGCTTTGTATTTTAACCCCCGGCATATTAGTTCCGCTATTTCCTTTTCTCTGGCTGACAAATTATAAAGCTGGCAATTCTCATCAAAACTGTGTAAGGCTGTAAGTGTAGAGCGGATATTATTAAGGTTAAGTGATGCAAAAGCTGTGTTTAAAATGGCCTTCTTTTGTTTCGAAGTCACAGCTAAAACAGATTCAATTTTTTGCAGCAGTTCCTGAATCCGGAAAGGTTTCTGAACATAATCTATTGCGCCTAAACGCAAGCCTTCATATTTGTCAGCGGAGGCAGATTTTGCAGTAAGGAATATAAACGGAATATGGGTATATGCCGGGTTGCTGAAAATGATTTTGGCGAAGGAATAACCATCCATCTTATCCATCATTACGTCTGAAATAATTAAGTCCGGGAGAATAGAGAGCGTTTTCATTTGTTTTAAAGCGTCATTGCCGTTCAAGGCAGCATACACGTTGTAATTTTCGTTCAATTTTTTGAAAAGATAATTGGACATACTGATATTGTCTTCAACGACTAAAATTGTTTTCTGCTTTGCGTTGTGAGGTTTAGAGTCAATAGCCAACTGTGGAGTTGATCCAAAATACGATGGAGTACTAAGATGAGAAACAACTTCATTCTCTGCAATGATATGTATCGGTAGAACTGCTGTTATTTCTGTTCCCTTTTCTATCATTCCTTTACTACGGATTGAAATTATCCCATTTAATTCTTCAATTATTTTTTTTACAATTGGCAATCCTAATCCCATCCCCTGGCCATTAGCTTTTTTATTGGTGATTTGAAAATATGGCTCAAAGATTTTCTTTTGATATTCGGCAGGTATGCCCTGCCCGAAATCTCGAACGATAAATTTAAAATATTCATTTTCTCTTTTGAGTTCGATATTGATCATGGTATCATCATCAGAGAACTTTATGGCATTTTCTATTAAATTATTTACAATTCTGTTAATCGCAGAGGGATTGGCTTTAGCAAAAATATTTTCCTCGATTGTGCTTACCAGCTTAATCATTCTTTTGTTTGCATAAGGTTTAAACAACGGTAAACTTTCTTTTACAATGCTGCTGAAGTCCGAAACCAGGTTATGATTGTAAACTATAATTCCTTTACTAAATTTTTCAACATCAAAAAAGTTAACGATGTCAGAAGTCAGCTTATCAATGCTTTTCTTTACAACATCTAATTCTTCTGAACTTTCATTTTTATGAAGGTATTCATCAAGGTAGTTTGTAATTAAAGTGAGCGGCGTTTTCGTTTCATGAGCTAAGTTGACAAACGTGTTAGTCTGTTGCTCATTTATTTTTTCCAGTTCCTTTGTTCTTTTTGAAACCTCATTTCTTAAGGTTGAATTCCAGTTTAGCAACTGTTTTTCTGTGCTTACCAGTCTTTGGTGTTCCTTTCGTAAACCTTCGATATGACGCTTAATTTGCAGCGCAAATAATAGTAAGAAGCCAAGGTTAGTTATAGAAGCTTCGATTCCCTGACCAAGATTAAGGAAATCAATGACCGGCAGACCAACCCATGGCGTAAGACTTAAAAACAAAACAGTTATTTCTTCTTTTGAATCCTTGCTGCTAAAGTTTGCCTTATACTTAAAACGCATAGCTTTTGCAAGGCTAAATATCACCCACAATGCATAGACAGTCGGCACTATCAATAAATCTTTTGCAAAAAGAAGATTGCCAGTGAATGCAAATACGATCACAAAGATGATATAAGGACTGATCAGGAAGAAAAACACCCCTTTGTAAGCATGAAATTTCATCTTTTCCAGTCCAAAGGCTTTGTACACGTAATAGGGAAAATAACATGGCGTAATAAAACCGGTAGCATACGCTATTGTCATTTGAATAAAATATGAACCCGGCAAGTTAGCATCTGGCAGTAATCCTCCTGTAATGTTGTACACTACCAGCAGAAAGATCAAAATGATATTTAGATAAGCTGTTTTATCATCAGGACGGGCCAAGCGGTAGATAAGTAAATAGCAAAGAATTACCGCCTCTATACATACAAAAAGGAATGTGATAATGTGCATCTGGGTACCAGGCAGTAACATTGTTGTAGCATTTACTCAGTCTTTTTTAAACAAAACAACTTATAGCCAAAATCAAATTCATAATAAATATTAAAACCAAAGGATTGATACCAGGGAATATTTTGTAAGGTTGAAGTTTCGAGGCAAATAGTACGATTATTTCTTTTGCCTTCATTGATTACTTCTTTTAGCAAATTGCTTCCTATGCCCTGATGCTGTTTTTCAGGATCAACTCCAATGAACCACAAATAATAAAGCAGGCCTTCAGGATGCACAGCTTTTATTTTTGCCTCCCTGCTCATGGCTTTTTTTAAATTGGAAATACCCAAACAAGTGATTGCAAATCTTGCATCCAGCAGAATAGATTTTAAAGTGGTCTTCTTTTTATCCGGCATTACAATAAGCGCACAGCCCGACTTATCATTTGTAATAAAAACATCGCCAAACATCTTGCATACCTCATGAGAATATTCCATCAGGCGCTTAATTCCTACCTCTCTCTTAGCATCTTGTTTAATAATATAGTTTACGCTTTTATTATCCCCGAAGGACTTCACAAGTAGGTTGATGATTATATCCTTGTCGGTATTTTGGGCTTTTGTCATAGTCGATAATCAATTGGGAAATTACGATTTTGTACTCCAAAGTTTATACCCTTTAGTATGGTATAGTTTTGAGGATCATGGCGAAAGTTTTGCGAAAAGGATTATTTTCGATTAGGCACCTCATTTTCTGTCTGTGGGAGTTAAAAGTTTGACAAAAGATACTTGTTGCTTAATTTATTTCAATTGCCAAATATCTGTAAAGTAGCAAGCCTTGTGTCGTTTTCTTCATCCGCTTGCAGGCGAAGTGTCATGCTTTGACCAAAACAATTAACCTTCTTTTTTTGGGGGTCTATAATACATAAGCCAGCGGTAACCGGATTAAGATGTTTGAAAGTAAAATGCTCAACCAATTTGGAGAAAATGATAATTTCGTTACCAGGTAAACGCACATATTTTTGAATCTGATCTTTCAAATGTTTTCATTTAGAATAGATAGAAAATTAAAATTATTTTCACCTTCTTTACCTCACCAAATTCATTGTGGAGAAAATATAAAAGCTTCGCTATTTGATTTAGAGTTTACAAGTATATTGAAAAGTTATGAAGATTTCTTTTTGCTGACCCTAGCATTAGATTGGAGTTTCTTTTTTATAATATCAATTATCAACTAAATATCAATTTCTAATAGTTAACCTTGTGTTTTTGGGCCTTTCAAGATATCGGTTGTGATTAATTTTATCAATAAAAAAATCATGGACGGTTAGGGTTTGCATTTTCTCTAAATGCAAATTATACTTTCTTTTTCTTGATTTGCTGTATTTGTTTTTGTATAGAATAATCAGATACTTGTTCATAATAAGTACACAATTCCGATATAGTAAGGCCAAAGCCATCCGCCAGAGAAAGCACGGTAGTCCACTGAGGATCTTTTTTTCCAGACGAAATCTTTTGAATAATTGCATATTCAATTCCAGAAGAAGCGGCAAGCTTTCTTAAGCTAGTGACTAGCTTAGCATCTTTTTTTGACTTATTCTCTTCAAGAATTCTTTGAATTGTAAGTCCCAATTTATGTCTGCTTATTAGCTTTTCTTTTACTTCCATTTTTCTGGTGCAAAGTCCAAGCTATCAGGATTCTTTTTGACGTTCGTTCGAACGCCTATTCAAAAAATACATTACCTTTAATTTGCGAATCTTCATATTGAAACAAAATTATTTGAAGCTTTCGCTTTGAGTCTTGTACTGAAACGTCGATAATTTCATGACTACGAGGCAATAAGTGAAGAGCTCACGTTTAGGCGTGGGCTCCCTTATTCGTAGTCAGGGCAATCGACGGCCTCAGTACAGTAAGTGGAGTTCCACGTCTTTTTCATTTTTTAGGGAATGTAGGCGTAACCCCATTTTCAAAGACTCCGCATTTAGAACAAGAAATAAACTTCTATGCGGCAGGAGCAAAACGATAATGGGAACAATTATGCTTTATTATTTCAGGATGGAAATGAGAAGGCATTGGCATTCTTTTATTATGAGTTTTATCCATCCCTCGCCCACTATTCCTTTCAACTAATACAAAGCCGTCCTTTAGCAGAGGAAATAGCCTCTGAAGCATTTGTAAAAACATGGAGGATGCATTACAAACTAAACAGCTATGCTGGTATAAAAGCTTACCTGTATAAAATTGTACACCGTGATAGCATTGAAGCTATTTCAAATGAACAGAAAAGAATAAAAATCTACAGGAACCTGCAACCTCAAATTGATAGTGATTCTCCTTTTGATAATATGGTACGCAGTGAAGTGTACCGGATCATTCATACCGCACTTAAAGACCTGTCTCCCGCCAGCCGAAAGGTTATGATTATGCACTATTTTGAAGGCATGACTACCGGGCAAATAGCTACTGAACTTAGTCTCCATCCCAGCACCATCAAAACCCAAAAAATGCAGGGGCTTAAAGCCCTGAAAAAAGTTTTTATCAGGCCAATGCTATGGCTTTTTTATTTTTGCATTAAAATTTTCCTGGGCTTTTAATAGTCCTTTTTCCCTTTTCTGCCCTTCTTATTATCAGCATGGCTTAACTTAATAGTATGAAAGAAAATCCCTACAGCGGTATGGATAATAGCGCATATCGTGTTGCTTATTTAATAGCGGGTTTTATCAGGCATACACTGTCAGAAAAGGAGCATGATGAACTGGATGACTGGGTAAATGAAAGTGACCATAACATGCATCTTTTTGAAGACCTGACAGATGAAAAGAACCTGGAGGCAAACCTTGAATGGATGGATAAAGTACAGACTGAACAATCGTACAATGCCATGCAGGAAAAGGGGGCATTTAATTTACCTCAAAAAAAGAACTACAACAGGCAGATATGGCTTGCAGCAGCTTCTGTAATTGTATTGCTTGGAGTGTTTTTTGTATATAAGTACACAGCCCGTAAATCTGGTTCCGTTGAAAATATTGCTACCGCTGACACCACATTGCTTAAACCTGGTGGCAACCGTGCCACCCTAACACTTGCAGATGGAAAAGTAATTGATTTAACCTATGCTAAACCAGGACTCATAGAAGATGATTCAACTTCTCATGTGAACAAAACCGCTGATGGAGAATTAGTGTATGTAAAAGATAGCAGCGTTACCAATGCTTCAGCTCTTCATACACTCTCCACACCGGTGGGTGGCCAATACCAGGTGATGTTGTCCGATGGCACCAAGGTATGGCTAAATGCAGCCAGCACACTAAAATACCCTCCTGCATTTAGTGTCAATGAACGTAAAGTAATACTAACAGGAGAAGCATATTTTGAAGTAGCCAAGAATGAGAGCAAACCTTTTAGGGTATTGGTGGCAGATAGTACCACCGTGGTGGTAACGGGAACTCATTTTAATGTAAATGCTTATCAAAACGAAAAAGAACAACAGGTGACTTTATTGAAAGGCAGTGTTACGGTTTTAAATACAAACAATGTTACAAAGTTGGAACCTGGTACACAGGCTTTGATAAAAAATAAAACGATAACGAAAAGCAATGTTGCTGACGCTGAAGAAATAACAGGCTGGAAAGATGGCTTATTTGTTTTTCACGATGCACCTATTGAATCGATAATGATGCAGCTTGAAAGATGGTATGATGCAACAATTATTTATAAAGCAGCAACAAAGCAATTGTTTAATGCAACCATAAAAAGAGAGGAACCTTTGACCGAAGTTTTAAAACTGCTTGAGCTGAATGGTTACGTCCATTTTAAAATTGAAAACAAAACTATTTATGTACTACCCTGACGATTAAAGACAGCGGGTTACTGCAAACAAAAGCCGGAAGTGTTGGAAGCACTGCCGGCGGAGTTTGGGTTAACCCTTTTATCAACTGAGCTATCAACTGAATTAAGAAACCCAAACAATACAAATCTATGCAATTATATACTGATTTGCCGGGATTAAAGTACCTATTCACTATGAAACTTCTTATCTTTTTAACCGTTGTGTCCTGCTTGCAGGTTTCAGCAACAGGGTACGGCCAAACGGTTACCCTGTCCGTAAAAAATACGTCGCTTGAAAAGGTATTTAAAGAAGTAAAAAAGCAAACCGGATTTTACTTTGTCTATACAAGGGATCAACTAAAAAATACGCTGCCGGTTACTATCAATGTTGTAAAGGCAGAATTAAAAGAAGTACTTTCCATTTGCTTCCGCAATCAACCGCTCTCATTTGTTATTGAAGCAAACTACATTGTCGTTCAAACAAAAAACACGACGCTTCAGGCCGTTCCACCATCTGATTCCCTGATAGATATAAAGGGGCATGTTATGAATGAAAACGGTGAGCCTTTAACAGCTGCTACTGTTATTGCGAAGCATTCGAATAGAGGCGTTTCAACAAATAACAAAGGCGATTTTATTCTTCAGGGCGTTAACGATGGAGACATACTGATCATTTCAAGCGTAGGGTTTTACAGGGAAGAAATTGCAATTGGTGAGCAACGATTTTTTTTAATAAACCTTAGGCTTGCAATAAATAGCCTTGAAGAAACTGTGGTGAAAGGCTATTATTCCACTTCAAGGAAATTGAATACAGGGAATGTGGTTAAAATAAATGGTGCCCAAATAACCAATCAACCGGTCTCCAATCCCATGCTTGGATTGGAAGGGCTGGTGCCGGGATTACTGATAACACAATCCAACGGTTTGCCCGGCTCAAGATTTACTGCTTTGATAAGAGGACAAAACTCTATTCAAAATGGCAACAGCCCTTTATTTATCATTGACGGTGTACCATTCTTATCTGACAATGATGCCTTAACACAATTGAATGGCGTACTTGCCAACAGCCCGTTTAATTCTATTGATCCCCACGATATCGAAAGCATCGAAATTCTAAAGGATGCCGATGCAACAGCAATTTACGGTTCAAGAGGTGCAAATGGTGTCATACTCATTACAACCAAAAAAACTAAAGCACAAGGGAATTCCCTTTCTTTAAATATTTCTCGTGGGTGGGGCAAGGTTACCAGAACCATGCCGTTGATGAATACACAACAATATCTTGAAATGCGAAGGGAAGCATTTTCAAATGATGGCATTACTCCTGCAAATTATAATGCCCCGGATTTGGTTTCATGGGATCAGAATAGATATACTGACTGGAAGAAAGAATTCATTGGAGGTACTGCTCAAACATACAACGCACAGTTGCGTTATTCCGGGGGAAATCAATTCACTAAGTTTTCCGTTGGCACAGGCTATTACAAAGAAACAACTGTTTTTCCCGGAGAGTTCGGAGATAAAAAAGCTACCGCGGACATAAATATCAGTCATAAAAGTTCCGACAATAAACTGAACCTTAATTTTATAACCAGCTATAGCAATGATAATAGCATTCTGCCTGCACAGGATCTGACAACTTTTATAAACCTGCCACCTAACAGCTATCCGCTTAAAGATGCATCGGGTAATTTTGTTTGGAGAGAAGCAGATTACTCTGTTGGCAATCCACTGGCCCTGCTTCAGCAAAGGAATGATGTTATAACAGACCGTTTAACTGCCAATAGTATCATTTCTTACAAACCAACCAATTCCTTTGAGATCAAGGCAAATTTTGGATACAACAACGTAGGTGTGGATGAAAAGATTTTATCGCCCATGTCTGCGCAAGACCCTGCCTATGCACCAAAAGGCACTTCAGTATTGGGCAATAATTTTATAAGAACATGGATAATTGAGCCACAAGCTTCTTATAAGTTCAATTTGAAAACAAAGTTGCGAATCGAAGCACTTGTGGGTTCAACATGGCAAAAAACTGAATCTGAAAGGAAATTAATAACCGGGAACGGCTATACAAATGATCAATTATTAAGCTCTATAGCGGCAGCACCATATTTAACCGCTACAAACTCAAAAGTTCAATATCATTATGCTGCTGTTTTTGGAAGGATTGGAATTGATTGGGATAATAAATACATTATCAATATTACAGGACGCAGGGATGGCTCATCAAGGTTTGGCCCGGATAACCGGTTTGCAAATTTTGGCGCTGCTGGCGCTGCCTGGATATTTTCCAAAGAGCCGTTCATACAAAAAGCTTTGCCTTTTCTAAGTTTCGGAAAATTAAGAGGTAGCATTGGTCTGACAGGTAACGATCAGATAGGCAACTATCAATACCTTGATACCTATAAAGGGACAATCTTTGCTTACGACGGCCAGCCCGGGCTTACACCATCAAGATTATTTAATTCAAACTATAGCTGGGAAGAAAATAAGAAAATAGAAGTAGCGGCAGAATTGGGCTTCTTTCAGGATAAACTAACAATGAACCTGAACTACTATAAAAATAAAAGCGATAATCAAATTATAAGGTACAGCCTGCCCACACAAACAGGTTTTACAGATGTACTCCTGAATTTTCCCGGCGTGGTTCAAAATAAAGGATATGAGATTTTAGTCAACGCAGAAATTATTAAGACTAAAAATTTTCAATGGAATACTTCTTTTAATATTTCCCATAATCAGAATACGCTTGTTTCTTTCCCCGGATTAGCGAACAGCAGTTATTCCTCAACGTATGTGATTGGCAAGCCATTAAATGCTTACAGGGGTTTTCATTTTACCGGTGTGGATGCGCAAAGCGGTATTTACCAGTTCGATGATTTAAATAAGGATGGCTCAATTGATAATGCGGACTATGAGTATCTCGGTACCACTGACCCAAAATACTTTGGCGGCTTTTCTAATTCCTTTAGCTATAAAGGCATCCACCTGAATATATTGCTGGAATTCAGAAAACAGCTTGGCCGTGATGCGGTATATTCTTCCGGCACTGCTTTAGGTGATATTGTAAATCAGCCAACGTTTGTATTGAACCGTTGGCGCAATTCTGGAGACATTACACCTTACCAGCGTTACACACAGGATTTCTCCAACCCTGCTTATAATCCTGCGACCTACAACATAAGTTCTTCGGATGCGGTACTTTCTGATGCATCATATATACGACTTAAAAATATTGTCTTATCCTACGATGTTCCCAGGGATTTGATAAAAAAATTGAATGGAGTTAGCTGGAAATTATTTTTCCACATGCAAAATCTTTTTACGATTACTAAATACAAGGGTCATGATCCGGAAAGCCAGTCTTTATCATCATTACCACCACTTAGAATGATCACTGTTGGAACCCACGTTAATTTTTAAAACAGAAAAAATGAAAGCAAAATACATAACCATACCTCTTTACACCCTGCTGATATTGATGATGCAGGAATTAATATTTACTTCATGCAAAAAATTCATCGAAGTAGGAAACCCAAATGATCAGTTGAATAGCGACATGGTTTTCCTGGACAGTTCAACCGCTACCAGTGCTATCACCGGTATATACAGCGAAATGCTTACCAACAGGAATCTTTTCTCCAATTCTGCAATAACGCTTTATGGGGGCATGTCTGCAGATGAATTATATTATTACACACCAGGACTTAAAGATGAATTCAGCAAAAATGAGATCACGCAGGTAAATCATATCAATATTGATAATTCATTTTGGAAACCTGCCTATAAATATATCTATGCGGCTAACCTTGCAATCGAAAAATTATCGCAGTCACAAGCATTATCAGGTTCACTAAAAAATCAGCTAACCGGTGAAGCCAAATTTATAAGAGCATTTTGTTATTTCCAATTGGTAAACCTGTTTAGTGATGTGCCATTAATAATTGCTACCAAATATCAAAATGCGGCTACTGCTCCAAGAGCAACCGTCACCGAAATTTATACACAAATCATCAATGATCTGACTGAAGCCAAAACGCTATTAAACGTACAATATGTTTCCACCGGAAGAGTCCGTCCAAACAAGTGGACTGCGGCAGCACTTCTTTCACGCTGCTACTTATATACCAATCGCTGGCAGGAAGCAGAAACCCAAGCCAATGCAGTTATTACTTCAGGCGTATATTCGTTGGAAACTGATTTAAATAAAGTTTTTTTACATAGCAGCAATGAAGCTATCTGGCAGCTAATACCTGTTCGTCCGGGCTTTAATACTTACGAAGGTTTGGAGATATTGCCAAGCAGTCCTTTTTCCTATCCCACATATCTTGTTACACAAGGTTTGCGTAATTCATTCGAAAATGGAGACAATAGAAAAAGCTTATGGATCAATTCAAGGGTTTATAATAACGATACCTTGTATTTTCCTTTTAAATATAAATTGCCAAACGGTTCATCGCTAACCGAATATTATATGGTGTTCAGGCTGTCAGAACAATACCTGATTCGTGCAGAAGCAGCACTGAATCAAAATAAGATTTCAGATGCGCAAGCTGACATTAATATTGTAAGAATCCGTGCAGGGCTTGGAAATACAGCAGCAAACAATATATCATCGTTAAAGCTGGCTATTGAACAGGAAAGAAGAACTGAATTTTTCTGTGAATGGGCACATCGTTGGTATGATCTGAAAAGGACTAATAGAGCTAATGATATTCTATCGTCTTTAAAAGGTCCTACCTGGCAATCAACTGATGTTTTATGGCCTGTTCCCCAACAGGAAATAAACTTGAATCCTTCACTTTCTCAAAACCCCGGATACTAAAAAACCACCTGCGGCTTTATTTTAAAAGCCTGCAAAATCATCTTTAAATTTTATTGAAATGGCCCATAAAATTATGCGCCTGGTGGTTTTATTTTTAATCCCATTAGGCAGCTATGCCCAAACTGGTAAAACTTTCAACATTGGAGATTCAATGCCGGAGTTGACTTTTACTAATATCTTTAATCAACCCGGTACTTCAATTTCACTAAGTAGCTACAAGCACAAACTAATCATTATAGACTTCTGGAATCGTTGGTGCGGCACCTGCATTGAAGCGTTTCCAAAAATGGAAAAACTTCAAAATGAGTTTGGAGATAAAATAAAAATCTTGTTGGTGACAAGTGATAAAAACGAAGAAGTAGCCAAACTATTCAGGAGATTTAAATTACCGTCATTGACAATAATACCAAATGATACCGTACTCAACCAGATGTTCCCACATGCCGCAGTTCCACATCATGTATGGGTAAATCCTGATGGACGCATACAATTTATCACTGACGGATATAACGCAACATCGCAAAATGTATCAAAAGTATTAGATGGAGAAAATGTGAAGCTCCATAAAAAAAATGAAGCAACAGATGTTGATAAAGATGCAGATTTATGGATGGAAGGAAATGGCCGGTTGCAGAAATATATAAACAGTTATTCTTTCGCTATGCCCAGGATTAATGAAATAGGATCTTCTTATTATACTTTTATTAAGGACACAACAAATAATAATTGTGGGTTTAAGTTTGTTAATATCTCCTTGCTGATGTTATATAAAATTGCGTTTGGTGGTTCTATCAATTTTCAAAATGCAGCATTTGCACAAAATAACAGAGTTCAGTTTAATGTTCCGGGTGGCAATAAGTTTTTTGAATATCCAGATGAAACGGATAGCATAGCCGATTGGGAAAAAAGAAATCTCGTTTGCTATGAGTCAAAATGGAAGTTGCACAATGATAGTTTGGCTTATCAATATTTACAAGACGATGCAAACAGGTTCTTCCATTTTTCAGTTAAAGTGGAAAGTAAAACAGTACCATGTTATATACTCAGGAAGGCAAGTAATTTTTATCAAATAAAATCTTTCAATAAAAAAAAATTATTTGAGTTTACTGATTCATCATTCATTTTAAAAAGCATGCCCGTTGCTGTCCTTATAGGGAGTTTGAATGGGGTATCGCTTTTTAAAACTTCACCAGTAGTAGATGAAACTAGCTATTCTTGCAATATTGATATCCATCTTGTAAATGCGTTTACAGATATAACAACATTAAAAAGGGAGCTATTAAGAAACGGGTTATTGCTGGAACAGGGAAAAAGAAAAATGAAGATGCTTGTAATAAGTTCCAAATAATGAAAGAAGCCAGCACCAACTATTTGCTGGCTTCTTACTTTTTCAAACTAGTTCTTTACCCTGATAGTATAAGATTTAGTTAAATCAGGATGTCCAAATCCATCATCGGTGGCACTTTCAACACCGCAGCGATGTGCTGTTCCGCTGCAGGATAAGGTACCAGTGCCTACAAAAGTGTAGTTTGCAGGGTTGTTAAGATTTGAAGGATCGTCCTGCCCCGGCTGCCCATACAGGTTATAGGTGTAACTGTTGCCTGCAAGTGTTGCATTTTTATGGTTAACAGTAAAAGCTGATGCAGTTAGAGCCAGCATAACAGCAAAAATTCCAAGATACTTTTTCATAAAAAAATGTTTGTTTAAATAATTGCCTACTTTTTTATACAGGTTTTCGGCTTGCCCTGTTTATTGCAATAAAAACTTTATGCTTAGGGATAGAAAATAGGGAGATAAGAATAAGTACAATAATGAAGCTATTAAACAGCAGATGATTACTCCACGATAATTCTTTTAAGATGCCGCCGCAGGAACAAGGGAGATTGGGTACAAATAAAAGCATATAGGCTATGTAAACAGTAAACATTGTCATCAATAATAGCGAAAGTAAAAGCCCTGTTCGCATATATTTACTCACTAAAAGCAATACAACTATCAGCAGTTCACTTACAGGAATTAGCCAGGAGATAATTGCTCCCTGTTGTTTGATGATTGGAGATAGTAAGATAGTAACTTCAAAAGTATCATGATCCATCAATTTACTCATGCCTGTATAAGTAAATAAAAAGATCAGGAGATAACGTGTTGCAATGTTTAAATGATTTATTTTTTCTATTGTCTTCATAGCAATTTGCAATGGAGAACAAAGCTCTTACATTCTTTCTTTAATTTTTTTAGAAAGCTGTTTGCAAACAGCGTATAAAGTTTTGCAAAGGGTATTATTAGCGTCTTAATGAACCTGGCGTTATCCCAAACTGCCTGCGGAAGGCTGTGATAAAATTAGTGGTACGTGGATATCCGACCAGTGAAGCAATTTCTTTCACGGGCTTATTTGTATTGAGGATAAGTTGTCTCGCCTGTTGCATTTTTTGTTCCAGCAACCACTCAAATATCCCGGCGTGAAAGTATTTTCTGAACCCGGATTTTAGTTTGAATTCGTTAATAGCTACCTGCTTCGAAAGAGATCTGATAGAAGGAGGTTTTTTATCAATATGCTTTTCCAATATTGTACGGGCTTCGTGTATCCTTGCAATTTCGAATGGAGTGAAATGGTATGATTTGGTACTTCCCTTAAATGAGACTTCTAATAACTGAAATAGTAATTCACGTACCTTTAAATCATAGTAAAATTGCCTTGTTGTTTCATCATAAGGGCAATCAAGAATTTGATTGGTAATTTCTTTCATTGAAGGAATAGACCATCCACCTTTTCCGTTTAATATGGTATGAGGTGATTCCTGAAGCAACGTTTTTAATTCAGGAAAAAAAGGAGTTAGTTCCTCCAGTAACTTAGGAGAATAAAAAAACTCGATCAATTTAAAGTCTTCTTTTTTTTCAAAAAGTACATTGCAATTGGAGCCTTCGGTAAAATAGCAGATGTATTGATCTTTTCGTAAATGGAACTTTCCAATAGTATTTATTTCCTTTCTTGCCTCATTTTTCAAAATGAAATAACTATAAAGACCATATTGTGCT
Source organism: uncultured Sphingobacteriales bacterium (assembly GCA_937991535.1). GTDB lineage: Bacteria > Bacteroidota > Bacteroidia > Chitinophagales > Chitinophagaceae > Agriterribacter. Next base: position 26,397 of record CALKHN010000090.1, read on the forward strand.
ATCCAGTTTTTTGCCTTAAGTTTTTTAAAAAGATTGCCCGTAGTTAGTCTGATGAAATAATTGTCCCCGGTTAATTGTTGCAGGACTATGTCTGCCAGGTTTGTTTTAACTGAAACTGCAGCTGCACCCCTAATGAGTGGGCCTTTGTAATCCAAAGGTAATCCCGGCTGAAACTCAAGGATTGAATTATCCGGTAAAGTAAGTTCTATATTATTCATAGGTTCCAAGTTTACACACTCACTGCCGAGCTAATAGAAATAGTTGACGGCCTCGTACCAATTATAAAGTTAATTTTTTAAAGCGAATAACTCAAACTACGGCTTGTGGAATTCTGTAGGGCTATTAGAGAAGTTAGGAAAATGGCGGGAAAGAAAAATATCTATATTCTTAGTAGTTCAGGTATTACACATTGATGTCCCAATGCAGGACTTTTGACCAATGACAATTTACCTGGTGCAAATACTTCTTAAAAGAGTAATTCATTTTCGTAGTTTCTAAATATATCAATGTCGCGGCCTGCTCTCCCAAAGTCATTACATCAAAATCTGCTAGTCACTCATCCGCTGCAAGTTGCTCGTGAGATTTTCAAGGGATTACAAAGACCCGGCATAGTACTCCTGTCTTATTTCTTAACGCCTTCGGCAAATAAGCCAGGAGAACTATGCCGGACTACGATATTGATCATTGAGGTTGACTCGTACCTCACCAACCACAATTCAAGATTTTAATAATAAAAGACCATTGGAAAGCTTTATTACAAAGACTTAATAATTAGTCATTTAGATATATTGCTAAACTATTTGTCATTATAATACTAAATATATTAGTATTTGATTCTACCTTAGCTTTTGAAAAAGGAGTTATGTACTTAAACTGCAAGACACATTATAGTTTCCGGTATGGAACTATCGCTACCAAAGAATTGGTGGAAATGGCCGTAGACCGGGGAATTACAACGCTGGCACTAACAAACATAAACACTACCTGTGATAGCTGGGATTTTTTTAAAACGGCTTCTGCCGCTGGCATTAAACCCGTTTTAGGAACAGAAGTTCGTAATGAAGATGAGTTTTTATATATTTTAATTGCCGCTAACAATGATGGTCTTGCCTGGATTCATAATTTCCTTTCTCTGCATATCATGCCCAGGAAGCCATTCCCAAAGGCTGCGGAAATAACAACTTTCTTTGACAAACATGCTGACGGGTATGTCATTTTCCCCCTTGATGCAAAACCGCTAAAAGATTTATTACCTAATGAATATATTGGAGTACAGCCCTGGGAAGTAAACAAATTAATTGCTGTCGATTGGAAAAATTATAAAAACAAATTCGTCGTCCGGCAACCTGTTTCCTTCCAGGATAAAAAATATCATAATCTGCATAGGCTACTCAGAGCCGTTAGTAAGAATTGCCTGTTGTCAAAACTTCCTGTAACGGCCCAGGGCTTGCCGCAGGAAACATTTGTTCAGCCTTCTTCATTAATTCAATCTTTTAGTCAATATCCTTTCATTGTCACCAATACTTACAAGTTGTTAGATGGCTGTTGCATCAACATGGACTTTGATACAGATAAAAATAAACAGTGTTATAGTGCCAGTAAAGAAGATGACCGGATACTTTTATCGAAGCTGGCGCAGGATGGCTTTACCCGGCGCTATGGAAAAAAGAATAAAGTAGCTGCGGCCCGTATGCAAAAGGAGTTAAAGATCATTAACGATTTAGGATTTAATGCATACTTTCTGATTAACAACGACATCGTTCATTATGCTACCACTCGTGGCTTTTACCATGTTGGCCGTGGCAGTGGTGCTAACTCGATTGTCGCTTATTGTCTTGGTATTACCGATGTTGATCCTATTGAACTGAATTTATACTTCGAACGTTTCTTAAACCCGGAGCGTACCTCACCACCAGATTTTGACATTGATTTTAGTTATACAGACCGTGATGAAATGATGGACTACATTTTCAAACGATTTGGAAAAGATCATGTTGCTATTTGCGGCTCTTATTCCACCTTTAAACATGATGCTGCCTTTCATGAGCTGGGTAAAGTTTTTGGTTTGCCGGAAGATGAAATAAAATCATTGCAACTCTCTGCTGCCCCGCAAGACGAAATTCATAAACTCATTTTTCAGTACAGCAAATTGCTGATAGGCATGCCTAATATAATGTCAATTCATCCCTGCGGCATGTTGATCACTGAAAAGAAAATGACCAACTATGCCACTTGCTTTCTGCCTCCAAAAGGGTTTACGGGAGTTCAGATAGATATGTTTATTGCTGAAGATATTGGCATCAATAAGTTTGATATTCTCAGTCAGCGGGGCTTAGGGCACATCAAAGAGTGCCTGCAACTAATAAAGAAAAATAAAGGATTAACCGTCAACATACATGACTTTGAAAATTTTAGAAATGACGAAGCGATTAAGGTTCAGATAAGGGAAGCGAATACCATCGGCTGTTTTTATATTGAATCGCCAGCCATGCGTCAGTTACTGAAAAAACTTCACTGCGATGATTATCTAACTCTTGTGGCCGCCAGCAGCATTATCCGTCCTGGTGTAGCCCAGTCCGGCATGATGAGAGAATATATTTACCGGTTTCATAACCGGGATAAAATAAAATATGTACATCCTTTATTTGAAGAACATCTAAGCGAAACTTTTGGCGTAATGGTCTTTCAGGAAGACGTAATAAAAATTGCGCATTATTTTGCTGACCTCACTTTGGGGGAAGCAGATGTGTTAAGAAGAGCCATGAGCGGTAAGTACCGCAATCACAATCGTTTCTTTTTAATGAAGGAAAAGTTTTTAACCAACTGCAAAAAAATTGGACACCCCGAGGAACTGGCGCACGAAGTATGGCGGCAGATGGAAAGTTTTGCAGGGTATAGTTTTAACAAGGCTCACTCGGCAAGCTTTGCTGTAGAAAGTTATATGAGCCTTTATCTCAAGACTTATTTTCCTAAAGAATTTATGGTGGCTGTCATCAACAATTTTGGCGGCTTTTATTCCAGGGAATTGTACTTTCTTGAATTATTAAAAACGGGTGGAGAGATTAAAGCGCCCTGCGTTAATAACAGTGACGAATATACCAACATCACGGGCAACGAAGTATATGTGGGTTTCATTCACATTAAGAGATTGCAATCAAAACTAGTGGAGAAAATTATTGATGAAAGAAACGAAAATGGACCATATCTGCATCTTCAGGATTTTATTGAACGTACTGGCGTAGGCTTAGAGCAGTTAAATACATTAATCAGCATCGGAGCATTTCGTTTTACAGGCAAGACAAAAAAGCAGTTATTATGGGAAGCCAATTTTCTGCAAAAGAAGAATCAACCGGAATTGCATGCCAGTGTTCCATTGTTCAAAGAAGAGCCGTTGGAATTTACTTTGCCTGAATTGGTGGACAATCCTTTGGATGATCTCTACGATGAAATGGAAATTTTGGGTTTTACATTAAGCAACCCTTTTGAATTAATTGATGATGACCCTTGCAAATATGTTGCGGCAAAGGATTTACCCCACAACATTGGAAAGACAATAACATGCCTTGCATACTTCATTGCACATAAGCATGTCATTACCAAAAACAATGACCAGATGTATTTCGGAACCTTTGTCGATAAAGATCTGGACTGGGTGGATACGGTTCACTTCCCTGATGTGGCTAAAAGATATCCATTGAACAACAGTGGCTTTTATAGAATTACCGGTAAAGTGGTAGACGATTTTGGCGTACAAAGTATTGAAGTATCAAAAATGCTAAAGGTGGGATATAAAAATCGGAGCTATACAAATTTGGGATAATGCTACTAACGGAAGACAGGCATATTACACACATGGACTTAGATACATTTTTTGTATCGGTTGAATATTTACGTAACCCAAAGCTACGGGGCAAACCTGTATTGATAGGTGGCACCGGCGACCGTGGCGTTGTTGCTTCCTGCAGTTATGAAGCAAGGAAATTTGGTATTCATAGTGGCATGCCGATACGGGCTGCAAAATATTTATGTTCTCATGCTGTCATTGTGAAAAGTGATTTTGAAGCGTACAGTAAATATTCAAAGCTGGTGACAGAAGTCATAAAAGAAAATGTGCCGTTATTTGAAAAGTCTAGCATTGATGAATTTTACATTGACCTCACGGGGATGGATAAATTTTTTGGTTGCAAAAAATTTAGTGATGAACTGAAAACAAAAGTGACAAAGGAAAGTGGTTTAAGCATTTCCTATGGACTTTCTTCAAACAAACTAATTAGTAAGGTTGCCACCAATGAAATTAAGCCCAACGGCCAGATTGAAATACCGTTCGGTGATGAACGATCCTTTTTAGCACCATTGAGCATTATGAAGATTCCGGGAATTGGAAAAGAAACTGGCTATAAGTTATTGAAGATGGGTGTTGAAACCGTGAAAACGTTGAGTGAGATTCCAGTAAACATGATGCATAATTTACTGGGTAAAAACGGCATTGAGTTACACCGCCGTGCAAACGGTATTGACGAATCCCCCGTTGTTCCATACAGGGAACAGAAATCAATCAGCACGGAAGAAACCTTCCAGACGGATACAATTGACTTGCACTTTATTCACCAGGAACTCGTGCGAATGACGGAAAAAATTGCTTTTGAATTACGCTCTCAAAACAGGCTCACTGGCTGCGTCTCTGTTAAAATCAGATACAGTGATTTTCAGACAGAACAAAAACAAAGAGCAATTACTTACACTAATTCGGATCATGTGATTTTAACCACTGTAAAAGAATTATTTGAAAAGCTTTATACAAAACGCCAGTTGATAAGATTGATTGGTGTTCGATTCACAGATTTGATACCGGGTACTTACCAGATCAATCTCTTTGATGATACGCAGGAATCAATCCGGCTTTACCAGGCAATCGACAGTGTAAAGAAACAGTATGGAGAAAAGTTTTTGATTCGGGCAGCGGCGGGTATCTGATTACCCAAAGAGATTACCTTGTCTCAGGTCATCTTTTTCAATTGGATTTGGCTTCAACAATGCCGCTTCTTCAATATAACGTGGAAGGTTAATTGGAGGAAGTTCACTGTAATCAACTCTTTCCAATGGATTCAAGGCACTTTTAAAATCTTTACTCAAAGAGTATGCATACATTTTCTCGTAGGGATATTGAGTAAAAGCTAATTCAGTTATTCGCTTATCATCCAATTTACCAAACATCCATTCGTAAGCTAATTCTTCGTTCAGTATGGTTGGCATTCTTTTCTTTGCATTGTGTACCTCTTCCATTAACGGGTTTGCTTTTGTCGTTACAATAGCAAAACTGTCCAGACTTTCGCCGGTTGTTTTATCAGTCCAGGTATTGTAAATCCCGGCCATGTAGAAATATTCCTTTTCCGGCAAAGTAATGTAGTAGGGATATTTTACAGCGGTTTTAAGTGGCTGGCCAGTTTTTTTATTCAATGGAAAAATGTGTCGCCATTCATAAAATCCGGATGAAAGAACCAGGCATCTTTTTTCTCTGGCAGATTTTTGATACATTTTTTTCTCCAGCATCTCTTCACCAATGGCATTGAGGGTAGTAAGCGGAGTGTCAAATTTCCCTGTTGCAGGATTCATCCCTCCTCTTCTCATGTGTGTTGCTTCATCATAAGACTTAAGCCATGATGGAATAAAGCCCCATTCCATTTCCACAAGCTCAAAATCTTCTTTCCCTGCCAGCGGTTTTAGAACAGCACTATTACCGTAATCAAAACCATCAATTAATTGCTTATCTAAAAAACCATAATTGGCAATTGTTTTTTCCAATTGTTTAAGCCTGATGTATTCAGCCCTTGTAACTTTTTGTCCATTATAATAGCACATACTAATTATTGTTTTGTCTTAATATAATTTGCAACCAAGTCCCCAATTTCTTCAGCTTCTCTTTGTCGTCCTTCCGGTACTGAAGTCCAAAAATGTGAAGTCCCATTGGTAGTTCTAACTAACGCCAAGGGCTTTCTGTTATCTGAAAATGCTACTCTAAAAACGGTTTGATTGGCTATCAGAATTTCCTGTACTTTAATTTTTACCGCATGGTAGTCAAGCTCAAAAATTTCATTCTGGTTATCCATATTCTAAATTAATTCAAAATTTAGCTTTGGTGAAATCTTTATGGTTTAAATAAAAGCAAATTCTTATTTGTTCTGTATTTTTAAAAAATGAAGAAATTCATTATCAATGTGATCGATGGCCTGTCCTACTTATTTATGGGTGGCAATGAGAAAGAGCATGATGCTATTCCTTTCAAGCAAAAGGTAAAAACGCTGATAATTTGGGGTTCGGTAATAATTTGCTGTTATGTAATGCTAACCTTAGCCTCAGATTAAGAAACAAAACCTCGTTTACTTTATGATAGCTAATAAGTAACATAAGACTAATTATCCTTGAAATAATTTTTACCAGATAATTTCATCTGTCGTTGTATTAAAGCTTTTTGCGTGGATTATGTTAATTTCTGAATAGTTCATTTTATTGTTCTGTGAAAGTGTCGCAAGCATTTCGTTTTTACTAACTGAAATTAGTTTGAAAATATCATACGTTGCTACAACTTTATTAAATGCAAAATTAAGCCCTATTTCTTTTGCAGGTACGCTTGGATAAATTATAGCATCTGCCTTTTCCTTTGCTAAGTATAATGCCAGATTACTATACGCAGTTGTTATGAAATAAGTCTTCGGATCTTCTTTTGCATGTCTCCTAAACTTTTCAAACAAAAATCTATACAAGGCTATTGCCGCTGACTTTGTTTCTGCGTCATATAGTTGAATCGTTTCATCGAAACCATCACCATAGTGTCTATCGAAGTCAGATACTCGTAAGTGTTTATCTGGTGAAGTAACAATGACTATTTTTAAAGGTTTTTGTATTTCCCACTTACTGATAGTTACAGAAACTTTGTCGCCAGGATTAATATTTTTAGTCCAATCATCAGCGATTTCTAAATAAGACACGGGTCTTGTTTCTGAAGAATAAAGTTTAGATTGAAATGGACGATTGCATCTTGCAAAAGATTTTACTACTCCCTTTGGCGCAATAAATATTTCTGATACTTTATTGAAATAAATTTCTTCTTTAGTATGTGTTCTTGAGCGGACAACAGTAGTTAAGGGCCCTAAATCATCTATAATCACCGGAATGCCTTTAATTGTAAGAAAAGTTGTCAACGCATATTCATAAGCAAACTCATCATTCGGGTCTAATTGCTCTAATTTGCTTATTGCTCTATTTACTGTCTCAAGTGTCATAAGATTTGTGTACATAATAAATAGCTGCCAACTCTTTAATTGCCTCAACCAACGCCAATAAACTTGCAGCAATCACCTAAGATACATTCTAAATACGAAAGGGAATCAGGGCTCTTATGAAATTCTTATTATGATCAGACTGTTTCAAAATAGAATGTTGTAAATCTTTTGCAATGACCCGTCTTAGTACACCTACCTTATTTCTTTCCGCCTTCGGCAAATAAGCCAGGCGAACTATGCCGGACAATGATCATTGGTCATTGAGATTGGATCGTTCCTCACCAACCACAATTCCAGATTTAAAAACTTCAAAGAATTCTCAAATAAGATTATTGAAGTATTCCACCAGGGAACCTACAAATCAGATTGCTAAATGAGAATTATTTAAAACTCATTCATCCTTATCTGTCGCAAATTTCTTGACAGGCTTTGACAAAAGCAAGGTCTGCGTTTCGCCAAAATACAGGGGCGAAACTTGCCACGGTTTTGTAAAAACAATCTCCACCCCGGTTTGGCCTCCTTCGGAGATATATCTGTGGGGGTAGTATTCTTTTTACAAAAACCTTGCTTTTGCCAAACCCTTTTCAAGGCCGGGTTGCTACGATTAGAACGAACGAGGCTCATGCCGAGTTAAGAAAATCATCTAAACATAAATCGTATGCAAACACAACAACTTTCAGCACTCATGCGGCTTTCATGGAAAATTCAGCACTCCAAAAAAACAAGCCGTTCAAAATCCCTTGTTTCAGCATGGGTAATCTATCAACAGGCTGACATCATGGTTTACTATCTGGTAAAAAAACATACACCGGAGCAGCGAACGACAGCAGCCATTGACAAAAACTTGAAACTTATTTTTTAATCATAAATCTATCAATCATGGAAATGACAGCAAGATTAACAGGTGATGCAAAAATCAGCACCCTGAAAAACGAAAAGCAGGTAGTGAATTTTAATGTAGCTATTAACGATAGCTACAAAGCAAAGGGCAGTAATGAAACTACCAAAATTGTAACCTATGTGCAGTGCGATTATTGGGTAAACCCCGGTATTGCTCAATACCTCACCAAAGGAACGCTGGTAGAGTTACAAGGCCGCATTGGCGTAAATGCTTACACGGGTAAAGATGGCGAAGCAAAAGCCACATTGACCTTTCATGTAAACACCATTAAACTACATGGAAGCAGCGGTAATAAAAATGAAACTCCCACAAAAACATATGAACCTGCAAAAGCAGCGGCAGCAGATGATTTGCCTTTTTAGCATTTATCACAGCAACATTCATAAAAATTAAAATCAATTATCATGGCACACAATTTAAATTTCAACGAGCAAACAGGTAAACACAGTTTCTTTTCAGTAAAAGAAAAAGCCTGGCATGGATTAGGGCAAATTGTAGAAGGTTATCCAAACAGTGCAGAAGCATTAAAATTTGCGGGTTTGGATTATACCGTAGAAAAAAGAAAACTGTTTACGTTTGATAATGAAAACGAAGCAGCGAACGAGGACACCGAAATAAAGATACCAGAAATTGAAGTCCCCAATTATTTTGCAACCGTAAGAACCGACAATGAAAATATTTTGGGCGTTGTTGGTAGAGATTATGAAGTAATCCAAAATATTGACGCATTCAGTTTTTTTGATTCTATTATTGGCGGCGATGGCATACAATACGAAACCGCTGGAGCATTAGGAAAAGGAGAAAGGATTTTTATTACTGCTAAGTTGCCCAATTATATTAAAGTGGGTAATGATGATTTAATTGAACAGTATTTATTTTTAACTACTTCCCACGATGGTGGTGGTAGTATTACTGCTGCCTTTACACCTGTAAGAATTGTTTGTAATAATACTTTAAATGCAGCCCTTCGCAACCATAGCAATGCTTTTAAAATAAGGCATACTGCAAATGCAAAAGAACGGTTGGAAGAAGCCCATAAACTAATGGGAATTACCAACCAGTTGAGCTATGAACTGGAAGGTATTTTTAATCAATGGGCTAAGATTCGCATTACAGACCCCGAAGCAAAAAAGCTGATTCAAATGGCATTGGTTCCAAACAAAGAAGTGTTGCAAAATATAGAGGCTGGTAAAGATGATGAACTATCCACCTGTTTTAAAAATATGACCGATGCAGCTTTTGAATATGCGTTGACTAATGAAAGCCAGCAATTGGTAACAACCAAGGGGACATTATTTGGTACTTATAATGCAGTGACCGGATATTTTCAAAATGTAAGGACTTACAAAAACGAAGAAGCAAAACTGAAATCTTTATTGTTTGGTGGTACCGGACAAACGAGAACACAAAAGGCATTTAATCTTTGTGAGGAGTTTGCAAAGGGCGCTGTAATGGACTTTTATAATTAAGATTTGTAAGGGGCAAACTTTGCTGTTTGCCCCTTTTTTCAATATGATTTTTTAAAGCCCGGAAACGAGCCACGCTTGAGGGCGTGACTCGTTTCCGGTAGTGTAAAGGACATCTGTTTATGAATGAATATTAAATAATAAAAATATTTTCAGATATCAATTACGTGATAATCAATCAAGTATCTAATATCAAGGACATAAAATACCATAAATTTACAGGACTCTACAATTTATTTACTTTATTTTATGTATTTTTGTATTTTACAGGACTCTACAAATAAATAATGAATCTATCAATTGAAACTATATCAGACATCAAAATAGGCTTCCCAGGTCAGGCAGAACCGCAAGGAAATATTCCATTTCTGCAGCTCCGTCAATTCAATGACGAAGGAATGCTTTTTACAAATGATGCTGATTGTTTAAAGTTAAACAAAAAGATTGAGTCTCATTTTTTGAAAAATGGGGATGTTTTATTTGTAGGAAAAGGTAATCGGTTATTTGCCTGGTGTTATATAGATAAAAATACACCTACAGTGGCCTCGTCCAGTTTTTTTGTTCTTCGCCCAAAAACAAAAGAAATTCATCCTGAATATCTGGCAGCTATCTTAAATGCTCCCCAAACGAAAACAGCTTTAATGCAATTAGGAGGCGGCACTAATATTTTTTCAATCCGCAAGTCAGAATTAGCTGCTTTCCAAATACCAGTCTTACCAATGGATCAACAAATAAAAGTTGCTTTATTGGCATCTTTTCACCAGCAGGAAATACAACTGGCCAAAGAAATAATCAGTCAAAAACAAAACTTATACTCCTCAATCATTTCAAAACTTATTAAATAACAAGTATGGATAAAAAACTAACACAATCGGATATTAATAGAATAGTTTGGAAAGCCTGTGACACTTTCCGAGGTACAATTGACGCTACCCAATACAAAGACTATATACTCACTATGTTGTTTTTGAAATACGTAACTGATGTATGGAAAGATAAAAGAGCAGCCTATGTAGAAAAATATAAGAATGATGAAGTTCGTATTGAAAGAGCATTGCGTAGCGAGCGTTTTCAACTCCCTTCAGAAAGTTCTTTCGATACCTTATTTGGACAACGTAATGAAAGCAACCTGGGTGAGTTAATAAATATTGCGCTGGAAAAATTGGAAGATGCCAATCGAAGCAAGTTGGAAAGAGTGTTTCGTAACATAGATTTTAATAGCGAAGCAAATCTCGGGCAAACAAAAGACCGTAACCGGCGTTTAAAAAATCTGCTGGTGGATTTTTCTGAATTGGATATTCAGCCTTCGCATTTGGTAGGGAATGATATAATTGGTGATGCATACGAGTTCCTGATTGCAAAGTTTGCGGGTGATGCTGGTAAAAAAGCGGGTGACTTTTATACTCCAAGTGAAGTGTCTACTTTGTTAGCAAAACTGCTGGCCCCCCAGCCCGGTAATCGTTTATGTGATCCTACTTGTGGTTCTGGTTCCTTGCTCATTAAAATGGGTAGAGAAGTTGGCAGCAATAATTTTTCCCTATATGGTCAGGAAAATAACGGAAGCACCTGGGCGCTGGCACGTATGAACATGTTCCTCCATGAATTTGATAATGCTACCATCGAATGGGGAGACACTATTAATAACCCAAAGCTTTTAGAAGGTGATCAGTTAATGAAGTTTCATATAGTTGGAGCAAATCCACCTTTTTCTTTAGATAAATGGGGTGCAGAAGATGCGCTGGCAGATCAGTACAACCGTTTTCATCGTGGGGTGCCACCCAAAAGCAAGGGTGATTTTGCTTTTATTACCCACATGATTGAAACTACTTATGAAGATATTGGCAGAGTTGGAGTGATAGTGCCGCATGGTGTTTTATTCCGTGGAAGTACGGAGGGTAAAATAAGAGAACAGTTGATTAAAGAAAATCTTTTAGAAGCGGTAATAGGGCTGCCTGCAAATCTGTTTTTTGGAACTGGAATTCCTGCTGCCATCCTAATTTTTAACAGAGCTAAAGGCGATAATAAAGACGTTCTGTTTTTAGATGCAAGCAGAGAATATGAAGCAGGTAAAAATCAAAACAAGTTAAGGGAAGATAAAGATATTCCACACATTGTTGATACTTACAAAGCCTTTAAAGTTGCCCCAGCACTAAACTCAGACGAAGGTGCAGTAATGACCGAAAAATATGCTTACAGGGCTACATTGAAAGAGATTATCGATAATGATTATAATCTGAATATACCTCGCTATGTAGATACATTTGAAGAGGAAGCACCAGTTGAAATTGCTGAAACACAAGCGGAAATTAAGCGGTTAAAATCTGAATTGGTATTAGTGGAATCACAAATGAATAAATACTTAAATGAATTAGGATTTTAAAATAACCGCAGTTGTTTCAAATGTTTTTTTCAATTGCGTAAACCTGAGTACTTTCTTGATATATAAAACTAAAATGAAGAATAATAATCAACATAAAACCGGATTTAAGCATACGGCATTAGGATGGATACCTGATGGATGGTCTGTAATCAAATTAGACAAGGTAATTAAGCTAATAAATGGCCGCCCCTTTAAACCAGAAGATTGGAAAGAAGTTGGTTTGCCAATTATTAGAATTCAGAACCTAAATAATTCTACGGCACCATATAATTATTATGATCAACCTGTTCAAGAAAAATACTATGTCGAAACAGGAGATATTCTTTTTGCTTGGTCTGGAACAAAAGGAGTTTCTTTTGGAGCTAGAGTTTGGACCAATGGTAAGGCAATTTTAAATCAACATATATTTAAAGTCATCCCAATTGAAACTTTTCTTACTAAAAACTATTCGTATTTGGTGCTAAATAAAGTTCAGAATGCAATCGAATCAAATGCGCATGGCTTTAAGTCATCCTTTGTACATGTAAAGAAATTCGATTTAGACAAAACTTTACTTCCTCTTCCTCCGATTCCAGAACAACTCAAAATTACAAATATACTTAACACATGGGACGATGCTATAGCAAGGACTCAAGAACTCATTACGCAACTGAAACAACGGAATAAAGGATTAATAACACTCTTGCTTAATGGAAAAAAAAGACTTAAAGGGTTCAAATCTGCAAAAGCTGCTTATTCTTCAATTCACTCGTTTGCAAAAGAAGTATCTGATAAAAATGCAAGTGACAAAGAATTAGTTGTTTTGTCTTGCACTAAATACGATGGTTTAGTGCCTTCACTTGAATACTTTGGTAGGAAAATTTACAGTGATGATTTAACGACTTATAAAATTGTTTCCAAAAATTGTTTTGCATATGCAACTAACCATATCGAAGAGGGTTCAATTGGTTACCAGGCAAAATACGAGGCGGCATTAATTAGTCCCATGTACACTGTATTTAAAACAAATGACTCTGTTGATGATGAATATTTATACAAGGTTTTAAAGTCACACCATTACATACATGAATACCAAAAACGGATGGAAGGTTCGATTGACAGGCGTGGTGGCTTAAGGTGGGATGAATTTTCAAAGATCAAAGTACTACTTCCTTCGGTAGAAGAGCAAAGGGCAATTGCAGGAATTTTAAATAAGGCTGATGAGGAAGTAAAGTTGCAACAACAACAACTTGCTGCTTTCCAACTACAAAAGAAAGGATTGATGCAAAAATTGCTTACTGGTGAGATAAGGTTAAAAACGGATCATAATTAATTATTTAAAAATAAATAAATGGCAAACTTAGATTTAATTAAACGGCTGAATGAGCAATATGGCAAAACAAGCCCTATTAGATCAGCCACTAAACTATTTTCTATTAATGAGGCAATAGACCCCAATAAATTAGAGAAAGCTTTGCCAAATTCCCTGGCTAGCATGGGGCCGTTATATGCTGGCTATTTCGATTTTGGGTTACCTGCCAATGTTTCGTTACTGTTTATTGACGTATGTAGCTTCTCAACTCGCTTTATTGATTTAGATGGTGAAAGTATAGCTACTTTTTTTGATAATTATTATGATGTTGTCATTCCTATCATTTATAAATATGGTGGTGAAATTGATAAAATTATCGGTGATGGAATAATCTGCATTTTTGGCCCACCATTTTTAAGTGATGATACAAAAGCAAACATTAAAAAAGCTAATGATTGCGCAAAGGAAATTATTGAAGCAACCGAGGGTAAGGCATATTCAAGCAAAGTTGCATTTCATTCTGGAACTATAAATTATTTCAAAAATAAAACTGGTTTATATAAAGAATTTACAATGATTGGCAAACCATTAACGGAAATATTCAGACTCGAAAGTGTTAGCCTTGATGAAAGAGTTAATTATTATGATGAGACGCCAATAAGGGATTTTTATAAAGAAAGAATTGCTTGTTGTCAGTCTGGTAATTCATCCACAATAAAAGCTGAATGGACACATTGGGAGCATACTTTACCGAATCTAAAAGGTGTAGATTTTAAACGATATTATTCAATAATTCATAACAAGTAGTTATGCCTAATTTATTACAAATAGATGCTTTAAGGGAAAAGTATGCTGTAAGGAACAACGTACTGCAGAAAGAAATTAAATTACTATCTGAAAATTTCAAAAGGTCAACTTACGAAATAAAAAATTTATTTGCTGTTAGTGGAACTAATGATACTCTTGTTAGATACTTTGAAAGTCAACAATCGGCTAACGTTGTATTACTATTCATTGATATTACTGGATTTTCCTTAAAATGCAAATCCCTTACTAATAATCAACTTTCTCTTTATTTGGACGATTATTATGATAGAGTAATTACAAGTATTTATAGGCATGGTGGAGAGATAGAAAAAATAATTGGAGATGGGATTATTTGCATTTTTGGACAACCATTTTTGAGCGATTCAAAGTCTGATCTTTTTATAAAGGCAGATTCTTGTGCAAAAGATGTAGTAATAGAATTGAAGGGCTCTGATAAAGAAGTGAAGATTGCTTTGCATGACGGAGATGTGATGTATTACAAAAATAAAACTGAAAATTACCCTGAATATACAATGATAGGTAAGCCTTTAACGGAGCTGTTTAGACTTGAAGGTGTATCGGAGAATAATTCGATTAACTACTATCATGTTTCGCAGTATGATGGAATGGCCTGTTGCCAAGAAGGAGTTTATAAATATTCCCAATCAATTATACATTCATATTGGAATAAATCCGGAATAGTTCAGGTTGAACTAAAAGGTGTTGATTGGACTTTTATTAAAAGATTTTCATGTACCTATAAAACCTAAACAGAATAAAAAATCTTAAACTAAAGCAAAATGGCAGTAAAGGATATTTTGACAGAAATTGAGCAAGACGTAACTGATGTTACGAAAACTAACTTTATTTACAACACAACAGCACTTGTCCCTAGTGCGGCTGATGCTGGATTAACGTATGAAAGGGGCGCTGAAAAAAAAGGGAAAAAGTTATGTTCTTGTGTCCTATATGTTGATATTAGAAATTCTGTAGCTCTTACAGAAAAACATCATTCTTTAACTATGGGTAAAATCTACACGGCCTTTACAAAAGCAGTTTTAAAGGTAGCAAGATACCACAGCGGGCATACTCGAAACATTATCGGGGATAGAGTGATGGTCGTATTTCCAGAAAGCAATTGTTTTACAAATGCGGTGGATTGCGCAATATCAATTAACCATATTTCTAAGTATATCATTACGAAGCAGTTTCCAGGAGTGGATTTTAAATGTGGTATAGGTATCGACTATGGTGAATTAAGAATAATAAAGGTTGGTATACAAAGGAACGGTAATGAGAGTGGTGAAAATAAAGGATTGGTTTGGGCAGGATATCCAGCCAATATTGCATCCAGGTTAACTGATAATGCCAACAAAAAGATCGAAGAGAATTATTATGAAGTTGTAATGAACCCGATAAACCCGAGGGCAATAAGACCTGCATATCCTTCGCTGATTCCTTTTTTGGGAGGACAGTCAACATACGATGAAAAGGCTCCGCTATACCTGTCAACGACAAAAACAGTTGAAATGTCGGTTGAAGAATTTGCTGGAAAAGTATCACAGTATTCTGATGGGAAATTATTTATGGGTGGTGGTAACTTAATAAGGTTTGAAAGAAAAATTAGGCACAATACATTTTCACCAATCCTTCTGACAGAGGCGGTATTTGAAGGATTTAAAAAGGCAAATCTTACAAGAGATGACATCATAAAGGGTTACTGGTATGAACAAAAGCATCAAATTAAGAATGTTAATTGTAAGGTTTATGGAGCTGATGTGTACTGGATAATTTAGCGATTTCAACTGATTATTTTGATTAAAAATAGTTGAGAATTAATTATTAAAATAAATATCATGGCAGATGAAATTAAAAAAGAAGAGCGCTTGTTGAAAGTACTTGCTATTGTTACAGATTGGCTAAAATTTGCAGAAGCAAAAAATGCAATGCTTATTGCTTTTAATGGGGCCTCTATTTATGGAATAGCGAAAGCATTAGATTTGGACTTTTTAAAAACGAACTCGATCGCCTATGCTTATGCCTGCATAGTAATGATTCTTTTGGCCTTTAGTGCCGTCATTTCGATGTTATCCTTTGTTCCTAGATTGAGTTTGTTTTCATCTAAAGATATATTAGAAACTGAGACGCCTAACGGTATATTCTTTGAGCATCTAAAGTGCCAATCTGAAAGCGAAATAATCCAAGGAGTTTGTGAAACTAAAGAAACAACTTTTTCCCGGTTTGAAAATGACATAGCTAGTCAGATAAAACAAAATTCAAGTATTGCAAGTCATAAGTATTCCTATTTCACAGTTGCAGTCTGGATAACTGTAGTTGCATACGTAACACCAATTATTGCAGGAATTTTTGCTCTCATTACTTACTCACATAGGAAAGAAATAAAATAATGGATATACCATCATTTAAAGAAGAACATATTTCTCAAATACCTGCTTTGCAGTTATTAATAAAATTAGGGTATAAATATTTGACGCCGCAAGAGGCATTAGAAGCACGGAGCAACCGTTGCTCCAATGTACTACTTGAAAGCGTTGTCAAAAAACAATTACAACAAATTAATAAAATCGAATACAAGAACAAAGAGTTTCAATTTACCGACACCAATATCAATACGGCTATATTGGCCTTAAGAGATTTGCCATTGCAGGATGGTTTTACAGCCGCTAATAAATTCTTTTACGAACTGATAACATTAGGCAAGAGTTTGGAGCAAAATGTACTAGGTGATAAAAAAAGCTTTTCTTTCAAATACATTGATTGGGAACATCCTGAAAAAAATGTTTACCATATAACCGAAGAATTTGAAGTGCTGCGTTCAGGAAGGTTAGACAATTACCGACCAGACATTGTTTTGTTTATCAATGGTATTCCTATGGTGGTGATTGAGTGTAAAAGCCCTACCTTAAAAACTCCAATTGATCAAGCCGTAGAGCAAAGTTTAAGAAATCAGAAAGATGATGGCATTCGATCCTTATTTCAATATTCCAATATTGTTATGGGGCTTGCTGTCCATCAGGCAAAGTACGGCACAACTTCAACCAGTAAAGAGTTCTGGGGAGTTTGGAAGGAACAGTTTCATGCAAAAGAAGAGGAAGACAATTATCTGCTTAAACTACAAGAGTTAAAAAATGCACCGTTACCAGATACAGACAGAACAGTTCTCTTTAAAGAACGTTTTCGTAATGTATTGCAGTATTTTAATGACTTAGAAAGCAAAGAGGTTATTGTTACAGAGCAGGATAAATTATTATTCAATCTATGCAGTAAAGACAGATTGTTAGATATTATTTATCACTTTATTTTATTTGATAACGGAGAAAAGAAAATTTGCCGTTATCAACAATATTTTGCCGTTAAATTCACATTGCAACGTATAGAAAACATATTGCCTACTGGAGCAAGGCGTGGTGGAGTTATTTGGCATACCCAGGGTAGTGGAAAGTCTTTAACAATGGTTATGCTGGCGCAGTTAATTGCTATGGATCCAAAAATTAAAAATCCTAAACTTTTGTTAGTAACAGACCGTGTTGATTTAGATGACCAAATAACGGATACATTTAAGAAGTGTGGCAAACAGGTTAAGCAGGCTAATACAGGTAAACATCTGGTAGAATTACTGAAAGACAAAGACGATGGCATCATAACGACTATCATAAATAAATTTGAAGCAGCCATTAAAATTGCAGAGCCCTTCAACAGCAATAATATTTTTGTATTGGTAGATGAAGGGCATCGCAGCCAATACAACAATTTTAATGTCTATATGCAACGGGTGTTTCCAAATGCCTGTTTTGTAGCTTTTACCGGTACCCCGTTGATGAAAAGAGAGAAAAATACAGCTGCCAAGTTCGGAGGCTTAATTGATGTATATTCTATTAAAGATGCAGTTGAAGATAAGGCCGTAGTTCCTCTTTTATACGAAGGCAGGCATAATGTAATGGAAGTAAATGAAAAGCCACTAGATAATTATTTTGACCGTGTTGCAGAAGATTTGACCGAATACGGGAAAGCCAGTCTTAAACGTAAGTTTTCAGCAAAAAATAAAATAGTTCAATCACTTAGTTTTATTGAAAATACAGCATGGGATATTTCAAAACACTTTATTGATTATATACAAGGCACAGGCTTTAAGGGACAGTTAGTTGCTCCCAATAAATTGTCTGCTATACGATACCGTGAAGTATTAAAAGAAATTGGAAAAATATCTGTTGAGTTATTAATTTCTGCTCCTGATACAAGAGAGGGTGATACAGATGTTTTTGAAGAAAGCGATGATAAAGTAAGGGCTTATTATAAAGCGATGATGGATAAGTATGGAACACAGGACAATTATGAAAAATCAATTATTAATGGATTTAAAAAACAGGAAGAACCAGAAATAATAATTGTAGTAGATAAATTATTAACTGGTTTTGATGCGCCAATAAATAGAGTATTGTATCTGACTCGAAATTTAAAGGAGCATACATTATTACAGGCAATAGCAAGAGTAAATAGATTGGCACCTGGTAAAGATTATGGTTTGATAATTGACTATTACGGAAACCTTGAAAATTTGGATGGGGCATTGAAAATGTACTCTGGGGACGATGATTATGATGATGATGATTTAATTGGCACTGTTACTGTGATAAGCAAGGAATTGGAAAAACTACCACAGGCACATTCCGAATTGTGGGATATTTTCAAAGTGATTAAAAACAAATACGATGAACCTGCCTACGAAGAATTATTGTCTGATGAAGAAAGAAGGCATACTTTTTACGAGAAGCTTTCTGCCTTTGTAAGGTTATTAAAATTGGCATTGTCAAGTGTAGAATTTGCTAACAATACCGCTGCAAAGCAAATTGATAAATACAAAGCCGATGCTAAATTCTTCTTAGGTTTAAGGGTATCAGTTAAACGAAGATTTTTTGATGAGTTAGATTTTAAAGAATATGAAGCGCAGGTTCAAAAGTTGATTGATAAGCATATTACAACTGATGGCGAGGTGTTGAAGATTACCGAACTGGTAAATATTTTCGATAAGGAAGAAAGGGAAGCTGAGATAGAAAAGATTACTGGAAAGGCAGCAAAAGCAGACCATATTGCCAGCAGGACTATTAAAGCAATTAGTATAAAAATGAATGACGATCCTGTATTTTATAAGAGGTTGTCGGAACTTATAAAGCAAGCCATAAAGGATTTTCATAATCAGCGTATTTCAGAAGCTGACTATCTGGCTAAAGCAAAAGATTATGAAAACACTTTCTTTACAGGTAAAAGAGATAATGTTCCTGCAGCATTAAAAGACAATGAAACAGCTATTGCATTTTATAACTTAACATCTGAAGAATTTAAAGAAAGCTTATCTTCTAAAGCTAATAAAATGGACATAGCTGTTGAGATTGCTTTAGGTATTGACGCAATTATAAAGAACAACCTTTTTGAAAATGGGAAACAGGTAATTGACTGGATTAAGAATGATGATATCAAAGGGAAAATCACAATTGAGATCGATGATTTATTATTTGATCTTAAAAGCAAATTCGATATAGATTTTGGCTTTGATCACATGGATGTATTGATAGCAGATAGTATTAAAGTTGCAGAATCAAAATACAAAGATTAATGAAGCAGCAAATACAATATGGCTCAAAGCGTATTGATTTTACATTATCTTTTGCTAAAAGAAAATCATTGACCATAAAGGTTCATCCTAATATAAATGTGGAAGTATTAGCCCCATTGGGTAGCGATAAGAAAAAGGTATTAGCAAAGATAAAATTGAAGGCGCCATGGATACTGAAACAAATTGAGCAATTCAAGACCTATAAGCCTGGCACTCCTCGACGCAGGTTTATAAATGGGGAAACACATTTGTATTTAGGTCGTCAGTATCGTTTGAAAATTGTACCGGGTAAGATTAACGTTATCAAAGCTTACCGGGGGCAATTATTTATCCATGCTTCAGACACAAGTAAAGATGCTTTGGAAAAGCAGTTACAGCAGTGGTATAATCAGAAGGCAACGATTGTATTTACAGAGATGATAAATGAAATATTGCCTCAATTCAAAAAGTACAAAATCAAACAGCCGGTATTGAACATTCGAAGGATGTCAAAACGTTGGGGAAGTTGCACTCCTGCGGGAAAAATTATTCTGAATACCGAACTAATAAAAGCCCCTAAAGGGAGTATTGAATATGTCGTTATACATGAGTTGGCGCACCTCGTCCATCACAACCACACCAAACCTTTCTTTGATTTACAAAATCGCATGATGCCTGATTGGAAAAAATGGAAGGATAGATTGGAGTATTTTTTAGCGTAATGCTGACATATTCCAAGCTTCAAATCAACTACCCAACTTCTGTGTTTTCCTTAGCTTCAACAGCCGATTTTGCATCTTCAAAGTTGTACCAATTACCATCTTTTGTCTTGTATAATTTGCAGGAAAAATCACCGTGTTCATCTCCCTTTTTAGTGCAGGAATATTCTTGTAAAGCAACAATGTTATTACCCAAAGCATTCTTTAAATCGTAAGAGGAAACTGAATAATAGTAAACGCTACCGTCTTCTAATACTTCCTGCCGGCTAAAAATATGCTTTAGGGATTCTCTCATTCCGCAATAATAATTCAATCTACCAAAAAGTGAAATGAACATTTGATCACATGGCTAAATATTAGCCATGCAAAACTGGCTTTTGGTATAGTATTTTGACCCTTTCAGGTATTGGATTTACCGTAAAAAATGGTGCGTTGTGATTGTTGAAAATCTAATTTTATTATTGTCCTTCTTCTGTCTTGTGCGATTTCATAGGCTGCATACTTTGGAATACTTCAAAACAAACTTTCTAGATTCACTAACGATAAATCTTTACCAAGGCGAAATGTGCCGGGTCTTGCACATGGCAAGATGTACAAACGTTATACGTTTGGGTCATCTTGCCCTTCGCTCCGGAGTCGCTTCGGGATTGTGAAAGACATTATAAATTGAAACAGACTTTTTAAAACTCAAGAATATGAGGAAGCAGGAAAACGAAGTGAGAAATAAAATGGTGGTTGTGAGGATGAACAATTCCGAATTTGAAAAGGTGGAAAATCTAAGAAAGAAAACCACCGAGAGATACCTCAGCAGCTATATAAGAAAGCTGTCTTTGGAAAAGCCAGTTATAGTAAAGTATCGTAACCAGTCAGCAGATGATTTTTTAAAAGAGATGTTAGGGCTAAAAAAAGAGTTGAATGGTATCGGCAACAATTTTAACCAGGCAGTTCACAAATTGCACTTGCTGGATAAGATACCGGATTTCAGGGTTTGGGTGAACCAGTATGATGGGTTACAAAAGAGCTTATTGAGTAAGGTGGAAGAAATAAAATTAAAGGTGAGTCAACTCTATGAACAATGGTTGCAAAAATAACCATACCGAAAAGTATTGAAGCTGCACTAAACTACAACGAAAAGAAAGTGCAAAAAAGAAATGCAGTTTGTTTACATGCAGCTAATTATTTAAACGAAGCAAAGGACATGAACTTCTATCAAAAATTAAATGGCTTTGAACAACTAAATAGTTTGAATGACAGGGCGACAACAAAAACGCTTCATGTATCACTAAACTTTGACCCTTCAGAAAAAATAGCTGATGAAAAGCTTTTAAAGATTGCAGAATTGTACATGAATAAAATTGGATTCGGCGAGCAGCCATTTATTGTTTATAAACATGAAGATGCAGGGCATCCACATATTCACATTGTAAGCACTACCATTAAATCAGATGGCAGCAGGATTAACACCCACAACATTGGTAGGAATCAATCTGAAAAAGCAAGGAAAGAAATAGAGCAACAGTATGGATTGATAAAAGCAGAACGGCAACAGCAATTAATGAAGCCTGGCATCAAGCCGGTGGATGCACAAAAAGCCTTGTATGGAAAATCTGAGACAAAACGTAGTATTTCAAATGTGGTGGGTGCAGTATTTAGTCAATACAAGTTTACTTCCTTACCTGAATTTAATGCAGCTTTAAAAAAATTCAATGTTATTGCAGACAGAGGCAAAGAAGAAGGAAGGATTTACAAGAACCGTGGACTGGTTTACCGCATTTTGGATGCGGATGGAAATAAGGTTGGAGTACCTATCAAAGCAAGTTCTATCGGATGCAAACCAATCTTAGACAATTTGGAGAAGAAATTCGCCTCAACCGAAGTTGCAAAAGAACCGTTGAAACAAAGAACTAAAAACACCATTGACGAATGTTTACAATCATCACCCGGCAGTATCAAAAATTTAGTAGCGACTTTGAATCAAAAAAATATTTATACCGTACTTAGACAAAATGCAGAAGGAAGATTGTATGGTATCACTTTCGTTGACAACCAAAACAAAGTTGTTTTCAATGGTAGCGATTTGGGTAAAGGATACAGTGCTGCTGCTTTGCAAAGCAGACTGGTGACAGGCAATGAAAAATCGCTAACACAAGATGAAACAAAAGGCAGCAGCTCCGCTGGAACGAAACCCAAAGAAATAGGCCAGCAAAAACACCAGGAAAAAACAATTACGCCAATTGTCAAAAGCGAAAGCTTATTGGATATACTGCTATCCACTAAAGAGCAATTCGATAATACTCCATCTGGTTTGCTCAAAAAGAAAAGAAAGAAAAAGAGAAAGAATCATGATTTATAAAACTTAAAATAGATGTTATGTCACTTACTGGAGAGAATGAACAGGGGCTACGGAAAATAGTTGACCTGACAAGGTTTGCGAGCATCTTTATCTTGCTGCTGCATTTTTATTATTACTGCTACATAGCGTTTGAGCAATGGGGAATTAAAAGCACCATTACTGATAGGCTTATGACAAATATTATGCACACAGGTTTGTTCAGCAGCCAACACATTTCCAAGTTTTTAGCGATTGGATTACTAGTGATTTCATTGCTTGGAGCACAAGGAAAGAAAGATGAAAAAATTAACTGGGGAAGTATTGCTGCTTATTTACTGATTGGTATGTTGCTTTTCTTCAGCAGTGGAATGTTATTCCGATTAAATTACTCTTTAGAGAATATTGCTATTATTTACATGGTTGTAACTGGCATTGGTTTTTTACTAATACTGGCTGGTGGAAATTTACTCAGCCGTTTAATAAGACTTAATTTATCCAATGATGTTTTCAATTCACTAAACGAAACATTTCCGCAAGAAGAAAGGTTACTAACCAATGAGTATTCTATCAATCTCACAGCTCGGTATAATCTGAAGGGACGGATAAGAAAAAGTTGGATAAATATTATCAATCCTTTCCGTGGATTATTGGTCATTGGAAGTCCGGGTGCTGGTAAGAGTTGGTTTGTTATTCAGCATGTAATCAAACAGCATATTGAAAAGGGCTTTGCAATGTTTGTATATGATTTCAAATATGATGACCTTTCTAAAATAGTTTACAACTGGCTTCAGCAAAACGAACACAACTATCAGGTGAAGCCTTCTTTCTATGTAATCAACTTTGATAACCTTTCTATTTCGCATCGCTGTAACCCACTTGATCCAAACACTATGAATGATATTACGGATGCAACAGAATCTGCCAGAACAATTCTTTTAGGGTTAAACAGGGAATGGATTAATAAGCAGGGAGATTTCTTTGTAGAATCACCTATCAATTTTGTTACAGCCATCATTTGGTTTTTAAGAAAATATGAAGATGGAAAATATTGCACCCTTCCACATGTAATAGAACTGATGCAGGCACAGTATGAAGAACTGTTTCCTGTACTAAATACCCAGCCGGAAATTGAAGTGCTGGTAAACCCTTTCATCACGGCTTATCAAAACGATGCTATGGATCAATTAGAAGGTCAGGTTGCTTCTGCAAAAATTGGCATGGCGAGGTTGGCTTCACCACAATTGTATTGGGTGCTGTCAGGCAACGATTTTACATTAGACATCAACAACCCCAAACACCCTAAAATTGTTTGTGTAGGTAACAACCCTGAAAAGCAACAAATCTATGGAGCAGTATTATCGCTTTACATTTCAAGACTGATCAGGCAGGTGAACCGAAAAGGAATGCTGAAATGCAGCCTGGTATTCGATGAGTTTCCCACTATTTATTTCAACAACATGGATAGTTTAATAGCAACGGCAAGGAGCAACAAAGTTGCCACCACATTAGCTATGCAGGATTTTAGCCAGCTAAAAAAAGATTACGGAAAAGAGCAAGCAGATGTTATTGTGAATATCACCGGAAATATCATCAGCGGCCAGGTGATGGGAGAAACTTCCAAACTGTTATCGGAACGTTTCGGCAAAATAATGCAGGATAGGCAGAGTGTTTCCGTAAACCGTACGGATACTTCAATCAGCCACTCCAAACAATTGGACAGCGCCATACCTGCTTCCAAAATTGCCGCTCTTTCTTCGGGTGAATTTGTGGGTCTTGTTGCTGACAACCCTGATGAAAAAATTAAGCTGAAGATGTTTCATGCTGAGATTATTAACGATGCTGTTAAACTGAATGAGGAGGTGGGCAGGTATACAGAGATACCTGTCGTATCTAATGTTACTCAGCAGCAGGTGCTTGATAATTACTACCAGGTAAAAGTTGAGGTGAAGCGCCTGATTGGGGAAGAAGTGGAGAGGTTGAAGAGGATTTAAATGTCATAGATGATATTTACCATAAATTGATGTTTTGGCTAAAAACCGTTTAAACACCTTTCATCAATTCGATGAATTTTTCATTAAACCCATTTTCGACTTTCCAGGTCTTATTCTTACTATGAAAGATGCAATATCCATCAGGGTCAATCGGAAGGCTTTTGGTTTCGGGAAATCTGGATGAGTGTTCTACATAAAATGCAGGATAAATACAGGGAGCGCCTGTTAAAATTATTCAACGGAATTATTAAAGTGTACAGAGGTACCTGTATTGGAAACGTATTTGCCTAAGAACAGTTTGTGAGTATTATATACTCACAAACCACTTTTTGGTCCCTAATGCCTGCGGATACTGTATTTATCAAGGAAATATGTACCGCATAGGTTTTTAACCAAAGCTTTGCCAATAAGGCTATGTGAGTACTATGTACTCACACAGCCTTATTGATTGCTCATATCCTCTAGGTCGGCCAGCACTATTAAATATGTGGTAATTTAATAAAATATTGGATATTTTCAACAATTAACATATATTTGCGGATAATATCCAACAAATATGGACAGAAGAAAGCAAATATTATTTCCAAAATACCAAAAAATGCTGGAAAAGCTGGGTGAAAATATCAAGCTGGCCCGAAAGCGCAGGAAGTTGACCACCATACAGGTGGCCGAACGTGCCGATATTAACCGATCTACACTTACAGAAATAGAGAAAGGAAATCCCAGTGTGTCCATGGGTGCATATTTTAATACACTCCGGGTGTTTGGATTGCAGGATGATTTTTTAAAATTGGCGGCTGATGACGAATACGGTAGAAAATTACAGGATATTGAACTCGTAAAATAAATAACGTAGAAGTGGCCGACAATAAAACAGATATATGGGTGTATGCACATTGGGTAGGAATGCCCGAGCCTAAATGCATTGGAATCCTTTCGGCCCACCAGGCCAAGGGAAGGAAAGCTTTTAGTTTTGAGTATGATAAGGAATGGATCAGGTCGAAACCACAAATGTTATTAGATCCCGAAATACAATGGTATACGGGCCCACAGTTTTCAAACAAAGAAGAAAACTTTGGGATATTTCTTGATTCGATGCCGGATACCTGGGGAAGAACTTTAATGAAAAAACGCGCTGCCCAAAAAGCAAAAGAAGAGGGTAAGCCTGTTCCTACTTTATACGATATCGATTTTTTATTGGGGGTTTATGATGAAAACAGGATGGGTGCTTTAAGATTTAAACTGGACCCTGACGGACCTTTTTTAGATGATGATCATGAAGCTGCAGCGCCACCTTTATACGATATCAGGGAATTACAGCATGCCGCTGATATAATAGAATCTGATGCAGATAATAAGGATGTAAAAAAATGGATCGCTATGCTGATGGCCCCGGGGTCTGCTTTAGGTGGCGCCAGGCCCAAGGCAAATATCCTTGATGAGGATGGCCACCCAATGATCGCTAAATTTCCCTCAAGAAATGATACTATTGATAAAGCAGCATGGGAATTTCTTGCATACAGATTAGCGCTGCAGGCAGGCATTGAAATGACAGCATCAAAGATTCAGCATATCGCAGGTAGGTACAATACTTTTTTTACTAAACGATTTGACAGGATTGCCGGAGAACGGGTACATTTTGCTTCTGCAATGACGATGACCAACAATAACGAAGACACGATAAGAGACAACCCGGCTAGCTATCTTGACCTGGCAGAATTCATTCAATACTCAGGAGCTAATATACAGGCGGACCTACATCAATTATGGAGGCGTATAGTTTTTAATATTGCCATTTCCAATACAGATGACCATTTAAGAAATCATGGATTTATTTTAAAAGATAAAGGATGGCAACTTTCACCAGCATACGATATTAATCCTTCTATTGATAAGGATGGCCTTGCTCTTAATATTGACCAGGATGATAATTCTCTTGACTTTAACCTGGCCAAAAGTGTTGGCCAATACTTTCAATTAACTATTCCGCAAATGGATGCCATAATTGAAGAAGTAATTTCTATGGTACGAAACTGGAAAGCTCTAGCCAATGAAATAGGAATACCAAGAGCAGAACAGGAGTTAATGGAACCGGCATTCCGTTATTTATAAATCAATAAGATTGTTTAGCTATTTTCATTCTATTTTCTAATCATGACAGCTTTAGGAAAGTTTATTGGTAAATTCTCCCGGCTTCGAGTTGACCGAAGCAAGGGGGCACCAGCGCCACATAAACCAATCCTTCTATTGTCAATAATTACAGAAATTGAAAAAGGTAACATAACGGGCAACAAAATTTATATTACCCCCGAATTGGTAGCACAGTTTAAAGATTACTGGCATCAACTTGTTGACAACCCGATATTCTCTTCTAATTTTTCACTTCCCTTCTACCATTTGAAAAGCGATGGCTTTTGGTTCTTAAATACTTTTGTTGGCAAAGAAATTTTATTAACATCGTCACACTCAATCAAAAGTTTTGGGCAATTGAAAGATGTGATAGATTTCGCTTCATTTGATGAAACGCTCTACCAGTTATTGATTACTGCAAATACAAGAGAATTATTGCAAAACACTTTGCTTGATGTTTACTTTAATAATGCCGGGATTTTTGAAAGCAATAAAATAATTGCTGAAATTTCGAATCAAATATTACATGATTCGGCTGCTATTTATAAAACCAGGGCTGAACAATTTGATGAAGAGGAAGTATTTGTAAGAGGCGGCGTTTTCAAAAAAGAAATCCCCAGAATCTACAATCATACCTGTTGTATTTCGGGGATGCGGATAATAACCAATGATTCAATCCAAATGATTGATGCCTGCCATATCATTCCATTTTCTGAATCACACGATGATACGATTTGTAATGGCATTTCATTATGCCCAAATCTTCATCGTGCTTTTGATCGTGGGTTGATTTCAATTGATGACAACTATAAGGTATTAATAAAAGCATTTACAGAAGATAACGCCGTTTACTCTATTAAACAATTTGAAGGGAAACAAATATTGTTACCATCAACTAAAGATTATTATCCTTCACAAACCAACCTCTCTTTACACCGAAAGCGATTTAAATACTGTTAATACATTTTGCTAGCCACGTATTTGTATAAATGTATAATACACGATTATCGGATTACATTTGAAATATCAAGTATTTGGCGCAAAATTCTTGACAATTCAGGTATAAATAAGTTCTACCAAATTCAGATTTCCAAGTGCCTTCGTGAAGACACGACCGCAGGCACAGGAGAAAAAGTGGCCATATTTTAGTCGTTTTTCTCAATAAAAATGAAATAAATAATTGCAGTAGAATTAATAACATGCTAGATTTAATTAAGCAACTGGTTACTAGCGATTTGTGTTACGATTACTACGTTATTCACATATTTAATAACGTAAATAGTATTTTTTATAACGTTTTTTTAATTTTTTATAACACTTATCGTTATATTTGTACCGACAACTAAAAAATACAAACTATGATGTATACTGAAATCCTTAAAATTATTGAAGGAGGATTAGGAAAAGATTTAAAAAAGATAAAAAGTTTTTCAAAGCTTTTAGCAGACAAATTAAAGAAGGACGGTGAAGATAAAATGGCTAAGATGATTATTGAATTAATCGAAAAAAATGAGACGCTTTCAAATGTTACTTTGGATGAGCTAGTAACCTCTCCAGTTGATCAGGAAAGCAGAATGGACATCGTGGATTTATATATGCCTGAGAAAAATTTTCAGCCTTTAGTTTTTGATAAACTTTTAGAAAACAAAATCAAGAGCTTTGTAAATGGCGTAAAGCATAGTAGTGCTTTGTTAAAGGCTGGTGTGGAGTCGCAAAATACTCTTTTGCTCTACGGAACACCTGGCGGCGGTAAAACATCAGTTGCGAAATATATTTCACAACAAACTAATCTTCCCTTGGTAATTGCAAGGTTTGATGCAATTGTTTCCTCGTTATTAGGTAACACTGCAAAAAACATTAGAAAGATTTTTGAATTTGCTGACAACAAACCATGTATATTATTTTTAGATGAGTTTGATGCAATAGCAAAGGCAAGGGATGATCAATATGAATTAGGCGAATTAAAAAGAGTAATAAATAGCCTGTTACAAAATATTGACAGATTTTCTAAAAACAATATCCTGATTGCGGCGACAAATCATCCTGAATTATTGGATAAGGCAATTTGGAGGAGGTTTAACACAATAATAGAAATTGGAAAACCTTTGGATGAAGAAATCAACGCATTACTTCATGCTTATCTTAGGAATCATAAAACCAATTTATTGGATGACAAAAAAAAGACAGATAAAATCGTTAAACTTCTTAATGGGAAAACACCTTCGGATATTAAATCAATAATTAATAATGTAGTTGCACAATCTATCATAAATAAATCCGGTGCATTAAGCTATGAAGATTTGCTAATTGAGATTTATGATTTTGATCACCATGGTGCTACCAGTATAGATCAGCTGATTACTTTTTTGAATGGAAACGGAATAGGACATGCAATGATTGCAGAACGTCTTGATATATCACTAAGACAAGTAAGAAATGTTATTTATAAAGAAAAATAAAATTAAAAACGATGGCTGAAAAGAATCTTCCGATCAAATTCTTTCTAAAAAGAGAGAAGGACGAACAGAATACTGAAGGTGGTGGCGGTAAAGATCCAAAATGGGTTTTAGCCGGACGAGCTTTATCAAAAAGAAGCAAGGAACTACAGGAGTATTTAGGAAAACTGGAAGGTCGTATTGTAAAAAAGAAAAAACAAAATAATGCATTGCCTACCCTTTTAAAGGCGAGGCTTGATAAAAAAGCAACGGCGAAATCGCATCGCGATGATGTAGTTAGCATTTTTAATGTAAACAGCAAAAATAACATCATAGGCTTTTTAGGATACCAGGAAGTACTATTGAAAATTGAAAATGAAAAAGACCTGCGGGATATTGAATTTAACATTTCGAGAGCCCAAGCAGCAGATGTATCTAAATCAATTACAAAAGGTATTTCTGCAATTACGGAGCTTGAAGATGTAACGCCTGCATCAAATCTTATAGTTGAAAAGGAAACGATTTTCAAAGTAAAGCTTGTAGACTATCAGGATGAGGAGATAAATGCAAAAGCAATTGAACTGTTTGAGGAAATATGTAAACAACAAAATATAAAGCTCGCCTGTTGCAACTATATCCATGATAAAAGTATATATAGGCTTGAAGCTGCATCAATGGATGGTATGAATGAAGTCCTTGAATTTGAAGGATTATTTTCAATAGAGGATATGCCTACATACGACCTTGCGGATGATAGCCTTGAAGATAATGAACAAATTATTTATAAAAAGCCAGGTAAAAATAAATCTTACCCAATTGTAGGTGTTTTAGATACTGGTATTGAACGAATACCGCAATTGGACTCCTGGATAATAAAAGAAAGTGAAACAAGCTACCCGCCAGAATATACAAATAAGAATCACGGTACCTCTGTAGCAAGTATTTTAATCCATGGTGATGAATTAGAGGGTGTAAAATATACAGGGACAGATGGATGCAATGTAATGGAAGCCTGCGTTTTTCCAGACCTAACTAAAATGGGCATACGGGAGGATGAGCTTATACTACAAATTGAAAGCTGTATACGTAAGCATTGTAAAAAAATAAAAATCTGGAACTTATGCCTTGGAACATCGAAAGAAGCATCATTAGATGACTTCTCTGATTTTGGTAAAGCGCTGGATATTTTACAAAAAGAATGTGATGTTTTAATAATTAAGTCTGTGGGAAACTGTGAAAACTTTAAAGTGGGTAAACCTGCTTCCAGGGTTTCAAAAAGTGGAGATTCGTTAATGAGTTTGGTAGTTGGGGCACTCACTCACGAAAAGGGGGTTTATGACTTTGATGAGGCAAATAAACCGGCGTGTTATTCAAGAACAGGTCCTGGGCCTTCATTCGTCAACAAGCCTGATCTTGTACACATGGGTGGAAATGCAGGCATGCATGCTGGACGCCCTACATACACTGGTGTAAAATGTTTAGGGTCGGATGGAAAGTTATCCCGCAAAACGGGTACATCATTTTCTACTCCTCGAGTAACAGCTTTAACTGCGGGTGTTCATCATGCTTTGGACATTCCATTTGATCCATTGCTGCTAAAAGGCCTTTTAATTCACAATGCAAAATACCCAGCGGCTATGCAAATGGATATTTTGGAAAAAATAAGGTTAGCCGGATATGGAATGCCAAGTGCTATTGGGGATATTTTATATAATGACATTAATGAAAGTACAGTGATACTGAGGGACCGTCTTGATAAAGGCTATTTCATAAATATGCTCGATTTCCCTTATCCTCCAAGCATGGTGGATGAAGATGGTTATTATTATGGTGAACTAACTGTAACACTGATCATAGATCCTGTACTTGAGCCAAAGCAACAAGGTGGCGAATATTGTCAGTCGAATATTGAACTTATTCTAGGAACTTATGATAAAAAAAAGAACAGAGATATTACTAAAACAACTATAAAAAATGAGATAGGTCCAGAAGGTGGCGTGAATTTACTGAACAGTAAACTTTATAGTAAAACTATAATGAAGGACAAGGGTAATTCATTCCGTAATGAGCGTTTGCTAATTGCATATGAAAAAAAGTATCACCCTGTGAAAAAATGGGTTATTAACCTTGCTGAATTAACTGATGCGAATAGAGATAAAGCGATAAAAGCACCTAAGCTATGGTATTTGAATTTAAAGGGTTTTTACAGAGATCATACAGAAAAGAAGTACGCTAAAGAAGGCAAGACGCCGCATCAAAAATTTTGCCTATTAGTTACTATGAGGGATCCCAAGGAAAAAGGCACTATTTACAATGAGGTTACCCAGCAATTGGACAGTTTCAACTTTGTTCAAACTGATGTAAAAGTAAGTGAACAGGTAAAAATAAAATTAAAAAGCTAAACAATATAAAACAAGAAATATGCAAAATCCTAAGTTTTCAATTTTCAAGAGTAGTGTGAATAGTCAATACTACTTTAGATTAAGATCGGCTAACGGTGAAATAATTTTAAATGGTGAAGGATACCCAGCAAAACAGTCTTGTATCAATGCAATCGCCTCTGTAAAGTTGAATTCGGCTATTGATGCAAGATATGAACGTAAAGTCAACGGAGCTTCCTTCACATTTAATTTAAAAGCCGCAAATGGTGAAGTAATAGGTAGAAGTGAATCATATACTTCTTCTTACGCCAGGGAAAATGGAATTATTGCTGTTAAAAAGGATGCCCCATATGCACCGACAGAAGATTTATCTTAAAAAACATAGTGATTGAATCTATATTAATAACGTTTAAAAAGGAAAAAAGATAAAAGAAAAAGAAAACCCAACCTCCTGTTCTAGCAGTTGATTGGGTTATAAGGGAAAAAGCTTGCGACTCTATACTTAAGACTTATCATCTTAAGCCCCTTTAAATTCGTCTCACAAAGTAATAGTTTATAGTGAACTAAACAAACGTGCCTCGAAATCTCTCCTAGACTGGCATATTGAAAGCTCCAACCTTATAGCCAGTATCTCTCTGGGGTTTACTATTAAATATTACAAAAAATGTCAAACGAATTAAAAAAAGATGGCCACAATGATGGTCGCAATGCATTGCCTTTCTTCATCGAAGGAAAAGAATTCAAATCATTTGAACAATACAAGACAGGTAAAGAAATCAAAGAAATTGGTGGATTGCCCAATGATGCTGAACTGTACTTACTTATTGCTGATCCCTGGAAGGATGAGCCGGTTAACGACGATGATAAAATAGACCTGGCCAGACCGGGAATAGAGCAATTCTTCATAAAGAAAAAGCTGATCTACTTCATCAACGGTGCCGAGTTTGCATCAAACAAACAGTTCATTAAAGGGTCTTACATCAGGCTTCAAGGTAACATACCTGCAGATGATGAAATTTACCTGAAGGTACCCAAAGAATGGGAAGATGAACTGATTGAGGAAGATGAATGGGTTGATCTTGCCCGACCAGGTAAAGAGCACTTCGTATCCAAAAAATTTGAAGTTTGCATTATAGTAAACCTCAAGGAAAAGAAGTGGTTTGCTAAAAAGATATCTTATGTAGAGGTTGTAAAACTGGCATACCCGGATTATGACCCTGAAAAGAAAAGTTATACTGTTAAGTATACAAACGGTCCGAAACAAAACCCTGAAGGCTCGATGTCTGTTGGGGATATTATTCATGTAAAAAATAAAATGAAGTTCCATGTTTCAGCAACTAATAAATCATAGTCCTGACCTTCAAAAGCTCAGGAATGACGGGTATGAACTTCAAAAAAATGGTGGATACTTATGTATCCACCACATACCCTATCTCAATTCTGCCAAAGAACTTAAGTATGGCAGCCTTGTAACTCAACTTGACACAGATGTAAAAGGCCTAAAAACTGTCAAACCTCATAACCACGTAATTTATTTTATTGGTGAGGCTCCATGTCATCAAAATGGCACAGCAATGAAAGCGCTGATTAACCAAACTGCTAATTCGAAACTATTGGAAGGGCTTACGGTTAACCATACTTTTTCAAGCAGACCAGCCGATGGGTATTCGGATTATTATCACAAGGTTACTACCTATGTGGAGCTAATTTCTGCACCTGCGAGGTCTGTTAATCCTAAAGTGACCGCATGTACCTTCAATATCATCCCTGATGAAGAGGAATCTAGCGTTTTTAACTATTATGATACTAATAGCAGCCGGGCTAATATTGAGTTACTCAATAATAAATTGAAGGGACAAAAAATTGCGATAATCGGTATTGGTGGAACAGGCGGGTATCTACTCGATTTGCTCAGCAAAACGCCAGTGAGTGAAATACATATGTTTGACGGCGATAATTTCTTGCAGCATAATTCATTTAGAGCTCCAGGAGCTGCATCTGTTGATTGCTTTGGCGACGACAAAAAATCTAAGGTCAATTACTTTGCTGACATCTACTCACATATGCACAAAGGAATCTTTAGGCATTCCTATTATCTCACTGAGGATAACCTGCACGAATTGGATGCGTTCACATTCGTATTTATTTGTGTTGATAAAAGCAAAGTTCGAAAAATGGTAATTGATTATCTTTTAGCAAAAGGTATTGCCTTTATTGATGTTGGCCTTGGGGTAAATGTAATTGATGGTGCGATTACTGGTTTAATTCGTACCACGATGGGAACTCCTCAGAAGTTTGATCACATTGAAAAGAGAATTCCTGGCGATGACGATGACAATAATGATTATCATACCAACGTACAGATTGCAGAGTTGAATATGTATAATGCCGTACAAGCTATTATGAAATGGAAGAAGTTTTTGGGCTTCTATCATGATACCTTACATGAGCACGACAGTTGTTTTATTATTGACCAATCAAAAATCATCAATGAAGACACTGAAACATGAATTTATTGAGTTTGTTCCTGATGTTCTGGAAGAAGGTGTACTATACATTTCGGTACTACATTGCTCAGCCATACACAAATGTGTGTGTGGCTGTGGCAATGAGGTTGTAACTCCAATTTCGCCGGATGACTGGCAACTAAGTTTTAACGGCAAAAGCGTAACGCTAAGACCATCTATTGGAAACTGGAACTTCGATTGCAAATCACATTACTGGATCACAAATAACGAAATAAGGCATGCATCATCCTGGGAAGAATATCAATCGGAATTCGAAAAGAAAAAGGAAATAAAGCCAAAAAGAAAATGGCTGAGATTAAAAAAACGAAAAAAGAAATAATTTTTATTTTTTTTAAATTCCCTACAAGACTGAATTTAAGATAAAAAAGCTCTTCTCAGGAAATAAGAGTAATGACTAGAGTATGTTAGAGATTCGGTGAATAGATAAACCTGTTATACGTATCAGCAATAATTAATGTTTCTTTTCTCTTTCTCCTCTTCAATAATCCTTTGCAATTCCTCTTCACTCGGCAAATTGATTAAATACTTTGAAACAAATACCTGCTGCAGTAAACCCATTGTAGCATACTTCACCAATGCCTCATTTTTGCCGGAACATAAAATAATACCTATAGGGTTATTGTCACCGGTGGTAAATTCATTGTCTTTATAATAGTTGAGGTACATGTTCATCTGTCCTGCATCCGAATGGTCAAATTCGCCAATTTTCAAGTCCAGCAATACGTGACATTTCAAAATGCGGTGGTAAAATACCAGGTCAATGCGATAATGCCTATTGTCAAAAGTTATTCGCTTTTGCCTTGCTTCAAAACAAAAGCCCCGGCCCAATTCAACAAGGAAATTCTGCAGGTTGGTAATAATACTTTCTTCCAGGTCTGATTCGCTGTAGGATGGTTTTTCTTCCAGTCCCAAAAATTCAAGCATGTACGTATTGCGAAATACATCTTCAGGCATCAGGTCATTTTGGGATATATGCTGTTTCAGCACAGTTTCTTTAACAGCACTCAATCCAGTTCTTTCGTAAAGCAGGCTTTCAACAGCCCTTTTTAAGTCTCGTACGCCCCAATTATTTTTGATTGACTGATTCTCGTAAAACCGGCGTTTAGGTTCTGAATCTGCCTTAAAAAGCTCTATAAAATGAGAAAAACTAAGGTTATTTATTAGAAGGGAAACTTGAATGTTATCTTTGGCATTGTCTCTTATACTTTTTTCTGATGAATCCAATTCGTCAGACAGTGTCTGACTTATTCTAAACTGCTGTAAATCAATATTTGTTAATTCGGCAGACAGTGCCTGACGAATTTGAGGGTATAATTGATAAAGCTGACGGAAAAGTTTCAGGTTGGTCTCTCCCATTCCTTTTAAACCATATTTTTTCAGCCGGAGTGCCAGTGTTTCGAGTATCATCTGCCCATAGGTTGCCCGATCTTCCCCCAACTGTTCATATTCTACTATGTAACTTCCAATTAACCAGTTCCTGAGGGTCATGGCTATATTCACTTGTTTCTGTGCCTTATTCAGGAAAAAGCTGTTCGTATCCTGAATTGCTGTAGTTAAATTTTCAAATGTTTTCATATTGTGTATATTTTCGGACACAATTAATTAGCTCTTTTAATTCACCATAAACCATATAAATACGAAAGACCCGCCAATCTTAAGCTGTCAAAAGATTTGCGAGTCTAGTTAAATCTGGTATAAAATGGTTCGAAAAATGTCCATGCAGGGAAGCGCTTTAGATTTTGCAGACACTGTCTGCAAAATTATGTTGTTCTGAAAATTAGATGGATATGAAATCCCGGAAGCTGTCCGCAAAATCTGAGGATGGTCCTTGTAAAAGTGCATCTTTTCCGTTGCCATTTTTATATAATTTAAAATTGTTCAGATTAATAATTGGTTCGGCATCGTCGAACCAATTCACTAAGCGCTTTCCTACGAGTACTTTTTCTGAATTCTTTGTTTTAATACAAGCATGTCTTCGCTAATCTTTAAATCCAGGATTTTTGCATAGTGCTGTGTTTGTCTAATTGAGGAGTGACCTAGCATTTTGGAAACAGTTTCAATAGGCACACCATTACTTAATGTAACTGTTGTTGCAAATGTGTGCCGTGCAATATGTGAGGTAAAAGTTTTGTTGATTCCACACATATCTGCGATCTCTTTTAGGTAACCATTCATTTTTTGATTACTTGGAACTGGTAATGGAACATCTTTATTTATACAAAGCGGATGGTTGGCATATTTCTGAATCAACCTGGCAGCAGAAGGTAATAACGGTATAGCCGATCTTGTATTTGTTTTTTGTCTATTGGTAACAATCCACAGTTCGCCATCTATCCCTTTACTAATTTCAGAGGCTTTAAGTTTTTTAACATCAACGTATGCCAGTCCTGTAAAGCAACAGAACAAGAATACATCACGAACCTGGCTTAACCGGTCAATTTTAAATTGTTTGTTTGCCAATAGCTGAAGTTCCTCTTCGGTTAAGAATACACGATTTACAGGTTTAATTCTTCCCTTATAGTTTAGGAATGGGTTTCTCACGATCCACCCGTTTGAAAGACATATACGAATGATCTTACCAAAGTTTTTTATGTACTTAAGCGTGGAATTGTTGTTACACTTTCTGATGCTCCTCAAATAAAAATCATATTCAGAAATGAAGGCAGGATCAATTTTTTCAATATCAATATCTTTTACGCCATACTTGTATTGAAGAAAATTTTGAGTATGCTGCAAAGAGATCTGATATCGTTTGTACGTCAGCGGTGCAAACTCCTTTCCTACCAGGCTTTCAACTTTTAAGTTGTGTTCCTTAAAAATCTCGATCAACATATAAGTAGTCTCTGATTTTCCAAGCAACTTATTCTTTATAGTTTCAGCCGTGATCTCCTTTTCGTTTTCGTAAAGGTATCTGTGAGCTTCATAAGCGTCCGCCTGCAGATTATCAAGGTAAGCGTTAAGGCTTTTAATACTTTCCTTTGTACCAACAGCACGGCCTGCATGACTATTCCATTTTTCGGGATCCCATTCCCTGTTGGCGGTAACCTCTGAACGCTGGCCATCAACCGTTATTCGGAGGTAAATAGGCGCTGGGCCCGATCTGTAATTTTTTTGCTTTTTCAGGTAAAAAAGCATGCTAAAATTTGCCTTCATGATTTTACTCATTTTGGTGAAACAAAATTAGCATTACAGCAGCGGCGAGACAAGATGTTCAAAAATTGAACATGTTGCAGGTCAGTGAGTTAGGGGCAGTCTGGTGAGTAATGTTGCAACATTGATCCTACTCACCGAATCACTCACCAGAATTATGCGATTATATGCATATTTTGGTGATGTCCTAAAATTAAAAAAGCCCGTAAACACAGCGTTTGCGGGCTTTTAGCATAATTTGATAAGTGAAAAAGTGGAGCTGCAGGGAGTCGAACCCTGGTCCAAACAAATCCGCCATACGCTTTCTACATGCTTATTTAATGATTAATTGTCGGAGATAAACCGGACATCAACAAACCCTGCCTACCGGCAGGCAGGCAATCTATCCCTTAGCTGGATGGTCTTATGTTATGATCACAGCCTTTCACAACAGCAACCCGCTTTGTTTTGATGTCGGCGGCGGGGATTGGTAGCTGGTAAACCTTCCCGGCGGCCCTAATGACTATCTAATCACTGATTAGGCAGCCATGGCATACTGAGTATTGCCATTTGAATTGTTGAATATTCAGATTAAGGTGCTAATTATCCAACGCACCGCATGCTTACACGTACAAAGAACTTTGCTGTCAAAACCGGTCAGCCCCGGAACAAATTTGAAAATTTGAAAATGTGGTAATTTGAAAATGAATACAACATTATCTCTTCAAAAAACAACTGCAAATATACAAAAATAAACAGGGAACTTAAACCTGTTAGGACTTCCGGGCAGCGGGGCAACGCCGCAGACCTGACAGATTGCCCATTTCCACCAGTTGTCTGGCGCTCCTTCGTCGCGTACCGACCGCTACCATTTTCAAATTTTCAAATTAAAAATTTTCAAATTATTTACTTCCCTCTCCCCCATCCAAACCAGTCGTTGCCATTGGCATACAGAAGCAATCCGAATAATATTACCATGCCTGCAATCTGTGCATATTCGAGAAACTTGTCGCTTGGTTTGCGGCCCGATATCATTTCATACAGGGTAAACATTACATGTCCGCCATCCAATGCCGGTATAGGCAATAAATTCATAAAGGCAAGCACTATGGAAAAGAATGCGGTAATTCTCCAGAAAGTTTCCCAGTCCCATCCGCTATCGGGAAATATGGAACCCATCGCTTTAAATCCGCCTACTCCTTTGTAAGCGCCTGTTTCGGGGGATAATATCTTTTTAAACTGGTCAATATAAAATTGTAACTGTTCCCCCGCCATTTTTATACCGGCGGGAAATGCTTCCAGTACACCGTATTTGGTTACCTGCAATTTCAAAACACCCATGCTGTCCAGATCTGAAATGGCACTTACCGGGTAAAAACCAATAGTGCCATCTTTGGTAACGGCGGTAGGTAACGTTAAAGTGTCTTTTCCCCTTAATACATTTACATGAACCGTTTGTTCCTTACTATTTTCCAGGATGTTTTTGAGTTCATCAAAAAACACTGCAGGCGCCGAATTCACCGCTATTATCTGATCTCCGCTTTGCAAACCCGCTTTAGCGGCATTGCTGGAATCAGCTACTTCATTAACCACCACGGGGATGCGTGGCTCCAGCAAAGGCAGGCGGCTTCTTTTCTTTTCTACCAATTTACCTATAAGGTCTACAGGAAGAGTAACTGTTTCCAGCTTCCCGTCTCTTTCTATACTCACCTCGTTTCCGAGGATCAGTTTTTTAACGATATCGGTATAGTCTTCTACCGGCTGATCGTTTACCGCCAATATTTTATCGCCGTTCTTAAATCCTAAATCAAACATCAGGCTGTCTCTGAATGCCAGCCCGTACTTCATAGAATTTACCGGCACTTTTTTTTCTCCCCAAACCAGCAATATCATGCTGTATATGAAAAACGCGAGGAGGATATTCATGGTAACGCCGGCAACCATGATTATCAAACGCTGCCAGGCTGGTTTGCTTCTGAACTCCCAGGGTTCCGCAGGCTTCTTCATCTGCTCTTTGTCCATGCTCTCATCAATCATGCCTGCTATTTTAACATACCCGCCCAATGGCAACCAGCCAATGCCATACTCTGTTTCGCCTATCTTCTTTTTAAACAAAGAAAACCACGGATCAAAAAACAAATAGAATTTCTCTACCCTGCATTTGAACCATTTGGCGGTAAGATAATGCCCTAACTCATGTACCACAACCAAAATGGAAAGCGACAGAATCAATTGCCCTGCCTGTAAACCCACTGATGCCCAGTTTATCGCTAATAATGTTATCATTAAATGTATTGACTTTTTTTGTTGGTGAAAGTTGAAACGACAACGATGAAACTTCTTTTTTTACTTCCCACTTTCAGGATTGTGATTGTTATATATTGTTATATATGGATTAAAGAAGCGGCAAAATTACGTGCCTCCGCATCGCTCTCAAAATATTCTTCCAAAGAAGGGTTCTCTATATAAGGAATTTTCTCCATAGCTCTTTCCACCATTTCCATCATATCTAAAAAACCTATCCTGTTGCGCAGGAAGCCATACACCGCAATTTCGTTTGCGGCATTGAGCACACAGGGCATATTGCCACCTTTATGTAGCGCCTCCCCGGCAAGCGCCAGGTTACGAAAAGTTTTAATATCAGGCTGCTCAAAATGCAGCGAAGAAGACCGCGTAAAATCATAACGGGGAAAGGTATTGGGTATGCGCACAGGGAAAGCAAGCGCATATTGTATGGGCAGTTTCATATCGGGTAAGCCCATTTGGGCTTTGATGCTGCCATCTTCAAACTGCACCATGGAATGTATAATGCTTTGCGGGTGCACAATTACCTGTATTTGCTCCGGCTGCAGGTTAAACAACCACCTTGCCTCAATCATTTCAAGTCCCTTATTCATCAATGTAGCGGAGTCAACCGAAATTTTAGCACCCATATTCCAGTTGGGATGCTGCAAAGCATGTTCCTTTTTTACATTAACCAAAAAATTGGGTTTTTTACCCAAAAAGGGACCTCCGGATGCCGTTAGTATTATTTTTTCTATTTTATTTCTTGTTTCTCCAATCAGGCATTGAAAGATAGCCGAGTGTTCGGAATCAACCGGTATTACAGGCACCCTTTTTTCTACCGCCCGCTGCATTACAATATCGCCGGCTACCACCAGCGTTTCTTTGTTGGCCAAAGCAATGGCTTTACCCGATTCAATGGCTTTTAGGGTAGATTTCAGCCCTGCAAATCCAACAATGGCGGCCACCATCATATCATAAGTATCAAACACGGCCACTTCTTCCAGCGCATTTTCCCCCGCAAAAACTTTTACACCGGTTGACGCCAAAGCTTCCTTTACCGGCGCATATTTGCTTTCATTTACGATTACAACCGCGTTGGGATTAAATTTTTTTGCCTGCTGTACCAGCAACTTATCATTGGAGTGGGCGGTTAAAATTTCTACTTCAAATTTATCGGGGTTAGAAGCAATCACTTCCAGCGCCTGTGTACCTATGGAACCTGTGGAACCAAATATAGCAATTCGTTTTTTCATTCAATTTTGTTGCGAACAATGCAGTTCATGTATTCAAGATACGGTATGTAAAAGCATTGGTAAAAATTATCTCATCCTTATTCAAATCATACATAGGCACTGGGGCTATGCATCCTGCAAATAGTGTTTTAATTCATCTGCTATTTTTCTGTCGTTGCTTAAGCGGGGAACCTTGTTTTGTCCGCCCAATTTGCCAACACTCTTCATATAATCTATGAAGCCATTTTTACGAACCGGGCGTATTTTTAAAGTTTGAAGAATATTACCGCTGATCAAATCGTCATAATAGATATTCTTCTCCCTTAAGTTCTGATCTACTGACATTGAAAAATCATGAATACTATGAGGTGTGTTTTCAAACTCTACAAACCACTCATGGTAACTTTTGCCTTTGCCCTGGTCTATCATGGGTGCAACCGTAAACTCTGTAATCTTCAATCCTTCTTTTTCAGCCGCTTTCATCAAACTGTATTCCACTTCTTCACCAATTACGTGTTCACCAAAGGCGGATATAAAATGTTTGATACGACCGGTAACTACAACGCGGTACGGTTCTGTTGAAACAAATTTTACAATATCTCCCAGGTTATAGCCCCATAGGCCGGCGTTGCTGTTGATGATGAGCGCATAGTTTTCGCCCACTTTTACATCTTTAAGTGAAAGACGTGTTGGATGGTCTGAAAATATCTCCTGTGCAGGCACAAATTCAAAAAAGATACCAAAGTCCGTATTGAGTAATAAACCTTCATGTTGCTGTGAATCCTGGAAAGCAAAAAATCCTTCCGATGCCGGAAAAGTCTCAATGGTGTCTATCTTTTTACCTATGCTTTCAAATAACCTGGCTTTGTACGGTTCAAAATTTACCCCACCCTGTACCATTACATTAAAATTAGGAAACAGGTCTTTTATCTTTTTACCACTGCGCGCCGTTAGCCGGTCAAAATACATTTGCATCCATGGTGGTATTCCGCTTATCATGGTCATGTCCTGGTCAATGGTTTCATCTACGATCTTTTCAAGCTTGGTTTCCCAGTCTTCAATGCAATTGGTTTCGTAACTGGGCAACTGGTTGGTACGCAGGTACCGGGGGATAAGGTGGTTGGAAATACCGCTTAACCGGCCGGTGGGTATGCCACCTACCCGTTCCAGCACAGGGCTACCGCTCAGAAAAATCATTTTGCCATTGGCTGAGGAGTAATTTCCTGTTTCAGACATATAACAAAAAAAAGCGTTACGGGCGGTTTCAAAATGGTTATCAACCGATTCTTTTGTTATAGGAATGTACTTCACTCCGCTGGTGGTACCGCTGGTTTTAGCAAAATAAATAGGCAATCCCTTCCACAAAACATTGTGTTTACCTTGCTTAATACGTTCAATATAAGGCTTAAAGGCTTCGTAGTCCCTCACAGGAACAGCTTGTCTGAATTCATCGTATGTACCTATTTCATTAAATAAGTGTTCTGCCCCGAATTCCGTTTTTTTGCCCGTTTTAACCAGGTCTTTTAAAATCTGTTCCTGGTCTGCCAGGGCCGTAAACATAGATTTTTTAACCTGCTTATGTATATATCCGGCAAACGGCTTTGCCAAAAAGGATTTTATCTTCATGTGCTTTCAGCAAGAATAGTTGAGACCGCAAAGATAGCTTTACGCCTGCAAAGAGGTACTTTAAGCTGCGAAGATTTTTTCTTTCATTTATTTGCCATGAACAAAATTAACCCTACCTTTGCACTCCTTAAATTTTGCCTCATGTTTGCAATAGTTAAAATAGCCGGTCAGCAGTTTAAAGTTCAGCAGGGACAGAACCTGTACGTTCCGCATTTAGATGGAAAAGCAGGTGATACAGTAGAGTTTACTGACGTATTACTAACTGATAATGGTGACACCTTATCAACCGGCGCCGATGTAAAACTAAAAGTTAAAGCCGAAATAGTTGGCGAAGTACAGGGTAATAAAGTGATCGCCTTTAAAATGAAAAGAAGAAAAGGCTTTCGCAAAAAACACGGACACCGTACTTTGTTTACGCAAATTAAAGTAACGGACATTGCATAACTGAAATCCGAACGTTGAAATTCGAATTTCGAAATTGTAACTTCTAAATTAAAAAACAATGGCACATAAAAAAGGCGAAGGCAGTGTAAAAAATGGCCGCGACTCGCAAAGCAAACGTTTGGGTGTAAAAATATTTGGCGGGCAACCTGCTATTGCAGGAAACATTATCGTTCGCCAGCGTGGCACTTCGTACCACCCCGGAAAAAATGTTGGAGTAGGAAGAGACTTTACATTGTTTGCATTGAACGATGGTATGGTTGAATTTAAAAAAGGCAAAAACAACAAAACCTACGTTTCTGTTGCCGCTGCTGAAGCAACAGCTTAAAAAAAAATTTTGCAGTTGGAAAAATGTTTTTACTTTTATGACGTTAATCCATTATTAACTAACCATTAAATTCTAAAAAACATGGCAACAGCAAAAAAAGCCGCTAAAAAAGCCGCTCCTAAAAAAGCTGCTAAGAAAGCTGCTCCTAAAAAAGCTGCAAAAAAAGCCGCTCCTAAAAAAGCTGCAAAAAAAGCCGCTCCTAAAAAAGCTGCTAAGAAAGCTGCTAAGAAAAAATAAGCTTAGCTTCTCTCTACAGAGCGAAAAATATAAAGTCCCGGTTTACGGGACTTTTTTTTATTGCCGCATATTCCAAAAACATTATTCTGTAATTTAATAGCCACTTTACCGATATGGACAATTCCCAGATAGCAGACGTTTTTTCTTTGCTTTCCAAACTCATGGATATTCATGGCGAAAACAGTTTCAAAGCGAAATCCTACGCCGTGGCGGCTTATACCATAGAAAAAATGCCTGTGGAGTTAGCTGAACTGCCCGGTGATAAGGTGTTTTCAATCAAAGGCATCGGCGATGCTATAGGTAAAAAAATCACAGAACTCAGGCAAACCGGAAAATTAAACATACTGGAAGAATACCTGCAAAAAACACCCGTGGGTATACTGGAAATGCTGAACATAAAAGGATTGGGACCAAAAAAGATAGCTGTGATATGGAAGGAAATGGGACTGGAAACGATCGGTGAGTTGCTGTATGCCTGCAACGAAAACAGGTTATTGCTGTTTAAAGGATTTGGAGAAAAGACCCAGCAAAATGTAAAAACCTATATCGAATTTTACCTGGCCAGCAAAGGAAGTTACTTATATGCTGAAATAGAATCTTATGCCCTGCAATTACACCAGCAACTTCAAAAACAATTTCCCCACCGCCAATTTGAACATACAGGCGCTTTTGCAAGACAATCGGAAACCATTGACATACTGGAATGGGTAAGCACTGCAGGCAACAGTGAACTGGAACAGTTTTTTTTAGCGCATTCATTTTCAGTTACTGAAAAAAATGAAACGGGTATTCGTTTTAAGGCAGAAAACAATGTTGCCATTATATTTTATACTGCCCATACTGAAAACTTCGGAAGTATTTTATTTTATACCAACTGCGCAGGCACATTTTTAAACGAGTGGGAAAAAAGATTTCCGGCCATGCAAACTTATGGCAGCGAAGAAGATGTTTTTAAAAGTGCAGGCATTCCTTATATCCTGCCCTGCCTCCGGGAAAAAGAAATGGTTATAGGCACTGCAATGAGCGGGCTTTTACCCGAGCTTATCCGGCCGGAAGATGTGAAAGGTGTTATTCACAGCCACAGCAACTGGAGCGATGGAAGACAAAGCGTGGAAGATATGGCAAATGCAGCCATTGAAAACGGATTTGAATACCTGGTGATCAGCGATCACAGCAAATCGGCCTTTTATGCCAATGGATTAAAAGAAGACAGGATAAAAGAGCAGCACCTCTATATTGACTCACTGAATGA
The DNA here is from genome assembly GCA_937991535.1 of uncultured Sphingobacteriales bacterium. Taxonomy (GTDB): domain Bacteria; phylum Bacteroidota; class Bacteroidia; order Chitinophagales; family Chitinophagaceae; genus Agriterribacter. The sequence goes on from CALKHN010000090.1 coordinate 71,180, forward strand.
AAAACTTTATCCTTTCAAAATATTTAAAAGTATTGAAGCTGATATTCTCAATGATGGTAACCTTGATTACCACAGTCCTGTATTAGCCACTTTTGATCTGGTGATTGCGTCCGTTCACTCCAATCTTAAAATGACGGAAGATAAGGCAATGCTGCGCTTACTCACAGCCATTCAAAATCCATACACAACTATACTGGGGCACATGACCGGAAGATTGCTGCTGAGCCGGGAAGGATACCCGGTAGATCATAAAAAAATCATTGATACCTGTGTGGATCATGATGTAGCGATAGAACTAAACGCTCATCCCCGGCGGTTAGACATAGACTGGCGCTGGATAGATTACGCATTAGAGAGCGGCGCCATTATTTCCATTGACCCCGACGCACACAATACAGAAGGATACAAAGATATTCGTTACGGGGTGCTTGCCGCCCAAAAAGCCGGACTCACAAAACAAAACAATCTCAGCAGCTATAGCCTGCCTGAGTTTGAGACGTTCTTAAGAAAAAGAAAGGAGAAAAAAGGCATTTGATGCAGGGTGCGAGTTACAAGGTGCAAGTAACAAGTTGCAGGGTGCAAGTTGCATAGACAAGCCCTGGCCTTGAACCCTGTACTCCCTGAAACCTGTAACCTGCCCCCTGAAACCTGCAACCCGGGTGCTCATCAGGACGCCGTACCATTTTCATACAGAGGCAGTTCCACATAAAATGTAGTTCCCCTTCCCTCTTCGGTATCAAACCATATGCTTCCCCGCGATTGCTCCACAATGCCTTTGCATATAGCCAGTCCTAAACCTGTACCGGAAGTTTTTGTAGTAAAATTAGGCGTGAAGATGTTGACAAGCATTGCTTTCGGAATACCTAAACCACTATCCGCAATACTGATGGTTACCTTATGCGCGTTTCGCTTTTCTTTTACCGTAACCGAACCATTTTGGTCTTCAGGAATAGCTTCTATAGCATTTTGCAAAAGATTGGTAAACAGCCTGTTGATCTGGGTTTTATCAGCATCAATCAATAAAGGCTCTTCGGCGGGTTCCCACTGAACAGTTACCCTTTCCTGCACATCATGAAGATATACCAGCGAATTTAAAAGTTTGTTCATATCAAAAACCTCGTTCCTGGCGTTTCCGATGTTAGCGAATTGAGAGAATTCGGAAGCTATCCTCGACAAATGATCTATCTGTTCAACAAGCGTTTGAGCTACATTTGAAGACAATTCCTTTACGTTGGGTGCATTATTATTAATGGCTTTTTGCAAATATTGAATACTCAACTTCATAGGTGTAAGCGGATTTTTAATTTCGTGCGCTACCTGCCTTGCCATTTCGCGCCACGCTCCTTCTCTTTCCGTTTTTGCCAATGCCGCCGCACTTTCTTCCAGCTTTTGAACCATTTTATTGTATTCTTTTACCAGTCCGCCAATCTCATCTTTTTTAGTCCAAACAATTTCCGCATTATGCTTCCCAAGATTCACGTCTTTCATCATTGCGCTAATAAGCGTAAATGAACCGGTTATTCTGTTGGTAAGGAACAGTGCAATGATTCCGGATAACAGAAAAATAAAGGCATTGAGGTTGATGATGGTAACCAGGAAACTCGATATCTCCTGTTTGAGCCGGTTCTGAGAATTGAAATAAGGAATATTGAGATATGCAACGGTTTTCCTGTTATCGGCCAACACAGGCACATAAATGCTGAGGTAGTTCATTTTACCATATTTTTCCTCCTGCACATACTGGATCTTCTTTTGCCGGTTAAGATTATAAAAGGCAAGCGGATCCATCATACGGCTTAATACTCCTTTGTTGTATACAAAAGGCTGGGAAGATATCTGGAGCGATCCGTCGGAGTTATAGAGATTTACATCTGCATTGTGCAGCTGAGCCATTTCGGTAATTTGCTGCCGTACCGATTTTCCATAAGCAGAATCATACACCTGCATTATATTATCCATTAACCTGTGATCGCTCACCTTATTCTTTAAAGCAGCAGATATATCCTGTATGGACCGGCTCAGCTTATCGCGGTTGTTCTTATTATAGGAGGCCGTAAAAAATAAGATAGTGGCTGCACCAACTACAATAAAAGAAAACACGCTTACAAAAATTACGGTGCCATATATCTGCGACCGGATATTAAAATCGGTGATTTCCCGTAAGGCCCGCCATCGGAAGCCCGACTGAATAATGATGCTTGCTACCTGGAACAGGGCTACCAGCAAAAGAAAAGAACAAAACAGGTATGCGAAAAGTGTAATGGCTTCCATAATGAAGCTGCTTCTCCGTGTTATAATAATTACTTTATTACCCGACTTGTACCACAGTTCACTATACCCGTTCACCATCTTTTCAAAAAAATCCTGCCTGGGAAGATCATTTTCCGTTAATGCAGTAGGAAAACTATAATCATTAACATATACCTGTAAAGCACCACTGTCGTAAATAGCATAGGCATAGTCCGGGGCATATTCAAATGAATAATCTTCGGCCTGCCTGAACAATTCGGGATACAAAGCTTCACTGCGATATCGCTTGGGATTGGACAGCATAAAAAAATAACACTTTGTAGCGTGGGTGCTATCCCTGATTTCTTTAAGATAGATATAGCTGAATTTATCGAACGCAGTCTCGTAATAGCGCAGTCCGGGTATTTTGGTGTCTTTACCCTGCACAGAGTAAATTGTATTTAATTCGTCAAAGGTTAATCTTTCACCACTGGGAATAGGCCGTTCTTCCGCATCATAAAAAAAAAGTTCTGTATCATATTTATTCAAATAGGGTGTAAAGTTGGCGTTAATAAGGCTGTCTTTAAATATAGCGCTCTGCACGGGATCATGAAGCCGGTCGAGATGGGCAAGAAAAAAATTATTACTGAAACTTTGTATGGCTATATTTAACAACCGCTCACTGGAAGGATCAGCCTGCATCACTAATTTCTCGGCCGTTCTTTTCCGTAATTCCAGTTCCCGCGACCGGTTTTGAAAAATAATAATAGACGCAATGGATGCAGAAAAAATAAACAACCAGAAAAGGGCATTCGCTACAAGGAAATTAGTCCTTTTCAAACTGAGCTCCACTTTGCTCATAAGGTATACATACAATATCAGCCAGCTTAGCATGCACAGTTCAAACAGTATATGAGGGCTGCCCATTCTTACACTCAGGCCCAATAATCCAATAACGGAAATGATCAATATGGGATTATAGCGCGACTTTCGGTTTAATATATTAATAGCCTTTAAGAGTGCCTGTGAAAAGATAAAATATCCCAGTGACACACAGCATAACACAATAAAACCAAATACACTATAAATGTTGAGACTGAAGAAATTGGTAACATCAAATGAAATTTGAGAATCGGCAACCAGGCTTCGTATTACATGCCCCCCAATGAACGTGGCTACCACCAGTACCAGTGCCAGGCCTATAATTGCCGCGCGCCGCCAGGCAATACTTTTTATTTGCAGGTGAATATTTTGTTTGGAAAACCGGATCCTTGCAAAAACCACTAACCAAAAAAAGAGTATGCTGTTGATCAGCAAGTCGCCTAAAGAACGGGATATGAAGCTCGAACCATATATAACGGGATCAAACAACTCGAACTGCCGGAAATTGGCCGGCACCGGAAAAAAATAACTCAATGCACGCAGGCCTATCATTAAAATCACCATAAACGATACGCCCGCAACAGCCCCGATGGATCTGGAAATAGCTACCGCCACATTATGAAAGAAGAAGAGCGTGAGTAAGGATCCCAATATTCTTAAGAGCATGGTTAGCCAGTCGTTATTGTGCTGGTCTATCAAAGACTTAGGCTGCAGATAAAAAAGTGTTGTACCGTTGATGCTTTGTATCGGGTATCGGGTAGGAGTAAATACAAGTGCATAGTTTTCTTCAATATTGGGATGATTAACAAACCCGTTCTTAAGATATTCACTTTCCAGTACATACTGCCGGCGAACAGGCAAAAGGTATAAAGCAATAATGGCCCGGCCCTGAGCAATAATTTTTTTTCGTATTACTTCATATTGCCCGTTAGCCAGGGAAGCGATATACCTTGGCTGTTCTTTCTGCAATAAATCATTCTCGGGTAAAACAGATTGTGTATTCCAGAATAAAAGATTGTAGATTCCGGGAGCTGCCTCATCATACAAAAAAACTTTGTATTCCTGCTGGGCGATGCGTTGCACTTCAGCTTCACTTTCCTTTTTATTAAGTATCCGTCCCAGCAACACCGTGTCTCTTAAAAATGAATCGAAATTCTTCTCATTCCGCCAGATGTATTTCTCCAGAGACTTTTTCACTCCGCCAGGTGAAGAAGTGTAAGACCAGTAATTACTGAAAATAAAAGATAAGGTAAAAAGCCATGCCGCTCCAATAAGCAGGTAACCATTGCTATACAGTATATCTGTCCAGAATTTTTTCAAGATTCAGTTTTTTGCTTTTTAATCTGGTTCCAGATTTTATCCATTTCTTCAAGCGACATTTCTGACAAATTTCTGCCCCCGGCTATTGCAGCCTGCTCCATACGGGTAAACCGGTCAATAAATTTTTTATTGGTTCGCTCCAGTGCATTTTCGGCGTCAACATGCAAAAATCGTGCATAGTTAATAAGTGAAAATACAAGATCGCCATATTCTTCTTCAATATTCCCGGCATTGCCGCCTTCTATGGCTTCCTGCAATTCCTGCATCTCTTCCTCCACTTTTTCCCAAACCTGTCCCCGGTTATCCCATTCAAACCCCACCTGTTTTGCTTTCTCCTGCAACCGCATGGCTTTTACTGTTGCAGGAAGCGCTGCCGGTACGCCTCCCAGAACGGATTTTTTTCCTTCTTTTAATTTTAATTTCTCCCAATTGCGTTTCACATCATCCTCATTCTTCACCTGCACATCGCCATAAATATGAGGATGCCGGAAGATCAGTTTTTCGCAAACGCCATTGATAACATCTTCTAATGAAAACTGCTTTTGCTCACCGGCTATTTTAGCGTAAAAAACAATATGGAGTAAAATATCTCCCAGTTCTTCCCTGATCTCCTTCCAGTTACCCTCCGTTATGGCATCTGCCAGTTCATATGTTTCTTCAATGGTAAGCGAACGCAATGTTTGTATCGTTTGTTTTTTATCCCACGGACATTGTGCTCTAAGCTCATCCATGATCTTTACCAATCGCAAAAAAGACGTTGCTGTTGTTTCCATATACTATTTTAAACGTTTTCTCTTTTCTTTCTTTAAATGAGACACTGTTCTAAATTTTGATAAAAATAATACTTTTGCCAGCTATGAAGCTTTACTTGATTCCGTTTCTGCGCAGTGTTACACTGTTAAATATAGCGATACTATCCGGCCAACAGGGTTTTGCCCAATATTATTATCACGATATTGTGTTAACTACTCAAAATCAGCAACAGCGGCAGTTATACAAAAAAAACAAGGTAGCCAGCGTAAACTTGCTCAGTTATGAAGCCACCGGACAGTTATCCGACGATTTTATTTGTGAAATAACCCCCAATAACAGCTACACCCAAATTAAAACGTTTACCCGGTCGGGTCTTACGGGAACGTCATCATCAACTGCTTTTTACAATTCCAGGGATCAGTTGTACCGTTCTGTTGACAGCAGCGGGGAATCGGTGAACAAATATGAATACAGCTATGATAGTGTGGGAAGGCTACTGGCTGCCACCAATGTATCAGAAGGATTTACCAGTAAAATCCAGCAGAAAGAAACCCACGAATGGAGATATAGCAACAACAACTGTCCCGAAAACATGTTCCGTATTAAAAATGGCGAAGACACTACGGTTGTACAATTTGTTTGCGATGAGCAGGGGAATGTAACAGAGGAAGAAAGCCGGCGTTACAACATATCAAACGAAAAAATATATTATTATTACGACAGCCTTCATCGTTTATCTGATGTTGTTCGGTATAACAACAGGCTGAACAAGCTGCTGCCGGATTATATGTTTGAATACAACGATGAAGGACAGCTTGTGCAAATGATAACCGTTCAGCAGGGAGGAAGCGATTATCTTACCTGGAGATATGAATATGCTGAAAATGGATTGAAGAGCAGGGAACTTTGTTTTAACAAGCAAAAAAGCCTGGTAGGAAAAATTGAGTACCAGTATATTTTCAAGAAATAGGTAGGTGGCATTCGGTAAGGCAACGGGCATTGTACAACAGATGCATTAATATATGTGCGAATAGTATCAATCCGGCAAAACTTCGCACGCCCAGCCCCGGGTTTGGCCGTATGTTGCAATTTCATCTGCTGTTTTATCGCACCCTTTTTCTTTTACATCACCCGCACTGTTTTTGCACTCGTAACACCTGTTTTTCATGCAGGAAAACCCCAGCAGTGACAATACCACAAATACATAAACTTTTTTCATATCGCTTGCATTAAAGTTTTCAACACTTCTTTACCATAAAAAAACTCAACATTGAATGTTTCGTTTTTGGATGGTGAAAGCTTTTCCGCTTTTATAATCTCACCTTCTGCCTGAGCCATATAGAAAGCAATACTATAACTGTTCTTCATTATGCCCCTTGAGACTACCATAAAAATGCAGCATAAATGAGACCAGAAATAAAAGCCCGATAGCAAGTGAAAGCAATTTTTTACAGATGTTTAGCCATATCCCGCCTTTTTTAACCGGTCATGGCGCATGCGGGCGAAGCTCCGGCTCCCGGTCCACTCTTCTTCCCTTCCATCTTCCTGGATTCGGAGGAGCCCAACTGCCGCAAGCTTTTACAAAAACTCACTCTCCCGGTTTTCAAAAGCGGATTGTATAAAACGTCCGCTCCGGCTATACTTAATTACAGACAACGCGGGTTTACCTTCTTCTTCCTTTTCTTGGTTCTTTGCTGCTCAGCCTGCTAAGAACAGGCGGTCCAAAAGACTATCATTAATCCCAGAAAGCTGGAAGAATTGCCCGCATTGTTGCGTGATGAAGCAAAAGTGGCCGTGCTCGAAAATCCCAAAAACAGGATGGTATAAGAACGGGGAAGGCGAGCTTTATGGCGTAAATCCTTCCTGTATTCACCTCGGTTTCGGGGTAAAATGGAATAATGCTGAAAACCGCGGGATTGCTCATGCCAGGCGCCCGGTATCATAACACCGGCAAAACGCTAACCGCGTAGAATTTCTCACTGAAAGCTAAATCTTTGTTTATCATCTGCAGGCGATGCATGATCTTTGGGAAAGTATGAAAACAATGAAGAAGTAAATCTGAAGCATTTAGCTGTATGATAGATGATATAAAATTGGTAATAAAAAAATCAACCCTTCCGCAAGCCGGTAAAGGATTGTTTACGAAATCTTTTATTCCGGCCGGAACACATATTGTTGAATACAAAGGCCGTGTTACAACATGGGATGAAGTAAAAGAGAAAGAGGCGGATAATGCCTACATTATGTATGTAAACCGCCATCATGTTATTAACGCGCTGCCCTATAAAAAAGCGCTGGCAAGATATGCCAACGATGCAAAAGGAATTGTCAAGATCAGGGGTTTGCGCAACAATGCCGTGTATGCCACCGTAAAAAAAAAGGTATACATTAAGGCCACCCGGGACATAAAAGCCGGTGAGGAAATTTTAGTTGACTACGGTAAATCCTATTGGCAAACAATAAAAGAAAACAAGCAAATTGATAAACAAAACGGGCAGGAAGTCAACCAGCCTAAATCATAACGAGGTGGGCTAAATATGCTTGTCGTTAAGCGCTGAAGCTTGCAAAAGCGCTAAAAAATGCGTATTTAATACCCCGCCCTAAGTCATTCACCGTTGTTCGATAAACACAGCCGTTTTAATACCCGTATGATTATACCGGCCTTTGAATGCGGTTTGTAACCATCTTTATACCTTCTGATGTTCTTGTTTTAATAGTACCAGACCAGTTTTTAACCGGATCGCCAGTTATGATTTTAATCGTTGACGACAAGCCTGAAAATATCTTTTCACTGAAATCTATACTCGAATTGCATTCTTTTCCTGTAGATGCTGCTTTAAATGGGGAAGAAGCGCTGAAAAAAACACTTAAGAACAATTACTCCCTTATTATATTAGACGTACAAATGCCGGGCATGGATGGTTTTGAAGTAGCCGAATATCTTTCCGGCAACAACAATACCAGGGATATACCGATCCTGTTTTTATCTGCGATGAATACAGAAAAAAAATTTATTACAAAAGGATACTCTTCCGGCGCTATTGATTATATCATAAAACCTATAGATCCCGATATCCTCCTGCTAAAAGTAAAAACTTTTCACCGCCTGTACGAGCAAAACCGGGAACTTAACCTGGCGCAGAAAAAGTTGCAGTTGGAAATTGAGTTCCGCAAGAGGGCACAACAGCAAATTCAGGATAAAGCACAGGAACTGAACAGCATTCTGGGTTCTATTCCGCAGGTTGCTTTTACAGCAGATGCCGGTGGATCCATTGATTTTGTAAATGATCATTGGTACCAGTACTCAAATTCGTTTGCCGGATTTCCAGAGGTACACCCCGATGATGCTTTCATTGTTACTGAATGGAAAAAGATATTATCATCAACAGAATCTATAGAACTGGAACTGCGCATTGCCAAGTTATATTCATCCAATTTCCGGTACCACCTGCTGAAGATGGTGCCGGTTAAGGAGAATGATGCTATCGTAAAATGGGTTGGTACTTTTACAGATATAGAAGAACAAAAGCAGGCCGTTAAAAGAAAAGACGAATTTTTGAGCATTGCAAGCCATGAACTGAAAACACCGCTCACCAGTATAAAGGCCTATGTGCAATTGCTGGGCAGGCTGGTAGCGGCAGATAGCCAGACAAAGGGGTTTGTTGACCGCACAATGGTACAGGTAAATAAGCTGGACAATCTTATTAATGACCTCTTAGATGTTTCAAAAATAGAGAATGGCAAACTAAAATTCGATTTGGGGAAAATAGATTTTGAACGGTTGCTGTGTGCAACGCTGGAAATGCTGAGACAAATTTACCCCGGCATCAACATTACGCGCACAGGAAATGCTGCCCCTTTTATACAGGGCAATGCAGAACGCCTTGAACAGGTTATCATCAACTTTATCAGCAATGCCGTAAAATATTCACCTGATAGTAAGGAGATAGAGTTGATCACAAAAATCACGGCTTCCAATGAATTGTATTTTGGAGTGAAAGATTCAGGGATCGGCATATCGCCGGAAAGCCATGAAAATATCTTTGGTAAGTTTTACCGGGTTGCAGAAGCATCGCGTCATGCACAGGGTCTCGGCATCGGACTGTATATTTGTTCCGAGATCTTAAAAAGGCACAATGCGGAATATGGTGTGATCAGTGAGTACGGCAAAGGATCCCTGTTTTACTTTACGATCCCCGTTGCCGGTAATTCCTGATTTTGGGCTCATTATAAATCAATCGTTGTATGAAATTGTCGCTCGAACGAAATCTCATGATCGGATTTGGTATCTCCCTGCTGATCCTTATTGCCAGCTCTGTAGTTTCTTTTTTAAGTATCCGCAATCTGCTTAACAGTTCGAGCCTGGTCAGGAACACCAATGAGGTGCTACAAAAGCTGGAACAAACATTTTCCATTGTAAAAGATGCAGAAGCAGGACAACGTGGATTTTTAATAACAGGCGATGAAGAATTTTTGGCGTCTTACAATGGCGCTTACCAGCAAGCAGAATCACTCATCGGCGAAATTGAAAAACTCACGCTCGATAACCCCATACAACAAAAAAATATATACAAACTGGATGAATTGATCGGCAAACGTTTTTTGCGACTGCAGGAATTAATTGATATAAAAAGACAAAACGGCTCCTCACCCTCCGGTGAAATGAAGGATGGAAAAATTTTTATGGACAGCGTAAGAGCGATGATAAACGAAATGAGCAGCCAGGAAAATCTGCTGCTGCAAACAAGAACTGAAAAGTTTGACCGCTTTTCTTCCTATACTCCCAAACTGATCATTATTGCCGCATTGCTGGCCATCCTCATTACAGTGCTCTTTTATATAAGAATGACTAAGGATGTCGGTGAGAAGTCGAAGCTCCAGGAAGAACTTGTTCGCAAAGATGCAGATACCAGAAATCGCATCAATATTATCCAGGGTATAGCGGAAAAAATATCAGCAGGTGATTATAGCGTACGGGTAAACAATAATGAAAGAGATGATCTTGGGAATATTTCGGTTGCACTCAATAAGATGGCCGACTCGCTTGAAAAATCTTTTACAGCACTCTCCCATAAAGAGTGGCTGAAGGCAGGTATCGCCGGGCTGAATGATGCGATTATTGGTGATGATAATATGCAAAGTGCAACAAAAAAATACTGGAGTTTACAGCAACCTACAGCAACAGCCAGGTAGGCGCTTTTTACGTCATGGAAAATGAGCATCAGCTTACACTCGAAAACAGCTATGCACTCAGGCAGGATGATGTAAGGAAAAAGATAACGGCCGGAGAAGGTATGGCAGGTGAATGTGCGGTAAGCAAGAAGCTGGTATTGACACAGGATATCCGGGAAGAAAGTTTTAATATCAATTTCGCATCGGCAAATATAAAACCTGTTAATATAATTGTGTTTCCCTTGTTGTTCGAAAATGAGGTAAAAGGCGTTATGGAGCTGGGGACCCTGTATCCTTATACCGAAAGAGAGATGGATTTTTTTAAAACCATATCTGAAAATATCGGCATAGCTGTTCATACCGTGCAGAACAGGCAGCGAATCCAGGAATTGCTGGAAGAAACACAGTCGCAGGCGGAAGAACTAATGTCCCAGCAATCTGCGCTCGAACAGATCAACACGGAACTGGAAGCACAGGCGCAGCAGTTGCAGACTTCCGAAGAGGAATTGAAAGTGCAGTCTGAAGAACTGATTGAAACGAATTCACTCCTCGAGGAAAGATCAGCCACCCTGGAACAACGCAACCAGCTTATCTCGCAAAAAAACAAAGAGATTGAAAAAAGAGCAGAAGACCTGGCATTATCAACAAAATATAAATCAGAGTTCCTTGCCAATATGTCGCATGAATTAAGAACGCCATTGAATTCTATACTGCTGCTGTCGAGGCTCATGTCTGAAAACAACGAAAAAAACCTTACTCCCGAACAGGTGCAGTATGCACAGGTAATTCAAAGTTCAGGCAATGGCCTGCTGCAATTGATTGATGAGATACTTGATCTTTCAAAGATAGAATCTGGTAAGATGACCATTGAATACCTGCCTGTGAAGATCAGCGACATTACAAATGGTTTGAATGCCATATTTGAACCTGTTGCAAAAGAACAGCAACTGCACTGGAACATCGTTACCGGCGCTGAAGTGCCCGAAACCATCGAAACAGATAAAATGCGGCTCGATCAGGCGCTGCACATGCTGAAACAACAAAAAGATATCGGTGCGGCACTGGTAGATATGATGATGCCGGAGATGGATGGCTATGAGCTAATATCCCTGATAAGGAAATTTCCCCTGCTGAACGATCTTTGGCTGATAGCCGTAACTGCTCAGGCCATGCCGGGGGATAAAGAAAAATGCCTGGCTGCCGGTGCGGATATTTATATTTCCAAACCCATTGACATAGATATACTGATGCAGGCACTCAATGATCCATTAAAGCAGCGGAAATGATAGCAACCGGTGAAATGGAGGAATTGCTGGACCAAATAGGCCGAAGGTATGGTTATGATTTTACGGGTTATTCCAGGGCATCGCTGATGAGAAGAATAGATTCTTTTTATGTAAAAAACAGTCACGTTTCATTTACTGACATGCTGAGCAGGCTCATAAAAGAAGCTGCCTATTTCATGTATTTTGTAGAAGAAATAACAGTAAATGTAACAGAGATGTTCAGGGATGCCGGTTTTTATAAAACACTCCGTGAACAGGTACTGCCGATGCTGGCAACCTATCCTTTTATCCGCATCTGGCATGCGGGTTGTTCTACCGGCGAAGAAGTGTATTCTATGGCTATATTATTAAAAGAAGCCGGACTGCTTCAAAAATCTATTTTGTATGCCACAGACCTTAACCAGGCCGTGCTGGAAAAAGCAAAAACAGGCATTTTCCCGGCAAGTACCATGCAGCAAAATTCGCAAAACTATATGAGGTCTGGAGGCAGGGAAGAATTTTCAACTTATTATACGGCTCATTATAACAATGCAAAGTTTGATAAAACTCTTGGCGAACGAATGATTTTTTCTACCCATAACCTTGTATAGGATTCTTCGTTCAATGAATTTCAGTTGATCCTGTGCCGCAATGTACTGATCTATTTCAACAGGGAATTGCAGGCAAGGGTGCTGCAATTGTTCGATACAAGTCTTGATTCGCTGGGTTTTCTGGCATTGGGCAGCAAAGAATCGCTACGGTTCTCAGCGCTGGCCGGTCATTACAAACAAGTAGATAATAATGAAAAAATATGGCGAAAAAACAGGTAGCCCATACTTCCCGGCTCATCGTTATCGGTGGCTCATCCGGCAGTTTAGACGCCTTGCTCGTTATTCTTCCGGAGCTTATCCGGGATTTTAAAATTCCCGTTTTGATCGTGTTGCACCGCAACAACAACGCCGATAACGGGCTCACAGACCTGCTTGCATCCAAAACATCAATGCCGGTAAAGGAAGCCGATGAAAAAGAATTGTTGCTTCCCGGCCGGATATACCTTGCACCTGCCGATTATCATATCCTCACCGAAGACGATGGCTCAGTTTCATTGGATATATCGGAGAAAGTACATTACTGCCGGCCAAGCATTGACGTAACTTTTGCAAGCGCGGCAACAGCATACAAGAAAAACCTTACAGCTATATTGCTTTCAGGAGCCAATGCAGATGGCGCCTATGGAATGGGTATCGTAAAGGAATATGGAGGAAGAAATATTGTACAGGATCCTGGCGATGCCCTTGTAAGCTATATGCCTGCACAGGCCATTCTTTTAACGGTTGTGGATGATATCCTCCCTGCGGCAGAGATAGGCCGCTTAATGAATCAGCTTGCTAAAGAATGAACCCGGCGCCCAACACAGAAACATTATACATTTACCGCCTTCTCTATCATTTGTTCCAGTTCAATAATGTCAAAAGGCTTTTTCAGCAGGCCATCCGCACCTGCTTCTTTGCTAAGCGCTTCCATATTGCTGTTTGCGCTGAAAAAAATAACCATTATGTTTTTAAATGCATCCTGGCTTTTTATGTATTGTATGGCTTTTACGCCACCCATATCGGGCAGCCAGTTGTCCATTAAAATAACCCTGTGGCTGAAAGTTGTTCAGGTCGTCATTCAAATTACGACAATGATCCCTGCACAAAACTTCATATCCTTTCATTTCCAGGATAGCGGTAGTTACCAAAAGAATATCCCTGTCATCATCGTAAATGAGTATTCTGTGGCCCATATTAAAGTTTTGCCGTTCAAAAGTAACAGAATATTTGATCGGAGCAATGAAGGAAACATATAAGGATGAAAAGATTAGTTCAGGAAAGCGTTGCCTGTTTTTCTTCTAAGCATTGTTATGGCAAGGATAAGCCTGCGTAGGACAATACTTTTAAAAAGAATCGAATTCATCCGCTTTTAAATATGCTTCCGGCTGGGGAGGCATCTGCACCAGGGGAAAAACCTTAGCTGGTACAAAGGCTGACGCCGGTGCAACAGGAGCAGGACTTTTACCAGGATAAAGCCTAATAATTTTAGGTGGTCGCGACCCTGCTCCCGGATTCTTCTTTTTCAAGACTTTTTTCATACAGGATAGTTGAGGTTTCACCACAAGTGCCATCAAAGTATATGCCATTGAACTGGCATTAGCAATTCCGGGAAAATGAAGAATTAGCCAGTCGCAAGTCTGATACGTACATTTTTAACAAGAATGCTGCCAGACACTAAAATAATGGATTTAAGGGGGTTAATATTGTGATGAGTTTTTCCCGGTATCTCCCGCATGGGCATTTTATTCCTCAAAGTATTTTTCCGGTTGGCATTGTTCCTTAACAACATTTTGTTAACAGGTTGTTTTTGTATTCGAAAAATTTTATCAGTACAAAAAATGCCTTACTTTAGCGGTTATAAACCCTGCAGATGCAACCCTTTAACATTAATCTTCCCAGCAAAAGGCTTGGGTACGTAATTAATAAACGTGTTGGGATAAGACGGCCCTTAAAATTCCTTTTCTTTAAATACAAAAACAAAGAGAGAATAATAGCCTATACTGTAATTGTTGAAGGGCTTTCAACCAAAAATGAATTTCTCGTTTTCAAAACGAAAAAGAAAGGAGAATGGCTTACTGGCGCACGAAAAAATGGCGAAGCCATTTCTGTAGAAGATGAAAAAGAAACTTCAACTGCTATAAAAAAGGCCATAGATGAATTTGAAAAAAAGCAGGGGGAAAAAGCATACCAGGAATTGTTTTAACGCTGAACCGTGAGCTTTGAGCCTGAGCGTACTAACGATGAACTGATGGTACATTTTCTCACCTCTCACTTCACTATTCACCATTCCGGCAATCAGCTATCGGCATTCAGCTATGGGCTAATGCAGGCAACCTTTCACCTCTCACTTTCACTTCTCCCCTCTCCCCTCTCCTATTCGACGTCTTCCCTTCACCATAGAAATTATCTATTTACAATAGATTTATAAAATAGCAATTAAAGTCTTTTTTGATATTCGAAAAGAGTAATATTGCCGTATAACCAGCAAATTTAAAAGCTATGGAAAATAATAAGAAATTAACAACCACCACCGGGAATCCCGTTCCCGACAACCAGAACATTCAAACCGCCGGCGCACGCGGTCCTGCCTTATTGCAGGATTTCTGGTTTTTGGAAAAAATGGCCCATTTTGATCGTGAAGTAATTCCCGAAAGGCGCATGCACGCCAAAGGATCTGGCGCCTATGGAACTTTTACCGTAACCCACGATATTACACAGTATACAAAAGCCGCCATTTTCTCTGAAATTGGCAAGAAAACAGATATGTTCGTACGGTTCTCTACCGTAGCCGGGGAACGTGGTGCGGCGGATGCGGAACGTGATATCCGCGGATTTGCAATGAAATTTTATACCTCCCAGGGGAACTGGGACTTAGTGGGCAACAATACGCCGGTCTTCTTCTTCAGGGACCCGATGAAATTTCCTGATTTGAACCACGCAGTTAAAAGAGATCCTAAAACGAATTTAAGAAGCGCTGACAACAATTGGGATTTCTGGACACTACTGCCCGAGGCCTTACACCAGGTAACCATAGTAATGAGCGACAGGGGTATTCCCAAATCATACCGGCATATGCATGGTTTTGGCAGTCATACTTTCAGTTTTATTAATGCGTCAAACATCCGGCATTGGGTTAAATTCCATTTCAGAACACAGCAGGGAATTGAAAACCTGTCGGATGAGGAAGCGGCTGCGCTGGTAGGCAACGACAGGGAAACACATCAAAGGGATCTTTTTGAAGCGATCGAAAGAGGAGATTTCCCAAGGTGGAAAATGTTTATACAAATCATGACGGAAGAAGAAGCCAACAACTCGCCGTTCCATCCTTTTGACCTAACGAAAATATGGCCCAAAGGAGATTATCCATTGATCCCGGTTGGTGAATTTGAATTGAACCGTAACCCCGAAAATTACTTTGCAGAAGTAGAACAGGCTGCTTTTAACCCCGCCAATATTGTTCCCGGTATCGGTTTTTCACCCGATAAAATGCTACAGGGCAGATTGTTTTCATACGGTGATGCACAACGCTACCGCCTGGGCGTAAACCACTACCAGATACCGGTTAATGCTTCTAAATGCCCGTATCACAGCTTCCACAGAGACGGTGCTATGCGGGTAGATGGTAATTACGGAGGTACAAAACATTATGAACCCAACAGCTTTAATGAATGGCAGGAACAGCCCGAATACAAAGAACCACCGCTGGCGCTTCATGGTGATGCTACCGCCTGGGATTACAGGGCAGACGACAATGATTATTATTCACAACCCGGTAACTTGTTCCGGTTGCTGACGGCTGATAAAAAGGAGCTGCTGTTTAAAAATACCGCTGCGCAGGTTGGTGGCGCTCAAAAATTTATACAGATCCGGCATATCCGCAATTGCTATAAGGCCGATCCTGCTTATGGGGAAGGTGTGGCAAAAGCATTGGGGTTAACAATGGATGAAGTGAACAGTTTTCAACTGGAGCGCTAAAACCAGTTCTTTATGATACCCAAAAGCCTTTTGCGTTCAAAACGCAAAAGGCTTTTTTGATTGCAGAATTAAATTATTGCTGAGACGGAGGCGGCACTTTAGTGCCCCAAGTCATATTGGGTTTACTTCCCATTGTAAATAAAAGTTTACCACCTTTCATCAGATCCTCCCTGTACATCCAGCAATTGTTCAACGGCTTTCCATTGAACCGGGCCGATTGTATATACATGTTTTCCTTTGCATTATTTTTCGTTTCAATGACCAGTGTTCTTTTATTGCCTAATGTGATAGAGGCTTTGTCAAACAAAGGACTTCCGAATTCTATAATTGGATTCGCATCAGTGAATCCTTTTACATCAAAAAGCCCAAGGGCGGCGAGTACATACCAGGAACCCAGTTGCCCCTGGTCTTCATCCTGCCCGTAACCATAGCCGTGAATGGATTCTGTTCCATAAAATTCATTGCAGATCAGCCGTGTCCACTTTTGGGTTAACCAGGGTTTACCTGAGAAATTAAAAAGCCAGCTAATGTGCAGGCAGGGCTGGTTGCCATGATTATACAATGATTTTATACCGGCAAAAGCGTCTATTTCTTTACCGCCACCAAATCCATCTTTTTGCGAAGTTCTAAAAATACTGTCTAAGCGCGTATTGAATTGCTCCTCCCCTATAGCGCTGATTAATGCAGCCGGATTGTGCGGCACGTAAAATGTATATTGCACCGCATTCCCCTCCTGGAAACCTCTCCATGCTTCAAGGGGATTAAAATTATCTATAAAAGAACCATCCGCCTTTTTAGGTTGCATGAGCTTATACTGCGGGTTAAAAATATTTTTCCAGCCATTTGCGTACCGGATAAGTGTTTGATAGTCTTTCTTTTTACCAAATGCTTTGGCCATTTGAGCGGCAGCAAAAGCGCTGAAACTATATTCAAGTGTATGTGACGCAGAAAAATGAGAACCACCTGAATCTGTTGTATTCTTTTCAAGATAAGGAACGAAGCCGTGTTCAACAAATGCTTTGGTATCCATCTTTCCTGATCCCACTTTCCTGTTGCGCCAGTTTAATTCGTTGGCTTTAACAGCTTCATAAGCCAGTGCAGTATCATAATTGCGTATCCCCGACTGGTAGGCGCCCGCAATGGCCAGCCCAACAAAATTTGTTCCTACACCCGACACGTATTCACTATTGGCAATACCATCACCAAACCATCCTTTGTCTTTGTAAATCTGCAGTTGCGTATTTACATAATTGCTATACCATTCGGGATAAGAGAGGGCCCATAACTGGGTGATGTTCCAAAAAGCTCCCCATATTGCATCAGTATTCATAAATTCAGGCTTTTCATGTCCATAAACAGTTTTTAGTTTGCCTGCCTGCCCTCCATGCATGGGATAAGCGCCATTAACATCGGTGGCGATACCTCTGCCCAGCAATGCATGAAACAATCCGGTATAAAATTTTATCCTGCTTTGCTCATCTCTTCCTTCCACTACAATTTTAGCAAGTTCCTGTTGCCAGGCGTTTTGCGCTTTTCTCCTGGCGTCATCAAAAGAAAGCTTATTCGCCTCTGTGTTCAGGTTTATTTTTGCATTCGCTGTTGATGTATAGGAAAGTCCCACCTTAATTTCTATTTTTTCATTTTCAGCGGTTTGATAATTTAAAAAAAGTCCGGCTCCTTTTCCATTGGCAGATAAAGTATTTTCGTGAATATTATTTTCGGTAAACGCTCCAACGCTTTCAGGCTTTTTACTGAGCGCTCCATAAAAATACATGGCTACTTTACCTTCGGGATCATACAAACGAAGATATTGGGGATAGGTTATCACAAAACCTTCAAAATGGGTATCATCAATCATATGTATACCAGCATCGGTTACTTCACCGCTTTCTCCCTGCCTGTTACCGATATCCAGTATAATATGCGACTGACTGCTTTGGGGAAAAGTATAACGGTGAAAACCTGCTCTTTTGGTAGCGGTTACCTCAGCCGTAATATTATAATCATCGAGCAATACTTTATAATAGCCCGGTTCAGCAACTTCATTCTTTCGGTTAAAACGCGAACGGTAACCACCGGACGGATCTTCTAACTTACCAGGCTTCACCTTTATCGTTCCTGTTGTTGGCATAAAGCTCACACCACCGATCTGCCATTCATGAAAATGAACAAACCCTTCAATGGAGTTTTGCCTGGTGTCGTATCCTACAGCTTCCCATCCCGACGCATTGCCATAATGCCCGTTGGTAGAAGGAGCCAGCTTGGCCATTCCGTAAGGTACCACCGCGGGTGTGTAAAAAAACCAGCGGCTGTGTGCGGTACCTATATTCGGGTCAACATACTTCAGCAGGTTTTGTGCGGGCGAACCGTACGACAAAAGCAACAGGAGAAGCGCGTGGTATCCGGGTAATATCTTCATACAAAAAAGGTTTACTATACTATAGAACCCATTAAGGCTGTGCCAAAACGCATAAAGGCCAGAACAATCTTACACAACCCGTTTAAAAAGAGTTTCAAAATAATTGGGAATGAATAAAAAAATTTCTACATTTGGTATGTATGGACATATAGACATAAATCTACGAAATTTTGTTAAATAGCCAGGCATCATTTTCATTCAAACCTGCAACGTGATATTGAATTACAGCTTTTGGAAAGGCAGTATGGGTTTTAACTGGTACAGTCAGGTGCAGAAGTACATTTTAACAATGAACGGAGTTGTTTTATTGCATAACGATTACCAGTGATCGTTTTCAGATAACGCGTGCAATCCTCCGGGTTGCTTTTTTGTTTTATACTCAGGTATAAACCTGGCAACAGGAATATGCAGAATACCCTGGTTATTATTCATTCACTTTAAAAGGAACAATTTGTATAATTCTAATTTTGACAAGTTTCCCGAAGTGGCAGTTCATGGCTATAGCGGTTATTCGGGATGGGATGAAATTGCCGGTGAACTTCAAAGCCGCGTCTATCAGGAAAAGGCTGACCCCTGCATCATAACTATTGAGTGCTACCATGGCGTTTTGGCAGAACAACTGGTCGCGCGGTTGAAACAGCGTATCACCGATACGATACATTTTATTCCTGTGCAAAAAGCAATGCTTGCTGCAGACCAGGTTAATGATCTGGTGTTTCCCTATGTTACAGATGACCCTGTTTTCGGCCGCATCACTTCGCTTGACCTGAAGCATTTTTTTCAGCCTCAACGCCTGGAACAGTTGCGCCAGGAAATAAAAAATACGAAAGACATAATATGCATTTATGGAATGGGGGCCTCCCTTGTTTATGAAAAGCCGCATATGCTGGTGTATGCAGATATGCCCCGATGGGAAATTCAACTGCGGTTCAGGCGCAACGAGATCAGTAACCTGGGAGCAGACAACCGCAACGATGCATTTTCGTACCAGTACAAAAGAGCTTTTTTTGTTGACTGGCGTGTATGCGACAAGTTAAAAAAAGAACTGTTACACGTGGCTGATTATGTATTGGATACAACACACCCGGAAGACCCGAAAATGGTGTCCGGACCGGCATTACAGGATGCATTAAAGGAAATAGTGCAACGGCCTTTCAGGGTGGTACCCTTCTTTGATCCCGGCCCCTGGGGAGGACAGTGGTTGAAGGAGGTTTGTGATTTGGAAAGAACAGCAAAAAATTTTGCATGGGGCTTCGATTGTGTGCCGGAAGAAAACAGTTTGCTGATACGCTTTGATCATATTTTGTTTGAAACACCCTCCATCAATCTTGTTTTTAGTGAGCCCAAAGCGCTGCTGGGTGCCAAAGTATTTGAGGCTTTTGGGGCTGAGTTTCCCATAAGGTTTGATTTTCTGGATACAATGCAGGGTGGAAATCTTAGCCTGCAGGTACACCCGTTAAAAGAATACATCCGCGAAAAATTTGGCATGCCTTATACACAGGATGAGAGTTACTATTTTCTGGAAGCGCAAGACGATTCTTTTGTATATCTCGGGCTCAAAGAAGGGATTGTTCCGGAGCGAATGATCAGCGACCTGGAAGCCGCCCAGGAAAAAAAATTAACGTTTGATGCAGATCAGTATGTAGAAAAATGGCCGATCCGCAAACACGACCATGTACTGATCCCGGCAGGAACGGTGCATTGCTCAGGCGCCAACAGTGTGGTACTTGAAATCAGCGCCACCCCTTACATTTTTACTTTCAAGCTGTGGGATTGGGGAAGAATGGGTATGGATGGAAAACCGAGGCCCATTTCACTGAAGCATGGTAAAACGGCCATACAGTGGGATCGCACCACCGAATGGACCCGAAACAATATCCTTAATCAGGTACAAAAAGTGGATGAAGGGGATGGATGGGTTGAGGAGAGAACCGGACTTCATAAAGGTTCTTTTATAGAAACAAGAAGACATTGGTTCACAGCAAAGGTTGCACACCATACCAATGGCGTTGTGAATATACTTAACCTTGTGGCGGGCAGAGAAGCTGTGGTGGAAAGTCCGGACGATGCATTTCGCCCCTTCATTGTACATTATGCGGAAACTTTCATTGTGCCCGCTGCTGTGGGTGCATATACTATTCGTCCATATGGTGATGGTGCCGGCTCAACCTGTTGCACAATAAAAGCATTGGTAAACACAGAAAACCTCGGGGATTACCACAGCAATTGATGTATGGAAAATTATAGTTTAAAATACGTATACCGGTACACTTTTGTTGCGGCTGTGGGTGGCCTGCTTTTCGGTTATGACACTGCGGTAGTTGCAGGTGCCATTGGTTTTATACAGGAAAAATACAACCTTTCCCCGGCCATGACAGGATGGGCGGCCTCCTGTGCATTGATTGGCTGCATGGCCGGCGCAATGTTGGCCGGAATGCTTAGTGATAAGCTGGGTAGAAAGAAAGTACTAATGATATCCGGATTTGCTTTCGCCATTTCATCTATTGGCATACTTGTTCCTGCGGATATTGAATTCTTTATTTTTTTCCGCTTCATTGGTGGTATCGGCATTGGCATCGCTTCCATCCTGGCGCCCATGTATATTTCGGAGATAGCCCCGGCTGCCATCAGGGGTAGGCTCATATCTATTTACCAGTTGGGCATTGTGACCGGTATATTGCTGATCTATTTTGTAAATGCCGGCATCGCGGGGTCGCACGATGAGGCCTGGAACGTAAATACAGGATGGAGGTGGATGTTTGGCTCCGGGCTGGTTCCTTCTCTTATATTCATTTTTTTGCTGCTCCCTATACCCGAGAGCCCGCGGTGGCTGGCAAAACAAAACAGGTGGAATGAAGCCGATGCCATACTGGCCAAAGTAAATGGCAGGGAAAATGCAGATAAAGAAATCATTTCGATCCGCGGATCATTATCTGAGAAACAGGCGCCTTTTTCCGAGCTGCTAAAACCCGGCTTACGTACGGCTCTGTTTATTGGCATCGTGCTATCGGTTTTTTCGCAGATCACAGGCATTAATGTAATTATGTACTATGCGCCGGAGATATTCAAGGCTACGGGCAGCGGCTCTTCTTCGGCATTGATGCAAACCGTATGGGTTGGCGGTATTAATTTGCTGCTGACCATCATCGCTATAAAATATGTAGACAAGCTGGGAAGAAAAAAATTACTGCTTATTGGCTCCGCAGGCATGGCGGTTTGCCTTGCTATTGTTGGCCTGGCTTTTTATACAGATTCTACCGGTGGGTATTGGGTACTGGCGGGTATCCTCCTGTACATTTCATTTTTTGCTATTTCCCTTGGGCCCCTCACATTTGTAGTGGTAGCAGAAATATTTCCTAACCACATAAGGGGCAGAGCAATGGCCGTAGCGATATTTTTTTTATGGCTCTCTGTGTACATCGTATCACAAACCTTTCCTATGCTGCTGGAGTCTATAGGCAGTGCTTATACCTTCTGGATATACATGATAACGTCTGTAATGGCTTTTATTTTTATCTGGAAAGTAGTGCCCGAAACCAAGGGGAAAACACTGGAACAGATACAGGAGATGTGGGGAAAGGGATAGTGAAGAGTGAATGGTGAAACGTGAGATGTGAGAAGTGAGAAGTGAGAAGTGAGATGTGAGATGTGAGGAGGGGTGCATGCCTGGCGTTTGCCCTTTTACGTTTATCATTTCACGTTTGTGGAATAACCTATCAATCATTAACGATGCGGATACCGGGATTACCTATTATCAGCCTGTCCATTTTTTTTACGGGAGTTTTAAACTGCGGTTGTTTTACACAAGCAAAACAGGATGAACAACTTTCTGCTGCTCTCACATTTACAGCAGTTCCCGCACCGGAATGGACTGCACTGCTTAAAAGAAATCACGGCTGGTTCGGTGGCGATGGCATATATTCAATTGCCTTAAGCGGGATTGAGAAAGAAGGCGCCGCAAACAAGGACAGTATATTGATATGGTTTAGTGATACCTTGCTGGGAGACATCAACGATTCGCTGGAGACCGGCTTTACCATGATCAACAACAGCGCGGCATTGTTAACAGGCGGAAAACCGGATAGCACGGCCATTCGTTTTTACTGGAATACAACCACGGATAATCATGCCTCATCCCTGTTTATACCCCAAACGCCCCTTACACAAAAAGGCGAATATTACTGGCTTGGCGATGGATTTGTAAATACGGAAAGGAACAATGCTATCTATATTTTCGGCTATCGTATAAAAAATATTCCCGGGCAGGCTGTATTTGGTTTTAAACAAACCGGTAATACACTCATTCGCATACCTGGGGGTGATAAACTTTCCTTTGAACATACAGAACAAATGGATATTCCTTTTTTCCAGGGAGAAAATGCTGACTCTATTGGTTCGTTTGGCGCCGGCATATTGGTTAACACAAAAAGAGCCGGTGCACCTAACGCCGACGGATACCTGTATATATATGGCGTAAGAGGAAAAAACAAAGAGGTTATAGCAGCGAGGGTTCGGCCGATGGCTATTGAACAATTTAATGAATGGCGGTTCTGGGATGGCAGATCGTGGACGACCGACATAAAAGCCATTCAACCCATTGCAAACCGTGCATCCAATGAAATGAGCGTAACGCCGATTACAGGTGGCCGTTACCTGATGGTGTTTCAAAAAGATGCGATCGGAACCCAGGTTGCAGTAAGCGTTGGAACATCACCCGTTGGGCCCTTTGGACCCGTTACAGATGTATACGATGTAAAAGATGACCTGAAAGATTCACCCAGTCTTTTTTCTTACAATGCCAAGGCACATCCCGTGCTTTCACAACCTGGTGAATTGCTGATCAGTTATAATATCAACTCCTTTGATTTTTCAGGGGATATAAAAAAGTTCCCCCACCTGTACCGTCCGCGGTTTATAAAGCTGAAATATGAATAACAACCGCGCATGTCGTTAATAGCTACCTGGAATAATAATACACCGGTATAAAAATGTAAACATGAAAAGATTCTGCCGTATTTTTTTATTGTGTTGTATAGCCAGCATCAGCATTTTTAGCTACGCGGGTACTGGCAATATCGCTCCAACAGCAAAGGTTACCGCCAGTACTTTTGCCAATGAAACCTATGCTGTACAAAATGTAACGGATGGCTGGATAGGTGTAGATGGTAAAGGCGAATGGGCCTGCGCAGGAGTTACAACCGACTGGGGTTATATAAGGCTGCCATGGATACAATTGGAATGGGAACAACCGCAGTTGATTAATAAAATAGTCTTATACGACCGTCCTTCATTGCAGGAAAATATTAGCGGGGGAAAATTACTGTTCAGCGACAGCAGCATGTTGTGGGTAAACCAGATACCGGCCGATGGAAGCGGCATGGCGGTTTCTTTTACAGCCCGCAAGGTGAAGTGGATAAAGTTTATAGTAACCGATGCTACAGGAAAGGATATAGGATTTTCTGAAATAGAAGTATTTCCTTCTCCTGAGCAGGCAAAGAATTATGTGTCGTGGGTAGACCCTTATATTGAGACCAACCGCGGCAGGTATTTCTTTTTTATTACCGGAAGCCTTCCATTTGGAATGGCCAGCGCCGCACCACTTACGCGCAACAAAAATCAATATGGAGGAGGATATAATTATAATGAAAAACATATCCTTGGTTTTGAACAGATCCACGCGTGGATGATGTCGGGCATAGAGATCATGCCTGCTACGGAGAATCAAAATCCCGCAGAAGGGCAACAGGGTTGGAAATCTTCGTTTAGTCACGATGATGAGATTGTGCAACCCGGTTATCATCGTGTAATGCTCCGGGACAATAAAATATGGGTAGAGCAAACAGCCACTGAAAGAGTGAATTATTACAGGTTTCGTTATACAAAAAAAACCGCGGGCAGGATCATTAT
The DNA here is from genome assembly GCA_937991535.1 of uncultured Sphingobacteriales bacterium. Classification (GTDB taxonomy): domain Bacteria; phylum Bacteroidota; class Bacteroidia; order Chitinophagales; family Chitinophagaceae; genus Agriterribacter. The sequence goes on from CALKHN010000090.1 coordinate 95,695, forward strand.
TAACCTGTCTGGTCATGTGTCCAACAGTACCATGGCCGATGCAAAAGTTACCCGCATCAGCGACACCGCGATAGAAGGATCATTCAGTTCCATAAAAAGATACTGGGGCGGGCCAAAAGAGGTACGCATATTTTTTGTTATCCGGTTCGACAAGCCTTTTCAATCGCTCGATGCCTGGCAGGGCAATACAGCAACAAAGCGGATCAATCAGGCAAGTGGCGATAGCCTCAGCCTGGCTGCAGCATATCCTTTCAGCAAAGGAGATGAACTGCAGATGAAAATAGGACTTTCCTATACCAGCACAGAAAATGCACGGCTAAACCTGGAGCAGGAATGCAGCGGATGGAATTTCGATAACGTAAAAGCACAGGCGCAAAATACCTGGAACCAATGGCTTGGCCGGATAGATGTAAAGGGAGGCAGCCGCGAACAGAAAATAAAATTTTATACCGACCTCTGGCATGTATTACTGGGCAGGCAAAAAATCAATGATTTGTCGGGCGATTATCCCGACCGCACTACCGGCAAAAGAAAAGGGAATTTTACCGATGCGGTTTTTAAAATAAAAACCGTTCCTAAAGACGCAGCGGGTAAACCCAGGTTCAATATGTACAACTCGGATGCATGGTGGCTTACTCAATGGAACCTCAACATATTGTGGGGACTGGCATGGCCGGAAATGATGGATGAACTGTCATCTTCTATGATTGAATACGCGAACAATGGCTACCTGCTGCCCCGCGGCCCTTCAGGCGGCGGTTATTCGTACATTATGACGGGATGTCCTGCTTCTAACCTGGTTGTAAGTACTTATATGAAAGGGCTGCTCACCAAAACAAATGTCAGTCATGCTTATGAAGTAGTGAAGCGAAATCATTTGCCGGGCGGCATGCTGGGCGACAGCGCCAGCATAAACTTTTATACCCGCAATGGATGGTGGCCCGGGAACGCGGGCATTACCATTGAAGCTGCATTCCAGGACTGGGGCATAGCACAGATGGCGCACAAACTGAAAAAGAAAAAGGATTACCGTTTTTTTCTAAACCGGTCCAAAGGCTGGTCGTTGTGTTTTGATACCACACAAAAATTATTATTCCCCAAAAACAGCAAGGGCGATTTTATACACAAAGATCCGTTGAGTGGTAAAGGCTGGGTGGAAGCAAATGCCTGGCAGGCAACATGGGGCGTGTCGCATGCCATGCCCGAACTGGTGTCCAAAATGGGCGGAACAGACAGCTTTTGCAATAAACTGAACTACGCATTCGAACAGTCTCAGCCGGATGACTTTGTATATGGCTATACCAGTGGCTATGTTAGCTATGCCAACCAGCCGGGGTGCTCCAACGCGCATGTGTTCAGCTACGGAGGCAAGCCCTGGCTCACGCAATACTGGGTACGAAAAGTAAAAGAACAGGCATACGGTGGTATAACGCCGGATCTTGGTTATGGCGGTCACGATGAGGACCAGGGGCAAATGGGCGCCGTAAGCGCTTTGATGGCAATAGGCTTGTTCGACATTATGGGAAACCAGGCGCAGCAGCCGGTGTATGAAATTACTTCTCCGGTGTTTGATGAAGTAACGATTCAATTGGATAAAAGATATTACAGGGGCGAAAAGTTTGTGATTAAGACGCATAACAACAGTGCCCCAAATTGTTATATACAATCCGCGAAATTGAACAATCAAACACTAAATAATTTCTGGTTCAGTCATGATACCTTTACCAAAGGTGGCGCCCTTGAATTGTGGATGGGTGATGAACCCAATAAAAGCTGGGGAACAGCGGCATTGCCTCCTGCATGTATCCCTTAAACGCAAATCAATAAAAGATGAACAATTTGGTTATAGGAGTGGATATCGGTGGCACGCATATTACCGCGTGTGTGGTTGATACAGATAGCGGAGCAATTATTAATGGTACCTGCATGAGAGGAGCAATAGATCCTCTGCAATACAAGGAGCAGGTCATCCGCTCATGGGCTGAAACCATAGCCGCCTGTGCCAAACAACATGGAAGCAGCATTAACCGCGTGGGTATTGCCATGCCCGGTCCTTTTGATTATGAAAAGGGCATCAGCTTTATTACCGGTTTACACAAATACGAATGCCTTTACGGATTAAATGTAAAGCAATTGCTGGCTGCTGAACTGGGCGTAACTTCTAACAGCATTCGTATGATGAATGATGCCACAGCCTACCTGGCGGGTGAATTGAAAGCCGGCGCCGGTAAGGGTTGTGATCATGTTGCCGGTATTACGCTGGGAACAGGATTGGGTTCGGCAGTATATGAAAACGGTTTTTTCCACGAAGGCGATCTCTGGTGCTTTCCTTTCCGTGAAAGCAGGGCCGAAGAATTTTTAAGTTCCAGGTGGTTTATATCGGAATATGCAAAAAGAAAAAACAAAAAAATTGCAGGCGCAAAAGAACTGGCTGCTATGGCAAAGGATGATGCAACTGCCAGGAAATTGTTTGAAGAATTTGGATATACACTGGGCGAAGTATTGAAAGACAGGTTTTCTGATCATTTCCCCGAACGCATTGTCGTTGGCGGAAATATTGCCAAAGCCTGGGATCTGTTTAAACCCTATTGCGAAGAAGTAATACAGCAGCATGTGTATTCCTGTATGCTGGCGCCTGCCCAACTGGGAGAAAACGCTGCACTCGTCGGAGCCGCCTGTTTGTGGGAGGTAAAAAGAGAAAAGTGAGAAGAGAGAATATATTGTTCCTTACTTGTCTTCTGGTACCGGTATGATAATTCCGCTGTGCGAAGTCTCCCGACTTCGCATCTGCTATGTTCTCCGGAGATTTATATCTCCACTCATAAAGCCCATAGATCGCTATCAGCGTGGCTATTTTCCCAGTCTGGTTTTTCGGGGACAAAGTCCCGGGAGAACATAAGTAATACGAAGTCAGAGACTTCATATAGCACTAGGAACATAAGAAGTACGAAGCCGGAAACTTCAAATAGCACTATTTGAATGGCTTACTTTACGTTTTCAAACATTACAATAGCCGTATACAACACACCTGCCTCTCCCCTGAATGTTCCTGATCCGCGCGGCTTGTTATCAACCGAATACCATTCATAAAAACCATTGTTGTCTTTTACTCTTTTAACCATTGGCAATACCTGTTCATATGCCTCCTTTACAAATCCATACCTGATCAACTGCTGTATCATCCTGCCGCCAAACCAGGTCCAGTCGCCACCATTCTGGTAGCTGTATTCGGTGCTCATAATTTTATTGGCAAAATAACCTGCGGGATATGGCGGATACAATGTCAGTCCTATAGAAGGCGCGCCGGCTTTCTTTACCCTGCGCACCATTTCGTCTAATGAGATTTTTACTTCTCTCCTGCTTAACAATCCTGCCTCAATAGCAATAGCCGTGCCTCCAAAATAATAAATTTCATTTTCATTGAACGCAGCGGGAAAAGGCGATCCTTTTAAATAAATGTGAGGAATAAATTTCTGCTCGTTTTTGTCCCACAAATGTTTCCGGCTGTTTTGTACAATACTGTTTTTTATGGGTTGCCATTTTTGTTTGGCTGCGGGAATCATTTCCATTAAATTATTCAATGCAATTATAAACATGGCATTATCATAAATGTCAATGGCAGGGTGTGTGTTTTCATCTATAACCACACCCCATCCGTGTTCGGGCTGCACATCGCCCCAGTCGGCAGTGGTGGCGCCTATAATTAACCCGTATTGCTTGTTGAATCGCCTGTTCATCAGGAACTCCATAGACCAAACGAGCCGCTCGCCAACCGTTTTACTGCCGATCATCTCATCAAGTATGCTGCGATCACTGGTCTGTTGAATGTATTTGTATATGCTTTGTACCAGCGAACTTTCCTGGTCGGTTTCTACCGTATTTTTATGACCGGCATAGCGCGGCTCCAGCGGGGAATAGATAAAGTTGTATCCCGCTTCACCCACCTTTTTAACCGGGGTAAACCCATCAATGATATTTCCATCTTCTCCCTGCATTCTCAAAAAAACCAGCAGGTTTTCTTTCAGCACTTCTTTATCATATACCTGCGCGGCCAGCTCAATGAATGTATTGTAATCCCTGATCCATACCTCACGGTAACCATCACCCGCATTAAAGCCGGTTTTCATTACTTCAAGCGCTTTGGCCTTTACAAAATGGAAGTATTCATTGTTCCTGATTTTTTCAGACAATGCTTTGTTGGAAAGTTTGTTTTCCTGTGCTGAACCTGTTACGGTGATCATCAGTAACATCAGCAGCAAATAGTTTCTTTTCATTTTATTACTGTTTATTATCAATTCCCCATTTCGTATTAGGGATTGCTCCCATTTGTAAAATTAAAGATCCCCCTTTTAACAATTCAGCAGCGGGGAATTTAAACGATTTCAATGTCTTTCCGTTCAGTACCGCGCTTTGAACGTACATATTCTTTCGGGATGCGCCTCTGGCTTCTATTACAAATTTTTTGCCGCGGCCAAACCTGCTGCCCAGTTCAATTTCTATTTTCTCAAAAAGTGGACTTGCGATTTCATACACCGGATTAATGCTGCAACCACCATCCGTTTGGAACAGTCCCAGTGCAGCCATTACAAACCAGGCGCTCATCTGCCCCTGGTCTTCATCGCCCAGGTAAGCATTTCCAACACCATATCCATAATACCGTTCTAAAATGGAACGGGTCCATTTTTGTGTTGACCATGGTTTTCCGGCCCAGTTAAACAGGAACGAAAAATGCATGGATTGCTGGTTTCCCTGAACCACCGGGTAATTCCAGTACTGATCGTTCATTCCATTGTAACGCCAGGGCGCACTCGCTTCAAACCCCCATTCTAACCTGTCAACAAAGCGCTTCTTCCCGATAAGGTTCACCAATGCAGGAACACCCTGGGGAACAAAAAAAGTAAGCTGCCATGCGTTACCCTCAACATAGTGGTGGTTGGCGCCACTGCGGAAAGGATCAAAATCGGGCGCCCATTCGCCATTGCTTAATTTCATGTGGCAATAGCCGTCTTTATCAATGGTATTTTTCCACCAGCTTCCGCGATCATTAAATTTTTTATACAGATCTGTTTTCCCCAACGATTTGGCCAGTTGCCCCACCGTCCAGTCATCATACGAATACTCCATTGAATTGGAAAAACGGCCTTTATCGGAAGGAACATATTTATGCTTCATGTATTCCGTTAAATCGCGGTTACCCGCAAAGCCTGTGTATATTTTTCGTGCCGGGGTTGTTTGCATTTTAACCGCCGCTTCCAGTACATTTGAAGCATTAAAGTTTCGAATTCCCATTTGGTAAGCGCCCACCATCATCGGTATTTCATGTTCTGCCACCATTACGGGTATATAATTCATGCCTGCCGGACCTTTTGCCAGCCATCCATACGCGTCATACATGGCGAGCTGGGAATTTACCCACCGGTTGCTCCATTCCGGGGTAATTAAATTCCACATCTGGTTCAAATTCCAGAATGTATTCCAAAAAGCGTCACAGCCTAAAGCAACGTCATCTGCACCCTTTAACTGCTGCACTTTACCATCCGTTCCTCTCCACTGTCCATTCACGTCACTCCATATATTGCGGCTGCAGATTGACCGGTACATGGCATTGTAAAAACGCAGCTTTTCCTGCCTGTTCGTTGTGGTAATTTTAACCCGGTTAAAGATATCGTTCCATTGATCAACCTGCTTTTGGCGCACCGCGTCAAAATCCCATCCGAAAGGCGTTGTTACTTCTGTTTTTAAATTCAAATCTGCATTGGCCATACTTACCAGTGAAATACCCGACCGCACCTTAACCACAGGATTTGCTTTAGCATCGAATTGAAGAAAAAACCCCGCGTCTTTAATGTCTTTGGCCTGAAAATGATCTCCATAGGAAATTTCATCATTAACCCACCCTCCGATGGATTTAAAAGGCTTGTCAAATTCTACAACAAAATGTACAGTATAGTCCTGTTCGGCATCGTTGCTCCACACCCGTGGTGAGAACTGGTGCGCAAAGCCTTCGATCCTGTAATCGCTGACTTTACGAACACTGATTTCCTTTAGCTGGTAATCGTACTCAGAAGGGATATGAAGATCCACAAGAATACGTGAACTATCCCTGTTTTCAGGAAAAGTAAACCGCATCAATCCGCAGCGGGTAGTGGCAGTAACTTCAGCCTTTATATTGTAATCTTTAAGCTGAACTTTATAATACCCGATGGGCGCTTCTTCCGTTTTTTTATCCATTTCCGATCTGTAACCCGAACCGGGCAGCAGTTCATCACCAATTTTTGTTTTCAATGCGCCGTTGGATGCAAAAATACCCAGGCCTCCCATCGTCCATTCATGTATATGGCTGAACGTGCCGATGCTTTCATACGAGGGTTGATACCCGGCCTGCCATCCGGAATTTTGGTTATCCGGGCTCAGCTTCACCATACTAAAGGGCATCCACGGGCCTGGCGCAATCATCCAGCGGGAGTGACCGGTTCCAATACGGGTATCAACATAATCAGCTAAAGTTTGCAATTTTTGCCTGGACCTTTTCACCACGCCATCTGCGATTAACTTACCATCTGCCAACACCCGGTATTTACTTTGTCTTGAAGTTTCAACCGCGGGCATGGGGGCTTCAAATTCATAATTTCCTTTTTCGGCTTTTTCTTCAAATATTACTCGTCCGTCTAACTCCACACTAACAACTGGTAAGCCCTGCAGGTGTTCGATATCAACCAGCAAAGGCTGCACTTGTGTTCCCTTCGACACCAATTCATAACTGGCTGCCTTTACATTCCTCACAAAAACGTTATCCGGCTTTTCAATTTTTAATGCAGTACCTTCCAGGCGGATCTGGTCAAATAGTATCCACGATCCTTCCAGCACTTCTATAGTAATACAATTGCCTCCTCTTTTAATAACATCTTTTTCAACCGGAATTTCAATTGTTTTAGGTGTGGCATTATTAAGATTTCCCGTAATAGAAAGTGTATCTACATAAGGTTCATTAAGCGAAGGGCGTTTTTGCTTGCTGCGATCGTAACCCATTGCCGTAAGCTGTTGCTTCACCGATTGATTGTTGACGGACACTTTTATGAGCGGCAGGAATTTTTTGGCATAATCCGCAAGCGCTATAACCAATTTATAATTACCCTGCGCGGGCAAGTCTTCTACACCAAATAAAATATTGACCTGGTTGGTACGCCACCCGGAAGTTGGCCAGGTGCCACCCCAGGTATCTACCGGGCCGGGAATCACATATGGAAAGTCTTTTTCCTGACGGGAATGCCCTATCAGGAAAAATTTATCTTCAAAGCCAAAATCATGCTCAATAAAATTTTTAAATCCATCCGGAGCTAAAGCAAATTCATTTGCTGAATGATCGGCTATGCCTATGCGCCATATTGTATCCTGTTCTTGCTTTGCTATGGCATGCCCCGTTATCTCGAACGTTAACAGGAATAAAAAAAATAATCTTGTCATATTGATTTTTTGAGCTTATTTATTTTTACTTCAACAAAACTGTCAGCGGAACATGGGGTTCTATATCAACTCAAGTCCACGCTTATACACCCAAAAAGCCAATGGCAGGTTGCCCCGCCATTTGCTTTAACGTTTAAACGCAATGCATTAAACCGAAAGCGCCATATTAATACCCCGGATTTTGCTCCAAAGCGTTATTGCTCTTTTTAATTTCATCATTCGGAATAGGGAACAAATAATAATGGTCTCCCGGCCATGGCTTTCTAACTTCAGCTTCCGGTATCACTCCATAAGTATATGTCAGTTTGCCCAAAAGGTCGCCTGCCTGGGCGCCGGTCCAGTCCATCTTAACACTCGTGAGTCCCCTGATAGGAATATCAATATTACCCGGGGCTGCTTTCCAGCGCATAAGATCAAAGAAACGCTGATCTTCCAACTGTAATTCTATTGCTCTTTCATTCCTGTAATCCCTCACAAGATCTGCGCCCGTACTGGTGATATCCGGCATATTGGTAGACGGCCTTTGCCTTATCTTGTTGATGTACTCGCGGGCCAACGGTTCGTTTTCCAATGCAATCTGAATTTCCGCATAGTTTAAATAGAATTCTGTTAACCGCATAAACACAGTTACCTGGTTATAGTTAAAATCAAAACTTGCACGCGGGCCGTCAAAATCAAGCAGTCTTCTGAATGTGTATCCTGTTTGAACCCTCCAGTGAAATGGTGTTAGCCCCTTTACCCAATAGGTTTTGGAATCCCTGCCAAAATCAAAAAGCGTCTGCCCGTTTTCGGGATCTACTTTATTAGGGTTAGCATAAGGAGGTGCATTGTCGGCATTGGGATTGGCATCTTCCCAATATTCGTAAACCCGGTGGGTGGTTTTTGATCCATCCTGTATAAAAACCGGGCCTGCCCCAGGGTAAAGGATAGAAGTATAATACCGCGGGTCTCTGTTTTCGTTGGGCTTTTGCGGATCATACCCCGATGCCGCGTTTACCGTTATACCATCTGCCTGGTAGGGATATTCGCCATTTTCCATCTGGAACATATTGATAAATCGCTGCGTTGGCATCAAACGTTGTCTTGCATCAAAACCGGAAGGCCAGTAATCGTAATTATAACCCCAGTCCGGTATCCTGGTGGCGGGAGTAAACGATTTCCCAAAAATGGTCTCGTCATTTTTTAATGGCTTTATAAACAAGTCGGCAGTTGAGGCATGCAAAGCATAGCCGGCATCTATAACCGCTTTGGTGGCTACTTCCGCTGCCTGCCATTTTGATTTGTCATTGGTTGGATTGTTCAACGGGCTTGCAGCATACAATAATACTCTTGCCTTTAAAGCCAATGCTGCGTTTTTGCTGATCTTCCCTTCATTTACAGGTACCCCATCCAATAGCGTAATGGCTGCATCGCATTCGCTCAATACAAAGGCAACGCATTCATCGTAGGTATTCCGGGGTGTATCAAAGCTCTCCTCGTTCAGCTTAAAGCTTTTTGTAATGATCGGGACCCCTCCATAGGTACGCATTAGCTCAAAATACATCCATGCTCTCAAAAAATGTACCTCGCCTTTCATCGGATCAAGTTTAGCCGGATCAATATCAGAGGTCTCTACTTTTTCAAAAAAAATATTTGCCTTCCTGATATAGCTGTATTCTTCGTTCCAGACGTTGGTGAGATCTGTAATATTATCAGGCGTTATAATTCCATCCAGGTATTCACGGATGCCCGCAGATCTGTCGTGTGTTTCCGGCTGGGAAACCGCTACGTCTGTTAAAGCTTCAAAGCCACCTGAACCGGGGCTCCATGGCGGTTTAATACCATTGTAAACATTGTATACGTAATTCTGCAAAAAAGTGGCATCGCCAAAAACTGCATCTTCAGATATGGCATCCAAAGGCTTTTTATCCAGCAGGTCGCGATTACAGGAAATAAATGTGGTAACACAAATCAGCGACAAGACTGCGATTTTCTTCGTTATTTTATCCATAGATAAATATTTCATACGACTAATATTAAAAAGTAATGTTAAGACCCACACTTACCGTTCTCATTATAGGATATACGCCACCGTTACCGGTTTGAGGCGCTGTTTCCGGATCACCGGCGCCATATTTTTTGAGATTATTAAACACCATGAACAGGTTATCACCTGAAACATACAGCCTCAGTGCCGAAATCTTGAATCTTGTCGTCAGGTTTCCGGGAAGTGTATACCCCAATTGCGCTGTTTTTAAGCGCAGCCAGGTAGAACTGTGATAATAGAAATCGCTGTTGGAACCGGCGAACCCCCTTGGAGAGATCATCGGAAGCTCAGCATTTGTATTGTCTAATGCAAAGCTATGCAGCGCTACATACCGCAACCCGTTACCGGCGGCGCCGGAGTTAAATCCATTGCTTAGGCGCCATTTGGCGCCGCTTTGGCCGGCAAACAATACAGATAAATCAAAGTCTTTGTAGTCTAATCCAATGTTAAATCCAAACTGCATTTTGGGGAGAACGGCGCCTGCATTCACGGTTGTATTGAACATGTACCGGTCATTGCTGTTGATTTCACCATCATTATTGAGATCTGCAAAAATCAATCCCCCGATTGTAGCGCCGGGATAGCTCGTATATTTGGTCAGGTCACTTTCTGTTCTGTAAATACCAATTGCCTTATATACAAGAGCGGAGCCTAAAGGCTGACCTTCCAGCTTCTGGTAGGGTTCGGCCTGGGGAGTTTCGTCAAAATAAATGATTTTATTTTCCGTATAGGCAAGATTTGCATTTAGCATAATATTTACCTGTCCAACATTTTGCCTGTATCCAGCCTGAATTTCAAACCCTTTATTGTCCATTCTCCCTATATTCTCATCCGGTAATATCAGCCCCGTATACCCTGGAATAGAAGCCTGTCTTCTTCCGAGGATATTAGACGTTTTGGTTTTATACAGATCAAGCTCAAATGTTAACCTGTTCTGCAAAAAACCCAATTCTAAACCCAGGTCAGTAGTTTCACTTACTTCCCAGGTAATATTCGGGTTGGGCGTTGAGGTAGCTGCAATGCCACGGGCATCTGTTCCATTAACTACCCACCCCGCGGAATAACCAAATGCTCCAATATATTGGAAAGGATTTACCCTGTCGTTGCCCAACTGCCCCCAGGAAGCTCTTATCTTAAAATTGCTGAATACATTTTGAGGTATAAAAGATTCGTTGCTCACTACCCAGGCAGCAGAAGCTTGCGGAAAGAAGCCATACCGGGTATCTTTCGGGAAGATAGGCGAGCCATCATAACGGGCACTGAAGCCAAGCAGATATTTACTTTTGAAATCATAGCTTACCCGGCCAAAATAATTGCGGCGGGCATTTTCTGCGGCTCTCCCGTCCATATTCCAGTTGCTGCGGTTAGGGCTGCCGGCGAATAGCTGATCAAGCAACGGCGAATCATATCCCAGGCGTTGTGCCCAGAAGTTATTGGTTTTGTAATCCATTTGTTCATAGGCAACAAAAACCCCGATCTTATGGTCACTGCTGATCGTTGTATTATACGAAAGTTTGATGTTATTTGTGATTCGCTGGCTTTGATAAAAATCTTCTCTTAAACCGATATCCTCAACTGTCCTGGACTGTTTCCGCACAATTGAATCGGTGTTGGGAACCCTTTCGTAATATGGCCAGGTATAATTAAACACCTTGTCATAATTAAAGGTTTTAACAATATTTGAGAATCCATCCAGCGTTAATCCATTCACATATGGGATATTCCATTTGAAACGGATCGTACCACTCAAAATATCTGCTTTATACTTTCTGTAGCCAGGGCTAAGTAATCTTGCCACAGGATTCAGGTGCGACCACCCCTCGCCGGGATAACGATAATCCCCTCCGATATATGCTTCCTGCAACGGGCTGGTGTATGCAAAAGCGCCCACATCCCCACCGGGACCGCTCTGTGGCAGCTCCGTATTTTTTTCACGGCCCGATAAATCAAATCCAACTTCAAAATTATCGGTAACGGAAACATCTATATTGCTTCTTACATTGTATTGCTTCACTTTTGTTTTATCATCTCCCCTCATAATGCCTCCCTGGTATGCCATACCAACAGATACAAAATATCTAATTTTATCGGTACCGCCACGCATGGTTATGGACTGCCTGTTTTGCGGCGCGGGTGCATCAACCAGTGCATCATACCAGTTCTCCGCTCTTCGTGTGCCATTTTTAAATGCGTCAATAATCTCCTGTGGAAAATCGGGCGTAGTGCCTTCCAGTTCTCTTCTTTTGTTTAATACATTGATATATTCGAATACATTTCCCGATTTTACTTTCGCCGCGGGTGACTGCCATCCGAATGAGGTACTAAAATCAAACGCGGCTTTCCCAGATTTTCCGCGCTTTGTAGTAACCAGTATAACACCACCTGCAGACTGTGCGCCATAGATAGCTGCCGATGCATCTTTTAAAACAGAAATAGATTCAATGTCGTTTGGATCCAACCGGTTCAAACCATCGGGGTCTGCATTGGCCACACCATCTATTACGATCAGCGCGGAAGTGTTTCTGTACGTTTTGGCTCCCCGAACCAGTATCTGTGCATCATCAAAACCCGGAGCGGAATTTTGCTGTGATACGAATAAGCCGGGCAACCTGCCGGCCAAAGAATTGGAAACAGAAAGATTCGTTGATTTTTTTACTTCCGCGCCGGTTGTTTGCACAACAGCATTGGTGAGCTCTGATTTTTTTTGCGTACCATAGCCCACCACAACCACATCTTCGAGGCTTTGTGAAGCGGACTCCAGTTGGATGTTCAGGTTCGACTGGGCGCCTACCCTTATTTCTTTAGTTGCGAAACCTACAAAAGAAAAAACCAGCGTGCTGTTCCTGCTCTTCACATTCAAGCTGAAGTTTCCATTTGCATCTGAAATGACCCCATTGCCGGTGCCTTTTTCCAGCACATTTGCCCCGGCTATGGCGGTTCCGTTTTCATCTGTTATTTTACCCGAAACGGGTATGTTCTGGAAATAAGAAATTTTGTGTACGACCGTACCGGGCGGTTCTTTTGCGCGCTTTAGCAATGATTCTTTGTTCGGCACCGGCGCGGCTGATAAAAAAAACGGAAACAGAAATCCGTAAAGGATACAAATGGCCATACGCCAATTGCGAGGAAGGAGTTTTAAGTTCATAACAAGCAATTAATTTTTAATAAAAATTGAACTTTGACCCTGTCGTTTTGGGTTACAGAGTCTGTAAGAAAGCCGTTATTTTTAGATTCATTTACTCTTTTAAGGGCTGTTTATTTTTTCCATATGCCTGGTTTCTGCTGATTTATCCTTTGGTTTAACAACATCACATACGGCTGTTTACAAAAAAAAATCCTTTTTAAAAAAGATTTTTCTGTTCAGTCAGCAAAATTCGTAAGGGTATTAATTCTATAACCAGGAAAGGATTGATGTAAGTAGCATATCTGCACAGCGCCAAACACAACATCAATATGTATATACATTTGTACTTAATTCAAATATAATAGAAAAAAATACAATTCACATTTTTTTTTGTTTATTTTTAAATCAGGGGGGCGCCGGCATGAGTCGCATTCGTAAAATGATTTTCACAGATCACCCTATAAATTAATAATTATCAATAATTTATGCACTTATACCCTTTTTGCGATTCATCTCAGCAGCCAAAAATTATTTATAGCAAACATTTCCACAATTTTTATTGCCAAATGATTCATGTATGAAATCCATTCTCTACTGCACGCTCTTTTTTCTTTTTTTTTCTTCCTGTAAACAAAATGTTCATTTGTTTCAATTGGTTCCTCCCGGGCATTCGGCTATTTATTTTAACAATAAGATCGTGGAGAATGATTCTATTAATCCTATTGATATAACCAACTTGTACAATGGAGGCGGCGTTGGCGTTGGCGATTTCAATAACGATGGATTGCAGGATATTTATTTCACAGGTAGCATGGTAACGAATAAGCTATACCTGAATAAAGGAAAATTAAAATTTGAGGACATTACCAATAGTGCCGGGGTAGATGGCAATGGTAAGTGGTGCAGGGGAGTAGCTGTTGTGGATATCAATAACGACGGATGGATGGATATGTATGTTTGTGCATCAATGGATGAAAACCCGGAAAAAAGAAAAAACCTCCTTTATATTAACCAGGGCTTAGATAAAAAGGGCTTGCCTTCTTTTAAAGAACAGGCTGCCGCTTATGGATTGGATGATACTACCCATTCTACCATGGCCAGCTTTTTTGACTACGATAACGATGGCGACCTGGATATGTACCTTGCGGTAAATGAGATTCTCCCAAACATAAATCCTTCCGTTTTTAAACCTAAAATTACAGATGGGTCTTTCCCGAGTACAGGGCGCCTTTACAGGAATACCATGGACAGCTTGTCCGGCCATCCCGTATTTACCAATGTTACCCAACAGGCAGGGCTTACTTTAGAAGGCTATGCACATGGCGTAACCATTGCAGATATCAATAAAGACGGATGGAAAGATATTTTTGTGACCAATGATTTTATTTCAAACGACCTGCTGTACATCAATAATCATGACGGAACCTTTACAGATAAAGCCGTATCCTATCTTAAACATACTTCCGCAAACGGAATGGGACAGGATATCACAGACATCAATAACGACGGATTGGCGGATATAATAGAATTAGACATGAGCCCGGAAGACAATTACCGAAAAAAAATGATGCTGAATTCAGGCAGTTATCAAATATTTCAACTCAACGACTTCTTCAAATACCAATACCAGTATGTAAGAAATACCCTGCAAATTAACCTGGGGCCGGTTGTAAATGCAAATGATTCAATTGGCGACCCGGTCTTCAGTGATATCGGCTTCTTTTCAGGCATTTCAGAAACAGACTGGAGCTGGACCCCTTTGGTTGCCGATTTTAACAACGATGGCCTCCGGGACCTGGTGGTGACCAATGGTTTTCCAAAAGATATAACCGATCACGACTTTATCGTTTACCGGCAGGAGCCTACACCAATCGCTTCAAAATCCAGCATCCTGTCGCAGATTCCGGAAGTGAAAATACACAACTATGCTTTTCAGAATAAAGGCAATTGCAGCTTTAGCGATGTGTCGGGCGATTGGGGCTTAAAAAACAAAGTTTCCTTTTCAAACGGCGCGGTATATGCCGACCTCGATAACGACGGCGACCTTGATATGGTTATAAATAACATCAACGATGAAGCTTTTGTATACAGGAATACATTAATAGATTCAAAGGAAAACAATACACATTATTTGTCCGTAAAATTGGCAGGTGATCGTTTAAATTTAAATGGAATAGGCGCATGGGTAGAAATTTACTATGGAAATACGCGGCAAGTTTATGAACAAACGCCTTACCGGGGTTACCTGTCTTCTATCCAGTTAAATCCTCATTTCGGAATCGGCACGGTAACCCGCATAGACTCCCTGGTTGTTAAATGGCCGGATGGAAGCAAAGAACTTATAAAAAATGTAGCCGCAGATCAAACTATACCATTGAATAAAAAGAATGCAAAAGATAAACACGACTGGCAGCTTCCGGTTATAGCGGCTCACACTTTATTTAAAGATGTTACAGCATCACTGGGTATTCAATATAAACATTCGCAAATGGATTATATTGATTTTAATATTCAAAAGTTATTGCCTCACAAATTTTCGGAATATGGGCCATCCCTCGCCGCAGGAGATGTGAATGGCGATGGATTGGATGATATCATTGCAGGAGGAAATTCCTTATTTGCAACAACGCTTTTATTACAACTGCATAACGGTTCCTTTTTGCAAAAAGCAATAACCCAACCAACCGAATTAAGGGATGTTCATTACCAGGATATGGGTACTATTCTTTTTGATGCAGACGGAGATGGTGACCTGGATCTTTACCTGGCGCGGGGCGGATATGAAAGCAAACCCAATACGGCAGCTTACCGGGACCAGTTTTTTATCAATGACGGAAAAGGTAATTTTACCACCGACTCCCTGGCGCTGCCACAAAATCTTGTAAGCAAATCGTGTGTAAGAGTTGCAGATTATGACAAGGATGGAGACCCTGATCTTTTTATTGCCGGCAGAATAGAACCCTGGAATTATCCCAAAGCAGTATCCAGTTTTATTTATAGGAACGATTCAAAAAACGGGCGTATACAATTCTCCGATGTAACCGCCGGGGTTGCAAATGAATTAAATAATATTGGACTGGTTTGTGATGCCCTGTTTACTGATTTTGATAATGATGGCTGGTCGGACCTGGTGCTGGCCGGAGAATGGATGCCACTTACCTTTTTTAAAAATGATAAGGGCCATTTTAAAAATGCAACTGCAAAAACAGGCTTGTCCAATGAAGTTGGATGGTGGAACAGCATTGCGGCAGGCGATTTTGACAATGATGGAGATATGGATTATATAGCCGGCAACCTGGGTCAGAATTCTTTTTATAAGGCAAGCGCACAATACCCGGTATCCGTGTATGCCAAAGACTTTGATAACAACAGCAGCTACGATGCCTTCTTGTCGTTGTACCTGCCGGCCAGCCAGGATTCTCCCAGAAAAAAAGAATTTCCGGCGCACTTAAGAGATGACGCGATAAAGCAAATGACGGCAATAAAGGCAAAGTTTCAGAATTTCAAATCATACGCGGGGGCTACGATGGACCAGTTGCTTACAAAAGATCAGTTAAAAGACGCATTAATATTAAGGGCCAATAACTTCAGCTCCAGCTATTGCAGAAACGATGGCGATGGTAAATTCACTTTAACGCCCCTGCCCTTTATGGCCCAGTTGTCTGCTTTAAACGGTATGGTAACTGATGATTTTGATGGAGATGGCAACCTGGATGTAGTAATGAATACCAACGATTATGGATCGGAAGTTACAACAGGCCGTTACGATGCATTGAATGGCCTGGTGCTGAAGGGGGATGGCAAAGGAAACTTCATTGCTCAATCCATTCTTGAAAGCGGCATTTTTATTCCCGGCAATGGGAAGGCATTGGTAAAACTCAGAAGCAAAGATGGTAAATACCTGCTGGCTGCTGCACAAAACCGTGCACCGCTGAAAGTGTATGAACTTAAAAACGATATTATTCATATTCCTTTGCAAGCGCATGAAATAAATGCTGAAATTGTTTACAGAGACGGTAAAAAACAAAGACGGGAATGTTATTATGGCTTTTCTTTTCTGTCGCAATCAGCAAGGTTTTTGAGTGTTGATAAGAATACGGCTTCCGTAATCATTTCGGATAACAAAGGCAAAACACGGAAACTGAATTTTTAATGGTAAAGTCGTTTGAATACAACAAATAAAAGATTGAAATAAGATATTGCTATTTTTTTAAGATTAAACAGTTTACAGCATTATTGCTATCTTCTGCTCTCAATGGTGTAAACGAAACTATCGGCCCTGTAGAAGCCCAGGTTATATTCAATAGGTCGTTCTCCCTGGTCAAAAACAAACCTTTTTCTGCATAGAACAGGAGCGCCGGGAGTAAGATTCAGTTTGCGTGCAATGAACTTATCGGCCGCTTTTGCAGTGATTTCTTCCTTTGAGAGGCTGGCTACCACCAGGTGATCTTTTTCTAATATTTCATATAGTGGTCTTTGAAAGTCTTCCTTACCGGTAAGTCCAACCCGCGGATGAAAATAAGACACAAAATACACAAAAGGGCCTTCGGGACGCCCTCTCAGCCTTTCTATTTTCAAAACCTTTTTGTTTGACCTGATCTCGAAAAAATTGGCTACCGTTTCTTCCGGTTTGACCCAGCTCAGCTTAGTTTCAAAATTCTTAATCGGTATTTTCCGGGCTTCCATTTCCTGGGAAAAACTTAACCAGTTAACCGATTTTGAACTTACTATACTATCGCTAACTTTGGTTCCAACACCTTTCTTTCTTATCAGCAGGCCCTCATATACGAGCTTATTTATAGCCAGTCGTAAAGTGCTTCGGGAAATAGCCAACTGTTTGGCAAGCTCAATTTCATTGGGCAGTAGCTTTCCCTTTGCGTATTGCGGGCTGCGTATAATTTTTCTCAAAAGTTCCTCTGCCTGTATGTGTAGTGGTATATGATTTTTGTGATCAATTGAAAAATTCATGTCTGAAAATGTTGTGCAATATTACATTTTTTACAGATAATATATTAAATACAAATAGAATGCATGGTTCATGTGTCCGGATTATAATGAACCTGCTCATCGCTGGCAGAATTATATAAATTTGCAGCAAAGCCAGTCTCTTCTATTCATAAATTGCTGATTTGTACAATGATAGAATTTATTAATCACCACCGAATTCCTTTACTCGCCGAAACAGACATCCTGGTAATAGGCGCAGGTTCTGCTGGCTGTTTGGCTGCGTTAGCTGCAAGGCAAAGCCGGAAATATGAAGTAATGCTGGTTGAACGCTATGGTTTTCCCGGCGGCACATCCACGCAGATGCTTGATACATTTTATGGATTTTTCACACCGGGGGAAGCACCCAAAAAAATTGTGTCGGGTTTGGCGGATACGATCATAAATAAGCTGGATCAAACGGGAGATATTTTTTTACGTCCGAATACTTACGGAGCGGGAACAGGCGTAAATTATAACCCGGAACGTTTAAAACATGTGTGGGATCAAAAAATTATTGAAGCCGGTATCCGTTTTTTACTGCATACCACTTTGGTTGACACCGTAAATGAAGAAGCGGAAAAACAGAGTTGTATTTTCTGGAACAAAAGTGGATTTTATAAAGTTAAAGCCAAAAGAGTTATTGATGCTTCCGGCGATGCTGATTTTTGTCATTTGGCAGGATTTTCTTATGAAGTGGCCGGTGAGTCGGAGCCTGCTCAAAGTATGACTACTACTTTCAGGATGAGCAATGTGAACTTAGATAAATTTGAACAGGCAGGTGGTAAAAAAATGATGAATGTAAAAATGAAAGCCGCATTTGAAACAGGAAGCTATGCATTGCCCCGGAAAGAAGGATCGGCTCATGAAATGTGCCAGGAAGGATGCATATCTACGGTGGCGGTGAAAGTAGGTAATTTAAATCCGTTAAATGTGGAAGAGCTCACCCAGGCTGAGATAGAAGGCCGGAAACAAGCATTCGTTTTCGAGGAGTTCTTTAGAATTGAAGTTCCGGGGTATGAAGCATCAAAGATCATCGGTCTTTCACACCAGATAGGTGTTCGGGAAACCAGGCGTGTATATGGTGAATATCGCCTCACTAAGGATGATTGCTTATCGGGCAATATCCCCCGGGATAGTATTTTTCTCTGCGGTGCGCCTATTGAAGATCATCGCACAGCCCAAAACGGAGAGAGTGAAACTTTCTGGCAATACATTCCTGATAATGGAGTGTATGGCGTTCCCTACGGAACGATCGTGCCCAAAGGCAGCACATTGGCCTGGGTGGCTGGACGTTGTTTTTCCGCTACGCATGATGCGCACGCCTCCTGCCGCTCAATGGCTCAAACCATGAGCATGGGACAAGCTGCAGGATTAGCTGCTGTATTATCGCTGGATGAAGATATAGCCGCTCATGCCCTGGATATTTCTACATTACAATCAAAACTGCAACAAACGGGAACCGTATTGGAAATGCCTGATGGATTGGCAGATACCAGCAGGAATGGCTGGAGAAATAATTTTTGATCAGCGGTTAGCAGTCAGGTATCAGAATCAGTATGTCGTTAAAGGTTGATGTCGTCACCAACCTGCAAAAATTTGGGTTATACCAAAAATGATTGAACGCAATAAATAATGTATATATGCCATCAACTAAAGCCCCGTTTGTTCGTACGGTTCTGGGAGATATCGCTCCTGCAGAAATGGGACTTACCTATTCGCACGAGCATATTATTATTGAGGAAAGTTATCCCACCCTGCAGGATCCATTGTTTCTTTTGAACGATGTAGATAAAGTTTCGAAAGAATTAAAAAGTTTTTACGAAGCAGGGGGACGAACCATGGTTGACACCATGCCCGCTGACTGTGGCCGTAATGTGCTCAAACTTGCTGAAGTATCCCTCAGAACAGGTGTAAATATTATAGCGCCTACCGGCATTCATCTCGAAAAATATTATCTACCCAATCACTGGCGATATACATACACAGAAGATCAACTGACCCAGTTATTTATAGATGATGTGCTGATCGGAATTGATGCCAATGATTACAATGGGCCCTATGTTAACCGCACTACGCATAAGGCGGGTATGATTAAGCTGGCTACCGGCGATGAAAAAATCACTGCCCACCAGGAGAAAATATTTCATGCGGTGGTGAATACCCACCTTGAAACCGGCGTGCCTGTTTTAACCCATTCTAATTTTGGCAAACATGCCATTGACCAGGTGAATCTTTTTGAAAAGCTGGGAGCTCACCTGCAGCACGTTGTTATTTCACATGTTGATCGCTGCCAGGATATTGGTTACAACCGCGCATTGCTTGAAACGGGAGTAAAAGTAGAATACGACAGCGCTTTCAGGTGGAAAGAAAAAGAAAACTGGACTTACAAACTTCTGCAAGCTTTATTACCAGATTTCCCTGACCAGATAACGATGGGAATGGATGCCGCCAAAAACAGCTACTGGCAATCCTATTGCGGTAAGCCCGGGCTGATTTTTTTGTTGACCACCTTTAAAGATGACCTGCAAAAGATGGGCTTAGGCCAGTACTACGAAAATATTTTTTTTAAAAATCCAACCCAGTTGTATTCATTTTTTAAATGACAACTTTTAATCTTCCTTGTTGTACACATTCCCGCCGTTGTTGGTGTTCGTGGGCGGGTATGAGGGAGGCATCACCAGCAACAGGAGGTGATATTTGATTGAGGAGTGATATGAAAGAAGCGGGAATTGCCTTAAAGCATAATTGGTCGTCACCAGCACTATTTGGTGTTCCCGCGCCGCCGTTGTTGCGTATGTAGGGGAGGGATGTGCGGAGTATACCAACAACAGAAGGGCCTGGCGAAAAATATTGTTGGTGAAGCCTTCGCATTAGAAGATGATAGCATAAAGCTTATTATCATCCTGCACATCAAATAAAAAGATATCTGCAAACAAATAATCCACCGCAATTATTAAATTATTTATCAGGCAAAAACGATCGCCAGTATCAGTTCTGGAAACGTGACCCTCTGGCTATTCCGTTAAGTACGATAAAAATATTAGAACAAAAACCGGAATATATACATAATAATCCTGTGGCTGAAAAAAATGGGCATTATGTAACCTGCCTGAAGATTACAGGTGGAGTAGTGCAAGGTTCTATTTAAAAGGCGTTGATGAATTTGGTTTCCTGACACATTATAAGGAGTGCGTGTTTCGGTGTGTGAAGACACACACCGATAGGGGAATTGTTGCAAATATACCACCGGTTGCACCAATGGCTATTCAGATTTAAACCCCATTCGGGGTACTTGAGCGCTGAGACTCTTTAAGTTGACGGCCATAGTGAGCCACCAACCGGTAGTGGAAAAATTGCCGTAATCTCGAACTGATTTGTTCACCAGCATCTGTAAGCCCGAAAAAATTTTCTTACAACAATATCATAGTAGCGCTGTCTGTCTTTTAAAGCCCGGATACTTCTTATGCGGGGAACTGGCATGCTCCTACTTTATTTATGGGAAAAAAAATATTTGTTCTTTTATGGACTATTGTAATGCCCTTACTAGCCTGGATCGGCTATTTTTGTATTCCGTTATTTGATAGTTATATATATGCTCTCTTTCTAAGCACATTACTTGTAGGCTCTGTGCTTGCTGCTGTCCACCATGCTGAAGTTATAGCGTTCAGGGTTGGAGAGCCATTTGGAACACTACTACTGGCATTAGCAATTACGATCATTGAAGTAGCGCTGATCGTTGCGCTTATGCTGACGGGTGGCGAGCTTGAAACAAAGGCGTTTGCCCGGGATACAGTGTTGGCTTCTGTGATGATTATTCTTACAGGCATCATCGGGCTATGCATTGTAGTTGGCGCAGCGAGATACAAAGAGCAGGCTTTTGAGCTTCAGGGAGTAAGTGCAGCGCTGGTTACGCTTACAACTATACTGGTGTTCTCTCTGATTTTACCTAACTATACACTAAGTGCAGGGGTATCGGAATATAATACGATTCAACTTGGTTTTGTTGCAGTGCTTTGCGTAGTACTCTATATTACTTTTATCATGATCCAGGCCACCAGGCATCGTCCCTATTTTTTATCGCCTGAAACAACAAAAGATGAGGATATCCTTCCGCAAAAGCCTACCACCAGGATAACTTTTATAAGCGCGGTCATCCTGTTGTTATGCCTGGGAATAGTTGTGCTGCTCGCTAAATCCCTTGCGCCACATATAGAAGAAACAATATTGAAAGCCGGGGCGCCTAAATCCCTTGTAGGCGTTATTATTGCTGCAATTGTTTTATTACCGGAGGGGCTGGCAGCGTTCAGGGCTGCCACCAAAAATCGCCTGCAAACAAGCCTTAATCTGGCGCTGGGCTCGGCACTCGCCAGCATAGGACTTACCATACCTGCCGTGGCAACTGTATCTATTATCACCGGCGTACATCTCACCTTGGGTATAGATATGAAAGCAATGGTATTATTGCTGTTAGCTCAGTTCACTATTATTGTTTCCCTGGCTACAGGCCGCACTAACATACTGCAGGGGATTGTGCTGTTAGCCATATTCCTGCTCTATATATTTTTGATTATTGTTCCTTGATAAAAAGGAAAGAGTATTACATGGTTTTACTTTTAACTGTCCCGCCCATTATAAAGACTACAGGAATTGTGTGAATTATGTAAGTCATTTTGTAAACCGTGTAAGAATCAGCACCGCTTACCAGCTTACCTTTAAGCTGGTTTTTCATAGGATATTGGATTTTAAAACAAGGGCTGGATGTCTATCCTGGCCCTTTGTTTTACTATTAATGTTTATAAACTATTATCCTGTTACTTAAAATTATACATTAAAATATTTTACTCATGAAAAATGAAGAAACAAATGAAGCAGAAGAATCATCTGAGTTTGAAAAATCCAAGGCACATATTATTGTTGAAATCATAGAATATATGGCCAACTCAGTTGTAATTAAAACCATCATAAAAAAATCTACCGGTAATATCAGCATTATGTCTTTCGACAGTGGCGAAGGCTTGACAGAAAAAATATCTCCGTTTGATACATTTGTGCAGATCATAGAAGGTAAGGCTGAAATTGTTATTAATAAAATATCCAACCTGCTTACTTCCGGCCAGGGTATCATTATTCCTGCACATTCATCTAATTATATAAAGCCAAACGGCAGGTTCAAAATGATATCAACTGTTATTAAAAGCGGATATGAATAAAGTGCCCTGCAGTAAAGAACAATATTTCTTTGTCGTTTTTTAAAAGCATTCAACTGAGCACCCCTGTTCCAGTCATGAAAGAAGGTTCCAGTCACGAAAAAAATGATCAATTTGTTACATCTTTGATTCATGAGATTCGAAATCCATTGGCGACTATCAAACTTGCGGTAGAAGTATTACAAAATATCAGCACCGATCATACGCAAAAAAGATATCTCGAAATGATCATGAAGAGTAATGAGCGAGTAAATGATATCATAACACACGCGCTGGCTTCATTTCAGCATGAGATAAATGTGTTAAGAGAATACCCCTTACATCAATTGGTAGAAGAAGTATTAAATGCAAATGCGGACAGATTTTTTCTCTCGCATGTTAAGATCACGAAAAATTATACACGCTTTGCTTCTGCTGTTTTGGTCAACCAGAAAGAAATAAAGACAGCGCTGACGAATATTATTATTAACGCCATAGAATCCTTGCCGGTATCTGGCGGTGAGTTAATTATTACAACAATAGCTGATGATGGAAAATGCACCCTGGTAATTGAAGACAATGGAACAGGAATAGAAAAAGAACATCTTAACAATATCTTCAGGGCGTATTTCACTACAAAACCTAAAGGCGTAGGCTTGGGTCTGCCGGTAACACTGTAACTGCTTGCATCAAATAAAGTTACCTTACATGTTCAATCTGAAAGAAATGTTGGAACACGCTTTATTCTATCTTTTGAAAATCGTCATGCTAAAATCTATTAATAAAGTTTTGTTAACAGGTAAATTCTGGAATGTGTTTTGGAAAGTATAGATATACACTTTAAATAAAAAGAATGAAAAATTATCTGAAATTACCGGCCTTATTGTTACTTAGCGCTGTTGTGATTGCTTCTTGCAGCAAAAAAGATGATCCCACCGACAACAATTTGTTTGTAGGTACCTACAAAGGAAAAATAAGTTATGTAAAAGAAGGAGAAAATAAATCCACAGATGATGGGAAAGTTACTGTTGTGAAAGTAGGCAATAATTACAACTTCGTGTTTTCTGATGGGATTCCGGATTTAAAAGGCGTTGAATTAAAAACGAAGGAAGCAATGCTGTCATTTCTATTGATGAAGATGCAACTAAGCTTATTCGTATTACTGCCGGTAAGCTGATCATTGGTTACGCCAAAGACGGTGCTGTTTGGACGGCAGATTGTGATCGCTGATCCATACCTAAATAATTGGTTTACTCCAGATTATTAAAACAGCCAATAGAAAAGACCAGATAATACATAATACTATCTGGTCTTTTCTATTGCAAAACCTGCCTGGTCAGGAATTACCTGTTTATTCAGTGATTTCTGCGACCGACGTTTTTAATGGCATCTGTCAGTTCGTTCATATCCTGGTTAAACTCTTTCTTAAATTCAGTCCATTTACTGGTTTTAGTATCTGCAGATTCATCTATTTGATTTTGCAGCTTGTTATTTTTTTCCTGGAGCGCCGTTATTTTTTTGTCATACTTCTTTTTAAGATCCATACTTAAATCAGCGTCAGCCAGCCTTAGCTCTGTGATCTTTTTTTTATTCTCTTCAATTTTGTTCTCCGCTTCCAGCTTAAACTGTTCAAAATCTGCGGCCGAATCAATCTTTGCCTTTGTTAAATTCTTTTTTGCTTCTGCGAGCTCTTTTCTTGCCTGTGCGCTCTTTTTATCTTCCTGGCTAAATGCGGAAAAATGAGTAGTGACAACCATCACAAATGTACCAATTCCTACAAGTAATGTTTTCATTTTATTTTGTTTTTGTTAGATACAAAGCTAACACAACGCATGGCTGTTTTTGTTACATATCAATGTCTAAAAGTTGTAACATTCACACAATATGACTGATTATAATTTTTAAAGCCTGCCATTTTATTAATAGTACCTTTACGGTCTGGTGAGACAATATTTTTAATAGAATTTTTGTGAAGCTGTTTATAAAAAACATGGTATGCATCCGTTGTAAGATGGTCGTAAAAGAGTCACTTTTAAAATTGGATATACCGTTCAGGACAATTGAGCTCGGGGAGATAGATGTGGAAGAAAGCCTCACCGTACCGCAGAGAGATCTGTTAAAGTCGGATTTATTAGCGTATGGTCTTGAACTGATGGATGATAAGAAGAGTGTGTTAATAGAAAGAATCAAAAATGTAATTATTGAGCATGTTCATTATACGGAAGAGCCGTTGATTGTTAACTTTTCTGAATTCCTCAGCCAAAAACTTGAGTACGATTACACTTACTTAGCTAACTTATTCTCTGAAGTGCAGGGTACAACTATTGAACAGTTCATTATCACCCATAAAATTGAAAGAGTAAAGGAACTATTGGTATATAATGAACTTAATCTTACAGAAATAGCCTACCTGATGCATTACAGCAGTGTTTCACATCTTTCAAACCAGTTCAAGAAAGTAACAGGCCTCACCCCTTCTCATTTTAAAGCTTTAAAAGAAAAGAGACGCAATATGCTGGAAAACGTGTGAATCCTGCACATACTATGATAGCATATGAAGACACGTTCCGGAAGAATAATCTCCCGGTGTATGTTATTAAATCATAAAAGCTGGTTAATTCCTGCCTCTTCCTCAAAAGGGATAAGCTCATTTATGTAATTTTCAAGGTCTTGCCGGAATACAGGATTGTTAATGCAGGATGCAAACAGCGCTTCTGTGCCGCCAGCCAACAATATTCCCGAGGTTATCATTTCTGTCAACTGTGGGTTCTGATCTATCCAATGCTTCTTCAGCGAATGATCTTTTAAAAATGATATAATAATATCCGATTTAAAAACAGAAGTGGACCTGGGAGCCAGAAACGTAATTCTCTCCGGCTTTGTCACTTTGGTTTGGGATGCTGAGGAACCTCGCTTCTTTTCAATCAACACAGCCCTTAGATCAAGTCCAGTATAGAAAACACCTGAGACGACATTTCCCTGGTAATAGCTGTTTGTAGTTGAATTCACCTCATCCATCCAGGTAAGCCTCTAACCAGTCCCATCCTTGTTATACGAAAAAAAAGCTGTAAGGGTCG
>CALKHN010000091.1 GCA_937991535.1 uncultured Sphingobacteriales bacterium
ATCACATTTTTAAATTCGCGCGGCATATTATCATCCGGATATTTTTGATTAAGATTATTTAAAACAGACATGATCATATCCTGGTTTTTCTCCCAGTTCATTAACCCCAATGCATACACGACAACAGGCTGATCGCGGTATGCGCGAATCAATACATTAAGCCTGTCCAGATAATCCTGGTTTAGCCTTCCATAAGGATCTTTTTCTTTCAGATATGTTTTCCATGCCGTGTCTTTGCTCTGTCCTGCATAATACATTTCCTTCCCATCTGCAATCATTTGCTGGTAATTCATATACTCCAAATGCGAAACCAGGTTAATGAAGTTGTTTGCCGGCGTACCTTCCACAAACACATAAGGCGGGTTTTTGATTTTGATCTTTGCGGTATCATAGCCCCTTGAATCAATATTTACGTTTCCGTCTGAATAAACGGTGACCCTGTCCCACTTGGCAATGTCAATCACATAGAGATCAGGATCGCCTTTTGGCATCGTCAACTTCCATGTACCGTCAGCACTGATGCCGGTGGAATCTGTAAAATCACTTTTAGAGCCATTAAGTTTATAGATCCAAACCTTGTTCAGATGATCATACGGTGGCGGATTCAGGAACTGCACTTTTCCGGTTGCGATGAATGACCGGGGTTTTTCAGACTGTGCCCTGGACATTAAGGGCGCTGCTGAAAATACAAATACGAAAAAAGAAAAAAGTAGTGTTTTCATTGATTTATTCTCCAAATATTTTTTTGAGTTCTTTTGAAATGCTGTCATTGCCTTCTGGATCGTAGCCCACTTCCTTGGCAATGATTTTCCCTTTGGGATCTATGAGAAATGTTGCAGGGATACTGGTCACCGCAAAATATTTATTCGCAATCCCATTTCCATCCCATGATTGCGGCCAGGGATTGTTTTCATCCTTTACGGCCTTCAGCCAGGCGTCTTTGTCTTCATCTATGGAAATGCTGTATATCTCAAAATTCTTATCCTGGTAATGTTGCTTCATTTTGCGCATACCTGGAAAAGCATTGCGGCATGGCCAGCACCAGCTTGCCCAAAAATCAATCAATACATATTTCCCTGCGAAATGATCAAATGCAATGGATTTTTTTTCCGGGGTTTCCAAAGTGAAATTGCTGACTACCGATCCGATCCTTGACTTTTTTAATCCAAGAATATAATTTTCAAATTCCATGGAAGGTTTGCTCTTCCTCGTTACGGCATCCAACAAATGAAGTAAGGATTCCTTTTGATCCAAGGTTCCATAATCTTTACCATGCGTTGAAAGTATATAAGCAGACCCGATGGACTTTGGATTTTCAGAAACATACTTTTTGATCAGTGGCAAAACTAAAATATCATTCAGGGAATCCGTTGAATGCAGCATCGCAGGATATAAAGGTGATGCCTCATTGATCTGATACCATTGGTCACCATAAATATGTGCTTTGATGGTATTCATTTTTCTTATTGCAAGATCAAAGTCTGAATTAAAATTCTGTAATTCCAACATCGGCTGTGGCCCTTTCAGCGATGAATACTTCATTGGTTTTTTAATATCTGATGTGACATAATAATCCCCCGGACCGGAAATTAAAATTCCGAATGGTTGATACATCTGCCTCATTTCTTTTGTGTACTGCGGATAAAAGAATTTCATCAACGGTTCAGTAAAAGGAAATCTGAAAGTATAATTTCCATTGACGATTTCAGCAGAATCATTTGATGTGCGTGTGTATAAATACATTCTGTTGTAACCTTTCAGATCACCGTTGAGTTGTCCGTGGATGACTACCTGCCCCGCCGGTTGACAAAAGGCAGTGACAGAAAAAAACATGCAGAATACGAAAGCTATATTTTTTTTCATTTTGTGTTTTTATGATTCGGTTAGCCGTATTTATTTGCCAGTCTTCCTGATTGCGCTTTCACCCACCTGTATAAAAGAAGGCGCTTCCATAAATCCACCGTCCCTGTGAACCAGTTCACCGTCACCGTTGATAAACAAAAATGCCGGATAGGCTTCTACTTCATATTTCTTCCCGAGTTCCGGTCCTTCACCCTTTTCCATATCCATGCTTACGTTGATAAAATTCTTATTATAAAAATCTGCTACTTTATCCAGCGTAAAAACATCTTTGGCCATTTGAATGCACGGCCTGCACCAGGTGGTATATGCATCAATAAAAATCAATTTGTTTTCCTTCTTTGCTTTTGCCAGCAATGCATTCCATTTACTTTTTCTGTCAAAAACAATTTCGCGTGTATTGACTTCCTTCTGATGTGCAGTGGCCACTGAACTTTGCGCCGTTTCCATCAAACTCTTTGGATCTTTTAAAATTTGAGCAGCATTAATAAAAGAAAGCTGATCGCCACGCTGATCATGAAATACATATACCGGATACATCAGCATCGCCAGCCGTGGAATAAATTTCTTTCCTTCTTCGGTGGACATATTTATTCTAATCGGAATGACATGTTTATTAAAATATTCAACGATGTCGGGCATTACAAACACACTGTCTTCCACACGCTGTGCCATAGATGAAATACTATTATTCTGCACATCAACGAAAATAATTTTATGGGTTTTTGCAGCTTCCTTCATCGCCTGGTCAAAAGTGAGGTCACGGAATCTAATTTTATTTTGTGCCGACACCTGGACGCTGCCAATGAAAATAGCCACCAATAACAAAAATGTTGTCTTGTTCATAATCTGAAAATTTATTTGTCTTTTATTTTAATTCTTGAAATGTTTGTTTACCTGTAACCGGAATTCTGCTGAATAAGTCCTTTGGAAATGTCAATTTCGCTTTGGGGAATGGGAAGCACTTTTTTATTTTCCGGAATATCAGGAACAATTAAAGGGATGTGATTTCGTATTATGTCATAACGATACAATCCTTCAAATGCCAATTCAAATTTTCTTTGCCTGAGAATAGATGCTATCAATGCATCTTCCGAAGAAAAGTCAGAAGTGGAGTAGGCTGTTGCATTCGGCAGCGACCTGTTTCTAACCTGGTTCAGCAATTGAACAGATACATCATTGATGCCCTCCGTATGTGCCAGCGCTTCGGCTCTTGTCAGCATTACTTCCGGCAAACGAATCAACGGCACATTATCCCTGCCATTCGGATTGTTAAATTTGTAGGTGGTGAATTCACCAAACATATTCGGATTGTAAACTGAATCCCCTTTCCAAATAAGTTGCGAAACTCTCAGGTCATTAGGCTCAAATTCATTGATAAAATCCTTATTGATCCAATACGATCTTTTAAAATAATAGGTACTACCAATATTGTTATTGGTGCTTGTACTATTTGATATCATCTGGCTCACCGGAAATCCGAAAACATATTCAGACGAAAGTGATTGCGCGCTTCCGGTTGGATTCGGGGGGAAAACAGAAAGCAGATTCGCGGAAAGTTGGTAAATCGCAGGGCTTTTTTCCAAAACTTTTGCAGCGGCCGCAGCAGCATTCCCAAAATCACCCTTGTATAAATAAGCTCGCGCCAGCAAAGCCCAGGCAGCGCCGGAAGTGGCGCGGCTGCGTGTTTTCACCGCATCTAAAAATTGATCCGGCAAATTAGGAAGCGCTTCATTTAAATCTTTTATGATCTGGTCAAATACTTCTGCATTTGTATTCCTCGGAATAATTTCACCCGTATTGTATCCCTGGAAGGGTGTCAGTTGTAATGGCAAACCCAGTCCTGATAAATTACCCGATAATGCTTCATCACCATAAAGACATAGAAGATCCAAATAACAAAAGGCTCTGACAAATTTTGCTTCTGAAATAAATTGATTTTGTTTTTCGGTGGAATAGTCTGCGTACTCAGGAATTTTCAGAATGACATTGTTGGCATTATTGATCGCTTTGAAAAATGCTGTCCAGGTATTCACCACATAATAATCCGTCGGGGTGGCTTCGCCATTCGTATAGGTGTTGTAATAAAGGGTTTTGTTCAGAATGGGCGTTGTAAAATCACCATAGTTGTAAGTGAAACCATTGGTAACCGCTTTCATAAAATCGTAATACGCTTCCGAAAGCGCTTGCTCCGTTCCGGCTTCCGTTGTAAAAACCGTTTTATCCACCAGTGTGTTTTCCGGCGCAAGGTCAAGTTGTTTGTTACACGAAACCGTGAGAAAAAACAGGCAAGCGGATACTATAAAAATTCTTTTGCTCATAGGGATATATTGATTCCAACCTGAATTAATTTATTTTGGGGCATGGTCAATTCATCATATCCGGATTGAATCGCAGAAGAGCCAAAAGCACTTACTTCCGGGTCCAGACCTGAATAGGATGTAATGGTCAAAAGATTGGTAGCCCTTACAAAAACCCGCATTGTATTGATCACACCTGAAGTCATTTTTTTCAATTTCTGAGCATCCATGTTGTATGAAATCGAAACGGTTCTCAACCTCAGATAAGATGCATCTTCCAGAAAGCGGCTGTTGGTGCGGCTTGTGGTATAATCTGTGACCCCCGAAGCGCTTCCCTGCGGTTTGGTGATTGAGGCGTTGACCAGTCTTGGAATATCTGTTTCATGTCCGGGCACCAGCCAACGGTCAAGTATTTTAGTACTGAGGTTATTGGCATCTGCCGTGGAATAGGTCAAAAGTGAAGCGAGTGATCCGTTGATCATGTGCGAGCCTACAGCAAAGGAAGCGAAGAAATCAAGATCCCAGTTTTTGTAGGTAAAAGTTTGTCCGATTCCGCCAAAGAAATCCGGCAATGCGGTTCCATACGTTTTTCTGAAATCATTGACGTCAGGTACCACTGCAAACAATGAAGCCGGTGGCACCATGGAAATGCCGCCTTTTCCATCGCCCCATATCGGGTTTCCGGTGGATGGATCCACCATGGCCCAGTCATACAAATAAAACTGTCCGGCGGGTTCGCCTACTTTCATATACTTAAATGCATCGTTGGCAAGGCCCACTTCTTCCCCGCCAAAATTCAATTTGAGTATTTTGTTTGTATTGGTGGAAATATTAAAAGAAGTATTCCATTTAAAATTCTTGTGGCTGATCAATCGGGCATTTACCATAAGCTCTGCACCCCGGTTCACCATATCACCGATATTCTGTGGTTGTGAAATCCACCCCTGGTATAATGGAATGGCTGATGAAAGGATCATGTCCTTGATCCGGCGTTCATAATAATCTAATGTGATGTCAACCTTTCTATCGAAGAGCGATGCATCCAAACCCACATCATAAGACCGGGTGCGTTCCCATTTCAAATTGGGATTATCGGGTTGTGCCATTTGCAAAATCTGCACGCCTGCATAACTGAGGTTATCACTGTTGAGAATATATTGCCCCTGGCTGCCATAATAAGATGCTGCACTATTGTTCCCGGAAAAGCCAACACTTCCCCTTAGTTTCAACTGCGAAATCCATTTTACATCTTTCAGGA
This sequence comes from uncultured Sphingobacteriales bacterium, assembly GCA_937991535.1. GTDB lineage: Bacteria > Bacteroidota > Bacteroidia > Chitinophagales > Chitinophagaceae > Agriterribacter. Next base: position 5,419 of record CALKHN010000091.1, read on the forward strand.
AATCTTCTTCCGACAAACGCCATCCTGCAGATAATGATGGAAATCCAACATACCTGTTGTTTTGGCTAAAGCGCGATGAGCCGTCAATCCGGTAGGTAACGCCGAATAAATATTTCCTGTCATATTCATAATTCAACCTTGAAAAATAGGACACCATCGCCCAGTTTTGCCTGAGCGCACTGATCACATATTTCCTTCCCGCTGCTGAGATGCTGCGGATGTCATCCGAAAAGAAATCATAACCCCCCATGCCCGAAGTATTTTCATTGGAATGCTCATAGCTCTGACCGATCATGGCATTGATAGAATGCCTGTTAAATGATCTGTTGAAGGTTGCTGTGTTGTTGATGACATACTTCTTATTGCTTGTGTTGGATTGAATACCATCATTTCCAAGACCACTCGGCCGTTTCACCCTACGGGTGTAAGCATCCGAATTTGAAAGCTGAACACCTACTTCAGAGCGAAGTGTCAGTGAACTCACCGGCTTGAATTCCACGAAAATATTTCCCAGGCCGTCATTCATTTCAAGTTGATTTGTATTGAGATTCGCATCGGCAACAGGGTTCAGGTCATCATTCCCATAAGGATTGGTTCCCTTGGCGTATAAATAATTGCCGTTCGCATCCCTTACCGGAAGGTTGGGCGCTTTTAACACTGCCTGCCGCCAGATCGTCGGTGCATTCAATGAATTGTTGAATGAATAACTCAGGGACATATCTGCCCCGACAGTTATTTTCCGCGAGGCATTATAGGTAAAATTCATTCTGCCTGTGTACCTCTGGTACCCGTTGTTGATGATATAAGAGGGTTGATCTGTGTAAGAACCACTCAAATAGATTCTCGCTTTATCAGTGCCCGCAGACATAGATAAATCTAATTGATGCGAAATGGCCGTTCTTGTAACAGAATCAACCCATGATGTGTTGTAGGGCGAACTAAAAACATCGTTCAACCCCAATTGCCTGTAATACTCAGTATAAATTTCGTTATACTGTGGCCCATTAAGCAAAGAATATTTTGCAATGGGACTTATGCTTCCTGTGACGTATTGGACATTAAAACGGGCTTTCCCATTCGTTCCTTTTTTAGTGGTAATGAGTATCACGCCGGCAGAACCCCTCGATCCATAAATAGCCGTTGCATACGCATCTTTCAGGATTTCTATGGATTCAATATCTGCAGGATTCAATGAAGCGAGCGGATTATTTTCAAATTCATTTTTAGGATCTAACCGATCGCTGACATAGGTTCCGCCAAAACCAATCGCTGCTGTTGTGGACGGATTAAACACTTTATTGTTCATGCCTTTACCCGAACCATAAACCGGAATGCCGTCAATGACAACCAACGGCTGGCTCCCATCCGGATTGAGCGTACTGAGGCCACGGATGGTAATTGCAGTTGCAGAGCCGGGAACGCCGGAACTTGACGAAACAAATACGCCGGCGGCTTTTCCAATAATGGCGTTGTCAAAAGAAATCGCAGGTGACTTTTCCAACTCTTCCGAACTAATAGAAGAAATTGAGCCAGTCAGATTAGACTTTTTTTCACGGCCATAGCCGATCACCACTTCCTGCAGCGCCTGTTCATGTGTAAGCATAATCAGCGACACGGAAATTTTTCTGCAGGGGCTTTCAATGGGCGTATATCCGATAGCTGAAAGTTGTATCGTATCTGACGGGCTTGTCAACAGCAGAAACTTTCCCTGTTCATCGGTAGTAGTAGCTTTGCCATTGCCTTTGATTTTTACAGTTACTCCGGCCAATGGAATATTTTTTTCATTCTTAACCACACCTTTAATTTCCCTTAAAGGCCTCATGTCCTGTGCTGTCGCTTCCCGTTGCAGAAGCGCCAGGCAGACAATGAGATTCATAACCAGTATTCTCTTTAGAATCATTGAAACAGAATTGGTAACTATTAAAAATTAAACTGAAAATCAGGCGCAGATTAACTCCAAATACGATTCGGGGCTTATTGAAGTTTACCTACCCAAACATCATTGACAGAAGGATATTTTCCTGTATTCACATCTTTCGTACCCAATCCTCCGACAATATAAATGGAACCGCTTTTTACGAACATGCTGAAATCTTTTCTCGGTTTAAAACTGCCTGGCAAGGCCATTACATTTCCACTTTCCACCTTTGTCCAGGTAACGCCCTTATCCTCTGAGACCCACATATCACCCAAAACGCCATCGTTATTTTCGCCTCCCACCAATATAATTCTGTCTTTATCCACTACAACTTCCGGTGCAATACGTCCTGTAAATGGCGTGGTGACATTCACCTGTGTCCATGTATTTCCATCGGATGAGTTCCACACATCATTCAGATAATTTTTGCTCATATCTCTTCCGCCAACAACCCACATTTTATTGTCATAGACAAAAACTGCGGGGTTTGTCCGGGCAACAAATGCAGCGCCCGCTGTCACCTGAGTCCATGCAGTGCCATCCACAGAACTCCAAACATCGTTGTGGGAGGTACCTGGCCCTTCTGTATTTCCCATGGGAGGATAATCATTACCCCCAATTACCCACAGTTTGCTATTGAAAACAACGGATTCAATTCTTTCTCTTTTTGACCACCTGGTCGAGGGGTCAGCAGGAGCATCAGCAGTCCAGCTCAATCCATCGGCGGAGCTCCATACTTTATTGACCTGAGTTCGGGTTAAGCTGCGATTAGTTTGGGTTGATTATGTCGTTGGATCA
>CALKHN010000092.1 GCA_937991535.1 uncultured Sphingobacteriales bacterium
TTAGTCTCCGCAATGTATTATCTTTAGTTTGAGGTCATTCTACCTAATCCTATAATTATAAGTATTATTTAGTAAATGAAAGAATTTTTGAAAAATTTCTTTCGAGCTTCCCTATGTTCCATTTGAACAGCATATTTTGAGAGAAATTTGGTTGGTCTTGTGGTACCAGTGAGAAATACAGAACTTTATATAAAACCTGATGATATGGTGACCAGCAAATTCAAAATAAATTCACCTACAGCCAATGCAGAAAGAACTGACCTGGAAAAATTTTAATTGGGATAAGTTTCAAATGTTATGTGTTTATATCGCACAGAATATGCTACCTGCCTATACATTTGAAGAATATTTAAAAACCGGACAGAAGCAAGATGGAATTGACCTTATCTCTTCTGATTTTAAAAATGGCAAAGCGGTTACGATTCAATGTAAGCTTCATGGAAAAATAGTTGTAAGCGAATTCAAAGAAATAGTTTCAGAATTCCTGACCGGGAAATTTCGTGAATCTTCCTCGCATTTTTTTATTGCTACTAATGCTGATTTGCAAAAAAGGGATCTGCAATCAGAGATTCAAAAATATAAAACTGAACTTCAGCTTACATATAATATTGAATTTGACTGCTGGGATAAGAAAAAAATAGAAGAGCGTTTAAGAAACATGTGGTCGGTAGTAGCCTTTTTTTTCAGCAAAAACGAGGCGGATGCTTTCTGTATAAGGCGAGTCCGTTTGCCGGCCAATTCAACAAAACAAAAGGCGCTGGAATTCATACCGCGGAAATTAATCGCCTGCAAGGATCCGAATGCAGGTTCGCCTGATATTTCAACGTACTTTACCAGGAAATACGTGGACTGGCTTCATATAATGAAAACCCGTCCTTTAGATAGCTTCCGGCAATGCCTGATAGCAGATGCATACCAGGGGAAAAGCACTTATTTAAAATATATCGCAGATAGTATTAACGGTAGCGGGCTTGGTCTGGTCCCACTTTTTGTAGAGATCAAAGACTACACGATCCAACCGGTTGAAACGCTCCTGGAAAAGATATACAATCAGTGGAAAGATATTCCGTTTTTAGATATCGTTGTGATAATAGACGGGCTGGATGAAGTATCGAACGATGCGTTTATTGAAATGTCAAAGCACATCAATGAATTTGCATTACTGTACCCCAACCTCAAATTGTTAATTTCATGCAGAAGACTATTTTTCAATATTTATAGCATAGGCAATGTATTAAAAACCTTCAGCTTTTCCGAACTGGTAAATATAGATAAAGAAGATCTTCGACAATATTTAACGCTGAAATTACAGGGCAAAGCCAGTCTCTTTGAAGAGCAGGTAAAATCAAAAGGGTTGGAACCTATGCTCCAGGACCCCTTTTACCTGGTGAATCTTGTAAATATTTATTTGACCTCTAATAAAATCAGCGCAAGCAAGCTTGACCTACAGAATGAATTACTGGAAATAAGTTATAAGAGATCGGTCGAAAGACAAACCCGTCAGGGAAAACGTCTCAGACACGACAGCGTCCTATTTAAAAAGGTTGCGAAGAAATTTGCTTTTGCCCTGCAACTTGCCGGAACCAACAGCCTAAATGACGAAGACTTACAAATACTATTCAACCATCCTGACGAACGCAGTCTGCTGCAGCATAATCCACTCGTCTCCTGTTCCAACGAAAAATGGGGATTTGTCAGTGCCATTTTCCAGGAGTTTTTATCGGCAATGGTGCTGTCCCAAATGAAATTTGAAAAGGTAATTTCGCTCTGTACTATAGGGAAGGAAATAAAGAAAATAAGACCAAAATGGGTTCAAACGATAAGCACACTTGTTTCACTCTCCAATCCCGGTGAAGAACTCTTTGAAAATGCTATTACTTTAATCGAGTCTGATAATATTGAAATCCTCTTTGACACCGAACATTCCAAATTCAGCAATCAGGCAAAACTTTCGATAATCAAAAAAGTGATAGAAGATTGCGACGAAAAAGGAACAAGACCGGTATATGCATATGAAAGAAAAATAGGGGACTTTGTGACTGGATCCCACTCAAGTATTGAGTATCTGTTGGACAGGCTGTTTTCATCCGATGCACTAGCATCGACCAGATTAATATGTTGCAGGATCATCAAGAGCAGCAAGCTAAGTCAATCACAACAAGACAGGATAACTGCTGTTATCCTGAACGAAATACAATTAACGGATGATGTGGAGTTAGCCGCACTGTTAGTGGACATCATCCCTACCCCGGAGTCAGACGGGAAATTTTGGATTGATGCATTGATCTCGTTACAATCCCTTAACAAACGGTTTGAATTCCGGAGAAGCGTTTATAATTTAATCGTCCGCTTGGATCTGGTGGATCACTATTTTAATTACGGTATTGAGGGAATTAAATATCTTAACGAATACAAAAAGGGATTTGCAGTCGCAGGCGCAGAAACATCTCTTCATGAATTTATTTTAGCTTCGAAAAATGTCAACAATATTTCCAGGCTCTTTCGAAACGACACCATAGATCTCTGGCTGGATAATAGTAAGTTTGAAGGGAGCAGTATCCCTGGTTTTCTGACACTTCTAATGAACAAATGCCGTGATATGTATAAAAAGGAGCCGGCTATTATTTTTCCTATTGCAGGATTTATCAGGTCAATTGGAAAAAAGTTTCTGTCATCACAGTACAAGGAAGTTGACGAGTTCTTAAATGAAACAGGAAGCCGCTGGGTGGTTGTAAAGATTCTTATTGACAATATTTTTAAAGATCAAAACTGGGAGCTCGGTTCCTTGATTTCTCATGAATGCTTTGACTATATTCTTTTTGAGTTTGAGATTAACAATTACCCGAATTCAAGTCTTGTTCGTTGTGTTTATGGTTGCGGTATAAGAAACAGAGACGATTCCTATGAGAGTTTTTTAAAGTTATGTAATGACGCTACCGAAAATACGCTGCATGATAAGGCATCTATAGAAAAGCAAAAAGAAATTTTAGAATTCGAAGCACGTAAGAGAAAAAATGATATCAAGCACCTGATGTCAAAAAGCAGCTTTCGGGCTTCGATTAAAAATTTCTTTAAAAATGGCGGCACATTAAGTGTTCCGAAAGCAGACATAGAAATATTCATTGACGAACAACCTGTGAGAACACTCGCACAGTCAAATGTTCAATTTAATTTCCTGATGCACTATGTCAGAACCGGGAAAAAGATTTCACTGAATGAATGTTTGGCAAAATTAAACGCTAAAGGGTTTTATGAAGTGTTTCAGGTTATGGAAATACTTAGTTATAACGCAATGGATGAGGATGCTAAAAAAGTGTTGACACCTATTATTGAAAATTATTTCAATAAACATATTCTTAACGCAGATTTTAAAGGGGGAATATCTCAAAATGGAAATCGCATCTCATTCAAAAACCTTGAAGCCAGGCTTGTTGAAATATTTAGGCATTTTGATGTTGAAAATCCTAAAGAAAAGCTGATGGAAATGGTGTGGTTTGATTTCTATGGCACTTCGGGGCTTACGATGGCAAAAGCCCAAAAGAAGAAAAGCCTTTCAGAACTGATATTGGAGAAGTTAAGTGTGGAGGATACTGAAATATTCAAAATGAAATTAGTTGACAATCTGTCCAGAGGCATTCAGGTAGAAGGCGTTTTGGGCAACCATATAGCATTATGTGGACTACTGGGTATCACAGAAGCAAAGGATATAATATGGAAAATAATTACTGCTTCTGTAAAAGACGAAACACAATCTTTTTTGACTGATGCCATTGAAATTTATTTGAATTTGGGCGGCGATAAGGAAAATCTTGTTGTCCTCTTTAGGACACTTAACTGCTATAACAGCTATCTATTTTATTACCTGTGTCAACAACTTGCTGGCAGCCACCCGGAAATTGTAGGAAGCAAAGGGCAGGAAGCAGTCAATGCATCAGATACGGCCGACGAACGCAAACTATCAATAGCCCATATCCTTTCCAGTATTGGTTCAACAGGAGGATTCAAATATCTGGTCAATTATGTAGGAGCCTCAAATGCAAGGCATATTGAAATTCAGTCCGATGATTCCATAAAAAACATTCCGACCGATGTCGCATTCAGGGAATTAAAAAACATTACTCATTTAATCGAACCTAAGAAAAAAGTTTCAATAGATGAGTTCTATGGAAATGGACGTACTATACTGATTGAATGGTTGTATGCATTGGCGATAAGAAGTGAGCAGGAAATGTTTGACACCATCAGGTTTCTGGAAAAAGTAAAAATGAATTTATTAGTAAGATATAATCGTCCCGGAGAATTGAGCAATATAGACTTCTATATCAAGCGGATTCTTGAAAACTTTCGGCATTTTGATAAGACACCGATGGCTGTTGAGGAGATAGGAAGGGTTCTAAATGCAATAGTAAGATAAACGATTTAATTGTGACTAACAGGCTCTGTCGTTTTGTCAAAATAGTTGTAGCTCCCTTGGGAGATCACCTGCCTTATTAAGACCAAAGTGGCTGAAAAAATACAAAAGATAATATTTGAGAACTTTAAATGTAATTCCTAATACTTAATTGACTATTTGGTGATAAGCATCTTGATATTTAATAGCTTCGATATTATTCTTCGGCATTTTGTAATCAGAAAGATCAATGGGCGCAATAACCTTTCTCTCGACCCGGTGTGGTGCATGTCCTTAGTGGTGTACTGAACTTCTTTTCCTTGGATTTAATTTAGCCGTCAATTTGGCCATATACTTCGAGATCTCTGAGTGAATTTTACTACACTTCGGCTTTGTGAGTGGTGGTAAGAATATGTCATTCTTTATAAATAAGAATTAAGTTATGGCTAGGTGTTTTTACAAAAGGGCTGAAGATCAGTGGATGGGTGTATGACTATATAAAACAAAGAAAGGACTGCAAATTGCAATTCTTTCAATCCGCAGGCCGAATAGAAATACAAATTATATATTATTCCTGTGATTTCGAACCTTGCTCTAGTTCTTTAATCAGTCAGCGCGTAATTCGGTGAGAGTGATTTTGTAGAGACTTCCAGAGATTGAAAATGAATTAATTATAGAGGACCTTCGAATCCTGTCCTCCGGTTGCCAAAGCAAGAGAGCTTAAAATTGAAACATGATATTTTTTTGCTGAGACTTCGTTAGGCAATTATGCTTCTTTAAGGTAATAATCAAATCGTATCTTTGTAAAGACACATCTATTTGGGTAATTCCATGTAAGTTTTGAGGAGTTCTTTCGGTATTGATCGACAAAAAAATCGACAAAGAGATTTAAAAATTTGATTATCAAAATATTAAAGTAGTCCCAGCGGGATCACCATATGGGACAAGTCGAAATTTAAACGACTTGTCCCATTTTTTTTGGACTTCAATGCCTTGTCTATTAAGGATATAATGTTGATGATTTCATTCAATCTTTTGGTTCGATGTTGGCAACCGTCGAATACGAGATTTTCAGGGAACATCGAACCAACTATCTTTCGTTTTAGCTCTACTGTACCTTCTTTATACAATGTATCAAGCTGTGCAATGTTGTTAAACGCCTTGTTCCATAAAGGTTCAACCGTTGTTTGGAAATTTACAGCAGCCTTTAATTTTGCTTCCAGCCGATTGATTTTTTCTTCACATTCAGATTTGATGGCCCGATAATCATCTCCTTCAATATCGCCACATAAAAGCAGTTCTCTTGCTTTTACAACCCGGTTGTTTACCTCCTGTAATTGTACCTTCAAATCTTTCTGCTCATCTCTTTCCCCACGTTCTTTTGACTTATATGTTGACGTAATTACTTCTTTGCACATTTCAAGTCTTGAAAGCGGCCAAACATATTTTTTGATTTCCTCAAGCATTTTATCATTTGTCTCTTTTGCTTTGTAACGAACACCGCAAGCAGTACTGCAATGATAGTAATGATAATATTGCGTTCTTCCTTTTGATGCACTGGCTGTTAACATCCTTCCGCATTTTGGACAGATTAAGAAACCTCTCAGTGGAATGCTGTCATCGGCTGTAACTTTTGTTCCCAAATTTCGTTTGCGTCCATCTAATACATCCTGAACATCATAAAAAAGACCTTCAGAGATTAAAGGTTCGTGTTGTCCCTTTGCCAACAGGCTTTCTTCTTCCTTGTACTTTGGAATAAATATCAATCCGCAGTAAATTGGGTTTCGTATGGCAACCCAAAAGTTATTTTTACTGCACTGCAATCCTTTTTCTTTTGCTTTCCTCCATACTTGTTCAGTATTGAGTTTACTACGGGATAGTTCTTCAAATGCCCATTTCATTATATCACCCTGAATATCCTTCGGAGCGATATATTTCTTCCCGTTCTCATTAACCCTGTTTGCATAACCTATGGGTGCGGTTCCCATCCAGCGACCTTCCTTCTTAGCCCTACGCATTCCATGAAACACGTTTAATGCTCTGCGGTCATTCTCTACTTCCGGTGCTGCGAGGTAGAACGCCAGCATCATTTTATTTTCTGGAATGGAGAGGTCAAGCGGTTGTTCTACTGCCTGCGGCTCGATTCCTAAACGCCGAAGGGTGCTGATCATTTGATAAGCATCCCCTGCATTACGGCTAAACCTATCCCATTTCGTAAACAGGATAAGGTCAGTATGCCCTTTGTGTTTGCGTAAATCCCCCAATAGTCCTGTCCAAGCCGGGCGTTTAAACGTCTTAGCTGAATGGTCTTCCAGGATCACCTTCCTGACCCGGATATTGTTTATTTCGCAGTATTTCCGCAAACGTTCCTCCTGATCACGTTGCGAATAGCCCTTATCGGCCTGTTCGTCTGTACTAACCCGTACATAGATGTCTGCTATTTTCATACAATAAAAAATTAGTGTGGCACAATGTAAAGATAAGAATAAAAATGGGATTTGACAATATTTAATAGAATTATCACGTCAAAATTTACTAAATTTGTTACGTCTTTGTTTAATAATTAGAAAACGACAAGATTTAATAAGCATTGTACGTCCATGCTTAATAGCTTATTAACCGCATAAAAACTCAAACTGTTTGATATGGCCACACCAAGAGAAAGATTAGTAGAATCTCTTAAATTCCTGAAAGAGTTACAGGACAAGGGCATTGTCGGTATTCATACCGATGAAATACCCAATAGAAAATATAGGGAAATACTACTTAAAAACGGCTTTATCCGTGAAGTGACAAAGGGGTGGTACATACCTACCGACCCTGCGGAAAAGGAAGGGGAAACCACATCCTGGTACAGTTCCTACTGGGATTTCATTGCCAAATTCCTGAATTACAAATTTGGTGAGGACTGGTGTTTGTCGGCAGATCAGTCACTTCTTATCCATGCGGGAAACAGCGCAGTACCTCAACAGTTAATGATACGTTCACCGCAGGGGAATAATAACCCTACGCCGTTGCCGCATAATACATCTTTGTTCAATTTAAGAACTGCTATTCCGCCAGCGGATCAAACCATCATAACGAATGGAATCAGGATGTACAATCTACCGGCTGCTTTGGTTTATAGCTCTCCGAGCATTTATACAAGGAATGCCATAGATGCCCGCACCGCCCTTACATTGATAAGAGATGCTTCCGAGGTATTGCCTATCCTTTTGGAAAACGGGCATACTACTTTTGCAGGAAGGTTAGCAGGTGCTTTCAGGAATATAAACAGGGATAAAATAGCCGACCAGATTGTTGATACTGTTAAGCAAGCCGATTACGATATACGCGAAGAAGATCCTTTTGAAACCAAATTGAACCTTAATCTTTCCTCCCGTGAACGTTCTCCTTATGCAAACCGGATCAGGCTTATGTGGCAGCAGATGCGTGAGATTATTATTGCCAGCTTTCCCAAAGCTCCCGGCATCCCCGATGATTCAAAAGCCTACCTGAAGGATGTTGACGACATTTACATAACAGACGCTTATCACTCCCTCTCAATTGAACGGTATCGGGTGACACCGGAACTTATCGAAAGGGTAAGCAGCGGCCAATGGAACAGCAAGGGACATGAGGAAGACCGTAAGCAGAGAGATGCTATGGCAGCCAGAGGCTACTACCAGGCCTTTCTGCAGGTGAAGGAAACCATCACAGCCATATTAAAGGGAGCCAATTCCGGGAAGCAGGTGGACAAAGATCACTCAAAATGGTACAGACAACTATTCGACCCTAGCGTTACTGCCGGACTTTTAAAAGCCGCAGACCTTGCAGGGTATCGCAATCATCAGGTATACATTGGCAACTCGAAACACGTTCCTTTGAATGTGGATGCTATGAGAGATGCAATGCCCGTTCTGTTTGAATTATTGGACGAAGAACCGGAGCCATCGGTTAGGGCAGTATTGGGACATTTCATTTTTGTTTTTATTCACCCATACATGGATGGTAACGGAAGAATAGGACGTTTTCTAATGAATGCGATGTTGGCTTCAGGTGGCTATCCGTGGACTGTTATTCCCGTGGAAAGAAGGACTGAATATATGCAGGCATTAGAGCAGGCAAGCGTAGGACAGGATATAACCTCGTTTGCGTCCTTCATTGGCTATTTGGTCAACGAACGGTTACATGGGAAAATCGTAGCTAAATTGCCAGCAACTAAATAACGAAAATATTACATCCTGCTTCGCAAAGCGGCTACTGCGTGCTTTCTGTTTAAGTGAACGCTTTCAGCTTGGTATGTTTCACAATCGGTTGTAGTTTCTGTTATACGGCTTTTCCTATTCTTACTTATCAAACTGATGGCGGCACTTACTTTTGTATGAACGAGCTTTTCGCCGTTGAATGTCAGGTTATCGGGGAATAGTGTACTTACTATTTTTCTTTTTTGTATAACAGTTCCACTTTGAAACAACTCATCTAAATGAGACACTTTGGAAATAGGAAGATCCCATAACAGTTCCATATTGTCTGAAAAGGAAATGGATGTTTTTAGCTTTGCTTCAATATCAGCTATTCTTTCGTTGGCTTCTGACTTAATAGTACGATAATCGTCTCCTTCAATTTCCCCATGCAGTAACAGCTCACGAGCCTTCGAGAGCCGATGCTTTATCTGGTCCAGTTGAGCCATCATGCGTTTCTGATCTACCTTCTCAATACGGTTCACATCCATAAAAGTAGCTGTAATAATTTCCCGAAACAGTTTAAGATTTGGAACATCACGGACTTCATTTCCGATTGCTTCTACCATTAAATTGTTGGCGTCATCCGCTTTATAACGTACACCACATTCGGAACTGCAATGATAGTAGTGATAGTATTTGTTCCTTCCTTTTGAAGCACTACCTGTTAAAAACCTTCCACAGTTTGGGCAAATCAAATAACCTCTTAAGGGAATATCATCCTGGGCAATTACCTTTTTACTTACCGCCTTTCTCTTTCTACCATCCAGCACATCCTGCACATCAAAGAAAAGTGACGAGGCAATAATTGGTTCGTGTTGCCCTTGCACAAGTTCACTTTGTTCATCTTTATGCTGAGGAACGAAAATTAGTCCGCAATAAATAGGATTTCTTATCGCTACCCAAAAATTATTCTTGCTGCATTTTAAGCCCTTCTCACGGGCCTGCTTCCAGATTTGTTCAGTATTCAGTTTATTGCGAAAGATTTCTTCAAATGCCCATTTCATAATTTTAGCATCTTTATCTTTCGGCGCAATGTATTTCTTGCCATCTTCCGTAATTCTGTTCACATAGCCAATCGGAGCTGTGCCCATCCAGCGACCTTCCTTTTTAGCACGTCGCATACCATTGAATACATTTAATGCCCTGCGGTCATTCTCTACCTCCGGTGCGGCGAGGTAAAACGCCAGCATCATTTTATTTTCAGGAATGGATAAATCCAATGGCTGTTCTACTGCCTGCGGTTCTACTCCAAGATGCCTTAACAGACTTATCATTTGATAAGCATCTCCTGCATTACGGCTAAACCTGTCCCATTTTGTGAAAAGGATAAGGTCGGAATGCCCCCTTTGTTTCCGCAAATCAATCAGCAGGTTTTGCCAGGCTGGTCTCTTGAATGTCTTTGCCGAGTGATCCTCAAAAATGACCTTACGTATTTGGATGTTGTTGATATTGCAATACCTGCGTAGCCTTTCTTCCTGATCACGTTGAGAATATCCCTTGTCAGCCTGTTCATCTGTACTCACCCTGATATAAAGGTCTGCAATTTTCATAGCCGCTATTTACTTTCTGGTGTTATGATTGAGGCATAAGAGTGCCGGTTACTCATATATTGCTCAACAACTATATTTGCCATGCTGTAAAAGAAGTCAAGTATAATCTGTGCTTCTTCCATATTGACATCAATTCCATCTTTTCGTAAGGCTTCTATCGCCTTGTCAGGAGTTATTCTTATCAACACTTCGTCTTCCATTTCACACCTCCCTTTTGGATAGTAAAAGCCAGCGAAGGGCTTCTACTAATATTGGTGATTCATACTTTTAGCGTTAATCGCTTCTTTCAACAAAATAAATCCTGCTCCCTTTTTTCCTGTTGAACGACGGTTCATATCTTATATAGCCGTATTCACTTAATTCCCTCACGCATTTGTGGTAGGTTATAGCGGAGGATAATTTTGCAATGCGTAATATTTCATGGCTGAAAACCTGAATAGGATTGGCAAAGCCATTCTGTATGCGGTACTGTAACAAAGCCGCATATATGCCTATATGAGTAATGCTGATGCGGGCATCAGTTCCTATGGCGTCAAAAAAATCCGATAAGCAATACAGCTTGTCCATTATCAGTGTTCTTTTAGCCTATTTTGATACCGTTCTTTTTAGCTTGCTGCTGTTGTTCATTAACTTTATGCGTCATTTTAACAGCTTCCATCGTCTTATTGCCCAATGCCGTATGAAGTGTTATCTTCCTCGAATGTTCGTCGTAAATATTTACGGATTTAAACTGTGGGTTCGCTTCAATGTAAAATCGTTGTTCCTTGCCATCCTTTACAAAACTTACTGATGCTTTGTCGCCATTCTTCAATGCTTCTTTCAGTTTATCCGCTTCCCCTTTATTCAATAGTTCCTTCAACGGAAGTTGTTGCAGCACCTTGTCAATATCATATCCGTATTCGGTATGGAACTGTTTAACACGAAAATTCCCTTGTGCGTCCTTGTCGTTAAAGTCAAGCTGTATCCATGTGCCACCGTTCTGTATGCACCGACCTGACAGAACATTATAGGCTTCTGTAGTATTTACATTGTATTCATTGTGCATACTAAAGTATTGCTGCCGCTTTTCATCAGGTTTCGATTCGTTATGCAGGGTGGTTTTATACCCTTCAAACTGATATAATCCTGATTGGTCTTTTACAAATGATACCTGATGATCTAATCTTTCTTTATCATTGATGTAGTATGAAACCGGAATGGAAAATTGTTGCTGTCCCTGTTTGATCTGTTCATCAATTTTTGCTGAAAGATCAGGAAAGCCAGCACGCTGCACCTGTTGGTGCAGCGCCTGGCTGTTTTCTTCTGTTTTCCTGTTATCATGCCTAATTACAATTTGTTCCTTAACTGGTGCAACCAATAGCCTGCGTAGCAGCCTAATAAACAGATTAGGATAAAGCTGTTTTTCGATACGGTTTCGTTCCTGCCGCAGCATCTTTAGCGCAAACTGTTCGTCAATATCCTGCGTTCCTTTATATTTCGCTGCAATACGGTCGTAGTAATTCAACTTTTCTTTAAGTAACGCTTTGTTTGTTGAGAGGCTGAACGAAAACAGCTTACTAAACCGTTCCTCCCTTGAACGCCATTGGTTCAGTTCTGCCTCTACTCTGTTTATAATGCTGTTATTCATAACTTGACTTTTTAGGAATGTGGAATTAAGGCATACCGTATGTCACCAGATCATAGGCATAAGAACTGCAATCGGCAGCATACTCTACACTACCACTCACAATAGCGCCGCCTATATCGCTGGTAACTGCGGCAATCCACTTAACGATGTTTTTAAACTTAAAGGCCGCCACCGGAACTAAGGGCTGGAGCGTATTCATCCAATAATAAATGGAGAAACGTGCTACCGATGCCGCTTTAAGGGCAATTTCACGACCTTCAGG
>CALKHN010000093.1 GCA_937991535.1 uncultured Sphingobacteriales bacterium
TAGAGCATCTGACTGTTAATCAGAGGGTCGCTGGTTCAAGTCCAGCAGGGGGAGCGGAATTGGACTTTTCATCATCTGGCTGGAAAGTCCATTTTTTATTCTGCGCATACTGCTCTGCTACTGATTGAGTTGCACTCAAAAAGCCGTTGACTGCCCTGGTTAGATAGTGGTGGTTTTTAACGTCATAGTACACGCCGTCTGGAAACAGGACTTTATGCAGTCGTCTTTTCCCGTCAAGATTGGCTGAAACCCACATCTGGCCAAGGTTTCCGATTTTATCAAGAGCGTCTGCAATCAAATTTTCGAGGTTAGATATTTCCGGCGCCATCCTGTTAAATTCGGCATGAATAACCCGCAACTGATTGTTCAAGTGTTCTTGCGTAAGTTCATAGGTCTCGCGGTCAATGTCACCAAGCCCATACCGAATTTTCAAATTCTTCATGCGCTTCTCGGTATTATCCAACTGACTTTTAAGTGCGGTGCCGCTTTGATGTTGGCTTGCGTTATACCGCTCAAATAATTTCACGAGTTGCAGTTTAACAAGAGGGGCGATTTTATCCGGCAAACGGAAGCCGTTCAGGAAATCAACAAAGAGCTCATTGGCTCCTTTTCGCTGCGCACGTTGCGTCGTAAAGGCGTTTACACTGACGCCATTACATTTCAGGCACCTGTAATAGTGCAGGTTTTTTTTCTTGTTTTTGTATCCCACCATATAAGAGGTACAATCGTTGCATTTCAGCAGGCGGGTGAGGGGGCGTTTTTCTTCTGCTCTGTTGTGCTGAAAACCGGAAGGGTTGCGTTCCAAAACCTGCTGGACTTTAATGAAGTCCCGTTGGCTTACCAAGGCAGGCCAATTTCCGGCGACTGGCTCATCAAGCAGACGGTTGATAAGGATGCCGCAGTAAAAGGGGTTTCGCCATAGCTGGCTCAATTTCTGTTTGCTGATCTTCAACCCCCTTGCGCCGAGCCTGTTGATGATTTCGGCATCACTGTAATTGCCGGATGCTTTCCATTGCCAGGCTTCCCGCAGCAGCTCACCGTCATTATTGATTTCAATGCGCTGCTTGAATGAGAATCTGCGCTCATCACGAACTTTGCGGCCATAATGATCGTAGCCTACCGGCGTAATCCCCATCCAGTTTCCGGCTTTAAGCGACGCGATCATGCTCGGAATCACAATTTCTTTCTTTTCAAGATTTTCCTTGTAGGCATGAAACAGGCTTTCATAAATGGCGGCTTTCCCGCGTTCTGTCGTGGTCGAAATGCCGCTGCATACCTCAATGAGGTTAACACCGAGATCTTCCACAAGGGTATTGACAAGGCCTATGGCGTTGCCGCCCGACCGGGAAAAACGGGACATTTTGTAAACAAGTACCGCGTACGGTTTTTTGCGGCTGGATTCGACTTTTTCAATAAGTCGCTTAAATTCCTTGCGTGTAAAATCCGACTTGGCGCTTTCATACGTTCCACCGAAACTCTCGGTGATCTGGTATTTGTGTTCACGCGCATATGTTTCGTTGGCTTCCATCTGGCGTTCGACGCTGGAATTATTATCGTACTGGTCTTTTGAGCTTACACGCGTATATGACCACACAACGAGATTTGAGTGTTCAATGGATATTTTAGGTACGACATAGCGCTGAAAATATTTAAAATCAGTCATGACAGCCAAAGTGCAAGTGGTATATAACGATGGATATTTCATAAACCAGTAAAATCAGTTGCTGCTTTTGCTGATCCGACAGGTGCGCAAAACTCCCTTCCGCGTTGATTTCTTCTATCGTCAAAAGAGGCGGACTATTCAGCGTAATACTTGCCTGTAGAGGTTTATCGCTCATGATCTTTCTCCTTCTCGCGGTTCTGCTCAAGGTTGCGACGAAGAGTGACGGCCATGCGCTCTGCCTTTTGCCGCTTTTTCAGGCTGGTTATGAGTCGGCCCTCACTGCCCCATTCGTCAAAATATTCCTGTTCTATCTTCACGATCTGCTTTTGAATACTGATCGGGGCGTCTTCAAATTCGCCGTAATCCTGTAACAATTCTTTTCTTTTTTCTAAAACGGGTTGCCAGTGCTGCGCAGCGGCTGTGGCAAAATCTTTATCCTGCCATTCATGCTTAATGTTCAGTTCGTGCAGGGACGAGATGTTTTTATTAGACATAGTTGTAAGTTTGATGTAGTATGATTAAATGATGCAACGCTCCTGTCCTGCCAACGACAACCACCAGTGGCGGTGCATCTATCAGGATGAGCCGGAATTGCTGAGGCACATCCCGCAGGCCCGCTATCTTATTGCCCGATATGCACGGTTCTTTGAAAAAAATCTGCCCAATCATTTTGATTTCGTTTTTCTTGAACATGCCCTTTGCGCTTTCATCAATCTTGATACGTCCAGTCCCCAAGGCCGTGCCTTAAAGGCCAAGTGGATTGCCCGTGATCTCGCCATCAGTCCTTTAACCCTGTACAATGATCCCAGCATCAGTTTCTGACTATGGTTCAGGTTCAACGTCATGCTGTCGCTCACTTTCATGCCGTGAAAACTGCCGCCTGAACGCCTCGATCTTCTGCTGGCGTCCGGATTTGCTGTTTCCGCCTTCAATCGTGCCTTTCGTTTCCGCAAACAGGGCTGCTGTCTTTTGTTTGTTAGGGTTAGCCCCTTGCGTTATCTCAGTCCCTCCGGCCTTCATATCCTTCATGAAGCCGGTGAAGCCCTTCGGGATCTTTTGCCCGGCCTTTTGGGTGGACAGCATGTCTGCCAGTCGTTTTTGCTTCCTCTCAAAAGCTGCCATGTCCTGCAATACACGCACGGAGCGGATGACGTGTTTATCCGATTGCAGTGGCGAATCCTGCAGTCGTTCGTGAACCTCTTTCGTTTTTATCCCTTCCAATTGCCTGACAAGATCAAAGGAACGTCCCGTTTCATTGACCACCATGAAGGGACGTTGTGTCCCCTTGCAGATATACAGGCCGTAATCAGCAGCCAGCCGAATAAATTCCTGCGTTGTTTTCGTCGCATGCCAAAGGGCAGTCAGACGTGATTTGATCGCATCGCGATTCAGGTTACGATCAGGCGTCCTTTTGTGTTCAAATACCCGTTCCATCTCCTTCCGCGCCCGATCCTGCGCCAGACGGTCGAAACTGTTGGAAATCATAATTCCTTTTTCATGGTCAAAGCGTTCCCATACAACATGGGCATGTGCCCTGCCGCGCTTGGAGTGCAATACAATAACCCGCTTCTGCTTCATATAATCCGGTATTTGCGCTTCCCAGATATTGGCTGCGAGAATCCAGTCCTGATCCGACATTTTCCGATCCTCGCCGGGGGCCGGGTTGATCTGGCCGTGATATAGCCCCTTGTCCGACTTTGTCAGTTCGGACGTCAGCGACATTTCGATCAGCGAGTATTTCAGGCTATCCGGCTGGCTGGTGCCACGGATGTCCAGAATGCGCACCTGCTCGTTTTCCGGGGAGTTGAGCAAATACCCGGATAAAGCCTGTCCATTTCCCCTCACCCTGCCTCTAACGACCATCGCTCAATATCCTTATGAGATGCGTTGACAGTGTGTGCAGGCCGTGCAGGGCGTTGGCGATGATGTCGCCGGGGATACGCTGGCCGGCTTGCGGGGAACGGTTCAGCGCCCGGGCGATCTGGTTCACGTTAGAGCCTATTTTGCCAAGCTCGGCGAGGCCACGGATGAGGGCAGCCCTGTAAGGGGTCGCCTTTTGCAGGCGCGGTTTAAGACCAAGCGCCGCCATCCGTAGCAGGTCGCTGATGGTCAGCCCGCGTTCAGCCGCCTGTCCTTGCAGGGTCCTTTCTTCCTGCGAGGTGAGGCGGACTTCGACGCGTCTATTGCGAACCTGATCGACTGGTTTTTTTGGCCGTGCCATGTCGTGCTGCTTTGCGGAGGGGTCAAGGGGAGGTATAACGCTCCCCTTGCAAGACGGTTTGCCGGACAGAACAATCGTTTCTGTACGGACAAACCACGTCTTGCGGGAACCCTTATAGCATAGGATTTTCGTCCTAAGCTGTCAAGTAATATTGTTAAAGTTCATATAGTTAGAACAATGCCATCCGAAGATGTCCGGTTGCAACGCATCCTGTTTATCCGCCGTGTTCATGTTCGCTCTCTTCGACCTCCCTAATCTTTTGCAGCTCCTCAAGTTCTTTTTGCTGCCGGCGGATCAGGTCGGCTTTCTCTTTATCGAATTTGGCATTGTGTTCATCGCGTTCGCTGGCAAATCGTCCCGCGAGCCCGACGACATTGGCCCCCTTGCATAAAGTTGCGTCCTGTTTATGCAGGAGTTCCTCCCACTCCTTTTTTTGCCGCTTCTTCAATTCGGCTGATTCTTTCAAATGTTTATAGGCAAGATTTTTAAAGCTCATGATATTCAAGTTTAATTTGAGTGATTATTCGCCGGTATAGTACGGGTTGGCGTCATACCGTCCCACCATGTCCGGCATGTCATAGTAGGGCCGTTTTTCAAAATCAATCGGCGGCCGCTGTTCTATGAAAGTGAAAATATGGTTGGCCGATCCGCGCCTTACTTCGTCAGGTGTCAGCAGCCTGCGGGGTGTTGCCTGATATTGTTCCTCGCCCTTGCGTCCCTCCGTCGTTACGAAAGTGGTGTCGCCGATCATCGACGAGACATAAGAAGCGGTAAATTCATCCTGTATGCCGGTAAAGTGGCGGACAGCGGCATTGGCAAGGAAATTTTCCCAGCTATCGGGATAATGGCGCTTCAGCGCTCCCAGCGAAGTCAGGACAGGCCATACCGTCAGGCCATAACCCGAAAAGGTATTGATTGCTGTCTCCACTTCGCGGATATAGCCAAGAGAAGAAAACTCATCAAGAACGAATAATACCCTGTGCCCACGATTCCTGGTCACGGCGCGCATGGCGGATGTAATCACCAGCCGCAGCCATTGTGCTTTCAATGATGAGAAAACGCTGCATCAGTGAACAACTTTCTTTCTAATA
>CALKHN010000094.1 GCA_937991535.1 uncultured Sphingobacteriales bacterium
TTTAGAACCATATCGTCTCTCAAAAATCTCTTTACATAGGACCTGCCTGTTAGCACCAGTTATTTTTCCCATTCTTTAAAAAATCCCATCCTTATATATTCCTTGTCTCTGTCGTTTACTTGCTTTCCCTTGAATTCAGTAAATATTTCATACGCGTCTTCAACTGTGTTTACACCAATGTCAAAACAAACACGTCCCCATTTGTAAAATGCAATACTTTGCTTAGTCGTGAATAGTCCTGGCTTTATTTGAACTCCGTCATATTCCTTTCCTTTTACCTCTGTAAAAAAGTCGAATTTACCGCCTTCCTTCGTTTCAGAAATTATGTAGTTCTTAATTTCTTTCTTAGAAGGCAACAAAATCTTTGAAGGCTTCTTTTTGTCCAGTTTTTGTTCTTTGATTAATGTCCAAGCGGCATCCTCAATTTCTTGATTGGAAATTATTTTAAACTCCTTTCCGTTGAACTTCAATTTGCCATTTTCAATAGTTGCAGATGTGTCATACTTTTCTTTAATTATTTCGTTAGCTCTATTCTCAGTAATATCTCCTGATAATTTACAGGGGAAATTCGACTGTCGGTTGGTCTTCGTTTCAATAGTCATAAACTCCCTTTCAGGATCACTTTGCAACATAACCATAACAACCATTTTGCTTTCTTTTGTCAATATGAAAAAGTCTGATGCAAGATTAACTGCCGCTTTCTCTACTTGGTCAAGTGTTGGCTTTTCTGAAATAAAAACGGATGATTGCCGATTTTCGATGTTGTTTTTAAGAGTATAATAGTTTGAAATTAAAAGAAAATCATCGAAGCTTTTTTCATTGGTCGAAACTGAATTAAAGACCGGATTCCCATTTTTATCTTTCTGTCCAAATAATTGTCCTAAACATAGGATTGCAAGAATAATGAATGTGAGTTTTTTCATTCTTATATTGTTGTGATTGTCGCTTGTATAATTGGTGCTAACACATTGCTTTGCGCATACTGTGCTGTTTTCAAACATTTGTAAGCATTTATAAACGCTTCTAAGCGCTTAAAAACGGTTTATTAAACGGGTAGGAGATCATAAGAATTGAATATAACCATTCAATACTGCTCAGAACCAAAAATGATATGCCGGAAATTGAACGGGTTGAATATTGGGTTTGTATATGGTGCGGATTGAAACGCTTATCAAACCTATTCATTTATTTTTGAAACTGAAAAAGTTTTTGCGGAATATCAGATCGGCAGCGAAAACCGTGGCAGTACAAAAAATACCAGCGCGGGGGTCGCATGGTTAAGCGCCGCATCCTGAATGCAGACCCCGGCGCGAACACTGCCTGTACCGTAGTTGAATATTGGTATGGCAAGCGGGCATAGTCCCTGGTAAAAAAAGGATATGCAATTCCTTAAGACAATAGTGTTGTCAGGAACATTATGAAGGCAATGTGTCTAACCAGGTCAATGGTTGACGATTTCATTTTGTGGGAGCATCGTTATACGATGACTGCAAACAAACAGGGCTTTGTGCAGGCACGGGATCGGGAAAACGTCCGTCCGGTACCGCTGCTGCCAAAGTTCAGCGCTGTTTGGTAAACCTGAACTAAAGTTGATAGCGAAAAAATGCCGAAGCTGAAAACTTCCTGCCATGCTTGCACAAAACGTTGTGTTGCCGTTCGTTGGTTTATTTTTCAGTTTGTCCTTTATATTTTGGGTCAAAGTCCACCATCCATTCAAAACCAAATTTGTCTCTAAACATACCAAAGTAAGAACCCCAGGGACTATCAGCAATAGGCATTTCTATTGTTCCGCCTTCTGAAAGTCCATTAAATAGCTGGTCGGCTTCTTCTTTGCTTTCTGCACTAATTGAAATTTTGCTTCTGTTCTCATTCTCGTTATGTTTTCCCAATTGTTCTGGTGTGTCACTACCCATTAACACACTGTGTTTTCCTATGGGCAAAGCAATATGCATAATTTTATTTGCTTCTTTTTCATTGGCCGGGCTTCCCGGAAACGACAGATCTTTAAAGCGACTTATCATAGCGAATTCTCCGCCAAATACCGATTTGTAAAATGTAAATGCTTCTTCTGCATTTCCATTGAAATGAATGTAGGGATTAATTTGTGCCATTTTTTTTATTTTTAAATTTATAAATTGGGTTAAAGCGCTGGTTTGTTCAGTATGAATTCCTTGATGTACTATAAAAACCTGCCAGGGTGTGTCCGTCAAAATCTTCAATAGTTCGTTGTTACATAAAGCCACAACCGCTCATTTCATCAGGCTCTTTTCCACCTGTTATTAGCCTATTGGGCAATAGTATTGGTTACTTCCTTTAAACGTCAACAGGTAATAAATAAAGTCCCGCTAAATTATTTTCAGTGTTGCCCATTGGGGCAGGTAGCGAAAGTTGTAAATCTTTCCTGTACCATGCTCATCAGGAAAATGTTCTCACGCCGAACCATACAAAATACATAGACTATGCAGGGTCTTTTACTATGCCTTTAAGCGTTCATCAAAGCATCAATATCAAATTTTGTCATTTGCATAAAGGCCTGAACAACTCCTGGCGCCTTTTCTTCATCTGCCATTAGTTTTTCTAAAATGGAAGGCACAATTTGCCACGACACGCCAAATTTGTCGTCGAGCCAGCCGCACCGACTGTAAATGCCGCCTTCGCCTAATTTTTCCCAATAGTGGTCTATTTCTGATTGTGTGTCGCAGGCAATAACATAAGAGTTTGCAGGAGAAAACGTGTAGTTCGGCCCTCCGTTTAAACCCATAAATCTGCTTCCGCTTAATTCAAAATTCACTACAATTTGATTTTCTGATGTGATTTTTGAATTTGGGAAAATGGAGCAGTAATGTTCGGCGGCTTCTTTGGCTTTTCCGTCAAACCATAAGCAGGGATAAATTTTGTCTGTCATTTGATACATGTTTTAATTACGGCGCAAAATTACTTTATCCGGCAAGGTCAAAATAGAACAAAGCCGACAAAATGAAGCATCAGGAAGGCAGTGTGCCCCGGCTCAAATATTCTGTTGGCGTTACGCTTGTATATTCCCTGAACGCCCTGATAAAATGGCTTTGGTCTGCGTAATCATTCCGGAATGTTATTTCCGCTAAACTTTTGGCGCTTTCCCTGTTCAATTGTTGAAACGCGTTGTTGAACTGGCAAATCCTGCGAAACTGATTGGGAGATACACCTACTTTTTGGTCAAACATTCGCTGAAATGTTCTTTCTGTAACGCAAATCTCTTTCTGAATCTCACGTAAAATATTTTTGCGGGGATTATCAGAAATTTTTTCTGTCGCATATTTAATCAGCCGCCCGCCTGTTTTGCTTTTTAACGTAAGCGAAAACAGGTAGTCATCAAGCAATGAAATCATTTGGTTTGTGGTAGCTGCGTTAAGTAACTGTTCCTGCAGTCGCACATTTTTTGAAACCAAATTGAAGTCAACGGGCTTGTCTGTGAGTTCCTTTGCCGATACAGCAAGTAGTGAGATTAAAGCGTAAGGTTTCAGAAAGTAGGCAATAAGTGTAAAGCTTTCTTTTATCAGCAATTTTTCCGGGTAAACCGTTTGCCCGAAAAGTGTCAGGTAATTTGAGCTGTTTTTAATCTGACCTTTTGCAGTTTGAAAAAGCAATGTAGGCATTCCGTTGGCAAACAATGGCAGTAAAAAGGGTGCTGTTACCCGATGGTTTTCAAGAACAAGTATTTCCTGAACGTATTCAGCAATTTTGTCTGCAGGCTTCAGGTAATATGCTTTCATTTTCTTTGTTTCATTGTTTCGGTTCATAGTAAAGCGTTACCGCACCACCTTTAAAGATTTTGGTTTTCACGAGCTTAAGAATAGTCCTGTCGCTTATATTTTCAAACAATGGCAAACCATTTCCTGCAACAACCGGGTAAACACAAATTTGGTATTCGTCAATCAGGTTAAGGTTCATTAGTTGAATAATTAAACTGCGGCTACCGATGAAAATGTCATTTCCCGGTTGCTGCCTGAGCGCTAAAACCGTTTCCTTTAAATCTCGATTTGCTATGGTTGCACTTTTCCAATCTACATTTTTAAGCGTATGAGAGAAAACAATTTTGGGAATTCGGTCAATTGCCCGGGCAAAATCATTCATTGATTTTTCTTCCGAAGGATTTTCTAAAAACGCCCGCCAAAATTCCATAAGCTGATAGGTTGTTCTGCCATATAAAATAGCGCCTCCCCCACTTAATAATGCTGTATAATGCTGGTGTATTTCTTCATCAGGCAAACCTGCCGTATGGTCGCAAATCCCGTCAAGTGTCATATTGAACGCCGCTATTACCTTTTTCATATCATGTTTTTTTCCGTTTGCTTTGGTACCGTCCCTAAATAGCTGCTACCCTTCAAGCCTCATTTTAGCGGCTATTGCTTATACTGTGATATAGTTGCCCAGTATCCATTCGTTAAGCGACAATAGCGCCTGTATATCTCACACAAACACTTTTATTTTAAAAAAGCATTTATATAGCGTGATAGTATTGGGGTCTGCATCATCAGGCTTACATGGCCCTGCCCCGGAACAATAGCCAACTGTGATTTCGGCGTAATGCCAAAATCAGCGGTTACAGCTCCTCCCAGTAATTGATAGGTTTTAATTAACTCAATTTTATCCATCCCGTCATTATCGCCCGAAATGAGTAATACGGGAGCAGCAATTTTTGCAATGTTGGAATCTCCCAAATCGTATGGTGTTAAAGCAGAGGCAATCATCTGTTCCAGGAATTTTGTCCATTTTGTTTTGTCGGGTGCAACCGCATCATATGCCGTTTTCAATGGTGTATTATCGAAAAATTCAGGCTTCAGGTTTTTAAATGCTTTGTTTACTTCGGGCAGCCAGCCACTGCTTTTATGAGCAGCGGAAACAATTACCAATTTTTTCAGCCGTTTAGGGCTTTGAATAGCAAACTGATAGGCTACAGAACCACCGAAGCTATATCCTACAAGGTCCGCGCTGTCAACGTTCAGGTAATCCATTACCCTTTCCACATCACTTGCTAAAGTAGCACGTGACAATTTCCTGTCGGAAAATGCTGTATGTCCATGGCCCTGCATTTCAAGAGCAATTACTTTTCTTGTTTTTGACAGATCGGGGATTAATTGGCTCCAGTTCATATCAATAGTATAATAGGCACCGTGCAGCAGAACTACAGGCATGCCTTCGCCATAAACTTCATAGTAAACTTCAATGCCGTTAACGGGTGCATAGCCGCTGTGGGAAGGCTTGTTTTGCTGCGCGATGGATTGATATGCTGTGGACATTACGATTGCAATGGGTAGTATGGATTTAAGAATAGTATATGCTTTTAATAAGGTGTTCATAACGGTCTGTAATTTTAGACTGGAAGGGATAGGCAATGCAAAGATGGAAAGTGTTTTACACTTCAGCAAGGTGTAAATACGACAAATTCAGGGCACAACGCGACGAAGATGGCCATTACGTGAAAAGAGGGCTTATCACCTTAGCTAGCCGCTAGTGACCAGGGCTTCGTGGAATTGTGGCATTCGTGGAACGTAGGGCCGGACAAAGCCGATTGAAAAATTAAGTGATCAAGATATCAGTTAAAAGCTAAATTATTAAGGCCCGGCCCGGAACCGCAGCCGAAAACCGAACCTGCTGCTTATGCTTAAACGTGAGGTCACACCTGGGTAAAACCTATGCTGCGCGCTTGTACCAGCTCTTCAATGTACTTTAAATAACCAGTTGAAATTTCACGGATATATCAGATATTTAGCCCGTATTGCCTTAAACCTCTTCAAGCCAGGTTCCCAGCTTTTTCTTATGTCGGATTCCGATACCCCTGCTATAATCTGTTTTCTTAATTGGTCAGTACCGATACGCAGATCAAATGCGGAAATATCCAGGTTAATTCTTCCGGGCGTAAAAAAATGAGCTTTGTCCGGATAAGCATTGTATAACGCTATTAACCATGATAAGTTGATCTGGCGGCGCTTCCGAAGTTCATTCAAATCATATTTCCGAAGGTCGAGACCATAACAAACAGAGTCTTTATGATTGGGTTGCTCGCTCATGCCGGGTATGCTTACTGGTTTATATGAAAAAGGATATTTGCCCTTTAATGCAGGCGCACCTAAAATAGTAAAAGGCATATATGTGCCACGACCCTCATTTATTGCCGTTCCTTCAAACATACATAAGCTTGGGAATAACATCACAGCCTGGTATGTATTCAAATTCGGAGAGGGATTTTTTGGTAAGATATATGGCATAGTATGATCGTAGTTGGCAACCTTGACAATACGTATCTTACAGGGTTTTTTAAGATACCCTTCGCCATTCAGATATTGTGCAAATTCTCCTATCGTCATACCATGCGTCATAGGAGTATTGTGTATGCCAATACCTGATTTAAATTTCTCATCAGTCAATACTGGTCCATCTACAACATACCCGTTTGGGTTTGGCCTGTCAAGAATCAGCAATTCCTTGTTATTTTCCGCGCAGGCTTGCATCACATGCTGCAGTGTATTGATATTTGTATAGTAACGGCAGCCAACATCTTGTATGTCGAATACCATGAGGTCGATATCGGCAAGCTGTTCTTTTGTTGGCACCTGGTTTCTCCCATACAATGAAATAATAAGGATACCGGTTTTCGGATCTCTTTCATCATTCACCGCAGCTCCATTACTGGCATTCCCTCTAAAACCATGCTCGGGCCCAAACACCTTACGGATATTAATTCCAAGATTTACCAGGCTGTCAACAATGCTGTTATTACCAATTATGGAACTCTGGTTTGCAACTATTCCAATTCGTTTTCCCTTTAAATAGGGCAAATATTTCTCAGTCTGGTCGGCACCTGTAATAATGTTCGGTTTTTCAAATGTATTTCGATTGGAGGATGCAATTTGCGCGATGCAGTGCGTGTGGATTATCAGAAACAGTAAAAAAAGTGTAGGTAAAAATCGCATCATTTTTAATATAATACTTTTGCCGGAATTATAAACCGAAAGTGATCCCACGGCAGGCAACACATGGTTTTGCGCATACTGGGCCGTTTGTAAACATTTATAGGCGTTTCTATCGCTGCCAGGCACTTAAAACGGCGCACTTAACGGATACAATATGATCAGAATTGAACATTATCAACAACAATCCTTATACAAAGAAAAGAAATTTTCCAGACCGGCGTCATTGCTTCTGATAATTGTTTTCGGTTGGTCATAGCGCGCCCACAACGGACTATGTATTTGCGGCAGCCCCCCGGGCGCGACGCAAAGATGTACCGGGCTGCTTTGAAATGCCACGACGCAAAATGCCCCCTATATTGCCGCAAATGGCCCATATGCGCGTTGACTTTCTGTGTTAGCTTTGCCTAACCCGGTACTTAAAAGAAAAAGTGCCGGCATCAGTTACACCATTGAACAAGTAAACCAAACCAATCAGCATGCAACCAAAAACGATTAACATTCTCTACTGGGTTTTTACCATTTTGTTCGCGGCGCTCATGATCTTTTCTTCCTATGCCAGCATACTGGTAAATGATGATGCGAAGAAACTGATACACGACCAGCTCGGCTACCCGGTGTATTTTATTCCTTTTACGGGCTACGCCAAGCTCATCGGCTCACTGATCATTTTAATACCCGGTTTAAGAACAATAAAGGAATGGGCTTATGCAGGTTTGTTCTTCGACCTGGCTGCTGTGCTGTACTCCAGCATCGCCCTGTCCGGAACCGTTGATCCGATGCTTGCGTTTATGCTGATATGGATTGTGCCGGGGATATTGTCGTATTTCTTTTGGAAGAAAAAAATGAGGCTGGAGCCGGAAGTGAGTTAGGTGCGGCGTAATTTTGTATTCGCCAGTATCCCGGGAATTTAATTACCGGAACGGTTGAATTGATCTGCCTGGGAAATTCATCGGGTCATTGCTCCTTAAGATCAGAAAATTACATACCGGAAAATGGATGCGTTGCATATTGGGTTATGTGGTGCTGATTGACGCGCTTATCAAACCCATTTATTCAGCATCCGCATCCTGAATACAAAACCCGGCGCGGCAGACGCACCGAAAGCTTAGTGATTGCATGACGGCTTATTTCTCATAAACGTTGATCAGGCTCCAGTTTTGTTTTACTTTTTTTCCCTTTCTGAACTCGTCTAACCAGTACTTTTTGAATTCAAGGTTCATTTGTGAAGTGTCCGGTATATACAGCAATTTGAACCGGGGTGAAAGCCAAAAAATAAAGAAATCACCCATACCACTGCTGTATGAGCTTCCAACCAAACCATACTTGTTGGCAATTGAAGTCAGTTCGGAAAAGGTTGCGAACGGATCTTGGGCCGGAAAAAGCTGTTCGGTCTTTACGGAGATGTCTTGTATTAAAGTGCCCCCCCTGCTGCTATCCAGTTCAACTTTTACAATTTCATCCTGAACCTTTAAAAATGTAAACTGGGAATAAATGGAAGTGTCAAAATTAAAGTTTGCTGAAAAGTCCTGGCTGAATTTATCCGGTCGCCAGATTGAAAGCTTCGTGGTGTCGGCCTTACGTTTAAAATTGCAGACATACAGATTGGTGTCGCCGGAAACCCTGAGCCAAAAATTATCATCATCTCTTGCACCGTAACTAAAATTTTTCAAAAGATTTAGTGAACCGGTATCAATATCATTTGCCAGATAAACTGATCTTTGCTCAATACTTTTGTCTGTGTTAACCGATGAAGTGCACTTAGTGAAAAATACCAAACTCAAAAGAACTGGTATGATAAACAGGGCGTTCCTCGAAGCTTGTATGCGACAGCTTGTTTTACGCACCTCCGCCGTTTTTAAGCATTCATAAGTACTTATGAACGCGCTAAACGATCCCCGGTGTTTGTATACGATTTTATTTTTAACGGATACGATAGTCATAAGAATTGAATATTGCGCTTCAATTGCTACTCACGATCAAAATCACATCCGGGAAACTGGATGGGTTGAATACAGGTTGTATGGGGTACGGATTGAAATGCTTATCAAATCTATTCGTTTATTTTAAAAACCGAAAACATTTTTTGGCGTTCTGTACCGCAAAGGCTGCCGCGGGGAAACAATTTTAACGCGGGCTTCGCCTGCCATAACTGTTTACAGAATGCACACCCCTCTGTCATAGCTGTTTGTTGAACATCACATACGAAGTCAGCCTGCTTATTTTTTCGTCTTTAAAATGAAATACATCACAAAATACCGCATCAAGTTTACTTCCGTCTTTCATTTTTGCCTTTACTGTTCCTTCGGCAACCACGATGTTTCCTTCTTCTACAAGTCTCATTATTTTAATGTCAGGATGCCCGTCAGCATTTGCGTTTTCAATATCTTTGTCAAACGCAGCTTTGCCATTGTGAAGATAAAAACCGGGCATTTCCCAAACGATATCGTCAGTAAGGCAGGATAATATTTTTTCATGGTCAGTATGGCGAAAGCCGTCCATGTATTTTTCTACGATCTGCTTTTGCTCACTCATACCTTTATTTGTTGTTTTGTTGTTATGGCAGGACTTTAAAGCTAAAACCGTCAATACCACAAAAGTGCAGATGTCCATTAGAATTACTGAACTTGAACCTTGCACATATGTTTCACCGGCTCCCTTGCAAAACTGATGTTGGCTAAAGCCAAATTACAAAAGCGCAGTAGAATTACCAATTTGAATTAAGCCACTTCGGCTTAAATAAATTATTAGGCCGATGATGCAGGCGAAGCCGTGTAACCAGCAATCATCGCATCTCGAACAGTTCCTGATGGAAATGCTCCTTTGGCACCCCCAATTGCTGCAGGCCGTCCTTAAGCGATTTTCCCATTGCCGCCGGCCCGCAAAACCAGATGTGGGCCCCGGCCAGTTGCGGAACCGCTTGCTGCAGGTGTTGGGCAGTTAAAAACCCGTTGTGATCACTGTAATGCATGTACAGCAGGCGGACGATGCCCGATACTGTGCCCGCCAAAACCACGGCAGTCAGCACGAAGCCCAGTGGCGTCAACCAGTAGCGACTGTCGAGGAGCACTGCCGCATGAAATACCAATAACAGATAGGTTGGTACGAACAGCCAGTGTGTTTTGAAGAACCAGCGATAGGGGAAGCGTTTAACCAGCGCCAGAATACTGAGCACCAGCACCAGCTTCCACGCCTGGTCGCCGATGAAAACCGCCAGGTCGTGCTGATTGGGAAATAACCCTTCCCAGTTGCGGGCGGCCTGGGCCGAAGACGCTTCGGTTTCGCTCCCCCTAACCAAGCCATAAGACTGCCAGTGGATGGCAGCAACAATCAGATTAGCGATGCCCAGCCATTTGTGCAGGCGATACATTTTGTCCAGCCCACCTATCCACGGCTCCACGATATGGGGCCGGTTCGCCAGGATGAGCGACAAACTCATTAAAATGATGGCGAGAACTCCGGTTCCCTGCATGAGGGCGTCGCCAGCGCGGCGGGTTCCGGAAGCGCCCATCCAGAGTGGCGCCTCAGCCATGATCCAGAGGACCAGCATAATTGCAAAAACTCCGGAAAAGATCAGTTGAATACGCTTCATTTGTTGTAATTTAAAATGAATGGTGATGAGTGCCTGGTTTTCGGGGTTATTGGGCGCCTTAATATAAGAGTCCTGGAGTTTAAACAGGGTTACGTTTCACCAGATGTATACATCGCTTTATACAATCCGTTTGCGTCTAATAACGCTTCGTGCGTTCCCATTTCCACAATACTACCCTTATCCATAACAATAATCTTATCGGCATTACGGACTGTAGACAAGCGGTGGGCGATAATAAAGCTCGTGTTATTTTCCGTTAGTTCTTTCATGCCTTCCTGAATGAGTACTTCCGTTCTGGTATCTACTGATGAAGTAGCCTCATCTAAAATGGTGATTGGCGCCTTTTTAATAAGCGCCCGTGCAATCGTTATCAACTGACGTTGACCCTGGGAAATATTAGCCCCCCCATCTGTTAAAATAGTGTCGTATTGATCAGGTAATTGTTCGATAAAATGATCGGCCCGGGCCATTTTTGCAGCTTTTATAACTTCATCTTTGGGAACCGCGTCTAATGAGGTATGAGCATCAGGCATATAGCCATAGGCGATGTTTTCAAATATGGTTCCTTCAAACAACCAGGTATCCTGCAGCACCATAGCAAACGCTTTTCGCAATTCATTTGAATCATAGTTTTTGGTATTTTTATGATCCAGCAAAATCTTCCCATCCTGTATTTCATAAAAGCGCATGAGTAAATTAACTAAAGTTGTCTTACCTGCACCGGTAGAACCCACAATCGCGAATTGCTGACCCTCCGGCACTTCTAAAGAAACTTTTTCAAATAAAGGTGAACCTGGTACATAAGCGAAATCAACATTGTTAAACGTAATATGGCCTTTTACATCCTTAGGATTTAACGATTCCGTACCGAACTCTTTAATTTCTTCCACATCCAAAAATGTATAGATGCGTTCTGCAGATGCCAAAGCGCTAAGCATCGTATTCATAATGCCCATCACTTGTGTAAAAGGTGCATTAAACATCCTGACGTACTGTATAATCGCCTGAAAATTACCTAAGTTCAGACTGCCGTTGATTACGTTATATCCACCAATAACACTCACCAAAACGTCACCCAAACAGCCGGACTCCCCTGGCTTATCGCCTTTCTGGTTATCGTCATAGAATTTTTCGGTTCCCTATCCCTTATCCTGGGATTTGCCACCCGAATTTGGAGCTTCTCCATGTTCCTTCTGTTTATGGGCATCGTCTACACTTCGCACTTCCAGCATGGATTCTTCATGAACTGGTTTGGCAACCAAAAAGGCGAAGGTTACGAGTACTTCCTGCTGGCTATGGGCATTTCAGCATCCCTGGTATTCACGGGTGGGGGTAAATTTTCATTAGACGGGTTCTTCTCAAAAATGAAGAAGAAACCCTTACAAGATTCGGTACGAAGAAGGGTTTCGGTTAAGATGTCTTAGGTTGCTGTTGGTTCGCAAAATAGCAAATCAAAAGCCCATAAATTTGGATAAGGCCAAAGATTAAAACCTCCCTGATATGCTTAGAGCCAGCGATTGAACTTTCGTATGTACCAGTTCTTCACCAGTTGGGTAAGCACGCAATAACCAAGCAGTATGGCAAACAGCCAGGGAAAATAAGCGAATGGCAGCGGTTGCATTTTAAGGGCGTCTGCCAATGGCGTAAATGGAATGGCAATACCGATCACTATAATCGTAAAGGTGAGTGCAACAACAGGAGCCGAAGCCCAGCTTTGAATGAATGGAATCTTCCGGGTTCGGATCATGTGTACAATCAGGGTTTGGGAGAGCAAACCTTCCACAAACCAGCCGGTTTGAAACAAGGACTGATGTTCGGGGGAATTGGCTTTAAAGTAAAAGAACATCAAGGCAAAAGTGGCGTAGTCGCAGATGGAACTGATGGGCCCAATGTATAACATGAAGCGCTGGATGCCGGAGGTGTCCCATTTTTTGGGTTCCTGCAAAAATTCCTCATCTATCCGGTCCCAGGGGATAGAAATCTGCGAGATATCGTATAATAAATTTTGCATGAGCAATTGAACCGGAAGCATGGGCAGAAAAGGTAGGAACGCACTCGCCCCCAACATGCTGAACATGTTGCCGAAATTGCTGCTGGTGGTCATTTTGATGTACTTGATGATGTTGCCGAAAGTTTGCCGGCCGTAGAGCACGCCATCGCGCAGCACCATCAGGTCTTTTTCGAGCAGAATGATGTCGGCGCTTTCCTTGGCAATGTCCACGGCCGTATCCACACTGATGCCAACATCGGCCTGATGCAAAGCAGCAGCATCATTGATGCCATCGCCCATAAAGCCAATGGTATGTCCCTTTTCCTGCAATGCTTTAACAATGCGTTGTTTCTGTCCAGGGCTCAGTTTAGCAAAAATAGAAACATCATCCATTTGAGCCAGCAGGTCTTCATCACGCAACCGTTCCACATCCGCGCCCAGTAGAATGTTCTTAATCGGAATGCCTACGTCGTTACAGATTTTGCGGGTTACCACTTCATTATCTCCGGTCAGCACTTTTATGTTTACGCCAAGAGCGCGCAAGGCTTCGGTGGAAGATTTTGCGGAGGGCTTGGCAGGGTCTAAAAAACCAATGAACCCAGTTAAGGTCATATCCTTTTCATCATCCACTGAATAGTTGAGGGCACGGGCGTCAAATTCTCTGATGGCCACCAATAAAACCCGCAAGCCCTCCTCATTCAAACGCTTTGTCGTGTCAACCACCACATTCCGCATAGAAGCATCCATGGGTACCACCTTATCGCTTTCAATATGAAGGGCATGGTCTTCGCCCGGGTCAAAAGCATGGGTACATAAGTCCAGCATTTCTTCAACAGCCCCTTTGCAAATCAGGAGATGTTTTCCGTTTTGTTCTTTGAGAATAACCGACATTCTTCTGCGCTGGAAATCGAACGGAATTTCATCTACCTTCTCAAAGTGTTCTTCAACCTTCAGGTAATCTTGCACTTCCACATGCTCCAGCACGGCCACATCCAGAAGATTCTTTAATCCGGTTTGGTGGTAGCTGTTCAGGAATGCCCATTTCAGTACTTCTTCGTCATCTTCCCCCAACATATTCAGGTGGCGCGTCAGTACGATTTTATCCAGGGTTAAGGTACCCGTTTTATCGGTGCAGAAAACATCCATGGCGCCAATGTTCTGAATGGAATTCAATCGTTTTACAATCACTTTTCGTTTGCTCATGTTTCCCGCCCCTTTGGCCAGGTTAGCGGTAACAATCATCGGCAACATTTCAGGCGTTAACCCAACGGCAACAGCTATTGCAAAGAGCAGGGCCTCCAGCCAGTTGCCTTTCACCAATCCGTTGATCACAAAAATGAGTGGCACCATCACCAGCATTAATCGAATGAGCAAAAAGCTAACTTTTTTTACGCCTTTATCGAAACTTGTTTCGGATTGGGCGCCAAGGATTGCCTGGCTAAGGGAACCAAAATAGGTTTGGTCCCCGGTATTCACGACGATGGCAGTTGCACTTCCGCTAACCACATTGGTGCCCATGAAACAAATGTTGCTAAGTTCTAAAGGCGACAAAATATTGGCATCACTCACCGCATTCGGCCGCTTTTCTACCGGCAGGGCTTCGCCCGTAAGCATGGCCTGGTTGACGAACAAATCTTTGGATTGAACCATGCGGCAATCCGCAGGAATCATATCGCCGGCAGAAATCCGCACCACGTCCCCGGGCACTAAGTATAGAATATCTGTTTCAAACTTTCCTTTGTCTTTTCGAAAGACCGTGGTGG
The DNA here is from genome assembly GCA_937991535.1 of uncultured Sphingobacteriales bacterium. Classification (GTDB taxonomy): domain Bacteria; phylum Bacteroidota; class Bacteroidia; order Chitinophagales; family Chitinophagaceae; genus Agriterribacter. Next base: position 14,296 of record CALKHN010000094.1, read on the forward strand.
TGGTTCTAACCATGTTTTTCAATTCCTCGGCTGCCTTGTTGCTGCGATATTCCTGAAAGAAGCGCAGGAGCGAGCTGATGAGCACCATGCTACTCACCAGGATTACCGTTTTGTAATCTCTTTCACCCGGGTTTGCAATGATTCCATCTGTAACGAGGGAAATCAATGCAATGACTACCAGAATGCCCGTAAATGGAGTGATGAATGCGCGCAGGAGTTGTATGAACCAGGAGGGTGTTTTTTCATGGCGCAATGTGTTGGGGCCGTATTGTTTCAATCTTTCCTCAGCCTGGGTTTCGGTAATGCCCACCAGGCTGCTATCAAGCATTTTGAGATAGGCCTGCTCCTCACTGTGGCTAGCGTTGAGCAGCCTGCCGGCTGCTTCTTTGTTCAAATCATTTCCGTGGCCCAAAGCGTGCCTGGGTTCGGAATTTGGGGTTATTGCAGGGAGCATGGTGGTGTATTGTAAAACTATTCATATCTCAACGCTTCAATAGGATTTAAACGGGATGCTTTCAGGGCAGGAAAATATCCGAATGCGACCCCTACAAAAAAGGCAAATCCGAAAGCCAGAAGTACAGAGTAGGGTTCAATAATCACAGGCCAGTTCATAATATTACCTACTAGCGCAGTAACGCCATAGCCAAGAAATACTCCTATCAGTCCGCCTGCCAAACATAATACAACGGCTTCGGTAAGGAATTGCATAAGAATAGCGCTTGCTGGAGCACCGACCGCCAGGCGTAACCCGATTTCCCTGGTTCGTTCGGTTACGGTGACCAGCATGATATTCATAATACCAATGCCTCCTACCAGTAGCGAAATTGAGGCTATGGACGCAAGCAGTATGGTTAAAACATTCGTGATTGATCCAAAAATATTCGTGATCTCGGAAAGGGATTGAAGCCTGAAGTCCGGCTCACCGTCCTTCACCAATTTTTGCCTGTTGATCAGGGTATTCTCTATTTCTTTTTTTGCCTGATCTATGTGGTTTTCACTTATGGCGGATATTGCTATCCGCTGCGTATGATTTATGCCCATCAATCTTTTTTGTACAGTGCGGAAGGGAGCCAGAACAATATCGTCCTGGTCTTGTCCCATGCTACCCTGTCCCTTTTCTGCCAGAACACCTATAACTACAAAGGGTATTTTGTTGATGCGAATGGTTTTTCCTATGGCTTCCGTGGGCGATGTAAAAAGCTCCTTAGCTACTGTTTTGCCAATTACACAGACTTTTTGCAGCGATTTTCCAACCTTTTCATCAAACAGGCTTCCCTGGGTAGTTTTAAAGTTCGAGATGTAAAAATATTCATGATAGACACCCATGACGGAAGATTGCCAGTTATGGGCGCCGTAAACAACTTGCGCTACTGTTTGCACAATTGGCGAAACATATAAGACCGACGGGCAGTATTGCTTGATGGCTATTGCGTCTTTTTCTTCCAATGATGTTGAAGATCCGGCGCCCATTTGTCTGCCCCCTCCGGAAGTAGCTCCCGGAATTACTATAATCATATTGGTTCCCAAACTGCTAATCTGCTCCCGGATGCTTGCGTCAGATCCATTCCCAATGGCAAGCATGGCAATTACCGACCCCACACCGATAATAATACCCAGCATAGTCAGCAGTGACCTTGAACGGTTCCTGCCCAATGACCGGAAAGCTATTTTCAAAAGGTCAAGGGTGCGCATCAGTTTGATATTCTTTTAAATAATCTGTTGCTCTTTTCAGTTCAGTCAATTTTTCATCGGAAAGAACCAGCCCATCTTTGAATCGAATGATGCGTTTGGTCAGGGAAGCAATATCCGGTTCATGTGTCACCATTATAATGAGTTTTCCTTCGTCATTTAATTCCTGAAACATTTCCATGATCTGGTAACTGGAACGTGAATCCAGGTTCCCGGTTGGCTCATCGGCAAAGAGGGCCAAGGGGTTGTTGACCAATGCTCTTGCAATGGCAACACGCTGTTGTTGCCCGCCCGAAAGCTCATTAGTCTTGTGATGCATTCTGTTTGCAAGTCCTACCCGCTCCAATGCATGTTCCGCCAGTTCTATTCTTTCTTTGACAGGTACATTTTTATTGTACAAAAGCGGTAGCTGCACATTTTCCAACGCACTGGTACGTGCCAGCAAATTGTAAGACTGGAATACAAAGCCAAACTTACGGTTGCGGATGAATGAAAGTTCCTTTCCCGACAACCCACTTACCTTTGTATCTTCAAGTAAGTATTCCCCCGAGGTGGGCTGGTCAAGGCAGCCAATAATATTCAGAAAAGTTGACTTTCCGCTGCCGCTGGCGCCCATGATGGATACAAATTCTTTTTCCTCTATTTCAATAGAAACACCTCCCAAAGCGCGTACTTCATTAATGCCCGGATTGAATACCTTCGTAATATCCTTTGTTTTGATAATTGGCTTCATTCTTTTTTTTCGTTATCCTTTTGTGTTTGCGGCATCAGGAAACTTCCGGATGGTTGTTTCTTCTTATTTACTATTTCAACGCTGCTTACAATTTCATCTCCTTCATTTATATTTCCCGATATTTCAGTTTTGACGCCGTTCGAATAACCAGGTTCAACAGGAATTTCAATAAAGGTGTTATCTTGTTTTTTCCAGATCGTTTCTTCCGATTTAGATTCGGCATATTTCACTACGCCGCCTTCATTTTTTATTTGCCGGGCAAGTTCGTCGTTCATTTCAAAGGCAAACACGCCATTCGGCACAGTAAGTACATTTTCTCTTCTTGTCACCAGAATATCCAGGTTAGCGGTCATTCCGGGCATCAGCCTCAGTTCTTTATTTTCAATGTCAATCTCCACGGTGTATGTCACGACATTTTGCAAGGTCACAGGTTGCAATTGAATTTGACTAACCTTACCGGAAAATAGTTCGTCGGGGAAAGCATCCACCCTAAACTCAACAGGTTGCTCCAATTTTACCAGGCCGATATCGGCTTCATCCACGCTCGCCTCAATCAACATTTTCTTCAGGTCGTTTGCAATTACATAAAAAGCCGGCGTCGCAAAGGAAGCGGCAACGGTTTGGCCTTCATCCACCTTACGTGAAATGACGATGCCGTCAATGGGCGATCTGATTGTTGCGTAATCCAGGTTAACCTGATTTCTTTCTAATTGTAATTTAGCGCTGTTATTGGAAGCCAAAGCCAGTTGATAATCATCCTCTGCTGCTTCTATATCTATTTTGGCAACCACTCCGTTATTGAACAATTCCGTTGTTCTTTCCAAAGCCCGTTTTGCCTGATTGAACTGCACCTCTGTTTTTGCAAGGGCGGCCTGGCTTTCTTTTACGAAGGCTAACAGGTTTCGTGTGTCCATACGCGCAATGATTTGATGCGCCTTTACTTTATCATTAAAATCAACATACAATTTTGAAATAATGCCCGAAACCTGAGTACCCACCTCCACTGTCTGAACCGGGTTTATGGTTCCTGTTGCGGATACCTTTCTTACTAAAGTTTCCCGAACTACTTTATCGGCATTTGCCACTATTTCTTTACCGCCATTGTCGAAAAAAAGAAAATAAGCGGCTATTCCGAGAATGATGAGGGCAGCACTCCATCCAACTATTCTGGCGGTTTTATTTTTTGGCTTCATTTGATTTTTTCCTTGTTTATAAATTAACCGGCACGCCTTTATAGAAGTCCGGTATTTTTATGCGGAACAGCAATTCATATTTAGCCTGATATGTCGTATATTAAATTGTCCGATTATTTACTCTTTAAATATTTTATTTTTTCTTCAGCCACTTGTATTGCTGTCAATGCAAATTCTTCATCTTGTAACTCATAAACAATTTTGTCACTCAGCCATTGTATTACCATTTCATTTTCAGAGGCTTCATAAAAATAACACAGCAACTTTACTTGTTCTTTGGTTGGCAATCGTTTGTCATTCTCTATTCTACTAAGCAATGTCTTGTCAATACCAGTTTGTTCGGTTACTTCCTGTAACAAAAATTGTTTCCTTTCTCTCATGCTTTTTAATGTCGTCCCAATGGTTTCCATTCTAAACTATTTGAGTTGTCAAATCTTGTCAAATTTATACGTTTATTTTGTTTTCCAAAATTTTCAGAGCGTTTACCGCAAAAAGCTCCTGAAGGCGAAGTTGATTCAGCGCAAAACCGGAGGACTCACCGGATGCTCACTTGCCCACGGCTAACCCATTGTATTTTTTGCCCTGCGGACAAAACGATAGCCTGGTTGTTGCTGTAACAGCAATATTCCTGATCGCCATGATGATTCTGCCGCTGCGGTATAATTTTTGATACAATTGGCTCTAACTATCACTAAATTATAAATTGAATTTATTATGAAAGGATTTAATCAGAACATTGAAAGCTTAACCCTGGAAAATGAAAATTTTCGCCACGTGCTATACACGGCAAAGCATATGCAGCTTGTACTGATGGCACTTAAACCAGGAGAAGAAATCGGTTGGGAAATACACACGGAGAATGACCAGTTTTTTCGCTTCGAAGCCGGACAAGGAAAAGTTACTATTGACGGTAATGCGTATGACGTTGAAGACGGATCTTCTGTGATTATTCCTGCCGGCGCCAGGCATAATGTACAAAACACAGGCGGTACAGAGACATTGAAAATGTACACGATTTATGCGCCGCCGCATCACAAGGATCAAGTTATCCACCCAACAAAGCGCGCGGCAAAGGCTGACGACCAGGAGTTTGATGGCAAACTGACGGAGTAATTTGGGGCAGCATTTTTTCTGCTTTTTTTGACCAGAATCTGTAAACTTTTCGGCAGAACTTTATTGGAACCGGCGATTTAATTTTATTGAACTCCCCATCCAGGCGCCAGTTTCGGGCATTCACGTAAACTTGATTTCAGTGGCCGGAAGATACGTTATGTAATCGTTTCACCTGTTTGTTCTGCTACAGGTTTAAAGCCACAAGTTCATTCCAGAAATGATCCACATCTTTTACTTCCGGAAAAATTCCTGTCCCCGATGAATGGCCGGATTGATACAGCCTGATGTTCCATTTTTTGGGTTTTAATTGGCGTAGCGTATTAAAATTTGCAGAATTACGGGAAACACCGCTGGTGTCTTTGTTACGCAATATTGTACACCGCTTTGATTAAACAGGCAGCATTATTTTGCAGTCCCGAGCTTTCTTTCGGCATCGGTTTGTGGTTTGCCCTTACCGTTCGGCTGGCCTTTACCGGTAGTGATGAGGCTGCGCAAACTGTTTTGTATATAGTTGCTCCATGCATTCCTGCAGATATTATAACACTCATATTCGGGGACCAAACCCAATTGTGTAAACCGGAGCTGCGTTTGATCGTCCTTTTGTGTTATGTCAAAAACAATTTCATTGCCCTTCCATTCGTGTTTGTCTTTAGTGAACTTAAAATAGTTGTCCAGTACCAGCCAAACTACTTTTTTCCCGGGGATCATTTCCGTTATTTTCATCTTACTGCGATGAACGTCTTCATAATGATAGGTGAATTCATCGTGGAGTGCGGTTGTGCCGCCTTCAATTTCTTCACTCCACCATCCGCGAACATTATTGATGGCATCAAATACTTGCTGCGGCGTTTGACTAACCAGCAGCACAGTGCTGAAGTTTTGCTTTTGCATCGTTTATTTTTTAAAATGATCAATTTTATGCCAAAGGTATTGTCTGAATACCAACCAGCCGGAGTGTAAAATGGACATTTTAGCGGGTTGATTTGGACAATATAAATTTTTACCTTTGTAAAAACAGGTTTATAATTTTTGTACCGGCAAAAGCTCCATTGTTGTTATACCGATGAAAGGATTGCGACGCAACGATGATGCCACAAAGCGTTGCGGCCGGTATTAAAAATAGTAAATACGCGTAAAAGCATTATGAAACATCTTACGATAATCGTGCCCAACGGGCAGAACAACCTGAGCAGCATCGTTGGCGCTTACAAAATATTTACAAGAGCCAATGCCTTCCAAAAGGAAGCGGGCAAAAAAGAATTGTTTAAAATCCAGTTGACCGGGCTTTCAAAAGAAGTTGACTTTTATGAAGGCCTGTTTACCGTGCATCCGCATACCCATATTTCAGCGATAGCCAAAACCGATCTCATCATTATTCCTTCTTTGAATCACAATTATCAAAAAGCGGTAAAGGCTAACCAACTGCTGATTGACTGGATAGAGAAACAATATAAAAACGGTGCGGAAATAGCGTGTATATGCACCGGTGCATTCATGCTTGCATCATCGGGTTTACTGAACGGAAAAACCTGTTCTACCCATTGGGCCGTTGCGGATGCTTTTAGAACGATGTTTCCCAAAGTGAATTTACAAACAGATAAACTGATCACCGACGAAAACGGGATATACACAAATGGCGGCGCTTATTCTTTTTTGAACCTGATGATTTACCTGGTAGAGAAATACTACAACAGGCAAACAGCCATTTTTTGTTCAAAGGTATTCCAGATCGAAATGGACAGGCAAAGTCAGTCGGCTTTCATCATATTTAAGGGACAGAAATTGCATAGCGACGAAATGGTAAAAAATGCACAGGCCTATATTGAAAGCAACATAGATGAAAAAATATCTGTTGAAAATTTGTCTTCAAGGTTTGCCGTTGGCAGGCGGAATTTTGACAGGAGGTTTATAAAGGCAACCGGAAACACGCCAATCGAATATACGCAAAGAGTAAAAATTGAATCGGCAAAAAAGGCTTTTGAAAGCACCCGCAAAACAATCAATGAAGTAATGTACGAAGTGGGTTATTCGGATGCAAAAGCGTTCCGGGAAGTGTTCAGAAAAATTACCGGAATGTCGCCATTGGAATACAGGGGCAAATACAATAAGGAAGCAATATAAACCTTTGCCTATCTTTCATTACCATTCGAAACTTCCTTCATTACCAGGTTAAGATCTGTTAATGCCTTCCGGCAGTCGCCATAAAAGGAAGAGCCGTGCATAGTGGCAAGTGTTTTCGGTTGAAGGTCTGCCAATTGACCAAGGAGCCCGGGAGTATTGTGTGTGTAGGGTGTATATTCCATTAACGGACCTTTTTCATATTCAAGCATAGATTTTTTATGGGCGCCTAAAATATCTTTATCCGTAATATCAATCACATCGCCGTTTTGATGAAATAAATCCGAGCACAATAAAGTTTTATTGGTTTCTTCAAACATTACCCCTGCATCCCAGCCATGTGGTAAGTGGGGAGTTCTGATAAACCGATAACTGTATTTGCCTGTTTTTAAAACATCTCCTCCTGCCATAGGCTGTGCGGGTCTGATGGCATAGTCGTGCATATTAACCATAACGCCTAAATCGCTGCAAACGGCCTTTGCATTTGGCGCTACCTGCAACCATTCATTTAATGCACCACATTCATCAACTTCAAAATGGCTGAATCCAATCCATTTGATTTGTGATACGGGAATAATTTTGCTAACCGCTTCCGAAACAACAGGAAACAATAACCTCAGTCCGGCATGATAAAGCATGGGTTCATCATCTTTAATAAGGAAATGATTGAACTGTAAATTAATATCTTTTACAAATACCGAAATCCGGTAAACATCCGGAGCAATTTCTGAAACTTTAACCATGATATTTAAATTTATAACGATTGGGTATTGCCGAAGGAGGTGATTTTTAGCAATAAGGTTCAATCGAAGAACGGATGTTGAACCTTGGGCAAATGCCCAATCGAAGCAGTTCAGCCCCACTTTTGGCAATACTATGTTGAACTAAACCTACGGAAGCCTTCCGCACTATCCGTAAGTTTGTAATTCAATAAAAACTTAAGAACTATGACAACGAAAAAAAATCGCCGGAAGAATTAAGGTATAATAAGTTCCTCAATCGCGCCTGTCGTGAAGTTAGCGGATTTTCAGGACTGCTGCAACGTTTTGAACGCAATATTTCTATCCTGGGTCGCAGCCCCCGTACTTTTGATAATTATAGCCGTCATGTAGCAGCGCTTGCTTTACGCTTCGGATGTCTTCCTACAGAACTGGATCCTGAACAGGTGAAGGATTATCTTTATGAACTGCAGCAACGCAGCCAAACACCCTCCCAAACTTATTTTAAGCATACCGTTTACGGGCTTAGGTTTCTGTTAAAGACCGAGGGATTGCCCTATGATCATCTTCACCTCCCAGCCATTAAGAAAGAAAAGAAACTTCCTGTTATCCTCAGCCGTGAAGAGCTATGGCGGATGCTGCAAACTGCTACATTGCTCAAGCATAAAATTCTGATCGGGTTATTATATGGTTGCGGTCTGCGGTGCATGGAGGTTCGCAATCTTCGGCTACAGGATTTAGATTTTCATCGTAAGCTGGTACATATCGTTCAAAGCAAGGGCAATAAAGATAGATATGTTCCGCTGAGCGGACACCTGATACGGGGTATTCAAAAATACATCGGTTCGGCGCATCCTAAGCTGTATTTGTTCGAAGGCACGGGAAATCCCGAAGGCAAAGATTTCGACAGCCGTTACAGCCAGCGGGGAGTGCAGTGGGTTGTTAAAACCGTTGCCAGACAGGCAGGTATCATCAAAGAAGTGCATACCCATATGCTGCGCCATAGTTATGCCACTCATTTGCTGGAGGATGGTGTTAATATCATCAGTGTTCAGAAGCTGCTGGGTCATGCCAATATAGAGAACACCATGGTATACCTGCATGTGTGTCAGACACCGGATCAGTTGCCTCACAGCCCGTTGGATAAAGTATTTGCTTTATGCAGTCGCGCTGGGAAGTAGCCGATGTATTACGCCGCACCGATATAGCCTCACCAGCCTTTAGGGTTCATCAGCAAAAGACCTTGCGCGCTCTGCAACAGTGCCGTACATCGGCATTGGGAGGTCATGTGGATGTATGTACCGACTGTGGCGTAATACATATCAGCTATAACAGTTGCCGCAACCGGCATTGTCCTAAATGCCAGGGGCATAAACGGGAGGAGTGGATACAAAAGCGGGAGCAGGAACTGTTGCCCTGCACCTATTATCATGTAGTGTTCACGCTACCACAGGAACTGAACAGCCTTGCTTTGCATCAGCCCAAAATGTTCTATGATGTATTGTTTAGTGCGGTATGGCAAACCATACATCAGTTCGGTAAGCAGCAGGGCATACAAATGGGGATGATAGCCGTGCTGCACACCTGGGGGCAAGACCTGAGCCTGCACCCGCACCTGCATTGTATAGTGCCGGGGGGAGGCGTAGATCAAAAAGGCAGGTGGCAAAAACAGTTACGCAGTAACAAATACCTGTTTGCGGTAAAAGCACTGAGCAAAGTGTTCAGGGCAAAATATATACATCAGTTAAGAGCATCTGGCATAAAAGACCAGATGCAAACAGACAGCTTATTTACAAAAGACTGGGTGGTATATGCCAAGCGTCCTTTTGGCGGACCAAAACAGGTTATTGAATACTTAGGCAGATATACTCATAAAGTAGCTATCAGCAACCACCGCATACAAAATGTGACACCGGCGGATGTAACCTTTGGCTATAAGGACTACCGTAATGGCAGCATTCCAAAGCAGATGACCTTAAGTAATGCTGAATTTACAAGGCGGTTTGCCCAACATATACTTCCGCGAAGATTTGTACGCATACGGCATTACGGAATATTAAGCAGCACCTGGAAGCGGGGCAAACTACAGCAGTTGCAACAAGAGTTGAAAATCACTGTTAAACCTACCGCGGCAGCTAAAATACAGTTGCATCGCTGTCCCTGTTGCAAAACCGGTATGCTGGTTACTATTGAGATGTTTGGCAAACGGGGACCACCATCACAATACCTGCCCGTCCGACAGGCGGGTTTACCGGAAAAACAACCTGTTCCTGTAAGTTAAGTTTTACGGGTAAGGGATCTTGTATTCTATAGCCAAAGAAAATCAGAAACTCCGATCCCCGAACTGCTCTACCTCAAAATCAGACCTGCCCGGTCTGCACAATACCTCCACTTCAAAGAACGGCAACTCCATAATGTAAAAGCGGCAACCATAGGTTTCGTTCAACATCGCTTTCATTTCTCGTCCTGCGGACGAAACGAAAGCTTAGTTATTGACGGCCTTTTATTTTTCATTTAATATTCCATTCACAAAGTCAACCCATTTATATTCAGGAATGCTTTTATCAATATAATAATCAGGCTGAATTCCTTTTTCGTCAATTGCCATATCAGGAATCCTCAAACTTTTTGAAAGAGAATATCCCAACTGAAATTCTTTACAAGGCGAATCCACAAAATTCATATTGGAAATATCTAAAACTCCCATTGTTGTAGTTCCAAAAAGTTTTACTTTTTTACTTTGTTTTGCGGCGAGTAAAAATTGTTCGGTTGTGCTTCCATTATTATTGTTAATGATAATACCAATATTTTTTGGGTAGGGAAGAACCTTATCCAATTTTTCTTCACTGATTATTTGCCCATCATCATTTCCCTGTATCGTTACAAACTTTCCTAAATTGGCATTTAACTTATCATAAGCTTTTTTTAGAAATTCTCTATCTTCTTTAGATATGCCATATTTTTCGTAATTTTCATACAAATCCAACATTCTTTTGTTATTCAATTCGGTTGAATACATTTGTGTTCTTACGGTTCTTATTGGATTAGTATAAATATATGGAATAAGCCGAGAATAACTATTGTCACTTCCGCCACCGTTATTTCTCAAATCAATAATTAGATTTTCTTTGCTTTCAATTTTCTGCTTATTTGCATCTAAAACGCTGTCAATATATTTTTTTTCCGAACCGTCAAAAGTTGGAATACGCAACAAAAGAGTTGAGTTGTTAATTTCTTCCAAAAATGGTTTTTGAGTAGCGACAGATTTAAAATAAGTGTCAATTGCTTTGTCATTTTCAAATTTTGGCGAAACTCTTTTTAATGTAAATTCATCAATAACCAAGTAGTTTTTCCCAATAAGTTCTACATTTTTTACTTCTTGAGAATTCTTGTTTCGTAAATAATAAGTTCCTGATTTTTTATCCGCGCCAATTTGAAATTTTAAATCGTTTGGCTTCCAATTTTCTAAACCTTTTGCGCTAACAATAAAACCTTTGTAAACATTATCAAACTTTTTTACCGCAATCACATACGAACTTGTCTCCCAAATTCCTTCAATGTCTGCTTCTTTTTTGGAATTGATATATTTTTCAAATTTCTTAAAATCAACTTTTACAGATTCCCAGGGTTTTGAATCCTTGAGTTTTGAATTATTATTCGTTTGAGAAGTGTTTTGTGTTTGATAGGGAGAAATTGCAATGTGTCCTGAACGGAAAAACTTAAGCCATTGATAGATTGTTTGAGTGCACTCAACATCAGATTTTACATTTCTTATTTTATTTAAAAATTCTGTGTTATGAGCATTATATGCTGAAAGCCCTTTTTTGTCAATCACGTATTGAAATCCTGCATCATTCTCTTCAAAAGTTTTCTTTACCCACTGAAAGTTACTTTCGCAGTTACAATTTTGTGCGTAAGTAAAAGTTGAGATCCCTAAAAATAATAATATCAGAATTTTAATTTTGTTCATAGTCTTTTTTATGCGGTTTGTTTGATAGGCTGTCGTATAACGCTTTGCTTTACCCAATAAAAAAACATTTTTAAGTATTTATAAACGCTTAAAACGTTTCTAAGCGTTTATAAACGGCTTTGCTTTGCCGGTACAGTGATAATTGCAGTACAGATGAATTTACAACTCAACGAATACGCAATACCGGGAAATAAATACATTGATATTGGATGGGCCGAATATTGGGTATTGTACAGGGTGCAGACTGAAATGGTTTCCAAACCTATTCATTTATTTCTGAAATTGAAAAGTTTTTTTTCGGTTCGGCAGGGGCAACCTGCTCCAATAAGGACTTCGCGACAAGTGGGCGAGATTTACATTTCGCGGGGGTGGCATGGCTGTGCCCATTGCTAAAATGCAGACCCCGGCGCGACACTATGCCCGCATTTTTGCCAAGCCTGTTAGCCGTCTTCCCTTCCCTGTCAGCAACAAGATTTGCCCAATTGAATAGATGGACACTTTATTGTCCCGTAACTGCAATAAACACAACAGTCGCCTTGTTTTGGCCTGATCCTTGCCTTGCAGCCTTTACATTCATAAAAATACTGGCAAGCGTTTGTTGGCATTGTTTCTTCTTGTCTGTGTCCACAAACAGGGCAGGTAATTATTGATTGAAGTATGATAGTTTTAATCATTGGTTATTGGTTACGGTTTGTGAAACTACTTTGTATCCTAAAACAGTCAGTCCGATTAAATAAGGTCTGAAAGGTTCAATCCACGAAAATGAAGAAACAAGTCCGGTTGCACCACCCAATAATGCTAAAGTTGGTGTAATGCAACAAAGTGAAGCTGCAATTGCCGTCAACAGTCCTGCTGCCCAACCTTTGTTATTTTTTATTGTTTTGTCCATAAATGCAAGGTCGTTAAAATATCTATTTAAGCCGCAAAGTGTGTGGGATTGGGTTGCAGTTAACGAACAGGTATTGCCGATGGTGGGGAAATAGAAATCCGTCCGCCGGGACCGTTGATCGGTTTTTTGCTAAAGATAAATATTAAGAACTAAAGCTGGGCTTTATTCGTCCATCCGGGACTTCAACTGCTTAGCGATATGTCGATGAGTTCATATTCTTCAGCCAGCATAGCAGAAAACCCCATGTTAGCGAGTCGGGCTTTTCAGCGAATTTTTTATTTAAGATTGTCAATTGAACTTGTCAGATGGTAACATATTAATTCAGGAGTTGCTTTATCAAGTTCATTTGATTGCTTAAACGAAAATTTATTCAGCAGTCTTATAGAACTCAGATTATCCCTATGAAAGAATGCTTCAATTTTTTGAACTTTAATTGTATTGAATGCATAGTCGATAACTTTTTCTACAGCCTCCTTCATTATTCCTTGTCGTTGAAAGTTTGTCAAAAGTTCATAGCCGATTTCACACTTGTCATTTTCATCTGAAAAGTTAAAAAGACAAATTGTCCCAACCAATATGTTTTTGTCACTCAAAGTTATTGCCCAATATAAAGAGTCATTTTTATTAATATTCTCATTAACCTTATTTATAAAATTCCTTGCATCATCAATAGTATTGCTTACTTGTCTGTCAAGATATTTATTTATTTCACTATCAGAGCGCAAAATGAAAATTTCTTGTTCGTCATTAATTACTAGTTGTCTGAGGGTAAGCCTTTCCGTTCTCAAAATTGGAAAGGGTGCGAAAGTTCTATTTAACATTCTGTGGTATTTAGCTTATTAGAATCTACGGTCACCTTAGCCTGATCGCTAACGGTAAAGGTTGGCGAAGTACGGATAATAGCGATCCGTCCCGCCCGGTATACCGAAGTTGATTATTTAATTAATGTACAAGTTATAGAATTTGCCGATAGCATTCCGTCAGCCGGTACAAAAGCCAAAACAAAGAACCAAAAGTTGACGAACGTTTTCCGTCCCGCATTTGTGCCAACCTACCTGTGTGCAGTTATTTATTTCTTTTAAATGTCTTTATTATGTTTTTTATGTCGGAAATTGCTCTTTCACTTTCTTCCATATATGTTCCAACAAATAAATAATAACCTCCGCTTTCGTCAAACAAAATCACTTGATACATTTCTTCATTTTTCTTGTCATTGCTTTTTGCGAAAAGTTCAAACCCTTTTAAGTTGTCAATCTCTATTTCATTGATTCCTTTACTTGTAATCACAGAATAGTCTTCAGAATATTTTTTTAACCTTGATATGCAAAATATCTTTTTGTTTTCAATATCTACTTTTGTAAACGATTTGTCGGTCAGCAAAGTTGCTTTGTCAAAACTTTCAGTAGGTGTTATCAAATCTCGATTAAATAACATTCCATTTCCTATTACTGCTTTAAATTTTAAAGAACCTACATTTTCGTCCAAAGTGTAGTTCAATGCTTCTCTTGGATTTATTTTTAAGTTAGATTCAACAATAGTCGTTAAAACACTTTGCTTAATTTTCTCTCCTAATTGTAATGAATCTTTTAAGTAAACTCCATTTATTAATGTTGTCGAGTTTTCGTTTCCGTAAATTAAGATTTGTTTTGAAAATACCATTTCATTGGCTGGTTGGTCTAATTCAATTAGTAAACCATTAAATTCAGCCACTTTGATTTCCTTTTTCTCCTTTAATTCCATTCCTCTTGTTTTTAGTATTTCGGAATTAAATCCTTTGGTAACTTCTGAATATGGTCCAAGAATTTCCATTGTCATAATCATAGAAGTTTGGTCGCTAGGATTTTGAAAACCTTTAAAGTTGTTAGATGGTTGAAAAGAATCTGGTGGAATCATAAAAATGTTTGTTCCACTAATTTGTTGATGATTTTCAGTCTTTTCTTTCGGTAGTTCTTGTCCAAATACAATTAGTGAAATTGAAAAGAATAATGTCGTAATACTAATTCTTTTTATCATTGATTTTCGTTTGTTTTAATTGCATACAACGTTACAGGTTGGCGAAGTGCGGATAATAGCCTTCCGTCCCGCCCGGCAACTGGAGTTGGTTATTTATTTTAAGTACAAGTTATGGTTTTTGCCGATAGCGTTCGGTCAGCCGGAACAAAAGCTAAAACAAAGAACCAAAAGTTGAAGAACGTTTTTCGTCTGCCCGCATTTTTGCCAGCCTGTTGTGCGTTCGGCATATTTGTCAGTAAGCAAATTTTCTTTTATTCAGCTCTACGTTAAAATTCACTTTCGCGCCTAATGCTTCAAACACTTTCAGTATAGTCGTGAATCTTGCGTCAGTCGTACTGTTCTCAATTTTTGAAATCTGTGCTTTTTTCACACCAACAAGTTTGCCTAATTCTTCTTGTGTCAAGTTACGTTCTTGTCGAGCTTGTTTGATGGCTTGCCCTAAAAGATCAAGACGAAGTTCGTTTTCAAATTCGTCACGTTTTTTCGTTCCTTTTTTCCCGATATATTTGTCGGTCAAATCTTCTAAACTATATGTCTTCATTTCTTCTTGTTTTTGTCATTAAAATATTTTTCTCTTGATTTTTCAGCTCGGTCAATCTCACTCTTGGGAATTTTATCCGTTTTCTTAATCAGCCCGTGAGTTGAAATTACAACCGTGTCTGCCTTGTCGGTTTTATCCCAAAATGCAAAAAGTCGGTAATAAGTCTTGTTGAATTTCGTTCTAAACTCCCAAATTTCGTCTTGTAGTTTCTTGAAAAGTTCTTTGTCGTTTATGCTCCTGGATTTCCAAATATTATAAACTATTTTATCTCTTGCTTTTTCGTCAAGTCCATCCAAAAAGTCCTTTGCTTCTTCTAAAAACTGAACTCGAAATTTATAGTCATCCATTCAAATGCTAATTTTGAAGCAAAGATAAAAGTTTCTTATTTAGGAAACAAGCGTTTTGGATTAAAAAGTTAAAGTTGTCAAGTAGTTCTTGTCTGCCGATGTCATGGTAGGTGGCCGGAAATGCTGACGCACAACTCTTTGCTTTACGCAATAAAAAAACATTTTTAAGTATTTATAAACGCTTAAAACGTTTCTAAGCGTTTATAAACGGCTTTGCTTTGCCGGTACAGTGATAATTGCAGTACAGATGAATTTACAACTCAACGAATACGCAATACCGGGAAATAAATACATTGATATTGGATGGGCCGAATATTGGGTATTGTACAGGGTGCAGACTGAAATGGTTTCCAAACCTATTCATTTATTTCTGAAATTGAAAAGTTTTTTTTCGGTTACGGCGGGGGCAACCTGCTCCAATAAGGACTTCGCGGCAAGTGGGCGAGATTTACATTTCGCGTGGGTGGCATGGCTGTGCCCATTGCTAAAATGCAGACCCCGCCCAAAACAAACGGATTTCAAAAAAAATCCGATTCCGAACGAGGTGCAGTCATCCAAAGCGTGACCTGCCATTATGCTTTTAGACCCTTTTGTTTTACACGATCTTTCGCGGGTTTATCCTGGTCTTTTTTAGTGTCCTTTTCAGCACCTTGCTTTTCTGATTTTTCCATGGACGGTTTTTTGCTCCCGGCTTTTTCATCCTTCACTTCTTTTTCGATGTGTTCTTTTTCTTCCTTTTCTTTGGCCAGTTTTTCTTCCCGATCCTTTTTATCCTTCACTTCTTTTTCGATGCGGTCCTTTTCTTCCTTTTCTTTGGCTAGTTTTTCTTCCCGATCCTTTTTATCCTTCACTTCTTTTTCGATGCGTTCCTTTTCTTCCTTTTCTTTGGCTAGTTTTTCTTCCCGATCCTTTTTATCCTTCA
>CALKHN010000095.1 GCA_937991535.1 uncultured Sphingobacteriales bacterium
AACCTTCAATTTACACTTTTACAGGACCCTTTCTTATACATGAGACCTTTCTCTTCTCTCTTCTCACCTCTCTCTTCTCACCTCCTCTCCCTGCTAAATCGTATTTGTTGTAAGCGGCTGACCCTCATACAGTCCCTGGAAGCCATCTGTAATAATTTGTTCACCCACTTTCAAACCAGATTTCACTTCCACTTTATCGCCATACAGTTGTCCTATTTCAACAGGCTTCTTGCGTGCAATCCATTTGTCGTTCTCCTTTACCGCTACCATTACAAATTTTCCTTTATCATCATTTTGCATGGTGTTTACGGGAATGGTGATCACATCTTTAGCCGTGTAATCCTGAATTTTAACCAGGGCAATCTGGTTTGGCCGAAGTGATTTATCAACAGGCATTTTCGCTTCAATATAAAATGAGCGGCTGTTGGGATCAATCAGCTTACCGGCTACCGATACTTTTGTAGTAAAGGTTTTATTTCCCAGGTCGGGAAAATTAACGATCACCTTACTTCCAACCCCCACACGGTCTAAATAATTTTCAGGCACCTGGGTTACAATTTTAAGATCGCTCGTATTAACAATACGTATTTGAGGACCACCCTGGAAAAATTCGCCTACTTTCACATTCACCGTTTCCGCAACACCCGGCATTTCAGCATATACATTAGAAAAAGAAGATTGCTCTTTTGCAGTGGCAATTTGTTTTTCAATGGATTCCACATTGTTCTTTGCGCTCAGCAATTGCACTTCGGTACCTATATTTTGATCCCACAGATTTTGCTGACGCTTTAAAATATCCTTTGCATAGGCCAGTTGTGAGTTCAACTGGTCAATTTGCTTTTGTGCCATAGCATCATCCAGCTTTAAGAGCAGTTGACCTTTCTTTACATTGTCGCCCTGTTTAATATAAATAGCCTTTACCATTCCACCTTGTCCGCGTGGCGCCACATAGGCGATATTGATAGCGTCTATTCGGCCCTGGAGATCTATATAATGCGTAAAATCTCCTGTTTCAAGTGGTGCTATTGCCACAAGTTTCGCATTCTCTTTCTTCTGCGAAGGGTCGAGTGCTATGATCTCCTCTTCCAAAGCGACAATTTTATTGTTCAGCGCTTTTTGATCATCTTTCATTTTATCCAACTTCGCCTTTTTCTCAGCAACAATTTTGTCTTTTCCTTTTTCAACTTTAACAGTTGTTCCACCACATGCCGTCAATAATACCAATACTGTTATTACTGAAGCTGTTTTTAAAACGTTTTGCATATACCTGATTTTATAAGTCATTCAATAGTTATATTAAAAAAACAATTACAATCTCCCCGTTGCTTTTATATAATCTACCCTTGCAATTATGGCGTTATATAAAGCATTTATATAGTTGGTTTGTGCGGCTTTCATATCGGTTTGCGCCTGTGTGATCTCTGTGTTGGAACCCGTACCGATCTCAAACTTTTTCCTCGTTTGCTGAAACACCGTTTCCGCCAGTTCCATATTTTTCTTTTGGTAATCCATGGTGGAAACCGCCGTATTAAAGTTGTTCCGTGCGGTTTCAATCTCGTTATCAATATTAATTTTCAGTGCTTCCCGCTGGTTAACGGTTTGCTCCAGGGCAATTTTGGCTTTGGCAATCCGTGCGTTGGCCGCCATGCCTGTGAATATGGGAATATTGAGATGTAGTGTAAAGGCGGAAATATCAAACCAGTCGCCTTTTTGCAAAAAATCAAATTTGTTGCGCTGGGCGTTCTTATTGTAGTATCCATTCAGCGACAGGGTAGGCAGTTTAGCCAATTTATACCTGCGTACATCATATTCTCCCAGGGCAACGCCAAGATTGGCATACTGATAATCTTTGCGCTGCGTATAGTCAAAATCACTCAGTTCCAGGATACCATTTTTAATCTGTTCATCATCTAATGAATCCGTAAGCATCAAAGAATCTTTAACAGGCATACCCATTAGAACTTTCAGACCCAGGTAACCATTTTGTATCTGACTCAATGCACTTACTTTTTCAGTTTGGAGATTAGCCAATTGAACCGATAACTTGTCGAGGTCTAATTTTTCAGCGAAGCCGTTTTCATGCATTATCCTGGTATCGTGCTGTAATTTATTCAGTAGCTCAATATTCGCATCCAGCAATTCTATCTGCGTTTTGCTCGCTATTAGCTGATAATATATTTTGTATATGTTGGCTCTTATGGTTTCTTCCGTTATTTCAGCTTTCTTTTCCTGAAATTTGATTAAGGTTTCTCTTGCCTGTAATCCTACAAATACCTGCCCGTCGAACAATATCTGGTTCAGCGATACCCCACCCGTTGCTCCCCATTTTACACCAAATGCCAGCTTTTCAAACGTACCGGCCTGCCCGCCAAAAAATTCTGCCGGAACAAGACTTACGGGAAGTTTTGCATTATATACCAGCGATCCATTGGCGCTGATCTGCGGATATGCCGTGCCGGTAAACTCCCGGTTGGTTTGTTCCTGGATCTGTATATCCAGCAAGGCATTTTTTACCTGCACATTATTTTGCTTCGCGTAGTCCAGCGCCTGTTGTATTGAAAAAACATGCACTTCAGGCGATGGCTTTTGCTGTGCCTGTATACCTGTTGAAGATATCGCCACAAGTACCATTAATCCCCACCTTGCCGGTTTCCATTCTTTCATCTGTTTATTTTTTAGTTTGGTCAGTTATTAACGCTATAAAATTTTATAGTGATCGCTGTAAAATTTTATAACTTGTTTTATTATTAATTTTTTTGACGTTTCAAAAGATATTTCTGAAGGAGTTTTTGCCCTTTGGCGGTGGTGATACCATATAAAAAATGGATCGTTACTTCCCCTATTACGGCACCTAAATTGTATTTACCAAGGGGATAAAGATCGGGGCTGAACATCATGAATACGGAAGCAAGCCTGAATCGCGACATGATCTCGGTGTCGATTTCGGGGCGATACAACTCAACAGCAATACCCCGTTCCAGGTTTTCCTTTATCAGTTTATATAAAAAGTCATTCTTATGGTCGGCTATCTTCTTATAGGCGGCGGGGTGATATTTCTGCAGGTCGTACATGATCGTAGGATTCATCGTCTTCAGCATTTCCTGCACCATATCGGTAGCCACCAAAATTTCATGAACCGGGTTTTCACTTTCTTCCCTGTGAATGCAACATTCATTGGTATTACTGCTCACCACTATATCTATCGCACTATCCACCAGGGCATCCTTATCGGCATAAAACTGGTAAATGGTTTTCTTACTGATGCCCAGTTGAGATGCGATTTCATCCATGCTTATGCTGCGGATCCCGTATCTCAAAAACAAATCGTGCGCCTTCTGCGCTATTCTTTCCTGTATCTCCATAACTTCCAAATCGGGGACAAAACTATGGAAACTTTTTTTGTTACCAAAGTTTCCTGCGTTTTTTTACCTATTTTTTGATGAACGGAAAACACAGGATAATCTTCCGCAAGGCCTTAAAGCCGATAAGTATGTTTTATGGTATAGCAGCCGGAAATCATCCGCAACGATCCATATGTGTATGCTTAGCGTGCATAAAATCAGGCCCTGCCGCCCTTAAACCAGGGCTACATCACAAAACAATTACTTCACTTTATTTTTACGGTTAACCAAAACCTTTAATATAACCCATACAGCTACTTTATACAGCTTAAGTTAATTTTACATCTCTAAAACTTATTCGATGGCTACAAAAAAATGGTTAAAAAGTTTATTACAGATTTTTTTACAAGGGTTAATTATTCTTGCACCTATTGTTATAACAATCTGGGCATTAACTTCCTTATTCTATTTTGTAGACAGAATTCTGCCCGATATTTTTGAAAGTATAATCCCCGAGTTTTCTACTTACTACCTGCCGGGCATGGGATTTATTGTAGCGCTGCTGATTATTTTTTTAGTAGGCTATGTATCGTCTTCCTTCGTAGTAGGAAAGCTGGTGGAATTGTTTGACAGCATACTGCAAAAAACGCCGGGTATAAAAATAATTTATACTACACTGAAAGATTTTTTTGAGGCTTTCGCCGGTAACAAAAGAAAATTCGACAAAGCAATACTGGTATCCGTTTCCGCGGCGGATGTGTGGCAAATTGGATTTATAACCCAACAGGAAGTGCAGGAATTTGGGCTGAACGAATTTGTGGCTGTATATGTTCCCCAGTCCTATGCTTTTGCCGGGCATCTTTATTTTGTAAAACGAGACAGGATCCGGCTATTAACAGATGTGAGCTCCGCCAATGCTATGAAATTTGCCATATCAGGGGGCGTAACAAATATTGATGAAGACACGACTGCCAGGGCTACTAATCAACCATAATAATTTTTCAGACAGGAGCCCGGATAAAAATTTAAAATCGCAGGTACATCAGGATATATCAAAAAGGAATTGGGGCTGTGAACAGCAGCACAGTCATCAACTGCTGTTCCGGCTGTGCGCTTCAAGTCCGGCACAGTTCCCTGTGCACAAATCCTCACCGGGCTTTCCGCTCCCATCCGGCAGCCCATGTGCATTCTCCGGCTCTCCTTTTGATCATTCGCATCACAGCGCCGGATCGCCCGGGATTACCTGCTCAATGTAAAATGATTTATTTAAATAAAATCAATGTAAAAAGATTTACTTTAGTATAATCAATGTAAATAGATTGACCATGACAAACTTGAAAAATACATATTTTTTGCTGCTAATAGATATCCGGAGGTCTACGGAATTACCCCCTAAAGCGATCAACGAAAAAATGAAGCTCCTCGAAGCAACGCTTATGCAACTAAACACAGAGTTCAGTAAGGATATCGCACTTCCACTTAGCATCAGCTATGGCGACGAGATTGCCGGTTTATTTCATTCACCTCGTAATCTTTACAATATTATTAAGATAATTCAAAACACATTTTACCCCCTTACCACTATTCGATTTGCGGCAGTAAAGGGTAAAATTTCAACGGAATCCGAAGATATCCGAAAAATCGGGGGTATGATTTTTAAAAAAGCCAGTACGGCCATTGCTCTATTGAAAGCAAACGATAATTATGCTTCATGGCAACTGGGCAATATAGTCCTGGATAAAAGCCTTGATTCTCTTTGTGAAATCAGTAACGTATTGATCAATGACATGAGCGAATACCAGCGAAAGGTATTCAATTTGCTGAATACGGGACTTACTCAAAAAGAGATTGCAAATCAACTAAGCAAATATCCCCAATCAGTATGGGATGCAATACAACGAAGCAAGGCGATATATATTATAAATGCTCAAAAAACGGTAAATTTAATTTTAGCAGCAAAAAATTGATAAAAATATTTTGTCAACAAAATGTGCGATGATCAGCATTTTTTTCAAATATGGCTTAATAGTTATGACATTCCTGTTATCGTTGATCATTTCTACTGTTTTGATACGCAGAGGAATTCCGAAGTTGAAGAAAAGTATTGCACAAGAACCTGCTCAAAAGGCAAAATTATTCAGAGACCTCGGTTTTTGGATTGGCTTTTTTGAGCACATAATCATTTTTGTATTTGTAATGAACAAGGAATTCAGTGCACTGGCTATTATTTTTGGTGCTAAGGAATTTGTTCGAAAAGAAGAGATCAAAGCTAATCCCGCATACTATCTTTTAGGAACACTTATTAATTTTGGAGTAGCACTAATAATGGTAGAGACAGTACAAGAGATATTAAAGACGACTGCCCCCGTTAATTAACATTTCATTTAATTGGGGAAACTTTCTACAAATACACTTGTTTGCCAGCATGCATTTTGCCGGGGTTTTTACGCCCATAAAGAAATCAACTCATCGTGCGGCATCCCTGCTGTCGCCGGCCATGATGTATTTACAAGTCTCTTATCAATTTCATATGTGTCGGAAAACGCGTTGAAATGGACGCCTCGGACGGAGTATATTAAAAGAATTATCTTCGCGCACCTGATCAAAAAAGAAAGCATGAAACTGGAAGCATTACTACTGGCAAGATGCGAAAACAAATGTGAGTTATGTAAATCTGGTGAGGATATACAAATATATGAAGTACTTCCGCAGCAAAACGGGGATGCAGAGGATTGTATTATGCTCTGCAACGTATGCCGTACACAGGTTGAGAAGAAAGCGGAGCTTAACAGCGGCCACTGGTATTGCTTATCGGAAAGCATGTGGAGTGAAGTTCCGGGCGTACAGGTGGTGGCATGGCGTATGCTGAACCGGCTGCGCAATGAAAGCTGGGCGGCCGACAATTTAGATATGATTTACTTAGATGATGAAACGCTTGCCTGGGCTAAAGCTACAGGCGACCACGAAAATGACGCCACGGTAGAACTTCACAAAGATTGTAACGGGCAGTTGTTGCAGAGCGGCGATACTGTGGTTTTAATAAAGTCTCTTGATGTAAAGGGCTCAACCCTGAATGCTAAGATGGGAACGGTGGTAAAAAACATTCGCATTGTGGAAGACAATACAGAGCAGATTGAAGGGAAGATAGAAGGACAAACCATTGTTATTCTTACCAGGTATGTAAGAAAGCAGGGCATTTAATGCTACTAATAAAATATGGCTGGATGCACAATCAGCGGGGCAGATCATGTTTATCTTCTGCTGCATCATTTAATAATTGCGCAACGATGTCCGTACCGGACTCACCACGGAAAAATACAAGCAATGCAAAACCATCTAACACATAATTTGCCATTCCGCCTTATTTCTTTTACTGAAGCAATTTAACCTTTAAATCAATGCGCGAAACCTTGAAGGAACTTTCTGCAGCGCATGAAAAGGCAGGAGCGAAAGCATAGCGGTGAAAAATGATAAATGGCTGAAGTTACAGTTGTACAAAAGCTAAATCAGGGCGTGTGCACGGATGTGTTGTATCATCATCCGTGCTTGAACTTTTTGTTACTTTTTCTTTCAAGAGAAAAAGTAAAAGAAAAAAAAGTAAATAAAATGGAATCACTTTTCTGATAGTGTTTGCGCTTTAAATACTTAATCCTGTATTTTTCATTGTATATTTATATACACAATTTTTCATCTTTCACCACCTAACCGCTAACCACTATGCACCAAAAATTATTGTTGCTGGCCTGCTCAGCTATTATCTGTCAGCACGCATTTTGCTGGGGCTTTTACGCTCATAAAGAAATCAATCACCACGCCGTATTCCTGCTGCCTCCCGCCATGATGGTGTTTTACAAACCCCATATTGATTTTATAACGGAACATGCCGTTGATCCGGATAAAAGAAGGTATATGGTTACCGCCGAGGGCGCCCGGCATTATATTGATCTGAACCACTACGGGTTGTATCCTTTTGACAGTCTGCCTCGTCCATGGTATATGGCCGTGGAAAAATACGGTGAGGACAGTTTGATGGCACATGGCATCGTTCCCTGGTGGATCAATATTATGCTGCAAAGGCTTACCAAAGCGTTCAGTGAAAAAAACCAGGTTGCTATACTCAAGCTTTCTGCCGAAATAGGACATTATATAGCCGATGCCCATGTACCATTGCACGCTCACAGCAACTACAACGGCCAGCAAACGGGGCAGCAGGGCATTCATGGATTTTGGGAAAGCCGGATTCCCGAACTGCTGGCAAAAAGCGAATTCGATTATTTCATCGGCAGGGCGGAATATCTTTCCAATCCCCAACAATTTATGTGGCAAAGGGTGCTGGAAAGTGCCGCAGCGGCCGATACCGTTTTATCTTTTGAGAAACTGCTTACACATCAATTCTCACCCGATCTTAAATATGCTTTTGAAGAAAGAAATGGTATCGTTATCAGGCAATATTCTTCCGCCTTTACCATTGCCTATGACAGGGGTTTACAGGGCATGGTGGAACGCCGGATGCGTCAGTCTATTTTTGCCGTAGCCTCGTTTTGGTATACCGCATGGATCAATGCCGGGCAGCCGGAATTACAGCCGCTGACCAATATCAGCTTATCCGAAACAGACAAATCTGCATTTGAAGTGTTAGACAGGATTTGGAAAACCAGTGATCCAAAAGGCAGAACTTGCGGGAATTGACGTATATTTGGCGCCCTCAACGAATGCAAGGTCCAATATGAATTGGGTTTATCAATTTTCAATTGTAAGCAATGATACACAACTTTAATGCGGGGCCCAGCATTTTGCCCCGGCAGGTGTTTGAACAGGCCAGCCAGGCTATTCTTGATTTTAACAATACAGGTCTCTCTATTCTCGAAATCGGGCACCGCACCCCGCTTTTCCAGGCAGTGCTCGACGAAGCCATCGCGCTGGTAAAGGAGTTAATGCAATTAGACGCTGATCACGAAGTTCTGTTTTTACACGGTGGCGCTACCACACAATTTTTCCAGGTACCCATGAACCTGCTGAATGATAATGAAACCGCCGCTTACCTTGATTGTGGCGTTTGGGGTACCAAGCCCATAAAAGAAGCCCGGCTTTTTGGACAGGTAAATGTTGTGGCATCTTCAAAAGACAGAGGCTATACTTATATACCCAGGGATTTTGAAATACCTGCCGGTTCAGCTTATTTTCATTACACTACCAATAATACCATAGAAGGAACACAAATGCATTTTGTTCCCGAAACTACTGTACCATTGGTAGCCGATATGAGCAGTGATATTTTAAGCAGGGAAATGGACTTCAACCAGTTTGACCTGATCTATGCCGGCGCCCAAAAAAACATCGGGGCGGCAGGCGTAAATATGGTAGTAGTAAACAAAAATATCCTGGGCAGGGTAACCAGGCAGTTACCCTCTATGATGGATTACCGCAAACATATTGAAAACGGCTCCATGCTCAATACTCCTCCGGTATTTGCCATATATGTTTGTATGCTCACCCTTCGCTGGTTAAAGGAGCAGGGTGGAGTAGCCGCTATCGAAAAAACAAACGATCAAAAAGCGGCATTGCTTTACGATACGTTAGACAACATTCCCGTTTTTAAGCCCACCGTTGATAAAGCAGACCGCAGTAAAATGAATGTGGTATTTGTAATGGAAAATCCCGAACTGGAGAAATCATTCCTCGACCTGTGTAAAAAAGAAGGAATGGTTGGTGTGAAAGGCCATCGCAGCGTAGGCGGGTTCAGGGTTTCACTATACAATGCCATGCCACTTAGCAGCGTAACCGCTTTAGTGGAAGTAATGCAGCATTTTGCATTGAAGCATGTTTAACCAAAAATTATTCTAACCGATTATTATGGCAACTATCGTTCCGTTTACCGCATTGCGACCGCAGGCACAATATGCCAAACAGGTAGCATCGCAACCCTACGACGTGCTGAACAGCAAAGAAGCAAGGGAGGAAGCAAGGGGCAATCCCAATTCTTTTCTCCATATTACAAAAGCGGAAATTGACCTCCCGGAAGACACCGATGTGCATACAAAAGAAGTTTATGAAAAAGCAAAAGACAACTTAGATGCATTTATTCAGCGTGAAGTGTTGTTCCGCGAAAATAAACCCTGCTATTATATTTACCAGTTGGTAATGAACGGCAAAAGCCAAACCGGGCTGGTTTGTGCTTCTTCTGTTGATGATTATGAAGATGATGTTATAAAGAAGCATGAGTTCACCCGTCCGGAAAAAGAGGAGGATCGCATCAGCCATATATCCGCCACCGGCGCGCAAACCGGCAATGTGTTTTTAGCTTATAAAAATGTAGCTGAACTGGATACGCTGATCGAAAAATGGAAGGCAGATAAAAAACCGGTATATGATTTTGTGGCCGATGATGGCATTAGTCATACCATTTGGGTGATCAATGACGACAAAACCATTGCCGCTATTACGCAAACTTTTTCAGAAAAGGTGGAGCATACCTATATTGCCGACGGGCACCACCGGGCGGCAAGCGCGGCCAAAGTGCGGCTTACTGCCGCCGGCGATACAGAAGGCGCGAATTATTTTTTGACTACTTTATTTCCGGCTTCGCAACTGCGTATATTGGATTATAACCGTGTAGTAAAAGATCTGAACGGGTTAAGCGAAGAAACCTTTCTGGAACGCGTAACCGAAGCTTTTGATGTTGAACCCGCTGAATCGGCTTTTGCTCCGCAGCAACTTCATGACTTTGGAATGTATATCAATAAGCGCTGGTATAAATTGTCCGCAAAGTCCGGCACATATAGTGACGATCCGATTGGTGTCTTAGACGTAACCATTTTGCAGAACAATCTTTTAGATCCTGTACTGGGCATTAAGGACCAGCGTACCGATAAACGCATTGATTTTGTAGGCGGCATAAGGGGTTTGGGTGAGTTGGAAAAACGGGTAAACAGCGGCGAGATGCAGGTGGCATTCAGCTTATACCCGGTAAGCATCCAGCAATTGTTTGATATCGCCGACAGCGGTATGGTAATGCCTCCCAAAAGCACCTGGTTTGAACCCAAGTTGAGAGACGGACTGCTAACGCATTTGATTGACTGAGTGAGTTCCAGGATGCAAGTTTCAGGTTTCAGGAACGCAGTTGTGCAGGGCTCAGCGTTTCCAAATGTTCACAATATTTTTATTATTGCAGGCAGTATCTTTACCGTCATGAAAAAACTTACGCTTTTACTGGCATATAGCTTCTTTGCCATAGCTGTTTTTGCACAGCAAAACGCCGATACCCTGCAGCAAGCGGGCCGCGATTATATGCGTAAGGGAGACTGGGGAAATGCCATCATGGTATTTAACCGCGCCCTGCAGCAAAAGCCCAATGATATTGGTCTGCTCAATGACATAGCCTACACTTATTTTTTACAAAGAGATTTTGTTAAAGCACTTGAAACCATAAAGCCTGTGGTAGAAAGCGATGAAGCAGGTGTACAGAGCTTCCAGATTGCGGGCACGGTATACCGGGCTATTGAAGAGCTGAAGGAGGGCGCTAAAATATATACCAAAGGGCTAAAAAAATTTCCCAACAGCGGTGTATTGTACAGTGAATATGGCGAACTGCTCTGGCAGAAAAAAGATTATGCCGCCATCACCCAGTGGGAAAAGGGCATTGCAACCGATCCGAATTACCCCGGTAACTATTATAATGCCAGCCGCTATTATTATTTTACTACCGATAAAGTTTGGAGCCTTATTTACGGAGAAATTTTCGTTAACCTGGAAAGCTATACCATCAGAACGGCGGAAATAAAAAATATCCTGTTTGATGGTTATAAAAAGCTTTTTGCTGATCCCGATCTGCTGAAAAACTACGACAGCAAAAAGAAAAATGAATTTGAGAAAGCCTTTCTTATTTCAATGAACAGTCAATCGCAATTGGCAGCAACTGGTATTGATCCTGCCAAACTCATCGCCATAAGAACGGGGTTCATTAAAAACTGGCTGCAATCCCATGCGGCAAAATTTCCCTTCCGGTTGTTCGGTTACCACAAACAATTACTGGAAGCCGGAATGTATGAAGCATACAACCAATGGATATTTGGTTCAGCCATCAACCCGGAGCAATACCAAACTTGGATAAAGAACAACCCCGGAGCGTATAATACATTCAATGATTTTCAGCGGGGAAGGGTCTTTAAATTACCAAAGGGTCAATATTATCAAAATAAATAGGCTTTCTTTTTTGTTTATTGTTTTTTGCCTAAATTGAACCAAAGCACAAACAACGATTGTTATGATTCAACCCCTGCGATTATTTGACTGTCTTGATTACCAACTGGAAAAATTCCCCAAGAAGGATATGCTTGTGGCAAAGGAAAACGGTCAATGGCGGCCTTACAGTACCGAAGAAGTAAAACAAACTTCGCTGAAATTAGCAGCCGGATTACTGGCCCTTGATGTTTCGGGCAATGATATGACCACGGAAAACAGGGATAAGATCGCTATCATTTCCAACAATCGTCCCGAGTGGCTGATCACCGACCTGGCAGTACAGCAAACCGGGGCTATACTGGTTCCCATCTACCCTACCACCAACCCGCTCGAAGTTGAATTCATCTTTAACGATGCCGCTGTAAAATATGTATTTGTAAGCAGTGAAGAATTGCTTCAAAAGCTGCAGGGTATCCGCGCCAGAATACCCACGGTTAAAGACATCTTCACTTTTAATGCTATTGACGGCGCCAAACACTGGTCGGAAGTATTGGATAAAGCCACCGACGCCGGATTAACGGAAATAGAAAGCATTAAAAGCAGCATTCAAAAAGACGACCTGGCTACCATTATTTATACTTCCGGCACAACCGGCACCCCAAAAGGTGTAATGCTCAGCCATAACAATATTGTTCAAAATGTATTTTTCTCCAAAGAAAGTTTTCCTTTCGATGATCAGCCGCAATACAAGGCACTCAGTTTCCTGCCCCTGAACCATATTTTTGAAAAAATGGTAAGCTATATCTATCTGTTCAGCGGCATAGGTATTTATTATGCCCAAAGCTTAGAAACCATCGGCGCCGATTTGCAGGAGGTGAAACCCGATGTATTTACCACTGTTCCCCGTTTACTCGAAAAAGTATATGAACGCATTATGGGCAAAGGAGTGGAATTAAAGGGTATTAAACGGCAACTTTTTTTCTGGGCGGTTGATCTGGGGAAAAAATATGATAACCTTGTTGATGGCGGCTTCTTGTATAATATTAAATTATCCGTCGCCAATAAACTTGTTTTCAGCAAATGGCGCGAAGCGCTGGGAGGAAATATCAAGTACATTATTACCGGTGGTGCGGCATGCCAGGAACGGCTGCTCCGTATATTTAACGCGGCTCAGATACCCTTGTACGAGGGCTACGGACCTACAGAAAACTCACCCGTTATAGCTGTCAACCGGCGCGAACCGGGAGGGATGAAGTTTGGAACTGTTGGACCACCTATTAAAGGTGTGGAAGTAAAACTCATGGATGATGGCGAGATCTGTGTAAAGGGCCCGTCTATGATGGCAGGCTATTATAAACGTCCTGATCTTACCGCAGAAGCTATTATTGATGGCTGGCTGCATACCGGCGATATCGGTGAATTTGAAGATAATAAATTTTTGCGCATCACCGACCGTAAAAAAGAATTGTTCAAAACCAGCGGTGGCAAATACGTGGCGCCTTCAGCTATTGAAAACAAACTGAAAGAATCACGCTTTATTGAACAGGTTATCGTAGTGGGCGCCGGGCAAAAATTTGTAGGCGCACTCATTGTTCCTTCCTTTGGAAATTTAAAAGACTGGTGTGCAAAAAACAATATTTCTTTCACGTCAAATGAAAGCGCCATTCAAGTTCCGGCGGTAATAGCGCATTACAAAGAAATTGTGGAACAGTTCAATCAAAATTTCAACCATGTAGAACAGGTAAAGCGGTTTGAGTTGCTCCCACGCGAATGGAGCGTGGAATCGGGAGAAGTTACCCCCAAGCTCAGCCTGAAACGAAAGGTGATCATGGAAAAATATAAAGATGCCATAGAAAGAATATACGCTAACGGAACGGTAATATAAAAGGGCTTTCGACCGGAGTATGATCTGAATACACAGGCGACAGGAAAACACGGATTCCATTCAATATTTTTGATCAAGATATTTCCTGATTCTTTTTAATTGTTTGTCAACCAATGGATATTCACTGGTTGCTTCAAACCTGTCCTTGCCTGTTTTAAAAGACAGATCCTCCATTGCAAAATAAAAGCGCTCTGCAAAAAAACGGAGTGGTAATTCTGTTGCAAGCAATATGGATTTTTTAAAATTGTCGAACCCGTTAATAGAACCACTAAATTCTTCAAAGTCTTCCTGATCATACCCAATACTATCGTAATTCATATATTGTTCTGCTATCAATAGCTGAATTGCGTAGTAACCCCGAAAATCATAAACCGTTCTGAAATCAAATATATAAAGCTGCGGCTCCAGGTCAAATCTTATCCGGCTTCTTGTCCTTAAAGACTGAAAATACTTATCGTAATCGCCCACTGTTGGAAGCAGATCAGCAACTGCAGCGATTATATCCGCCAACTCGCTTAAATTAGAAATCGCAGCCTGATATTCAAGACTGTCATCACCAGCCCTGATATTTACATTCAGCCATCCATATTTAAGGTAGGGAAAAGAAATTTTAAATGGAATCTTCTTCGAAAAAACATCTTTGTCCAGCTTGCGAAACTCCACCATATCCATTATATCCACTGCCATATTCGATCTGCGTTAAAAGATATTTTCAAAGTTTTGTCCGTTCTGTTATTTGGTAAAAGGCTTATTTATTTTATAGCGTTATCACTTTCGTACTTTCTTCCCCAAACTGGCTGATCACCCTGACGGCGATTTTCTTTCCATTTTTATATGTAATCGGATGCGAGATGTGTTTGTATAATGTTTCCCATGCTTCTTCGTCAATTGCAATTATAGTTAAGGCTTCCGTCACCAGGATGGGTGGCATAATGCCGAACGGGCGATTCGTATGGATTATTTAATATGGGATTATCGTTTTTCATAAACCGGTATGAAAGCAGGAATTGAGTTGAAAGTCAACAAGGGTGAAAGATAATAAAAATCAGGTTTGAATCAACTGCAAAATAAATCACCTGTAATGAATCCTCTAAAAAATTGGGAAGCGCCCCATTTGGAAACTACAGGTTATATGCTGTATATTAGTCCTTTGGCCAAACTGTATTAAGTGTTCTTAAATAGCACGAGGCGATATAAAAGGCTCTTGAAATGGATATTGGGCAACCGATAGAAGTAAATAACTTATTTTTTCAGATAAACAAAAATTATGAGCAACACAAATGATAAAACTGCTATTGCAGTAGTAGAAGAAATAATGAACAGGGACAGCTTCAGCAGGTGGCTGGGCATAAAAGTGCTTGAGGCGGGAGAGGGTTATAGTAAAATACAAATGGAAATACGCGATGAAATGCTGAATGGACTGGGAATAGTGCACGGCGGCATTCCTTTTTCATTGGCCGACAGCGCCTTCGCGTTTGCATGCAACAGCCGTAACAATCTTTCTGTGGCATGGGATACTTCCATCACTTTTACCAAAGCTTCAAAACTGTGGGATACATTAACCGCAGAAGCCAAAGAGTTACACAACGGCAAAAGCACCGGACTATACATTGTTACCATCACCAACCAGCGCAATGAGCAGGTGGCCCTGTTTAAGGGCACCTGCTTCAGAACAGCCAAAACGTTGATTTGAGAAGAAATTACTGTACCTGCATTACGCTGTCTTCCCGGCGTATATTTTCCAGTTCATGCATAAAAGCTTTGCCCCAGTTGTCAATATCGTAATGGGTTACCTGCTCAAACAAACGTTCCATGCGTAGCTTCTTTTCGTTTTGATCCAGAGCCAGCGCCTGTTCCAGTCCCTGCACCAGGTCTTTAATATCATAAGGATTGGTACGGATAGCATACGACAATTCAACAGAAGCGCCTGCAAATTCAGATATCACCAATACGCCATCAGCGGCAGGCTTAAGCCCCTGCACGCCAATATACTCTTTGGCTACCAGGTTCAACCCATCCCGGAGCGGTGTAATCCATGCCACATCGGCAATCGCATAATAAGTAATCACTTCCTCAAAAGGCACCGACCTGAAAAAGAAGCGAATGGGAACCCAGTCTAACCGCGCATATTTACCATTAATTTTACCAATTGCCTGCTCCAGTTCGGCCAGTATTTTATCATATACTTTCATACCCGAAGCAGGTGGTGTGCAAATATTAATCAATTCCACTTTACCATGTAATTGCGGATTGCGTTCCAGGAAAGATTGAAAAGCATTTATTTTTTCGAGCGGGCCTTTTACATAATCCAGCCGCTCAACAGATAAAATTATTTTTTTACCATCCGTTTGCTTTTGCATTTTCTTTATTTTTTCCTGCGTGGCCGGCTGCTCAAAAATGTGGCGGATATTTTTCATATTAATGCCTACAGGATGTGCGCCCAATCGTATTATTCTGCCACCGGCATCTATCTCTCTTGTCATTTTATCTACGCCCAATGCACAACTATAGGTCAAAAATCTGTCGGCGCAGGATTGCTCGGAACGCACTTTAACCGGTGTATGGCTTTTTACTACGTCCACAAAATTTTCAACATACCGTGGAATATGAAACCCTATATAATCACATTGCAGCATGCTACCAATGATTTCTCTTCGCCATGGAATGATATTAAAAATATCGGCCGGAGGAAAGGCGGTATGATGGAAGAACCCAATTTTTACATCCGGCCGTAACTGCCTTAATATTCCCGGAACCATCCACAGGTTATATTCATGTATCCATACCGTAGCATTTTTATCGGCCTCTGCCGCTGCCCTTTCTGCAAATAAGCGGTTTACATTTACATACTGCTCCCATTGCTCATGATTGAACCTCACTTTATCGGCGAATGAAAATATAACCGGCCAAAATGCTTCTTTGGAAAATAATTTATAAAAAACTTCAATTTCTTTTTTGGTAAGCGGAATACTGGAAGCAATAAGATTTGGATATTTGTTTTCATCAATATACCTGTCGGCACGAGCCATACTTTTACTACGCACTTCTTCCCACGCAATCCAGGCCCCCGTACGCCCGTTGCTGAAGAAGCCCAACAAGGATGGAATAATTCCATTTGGACTTTTCGGCGACACTTTCTTTTCTGTTCCATCTACTTCTTTCATTTCGTAAGGCAACCGGTGATACATTACCAGCAATTGGGTATCGCCCTGTGCATCCTCAGGTATATTGTTTGCTTCCTTATTAATATAACCACTGAACTCGGGGAAATGCTTCATAGATTCAAGTATCCCTCCGGCGCCATGCGATGTCGCCTGCAATACATTCGGCATATCACTGGTGTAATCCATCAGTGCGGGTTCCGCTGCGCCAACTACCACCCCTTTGTACTGTGTATCGTATAATGACCGGTCGTTAAGGGTATCGCCTGCTACCAATATATCTTTGGAAGAAATGTGCATTAACTTAACCAATCGCTTTAGCGTAGATCCCTTATTAATATCCTTAGGAAGAATATCGAGGAACCTGCCTGCAGACAGTAATACGTCCAGCCCCATTTCATCAGCAATTCTTTTTACCGCATCAATATCCGTACGGCCATCATAAAAAAAAGAACAGCGCCGCTGCTGCGATACCGGCTGTAACCGAAGTCCTTTTACTTTTCGCATTCTTTTTTGGATAACAAGTGTACCCGGCCACTGGCTTTCAATTTCCGACTGTATTGGCTGAACCGGTTCAAGGGTTTGCCCGTTTAAAACGGTTGCGCCAACATCACAAATAATATAGTCCGGATCGGGAATCACAGGGTTATCTAACAGCGGCATCACACTTTCAATACCACGCCCTGTAACAAACATCAGGCGTATATTTTCCTGCTCCCGTATCAAACGATATAACTTTAAACGGTCTGCCTGCCGGCCTCCCAAAAATGTTCCGTCAAGATCAGTAGCTAATAACATAAAAAAAATTATTGCTCTTCGTTTGCAGAAGAACTGTTAAAAAAATTATAGAAAGAACAATCTCCCGTTTTACAACAGGCGAAATGATCTGTTTTACAAGTGTCTCAATTATTTCCGCCCCGATAGTAGGCGAAGACTAAGTTTATCCAAAATATGCCAGCACCTTGAAGTATTTAGGTGGTTTGGAACGGATATGCTGCGCAAAGATAAAAAATTAATGGCAGGGGTGCAAACAAAATAGTGATCTGGCCCTTCATATCACAAATACATAATGATTAATTATATTTATATTATACTTCTATTCAACAAATGAGATGATTTTAACTGTAAAATGAGATGCAATGGTTAACGAAATCTGTCTATATCTCAATTATGCCATTGCAGGTTATATCTTTGGCCAAAGTGCAGGATGGAAAAATCAAATTTTGTTGACCAGATCCGAATATTTTGCCGCAGCGGACATGGAGGTGCCGGTAGTAAGCATTTTATGCGCACCAAATACAATCCCCAGGCCGGCCCGGATGGTGGCGATGGCGGACGGGGCGGCCATATTATTCTCAGAGGTAATAAAAACTTATGGACCCTTTTGCATTTGCGGTACTTTAAAAACGTACTTGCAGAAGATGGCGAAGGCGGTAGCGGCAATAATTGTACGGGCAAAACCGGAAAAGATATTGTTATAGAAGTGCCATTGGGCACGATAGCCTTTGATGAAGAAACAAAGGAAAAGGAAGCCGAGATAATGGAAGATGGTCAGGAAGTGATCTGGATAAAGGGTGGACGCGGAGGTTTGGGCAATGCCAGTTTTGCCACAGCCACCAACCAGGCGCCTGAATATGCCCAGCCCGGCGAACCCGGACAGGAAGCCTGGAAAGTTTTAGAATTAAAGGTGCTGGCAGATGTAGGTTTAGTAGGCTTTCCCAATGCAGGCAAATCCACTCTGTTATCGGCTATTACTGCCGCCAAACCCAGGATCGCTGATTATGCTTTTACTACCATTAATCCCAACCTGGGCATGGTGGCATACCGCGATAACAAAAGCTTTTGCATTGCCGATTTACCCGGTATTATTGAAGGGGCCGCAGAGGGTAAGGGTTTGGGG
This sequence comes from uncultured Sphingobacteriales bacterium, assembly GCA_937991535.1. Lineage (GTDB taxonomy): Bacteria > Bacteroidota > Bacteroidia > Chitinophagales > Chitinophagaceae > Agriterribacter. The sequence goes on from CALKHN010000095.1 coordinate 18,469, forward strand.
CATCGCTTTCTCCGGCATATTGAACGCAACCCTGTACTGTTGTTTCTTATTCCTGCCGATAGCAAAGATCACCGTAAAGAATTTGATATATTAATTAATGAACTGGAGCAATACAACCCGGAACTGCTGCACAAGGAGTTTATTATTGCCGTAAGCAAAAGCGATATGCTCGATGAGGAATTAAAAGCAGCCATCAGCAAAGAATTGCCCGCTGATATTCCGCATCTTTTCATATCATCGCTCACACATAAAGGTTTGATTGAACTGAAGGATATGTTATGGCAGATCTTAAATAAAAAAATGATCAATAAATAGCACGCCATAACAAAAATGCTGTAATATTACTTCCTTAAAAGTGACTATCTCTATTTTATTCTAACGTACGATTGCCTGCCATTTTTGGCATTGATAGCGAAGCCCCCGGGTTTCGCTTTTTTGTTGCATATGTGCAAATCAATACAATACCAAACAAATTAGCCGTCGCAAAAAGGTTGGTCTTTCATGCAGGGATTATAATCCCTATCCCTTAACTTTATAGCACTGTTTATATTTAAGCAACCGGAGCGATTGGGTATTAATTAATACGGTTATCATTTTTAAAAATTCTGTATATGGCTTTACTACCCTGGCGCAAAGGTATAGTTACACGTATCAGGGAAGAAGCTCCCCTAACCCGCAGGTATTGGATTGAAGTGCAGGATACAGATAATTTTGATTTTACTCCCGGGCAATTCGTTACGCTCGATCTGCCTATTCACGAAAAGCCCGCCAGAAGATGGCGCAGTTATTCCATTGCATCATGGCCCGATGGCAGCAATGTGTTTGAACTGGTAATTGTATTGCTGGAAGGTGGGGCAGGCACTACATATATATTCAATGAAATAAAAGAGGGTTCCGAATTCATATTGCGTGGGGCGCTTGGCGTATTTACCCTGCCACAGCCCATCGAAAAAGATTTATTTCTGATCTGCACCGGAACGGGCATTGCACCTTTTCGCAGCATGGTTAATTATATCAATCTGCACAATATTCCTCACAAGCATATTCATCTCATATTTGGTTGTCGCGAGAAATGCAACCTGCTCTATTATGAAGAAATGGTTGAACTGGCAGAAAAGGTTCCCGATTTTCATTATTATCCCACTTTATCACGGCAGGAATGGGAAGGGAAAACGGGTTACGTGCATGCTATTTATGAAGAACTCGCCCAAAATACTCCGCCCGCACAGTTTTTTCTTTGCGGCTGGAAGAACATGATTGACGAGGCCAAGCAAAGAATACTTGCCATGGGCTACGATCGCAAAGCCATTCATCAGGAGTTGTATGGGTAACGGCGTATATTTCTGATTTGAAATCATTGCTGTCCGGTAAAAATAGAATAATTCTTTTTTCAAACGGCTGGTTGC
>CALKHN010000096.1 GCA_937991535.1 uncultured Sphingobacteriales bacterium
CGGCGGTTCTTCGGAACCGCTTTTTTTATGTTATTTTAGTCGGACAATAGTGAATTGAAATGTGAATTCATCCACTTGCAACGATTGCATCCATCAGCCCATTCAACCTGTCAGCGTTGAAATGTGTATGCATATCCAAGCGTTAAAAACAAACCTCCCGTACGGCTTTTGCCATTTGCTTTGGTATCTTTTTGAATAGGCGTTAAACCGTAAGCACCACGTGCATCCAAAATAATTTCACCTGCTCCGCCTACCGGGTAGGCTAAACCAATTCCTCCGGTAAATCCGAAATTGATCGTGTTAATATCTTTTTTTATATCCGTATCAGCTTTAAAAGACTGGGCAGGCAAGGGTTGGCCCTGGATGCCCAATGGCTGCATGCCTTTTTTATCTAAATAGAGCTGGCTGGCGCCTTCGGTTTTTTGAGTAGCGCTTAACAAAATACCGGCATAGGGCCCGGCATTGATATAATACTTTAGTATATCACCCCATGTAAATTTGGCTGTAACCGGCATTTCGAGATAATTTAAAACAGATTCATTTTTAAAATTGGCATACAGCATGGTTCCGGGTGGCAGCATTTGCGATAATGCCGGGGGAATAGCGATAACCGGCTGCATACCTTGTCGTTTTCCACCCTGCCCGGCGTAGTTAACAGCCACTTTAACAGAAAACTGTTGCGTTATGCCTGCATCTGCAAACAGCCCGAAAGTAGCTGCAAGCCTGGATGAATAATCCTTGCTGATCTCATTGTCGCCGCTGCTTTTTAACTGGGGAATACTGATGCCCGCGTTTACACCTGCGGATATCGTTTGAGAAAATAATGAACCGGTTAAAAAAATCCAACTACAAATAAGAAGTATTGAAATATACTTTTTCATGCTGATCCATTTAAATTAATCAAATCATCTTCTAAATTAACAAAGAAATAATCGTACCTCAATTAATCTTCTGCACATGAAGATATAGCTATGCAGCACCTGCTATAACGTTGATATATTATTTATGTAAAATTTACGTTCTTACAGTAAACCCGGTACTGTGAAAAAGATCATCCTTTCTTTTATAATTTGTGCTTGTATACAATCCCTTTCAGCGCAAACCGCTTTCGACAGTTCAATTACATTGGTTCCCCAGGCAGCCAATATCATTACAGCCTCCACTATCGTTAAAATTGAAAACCTTGGCATTAATATCAATTCTGACCTCCCGGAGTTAAGACCCACCATATCAGCCGATGGTAATCTATTGTTCTTTATTTGTCAAAATCATCCTGCCAATACCAAATACCGGTCGGTGCCCAATTCACAGGATATATGGTACTCGAAAAAAGATAGTCTGGGTACATGGAGTGAAGCCAGGCATATGCGCTATCCTATGAACAGCACCCATTATAACGCTGTTTACTGGATATCACCCGACAACAACAGACTTTTATTACGCGGTGCATTTACTGAAGGCGCCTTTTTAGGCAAAGGTGTAAGTATGAGTTATTTGCAGCCCGATAGTACCTGGAGCGCTCCTGATATGCTCTACATTAAAAACTATGAAAAATATGATAAAGGACGCCAGTCCGGCGCTACCATGGCACACGACGGGCAAACGCTTTTACTGTATATGACCCCCGAAAGAGGCAGCCCCGACAATGATTTGTATGTATGTTTTTTAACGTCCGATGGTTCATGGACAGAACCTGAAGCACTGGGAAAGACAATTAATTTACCACAGCATGATGAAATGACGCCTTATCTGGCGGCCGACGGTGTAACCCTGTATTTTAGCAGCAACCGGCCGGGTGGCCTGGGCGATAATGATATATGGATGACCAAAAGACTGGACAAAACATGGCAAAAATGGAGCGAGCCGGTAAACCTGGGTAGCCCCATCAATACAGGGGATTGGGATGCCTTTTTTACGCTGGATGCAGGCGGTGAATATGCCTATTTAACCACCAATCTGGATACCTATGGTCAAAGTGATATTGTGCGGGTTAAATTGCTGGAGAAAGAAAAACCAGATCCAGTAGTATTGGTCAGCGGCAATGTTTATAACGCTAAGACCAGGCAACCATTGAGTGCTTCTCTTTTATATGAAACTTTGCCGGATGGAATGGAGGCGGGCAATGGAATATCCAATCCTTCGGATGGCGCGTTTAAAATTGTGTTACCCTATGATAAAAACTACCTGATAAGGGCAACCGCAGATAAGTTTTTTGCGCAATCGGAAAACCTGAACTTAGATTCATTAACCAAAGCGGGATATAAAGAGATACATAAAGATCTTTACCTGTTTCCTATTGAAATTGGTCAGGTGGTGCGTTTGAACAACGTTTTCTTCGATTTTGATAAATGGGACCTGCGGCCCGAATCATTTGTGGAATTAGACAGGGTTATAAAACTGCTGGTGGAAAACCCGGCTATTGAAATAGAAATGAGCGCCCACACCGACAGCAAAGGCTCTGATGAATATAATTTTACTTTAAGCGACAACAGAGCCAGGTCTGTAAGAGATTATATTCTCTCTAAAGGCATAGCCGAAAGTAAGATCATTTCGCAGGGCTATGGCGAAACAAAACCTGTAGCAACAAACGATACGGATGATGGCCGCCAGTTGAACAGAAGAGTTGAATTTAAAATTTTAAAGAATTAGTACCGGTTGAAGATACTATTCCCTGGGAAAATTTGGATCCATTTTTACTTCCTTAATTTGCATGGTATGCCTCCTGCTATGGGCGCCAATAAACAAAATTACCTGGTAGGCATCAAGGCTGCCAAACGGAAATGCGGCACGCCGAACTTATAGAACGATGGCCGGTCGCGGGTTATGAACAAGTAACTGCATATAGCCGGAAATTTCGTACATTTGATAGAATATGCAAAGCGGTTCATCGCTTTACCTGCAAAATCTCCTCCCTTGAAAACAAATAGTTAAACATTAAAATAAAACTTCATTTATGGCAGAAACCTGGAGCAAAAAAGAAAGAGAAAAGAAAAAACAGCAAAATAAAAAAGAAAAAGCCGAGCGGAAACAGGAACGGAAAGAAAATTCCAAATCAGGAAAGAGTTTAGACGATATGCTTGCCTATGTGGATGAGAATGGTAATTTTTCGTCCACTCCTCCCGATCCCCGGAAAAAAGTAAAGATTAACGTAGAAGATATAGAAATCGGCGTTCGCAGGCAGGCAGATATTGATCCTGCGGACCTCATCCGTAAGGGTATTGTTACCTTTTTCAATGAGTCGAAAGGCTATGGATTTATTAAGGATAAAGAAACACAGGAAAGTGTTTTTGTACATGTGAATTCGTTACTGGAACCGGTGAAAGAACACAGCAAAGTAACTTTCGAAGTTGAAATGGGACCTAAAGGCGCCAATGCGGTTAACGTTAAGCTTTCCTCCTGATACCCACTATTTGTAATCCGGCTTTTACAGGTTGATCAAACTGCGCTGCACTCCCTTGTAATTCGATCACAGTGCGTAATATTTCCCGTTGTTGTTCGCTTTAATGAGCTACACTGCTAAAATACAGATCCGGTAATTTGCACACCACTATCAATATGGGCGACTTTGGCCTGCTGCTGTATTTTTTTAGCTTCCTTATCTTTTTTCTGTTGCTGCAATGCATCTGCCAGGCCTGTTAACGACCATACATTATTGGGGTTTACCTTAAGGTCTTCCCTGTATACATTTTCGGCAGCGGCATAATGTTTGGCTTTTAGTAAAGCACGTCCCAAATATTGCCGTGCGGGATGCGGCCAATCTCTTGGCTCATTGTAGAGCATTACCGTTTCTTTATTCACAGCTTCTTCCAGCAACCGGGCTGCCAGTAGATATTGACCGCTTTCTTCTGCAATAACACCATCCAAAATCTTTTCAGCTACCTGTACCGCTGCAATACCGGGGTTAAAAGCTGCGGGACTTTCGTGCAACAAAGCGGAAGACATACTATCGCGCATATACATCAGTTCCATTTTGGCAACTTCAAGCTGCTGTTTGCGGGCATAGGCCAAACCCCGGCCATAATGCCACATAATATTAGCATATGATCTGGAATTATTGGTAGCTGTTGTTTTCAAAATTTCATCCCATTGGCCAAAACGGATTTGGGTAAAAAAAGGTGTCATATACAGGTACTGTGCATACATACCAAAATATCCCGCGGCATCGAGCCATGAACTGTCGAAGCTATTTTTTACATCTTCAGATACTTTCAATGCTGTTGTATAATCACCAGCCATATTAGCACAGCTTGCCTGCATATGAAGGTTGTGAACGATATAAATAAAGGCATTGTTAACAACAGGTGGATATTGAGATAAATACTGGTTATATCCTTTCACCGCTTTTTCATTAACCTCCACTCCTTTTTGGTAATAACCGGATCGGATGTAAATATGCGACGGCATGTGTACCAGGTGGGCGAGGCCCGGCATCATAGCTCCAAGCCGGTTCGCAACTACCAGTCCTTTTTCGGGATGCTCCGAACCCTCAATGGCATGAATGTAATAATGTCCGGCTCCCGGGTGATCTGGAAATTGCTTTACCAGTTGTTCCAGCACACTCACGATCTCAGGCGTCCAGGGTTTGGGTTTATAGTGGCGGTCATACAAATCCCACGGATGCTGCACCATTAACGCATCGGCATATAACGCCGCCGCATCGGCGCTCAAGGGAAAAGCTTTATGTACTTTCTTCATGGCAGATGCATACAACTGGTTTAAATATTTTCTTGTTTGTGTAGTATCGGCAGAATACCGGATTTGCATAGCCGCTATCAATGCTTTTTCGACAGGCGTACCATTACCGCTCAACTCAGATGCCCGTTGTACAGCGGCCAATGCTTCTGGTGAAGCCGCATAGCCAAAGTCGTTGATATTGGGTCCGTAAGCCAAAGCTTTACCCCAGTGACCCATAGCAAAATCATCATCAAATTGCACAGCTTTCTCAAAAGATGCCAATGCTTCGATAATGTGGAAACCATAGTACATGTTTATGCCCTGCTGAAAATAGATGCCTGCGCTATCATTAGATACGGTCACCGGCATACGATGCTTTCCCCAACCTTCAAGCAACGGGATAATATTGGCGCTGTCGTTGAAGTCAATATCAGAAAGATCAGGGCTACAACCCAATGCATACTGCTTCTTATATGATTCTATGGTCTCCGAGAATTTATAAGTATACGCATCAGCAGGGGCCCTGTATAAGTAAAGCAGTGAAGAACCGATAAAAGAGGTAAGCACGAGAATGATGAAATTTCTCATGGCTTTTAATTTTTGTGAGCATAATATACAACAGTTCTTTGGTTGTTTATAAAGAAATTATGCGAATCCGGCGTTTGGCCGGGCGTCTGCCATAGTTATTGCTGTAAAAAGTTCAGGAGTGGTAATTTAAAGCGGGGTACGCTTCAATATGGGACAAGTGACCGACATTGTATAACTCCACCAGTTTTGCGTTTGTGATTTTTTGCGCTGCTTTTTACCCAGTGCGGGATAATTGCCCAGCAGTGGCTGTACGGCTTTCGGCGCCCTGGCTTTTCTCAGCGCAGTTCTGCCCCGCTGCCCGATAATAAGAAGGAAGGAACAGAAGGGATGTTCAAAGTTATCAAATTTTGCGCTACCGGAAATTCAAATTGGAGATTGCGGACAATTGAATCGCAAAAGTGCGAAGGCAGGTGCTTTAATGGAATTTTTCTCCTTTGCTCAACATCTCAAGTATGGTCTTCATTCGCTTTTCCCTGGTTTCGGGCTTTTTGGCCGTTTGCAGTCGCCAGGCAATGGCATAGGTATTCGCTTTGTTGAGCGTTAGATAAAACTTTTTGGCTTTTGGAATTTTGGAAAGTGATTTCAAAAAATCATCCGGCATTTCTATATTGGACGGCGAATCATAAGCCTGATCCCATCTTCCGTCCGCTTTTGCGCTTTCTATTTCTTTTAACCCCGCCGGCTTCATTTTTCCTTCATTTATTAACCGCGTGACCTTTTCAATGTTCTTTTTAGACCATATGCTTTTGGAACGGCGCGGCGTGAAGCGAATCATATAAGCCTTTTCATATAAAGGATTTAACAAGCCGTCAATCCATCCATAGCACAATGCTTCATTAACAGCTTGCGTGTAACTAACAGTTGGGATACCAGACCCTTTCTTATGTATCTTCAGCCATACGCCATCGGACGTAGAATGGTTTTTTTTCAGCCATTTCTCCAGGCTGACCTGCGTTTTAAAAGCCAGAATGGGCAAATTATCTTTGGGATTGTTCATAAATTGATCTCAACGCACACATAGGGTTTGCGTTCTTCGATTGTGCCTGTAGGGTCATAGATATATAGGTACTCTTAGGATTTGGAGCCTTCTATTGTGCCCCTGTGTTTCTATGTGTTTATATGTTTATCTTTTATATGAACACATAGGATCATAGGCCCATAGGTACACATAAGGTTTGCTTTCTGCAATTGTATACCTATGTTTCTATGTGTTTTTAACCCAGCCAATATTTAAAAATCATTAAAATTCCATGGGGCGCGGTACGGCCTTGAAATCATAAGGTTGGCGAAATCATCATCAAATTTTTCTTTTTTGGGATTCCATTTCAGCGGCCGTTGCAGCTCATAGGCTATATTTACCGCATTGCAAACAGTAGCTGTCCGGTGCCCGATCTCCACATCCGCCACAGGTTTCGATCTTTTTTTAATAGCATTGATCCAATCCTGATGGTGATTATCACTATGGTATAATTTTTTGTCTGATGATTTTAGTTGAAGTTTAGCTATATGCTCCGGGTTCGATCTCAAAAAAGATCTGGATACTTCTATCGTGCCTTCGGAGCCTATAAACTGGATTGCATTTTCATCTCCCCATTGTTTGTGGTTAACCACAATTCCATTGGCATAAGTAAACGACAGCCCGGTTTTTGCTTCCGGAGTGGAAGGCGGGTTAAAGGCAACGGGGCCGGAATCGTCCATATCCAGGGCCCATTGTACAATATCGAACATGTGTGCACCCCAATCGGTAACATATCCTCCTCCAAAATTCCTGTACCCGCGCCACCATGCCCATGAATTGTCTTCTATTGGGGGCGATAGTGTTGGATTATAGCCCCTGTACAACGACGGGCCAATCCACATATTCCAGTCAAGATATTCCGGAACAGGCAGAGAGGGTAAATCACATTGTTTTACAGGCTCTCCTACCGAAACATTGATTTCTTTTAACTGTCCTATATAACCATTCAGTACCAGTTCAGCGGCCTGCCTGAAATTGTATTGTGAGCGTTGCATGCTTCCGGTTTGCAACACCCGTTTGTATTTGCGCACTGCATTTACCATTGCCCGGCCTTCGGCAATCGTTAAAGCCAGTGGTTTCTCACAATAAATATCTTTACCGGCTTTTGCTGCATCAACGGTTATTTGGGCATGCCAGTGATCAGGTGTTGCTATTACTACGCCATCAATATCTTTTCTTTCAAGTAACTCACGGTAATGGACATATGCTGTTACATCCGTACTTGCTTTTTTTGCATTAACGGCTTTTGCAAGACTTACAAAGTGTTCCAGTTTCTTTTTATCTACATCGCTGGCAGCCAGCGTCATCACTTCGGGAAGACCGGATATCGCGTTCAATAAACCCCTTGACTGTTTTCCATTGCCAATATAACCAATATTAACACGGTCGTTTGGCGCTAAAAATCCCTTTCCGCCTAATACATGCCGGGGAACAACGGTAAATGCTGCTGCTCCCATTAATGTGTTCTTTATAAAAGTTTTTCTGTGCATCTGTTTATGAGTTTAGAATTGAACCTTAAATATAAACAAGATTTATATACTGTGATGCAATAACCAACCGTGCTGCTATCATTGCTGCCTGCGAAAAACAAATACGGGTTTCGGCATGAGGCTATTGTGGACTGCGAAAATCAAAAGCTCCTTTTCGTAAGTTAATCCCATATTCAAGATATGCCTTTAAACAGGCAAGAAAGTTGGCCCAACCCTCGGTATTGCCTTTCAGCCAGTTTATGCCGCCTTCATCATTGTTCATGTCTTTTTCTGTTACGGTTACAACTGTTGAGCCATTCTCCCGCGGGGTAAGTGATATTTCCACCAGCAATTCCTGTTGATTGTCGCTCCTCCAGTAGAAAGACACGTATTGATCCTGCAACATTTTACCAACCCGTACAGGAACATCAATGTCAAATTCCGGGAAGTTCCAAACCAGTTGTTTTCCCTCTTCCATCCTACCGGTACTTTGCGAAATGAAATAGTGGCGCATTTGAGCAGGATCCGTAATGGCTTCAAAAATTACCGCTGCGGGCTTTTGAATTTCAATCGCTGTTTTAATTTCAAGTGTTTGCACTGTCATGCTAAATCATTTTTTAAAGTTAACCATTTTACCGTCAGAACTCCATTATTACTCCCTCATAAGCTTCTGAAGAGAATTCATCTGCATCTATAGTAGATATATATGACTGTAAAAAAATAATAAAGCTGAATATTGCAGGTTGCAATGGTCATGCATCGTAAAATGTTTGTACTGCCACACCTTTAGTGAGCGTTTGATAAACCACACAATATCTTTCTGTTAACTTAGCGAGGCTGTTGACTTGTTCACCTGTTGCATTTGAAGTGAAAGTAAAATACAAACGGATGGCTTTGAAACCCACCGGTGCTTCTTTTGAAACGCCCAGTGTGCCGCGAAAATCAAGGTCTCCTTCCGCCCTGATATTTCCATCCCGTATTTCCACTCCAACAGCTGTAGCAACCGCGCTTAAAGTAACCCCGGCACAGGCAACAAGCGCTTCCAGAAGCATATCACCCGAACACGCCAACATCCCGTTTCCACCGGTAGCAGGATGCAGTCCTGCTTCCACTAATGCCTTCCCGGTATTTACTTTGCAGGATATCCCCTCCCCGATCTTTCCTTCAGCCTTTAAAGTAATGTATGCCTTTTCAGGATTTTGCTGATAGCTTTCTTTTAAAGGCGCCTGCAGCCTTTTTAATTCAATGGAATTCATAATTATAGATTTAGTCCGGAGATTAATGATGCGCGGGCCGTATTGTAAACATCCTCATAACCGCGAGGTAAATATACCTTCAATTAATGGCTAACCAAAGTGACTGAAGCCATCAATATTTTGCAAACGCAACCCCAAAATTAATTCCTGCATAATATCACATAGAAACATGTCGAAACTCATAATTACAATTCACTGAAATATAAAACGGGTTTCGTAATTTGCGCCCTGTGAAACGGTTTACCGGCATATTGTTACTTTCTTTACATATCCTGGCATTTACAGAATGTCACCAGTTGCTGCGTATTCCCTACTTAATGCAGCATTTTCAGCAACATCGTGCAGCCGATCCCCACATGAACTTCGGGGCATTCATAAAAATACATTATCTCGGTCCCGTTTTAGTTACCGACGATTTTAGGCAGGATCAGCAATTGCCTTTTCGAAACGTAGAATGTAATATGCTCAGTACCACGGTTTGTGTATGTGAACCTGCAACAGTGAAAATTGATCCGCCTGTTGAGATACCGTCGGTCTTTTACTGTTACAATGAAACGAATAAACCACAGTTTTCTTCCTTTGGTATTTTTCAACCCCCCCGGGAGGTCTGAATAATATAGATTGATTATTTATTTACAGGCCAAACTATTTTAAATGTTAAATGCAATTATTCGCTTTTCCGTAAGGAACAAGCTGATCGTAGGTTTGCTAACCCTGGCACTTATTGTGTGGGGTACCATAGACCTTAGGAATTTACCGATTGACGCCCTGCCCGATATTACCAGCAACCAGGTACAGATCATTACCGTATCGCCTTCATTGGCCGCCCCGGAAGTAGAAAGGCTGATCACGTTTCCACTGGAGCAGGCTAACGCCAACATTCCCGGATTAAAGGAAATGCGTTCCATTTCAAGGTTTGGCTTATCGGTGGTAACAGTAGTATTTGATGACAATACAGATATCTACTGGGCCAGGCAGCAGGTAGGCGAAAGACTGAACCTCGTGCGGGAACATATACCATCCGATGCCGGCAATCCCGAACTGGCGCCGGTAACCACAGGTATTGGCGAAATTTATCAATATGTAGTACGTGCCAAAAAGGGGCATGAGGGCAAGTACGACCTGACTGAACTGCGTTCCATACAAGACTGGATTGTACGGAAACAATTGCTTGGAACGCCGGGCGTAGCTGATGTGAGCAGCTTTGGCGGCTATTTGAAACAATATGAAATAGCTGTGCAGCCAGACCACCTTAAAAGCATGAATGTTACTATTGCCGATGTATTTACTGCGTTGGAAAAGAATAATCAAAACTCAGGCGGTGCTTATATTGAAAAAGGTCCAGCGGCCCTGTTTATTCGTACAGAAGGATTAGCAACCACTACGGCAGAACTGGAAAAGATATTTGTAAGGCATACCAGTTCCGGCATACCGGTATATTTGAAAGATGTAGCGGAAGTACGCATTGGACATGCCATACGGTACGGAGCCATGACTTACAAAGACCAGGGTGAAGTATCCGGAGCTGTAGTGCTGATGCTGAAGGGGGCGAATGCTTCACAGGTGATAGAAAATGTAAAAACAAGAATAGAACAGATCCGGAAAACATTACCCGAAGATATTGTACTGGAAACTTTTTACGACCGTACTAAAATGGTTGATAATGCCATTGGTACAGTAAAAACCAATCTTCTTGAAGGTGCGCTCATCGTTATTTTTGTACTGGTAGTGTTCCTGGGCAATTTAAGAGCAGGTTTGATTGTGGCATCGGTTATCCCTTTGTCAATGCTCTTTGCCATCATTTTAATGAACCTGTTTGGCGTATCCGGTAACCTTATGAGCCTGGGTGCACTGGACTTTGGATTGATCGTTGATGGAGCGGTTATTATTGTAGAAGCAGTGCTGCACAAACTTGGGCATAATAAACAATTTGCGGGTATAAATCGTATAACCCAGGCCCGGCTTAATGATGAAGTAGAATTGTCGGCAGGAAAGATGATGAACTCAGCGGTATTCGGCCAAATTATTATACTCATTGTGTACTTACCCATTCTTACGCTTACGGGCATTGAAGGAAAAATGTTTCGTCCTATGGCACAAACCGTTTCCTTTGCATTGATCGGGGCCTTTTTACTTTCACTTACCTATGTGCCCATGATGTCTTCGTTATTTTTAAGTAAAAAAATATCGCATAAAGACAACTGGGCTGATAAAATGATGAAAACCCTTCAGGGATGGTACCAGCCCGTATTGAAAAAGGCGCTCGCTTTTCCGAAGTTGGTGGTAGGCTTTGCAATAATATTATTTGCGATAGCAGCCTTTATTATGAGCAGGCTGGGCGGCGAATTTATTCCCAAACTGGAAGAAGGTGATTTTGCTGTAGATGCCCGTTTGCTTACCGGCAGTTCATTAACCGAAACCATTAAGCAAACCCAGAAGGCGACAGCTATTTTACAAAACCGTTTTCCGGAAGTGGAAAAGATTGTAACCCGTATTGGCTCCAGCGAAATTCCAACGGATCCTATGCCGCTGGAAATGACTGATATTATAATTACGTTACGTCCGAAAAAAGAATGGACTTCTGCGAAAACTTTTGATGAACTGGCCAATAAAATGAGTAAGGCGCTGGAAGAAATCCCGGGCATGACCAATGGCTTCCAGTACCCGGTGCAGATGCGGTTCAACGAACTGATATCTGGCGCGAGGCAGGATATCGTATGTAAGGTTTTTGGGGAGGATTTAGACAGCCTTGCATCTTATGCCAATCAAATGGGTAATATCGTGTCTACCGTAGAGGGCGCGAAAGATATATACATTGAAAGTGTAACAGGCCTGCCCCAGATTGTGGTAAAATATAACCGGGAGTCCATGGCTAATTACCAGTTAAATATAGCGGATGTGAACCAGGTAATACGCACTGCTTTTGCCGGGGAAACAGCAGGCATTATATATGAAAATGAAAGGCGCTACGACCTTGTGGTTCGGTTGCAGGATGAAGGACGAAAAGATCTTTCCGACATACAGCAACTGCTGATCCCCACTCCTTCCGGTTTACAGGTGCCATTGTATCAGGTGGCATCGGTTGATATAAAGGAAGGCCCTAACCAAATCCAGCGTGAAAATGCACAACGCAGGATTATTGTGGGCTTTAATGTGAGAGGAAGAGATGTGGAATCAGTAGTAAATGAACTGAGTGAAAAAGTAAGCCGGCAAATAAAGCTTCCCACTGGTTATTATATTAAATATGGCGGACAGTTTGAAAACCTGGTGGAGGCCACACAGCGTTTATCTATTGCCGTACCTGCGGCCTTATTACTTATACTGGTGATGTTGTATTTCGCGTTTGGGTCGTTGAAGTATGGCTTACTTATTTTCTCCGCTATACCTTTATCTACAATTGGCGGCATATTAGCATTATGGATCAGGGGTATGCCTTTTAGTATTTCGGCAGGCGTGGGTTTTATCGCCTTGTTTGGCGTAGCGGTATTAAACGGCATTGTATTGATTGTCGAATTTAACCGCCTGAAGCAAAGCGGATTAAAGGATATTCAACATATTATTATGGAAGGAACACAAATAAGGCTGCGCCCGGTATTGATGACAGCAAGCGTGGCCTCGCTGGGTTTTTTGCCCATGGCATTAAGCCAGGGCGCCGGTGCTGAGGTGCAGCGGCCATTGGCTACTGTTGTAATTGGCGGACTAATGATCGCCACACTGCTAACCTTAGTCGTTCTGCCTATATTGTACCGCTGGTTCGAAAAGGGGGCAAAGAAAAAACTTCGTGTTAAACCTGGGGCTGCTTTAATTCTGTTTTTGCTGTTATTGGGTTCTGCTCAGGGACAACAAAGGCTAACACTGGATGAAATGCTGAAAATGGGTAGTGAACAGAATCTTAATTTACAATCGGTAAAGAAAGAATCCGATTACTGGGAACAATTGGGATCCGGAGTTTTTGATCCCGGCAAAACCCAGTTGGGTGGCGAATATGGGGGCATCAACGGCATAAAAAATGATACCCGTTTTTTTGTAAGTCAGGGCTTTAACCTGCCCGCAGTATACCGCCGGCAGCGGCAACTGTATAAAAATGAGCAAACGGCACAGGAACAGTTGGCCACCTGGAGACAGGCAGAACTGCAACGGGAAATTAAGTTGGTATTTTATACCCTGGCTGATGGATTGGAAAGAAAGAAATTATTGCAGCGACTGGATTCTGTATACAGCCGCTTTCAGCAATCGGCAGACCTCCGTTTAAAAGCAGGCGAAAGCAATGTGCTTGAAAAAACCACTGCAGATGCCCAATTGCAACAGTTTCAATTGCAGCAGCAGCAATTGGATGCCGATATACTGATATTACAACAGCAACTTCAGTGGTTGCTCAACACTGGTGAGCTTTTCCTTCCTGAATATACCATTTTAAAAAAGGAAAACAACGTGTTGGCAGATACAACCGCCATGGCTGCCCACCCTCAGATACAATACAATAAATTGAAGGAACAAACAGCAGCGGCACAAACCAGTATTGAAAAAACGAAGCTGTTGCCCGACTTTTCTGTGGGCTACAGCAACCAGTCTATCATTGGTTACCATAGTGAAGATGGCGTTAGCCAAAAGTATTACAGCGGCAGCAACCGTTTTCATATTGCCAATGTAACCGTTGGTATTCCATTGTTCAACAGCGCCGTAAAAGCAAGGATTAAAGCGGGCAGTGTGCATGAAGAAGTGGCGAAAATGCACACCAAAGCAACAACGCAATATCTAAAATATAGCCTGCTGCAGCTCACGGCGGAATTGAAAAAGGAAGAGAACAATCTTAAATATTATGAAACAACAGGATTGCAACAGTCAGACTTGCTTTTAAAAACGGCAAGATTGAGTTTCGAGAACGGGGAAATAAGTTACCTGGAATGGACCGTACTTATAAACAATGCAGTGAATATTCAGTTGAATTATATGGATGCCGTTCATCAGTACAATCAAACCCTTATTGAATTAGAATACTTAACCGGAAAATAAAATTTATGCGTTATCTGTATATCGTTTTATGGCTGGGTCTAATACCGGCCTGCGCTCCCAGGGAACAACAGGAAGAAAAACAAAGTGCCTTGTCTGAAAATTCGGTGACACTTACGGCAGAGCAAATTAAAAATGCCGGTATTGAAACCGGAATAATACAAAAGCAATTGCTGAACAGCGAACTTAAAGTGCATGGGCTGGTTGATGTGCCGCCGCAAAATATCGTTTCAATCAGCTTTCCACTGGGCGGCTACCTGAAAAATACGAAGCTGCTGCCGGGCATGCATGTAAACAAAGGAGAAACGATCGCTATCATGGAAGACCAGGGCCTGATACAATTGCAGCAGGACTACCTGGTAGCAAAAGCGAAACTACAGTACACGGAAAAAGATTTTGATAGGCAGAAAATGCTCAATGAAAACAAGGTAAATGCCGATAAAATATACCAGCAGGCACAGGCGGATTATGCTTCACAAAAAGTACTGGTAAAAGGGTACACTGAAAAGCTGCAATTGATAGGAATTGATCCCGGTAAGCTGAATGAAAACACGATTTCGAGAAGTGTGCCCCTGTATTCGCCTATCAATGGATTTGTTTCGAAAGTAAATGTGAACATAGGTAAATATGTAAATCCTTCGGATGTGCTGTTTGAACTTATCAATCCCGCAGACATACACGCCGCTCTTACTGTATTTGAGAAAGACCTGAGCAAGGTAAAGCCAAAGCAAAAAGTAATGGTAACTTTTGTGGATGATCCTTCCACTGAGTATGAGTGCGAAATAATACTGGTAACCAAAAATGTAGACGACAACCGCAGCGCTTTGGTGCACTGCCATTTTGAACAACAGCCCAAACAATTGTTGCCTGGTATGTTTATAAATGCAAGGATCAAAATAAGCAATGCACAGGTAACGGCCGTGCCTGAAGCGGCCGTAGTACGGTATGGTAATGATGAGTTTATAGTGGAAGACAAAGGAAATAATAGTTTTCATCTTCTGCCGGTACAAACAGGAATGAAAGAAGATGGAATGGTAGAAATTATAAGTAAGGATAATGATCTCACCGGAAAAACAGTGATCATAAAAAACGCCTATACGGTGTTGTCGCAAATAAAAAATTCGGGAGAAGAGGAATGAGCATGCCTGTTAAATTTGCGGGGCGGAAAGGCGGCGCAGCATACCTGTTAGATTTGCAGGGCAGAAAGGCGGCGCAGCATACCTGTTAGATTTGCAGGGCAGAAAGGCGGCGCAGCAAATCTAACAGGTATGCGCCAAATAATGTATCTTTAACCTCATTCTTATATGAGTTCACCGGTAAAAATATTGCCTCATTATACCCATGCCGATTACGTGCAATGGGAAGGTCAATGGGAATTGATTGATGGTATACCTTATGCCATGAGTCCTTCGCCCATACCCAAACACCAGCGTATTGCAGGAAATATACTCAGCGAGTTTAGGGTTCAGCTCAAAAATTGTAAAAAATGCGCCGTATACCAGCCTGTAGATTACCACGTTAGCGATGACACCATTTTGCAGCCGGATATGCTGGTCATTTGCGGTGCAGTCACTAAAAAATATTTAGACTTCCCTCCTGCCCTCGTGGCAGAAATTCTTTCGCCTGTCACGGCGTTAAAAGACCGGCATACCAAATACGGCATTTATGAAACGCAGGGCATACCCTACTTTATTATCATAACCCCTGATACCGAAGAAATAGAAATTTATGAATTGCAAAATGGAACCTACCAGCTTTCCGTTAAAGGAAACGCTATCGTACATGGGTTTACATTTGAAGACTGTAAGGCGGTAATTGATTTTAAAGAAATATGGTGATAATTTTAAATTTGAGATTTCAAATTTAAAATTATCTGACGATATCCCCTTTCAACCGCAACAGTTCCGTTTCAGAAAGTTTGGTATTGTATCTTGCCGCGATCAGGCGGTCGTAGGCTTCTTCTAAGCTTTTTTGGGCTTCTCTTAATTCTAAAAAGGTAGATACGCCCTGGCGAAAACGTTCCAGTGCGATCATCACGTTTTCCTTTGCTAACTCAATATTTTCTTCTTCAAGGCGAAGCGCATTGATTTGATACTGGTAACTGTTAAACGCTACTTTAACCCAAACATTTACCAGGCTCATTTGTTTGGATACCGCAATATCCTGATATTCCACATCTAATTTAGCCTGTTGTATGTTTCGGTTAACACTTAAATTGTTGAGTATAGGAATGGTAGCGGTAAAGCCAAAATTGTATCCTTTATTGCGGCTGAAAGTGGAGGCGAACGGGCTAATATTATTTTGATTCTGATTACGTGTAAAACTATAAGCAGATACAAAAGAAACAATAGGCCATCGCGAAGCCTTAGCCTCTTTCAACGAAATTTTTGCAATATCCGCGTTTTTTAACGCCTGTAAAATAGTTGGGTTGGTAGTTTCAATCTGGTTTTGAATATCCGATATATTTAAATCCAGTTCAAGCGGAATGGAGTCAGCCACTTCATATACTGCCGGCAATTGCATACCGGTCAACTGGTTCAACTGATCTCTTAGCTGTATCATGGTTGTTTGCTGCTCCAGGTGAGCGGCTTTTTGTGCATTCAGATCTACCTTTGCCTGCAGCAGTTCCGGTTTGGTGCCCAACCCTACTGATAATTTCCTGTCGGCCAACTTCACCCTTTCTTCATTAATAGACATTTGCTCTTCAATGGCTTTAAGCAACTGTTTCTGCCGTACAATAAGATAATAATTATTAATGATTTCAGCAGTAGTGTTCACCACCTGGGCCTTGAGGTTAATTCTTCCCAGATTATACAATTCGTTAATCCTTTGTTTGGTGGCGAACATTTTCAACCCGTCAAATAAGGTCCAGTTCAAATTGACAGAAGCATTGATATTATTTGTTCTAATACCCGATCCTTCCACGTCGTCGCGGGTATCATATTTTTGCTTTTGCGCAGAAGTGGTCCACAGTGTACCGGCGGTAGCATTTATATTGGGCAAAAAAGCACCGTAAACATAACGTTGATCTGTGGCAGCGGCTACAGAGTCATTGCTTAATAATAATATGTCGTAATTGCTATGCAGTCCGGCAGCTATCGCTTCCTGAAGCGTAATCATTTGCTGCGCCTGTACCGAAAAATTAAAACTACATACTATTGTAACGATGCTGATGATTCTTTTCCATTCCATAAAAGGTCAGGCTCTTTTTTCTTCTAAAAAATATTCGTCAATATGACTTTCGTGTTTTCTTGCCGAAAGAAAACTATACATAGCAGGAATTACAAACAGGGTTAAAACCAACGAAAATATAATACCCCCAACGATTACGATACCTAAAGGGATACGACTGGTGGCAGCCGCGCCAAACGATAAAGCAATAGGTAAAGCACCCAGCGACATGGCAAGACTGGTCATTAAAATCGGTCTCAACCTGGCCACGGCCGCTTCAATAACCGCCTCACCTTTTGGAATACCGGCTCTTTGCTTCTGGTTGGCAAATTCCACAATAAGGATACCATTCTTGGTTACCAGCCCGATCAGCATGATCATACCAATCTGCGAAAATATATTTAAGGTTTGACCAAATACCCATAATGACAACACAGCGCCTGCAATAGCCAATGGCACGGTAAACATAATAATGAACGGATCAATAAAACTTTCGAACTGTGCTGCCAGTACTAAAAATATCAGGGCCAGCGCCAGCACAAAGGCAAACATGGTATTGCCTGAACTTTCAGCAAAATCGCGCGACGAGCCAGCAAGTGAAGTGGCAAATGTATCGTCCAACATACTATCGGCTATGTCCTGCATGGCTTTAATGCCATCCCCCAGGGCTACGCCCGGGGCAAGTCCGGCTGAGATGGTAGCTGACTTATATCGGTTAAAGTGATAGATCGTAGGCGGCGTAGTGCTTTCCTTAACACTTACCAGGTTGTCTAACGAAATACTTTCCCCCCGTTGGTTGCGCAGGTAAATATTTTTCAAATCGGTAGGTTTGTTCCTGTCTACCCTCGGTACCTGTCCTATTACTTCATATTGTTTCCCTTCTTTTGTAAAGTAACCCAGGCGCCTGTTGCTGTAAGCCAGTTGAAGTGCTTCAGAAATAGCATCAACACTAACGCCAAGCGCACTGGCTTTCAAACGGTCAACCGTAACCGAAAGCTCAGGCTTATTGAATTTGAGATCAATATCCACCCCCTGGAAGGCCGGGTTTTTATTTGCTTCTTCCATGAATTTGGGCAGAACTTCGGTAAGCTTTTCGAAATTGTTGTTTTGTATAACAAACTGAACCGGCAACCCACCCCTACGGCTAACCGAAATGGTTTGCTCCTGTGTTGGAAAAGCTTTTCCTTCCGTAAATTTTGGGAGATTACGGTTTACCATATCTACAATATCCTGCTGCGACCGTGTACGTTCAGCAGGGTCAACCAGCGTTACCCTCAAAAATCCGGTGTTTACAGAGCCGGATCCTGAAAACCCCGGTGCGGTTACTGTTAATACCGATTTAGCTTCCGGAACAGAATCAAGTACAAAATTGGTAAGCTTATCAATATACCGGTCTGTATAATCAAAAGAGGATCCTTCGGGCATGGTAACCGACATGCGAAACTGGCTGCGGTCTTCCATAGGCGCCAGTTCAGATTTCAGGCTGCCACCGATCAGCCATATCACTCCGCCGCAAATTAAAATGATAATCACCGCCAGCCATTTTACTTTCATGAACGCGTGTAATAAACGATGATATCCGTTTTCCATACCGCTGAAAAAGGGTTCGGTAACCCTGTAAAACCATCCGTGCGTATGCTTTTTGCGTGCAAGCTTTACATTAAGTACAGCGGTAAGCGTTAGCGATACAAAAGCCGATACCAG
This sequence comes from uncultured Sphingobacteriales bacterium, assembly GCA_937991535.1. Taxonomy (GTDB): domain Bacteria; phylum Bacteroidota; class Bacteroidia; order Chitinophagales; family Chitinophagaceae; genus Agriterribacter. The sequence continues at coordinate 18,891 of CALKHN010000096.1, forward strand.
CACTGCTCCCGCTACCACAATCCCAAATTCACGGAAAAGGCGGCCTACAAAACCCTGTAAAAAAATGATGGGCAAAAAGATAACGGCGAGTGTAATAGAGGTAGAAATAACGGCAAAATAAATTTCTTTGGACCCCTCCTTCGCAGCCTGCCATTTATTCATTCCCTGCTCTATCTTTTTATAAATATTCTCCGTTACCACGATACCGTCGTCCACTACCAGACCTGTTGCCAGCACAATGGCCAGCAGGCTCAATACATTGATGGTAAACCCGCAAAGATACATGATAAAGAAAGCGGCTATCAATGAAACCGGTATATCTATCAAAGGACGTAAGGCCATGAGCCAGTCGCGGAAGAAAAAATAGATGATCAGAATAACCAGTGTTATAGCTATTATAAGCGTTTCTTCCACCTCGGATATTGATCGCTGTATAAATACACTGTCGTCCAGAACAATATCAAGCTTAATGTCTTCGGGAACTTCTTTTTTTAACTGCTCATACCGTTTGTAAAACTCATCGGCAATAGAAATATAGTTGGCTCCCGGCAGCGGCACAATGGCAAGCGCAATCATAGGCACACCATTGAGCTTTAATATGGTTTCTTCATTTTCGGGCCCCAGCACCGCCTCTCCTATATCTTTCAGCCGTATAATACTGCCGCCAAAATTCTTTATAATAATATTATTAAACTCTTCCTCTGTAGATAAACGACCGAAGGTTCGTACCGTAAGCTCTGTATTATAACCAGCAATTTTCCCGGAAGGCAATTCCACGTTCTCCTTTAAAAGCGCCTCCTGCACATCCTGAAAAGTAAGCCCGTACGCATTGAGCCGCGAAGGTTCGAACCAGATGCGCATGGCATATTTTTTTTCACCCCATATTTGCAGGCTGCTTACCCCGGGAATGGTTTGCAGCCTTTCCTGCAGCACGTTGGTTGCATATTCCGTAATCTGCAACTGGTTGCGGGTATTGCTCTGCACCGTCATGGATATAATGGAACTGGAACTGGCATCTGCCTTGGAAACTACAGGGGGGGCATCAAGATCCTGCGGAAGCCGGCGTTGCGCCTGGGAGGTTTTATCCCTTACATCATTAGCGGCAGCCTCCAGGTCAACGCCCAGTTCAAACTCAACTGTAATATTACTCATACCCTGACTGCTCGATGAAGTCATGTTCTTGATACCAGCAATACCATTAATGGATTTTTCTATGGGTTCCGTTATCTGCGATTCTATAATATCGGCATTGGCCCCGGAATAGTTGGTGCGTACATTAATAATGGGCGGATCAATAGCAGGGTAATCCCTTACTCCAAGAAAAGTAAAACCAATTACACCAAACACAACAATCAGAATGCTTGCAACGGTGGCCAACACCGGGCGCCTCAGACTTATTTCAGAAATATTCATTATTGTATTTTGCTGAGTTGTATTTGAGAATTAGGTTGTATTGCCATCAGCCCCGACATCAACACCGTATCTCCAATATTTACTCCACTGGTTATCTGCACGTATACCGAATCTCTTATACCTGTAACCACGGGTAAAAATTCCGGCGCTCCGTTCTTGTATACAATAACCTGTTTGCCATGACTAAGCGGTATTACAGACTGGGTAGGTACGATGATCGCGTTATTGTCTTTAGCAAGGTTCAGGGCAACTTTTGCAAAAGCCCCCGGTAAAAGGGATGGATGTTTTCCATTCACCAACGCTTTGATATTTAAACTACGGGTATTGGCATCAATAAAATATTCCGTTGCTATTACAGTAGCTTCAAATTTAGTAGCTACACCATCAATACTGAAGCTGATCTTCTTGCCCGGTACAAAATTAGTACTATATTTTTCGGGAACGGTAAAGTCTAATTTAAGTTGATTAACCTGTCTTATGGTAGCGATTACGTCTGCGGGCGATACATAAGCGCCCAGGCTTATATTCCTTAACCCGATCCGTCCGTCAAAAGGAGCCCTGATCTCGGTTTTTGCAATACTTACTTTCACCAGTTCAATATCAGCTTTATTGTTATTGACCTGGAGTTCACTCAGGTCAACATCCTGCTGACTGATGCCCTGTATTTTTAACAATTCCTTATAACGCTCCACTGTTTTTTGATTGATCTCAAGTTGTACTTCCAACTTTTTTAACTGCGCCTGCAGGTCATCATCAAATAGCTTGGCCAATAAGGTTCCCTTCCTTACAAAACTGCCTTCCTTAAAATTAATACTTACCAGCCTGCCTGTAATTTCCGGACGTATATCCGTTCCTTCTGCAGGCAGCAATGAACCGGCCACTTCAATATTCTCGCTCAGCGGAATGGTTTTTACAATAAATGCGTCGGCAATAACAGTGCGGCTTCTCTCCCGGGGTGGGGTTATAGCTTTTTCTTTTTTTTCAGAACAGGCAAACAAGCCCGAGAAGACAATAATATATAAATATAAATTTCTCATCGCTTGCGAAACTAATACAATTTGAAGTTGAAACATTCACCACTTGTAAATAAGTGAACGTTAATTAATGTTAATGGAAAATGTCATGAGGACTTGTTGTTACCTGAGCAAGATGCAGTGGGATTATTTATTTTGCTGCACAATCATAATCAGCTAACCTGCCGCAAGATGATGCGATTGCACTATGTTTACTATTGCAGCCGGGCTTTTGCAAACTGACAGAGGCTACATGTGCAATAGCAACTTTACCATGTATATTGTTTTATATATGACTGCAGCAAACTTATTATGGTTTTACTTTCCGGCACAGCCGTACCCGCCTGAACTAAAATGATAAGCATTACTACCGGTCTTTATTGGATTTAACCCATTGAATAACCCTGCGCTTCGCTGGTTTAAAATGCATTGTTTAGCCCCGTTGAAGCCGGCCATAGGCCACGGCATCATTTAATGATCCATTATTTCTTTGTGCCACAGGATAAAATACCTGTATCAAAATCGAACACCTGTTGTATCGCTAACGTACAAAAAAAACGGATATTAGGCTGCAAGCTATTGATACTCAATAAAATTGTATTCTGGCACAACATTCACTTATTACATCATAGTTTTCTCATGCGCTGATTTTTTTGTCTCCCTGTTTAATACCGGGAGGCTTTTAAAAAAGCCGGTAAAATACCCGAAAAATTAAAAGGATGGACAGAGTAATTAAAAAAAAGAAATGGGGCACAAAACGGATACTGACCATAGCCGCTGTAGTGGGTATCATTGCATTGATTGTCGGTAGCTATTATTCAACTTCCGGTAATTCAAAATTAAATGTAGACACGGAAAGAATTACTGTAAGTGAAGTAAAAGAAGGCATTTTCCAGGAAACGATCCCCGTAAATGGTGTAGTGCTGCCGGTTACGAGTATTTATCTGGATGCCCGGGAAGGCGGACGGGTAGAAGAAAAATATGTAGAAGACGGCGCTATTATGAAAAAAGGAGAACCCATTTTACGGCTTTCCAATACCGACCTTTTGATGAACCTGATGAGCCAGCAGAATACTGTTTACAATACGCTAACGCAGATGCAGATCAATAATAATGCGGCGCAACAAAATACGGTAAGCAAACTGAACCAGATGGCGGATGTAGAAAGCCAGTTGAAAGAGGCGGAAAGATTATACAATTTAAATAAAACGCTTTTTGAGCAAAAAGTTATCGGCTCACAGGAGTTTGAACAATCGAAAATCAGTTACAATTACTACCTGGAAAAAGAAAAGCTAACAAAACAAATATTATACCGCGACTCCTTATCGCGTTTGCAACAGGCAACCCAGGATAAACAATCTTATGCGGGCTCACAACAGGCACTCAATATCATGCAAAAAAAAGTGGGTGATCTTATTGTGCGTGCGCCGGTTGACGGACAGCTTACTTCATTAGACGCAGAGATTGGTCAGAATAAAAACAAGGGAGAAAGGTTAGGACAGATAGATGTGCTGAGTGGCTTTAAGGTACGTGCAGATGTTGATGAACATTATATCTCAAGGATATATCCCGGGCAGAGGGGACACTTTACTTTTGCAGACACCACCTATTACCTGGAAATTAAAAAAGTATTTACACAGGTAACCAATGGCCGCTTCCAGGTAGACATGGAATTTGTAGACAAAGTGCCCAAAGGCATAAGAAGGGGACAAACCCTGCAAACGCTGCTGGCATTAAGCGATGAAAGAAAATCTTTACTGCTGGCACGTGGTGGGTTTTACCAGAAAACCGGTGGCAATTGGGTGTTTAAGGTTTCAGCTGATGGTAAAAAAGCATATAAGGCAGATATTCAGTTGGGCAATCAAAACCAGGATTACTATGAAGTACTGCAGGGATTACAGCCGGGCGATAAAGTAGTAACCAGTAGTTATGAAAATTATGGGGATATGCAGGAGCTGGTGTTGAAGTAGGTGATAGCTTTCAGTTTTCAACAGTCAGCATTAAGTTTCTTTATAAGTGAATAGATCATTTTTTTTATTTCAATTGTTTCAAATTCGAGCTCTTTAAATGCAACTTCAGAAATGTAACCCAGATCTTTTGATAAAAAAAGCTGGTATTCCAGTTCCGAAGATGAACCGGCAGCAATGACCAGGAATCGTTTGAAATCAGGAGTACTGCTGCGCCCACATCCTTCAGCTATGTTTGAAGGAATGGAATAAGCGCAACGGCGTATTTGAGACGCAAGTCCGAAAATTTCGTCTTTAGGATATGACTTTGTAAGCGAGTAGATTTTCAAAGTGAGCGAATGACCTTTAGACCAAACAGAAAGATTTCTGAAGTTTCTCATCCTGCAACGTATTTTAGGTTAACAACAATATGAAGTTAGCTCAAAATGTTAAGTGGTCAAAAACTGATTGCTGACGGCTGACCGCTGAAAGCCACCGTGTAACAATTTATGCATACAAACGTATTATCATTCTTAATAAAATATGTCATCCATGATCAAGATCAAAGACCTGGAAAAAATATACCGCACGGAAGAAGTAGAAACAGTTGCGCTGAATAAGCTTTCATTTGAAGTAAAAGAAGGAGAGTTCGTGGCGGTAATGGGCCCTTCAGGCTGTGGAAAGTCTACCCTGCTAAACATCCTTGGGATGCTGGATGATCCCGATGCAGGCAGCTTTTTATTCAACGGCGTTGAAGTGGCGCATTACAATGAGCGCAAACGTGCCGACCTGCGCAAACATAATATTGGCTTCGTATTTCAAAGCTTTAATCTTATTGATGAACTCACCGTTTTTGAAAATGTGGAGCTGCCATTAATATATACAGGTGTAAAAGCCGCTGACCGCAAAAAAAGAGTGGAAGCTGTGTTGGATAAGGTTCAGATCATGCACAGGCGCAATCACTATCCCCAGCAATTATCCGGCGGGCAACAGCAACGTGTAGCCGTAGCAAGGGCGGTAGTCAACAATCCCAAACTTATTCTGGCAGATGAACCTACCGGTAACCTCGACTCATCCAATGGCAATGAAGTGATGCAAATGCTCACCGATCTGAATGAACAGGGTACCACCATCGTTATGGTAACGCATTCTGAGCACGATTCAAGATACAGCCACAGGATCATACGTATGTTAGACGGGCAAACGGTCACGGAAAACATACTTGTTTAATTTGAAAATGTGAGAATTTGGAAATTTGAAAATGAAAGCTGTCGGTATCCGCCGCGGCGGATCAGACCGCGGATAAATGCGAAAATGGGCAATTTGAAAATGGAGAACCTGACGTACCGGTACAATATCAAATATTAAATCTCAAATTTTATATATGACACAGCAATATCAAACCAAAGTACAGCGCATTACCATGCTGCTTACACTGCTGGCATTGGTAATCGTTATTGCCAAAAATGTATCGGCAGGTACACAATGCCTTACCGTTCAACCGCATTCATGTGAGCGCAATACCGGGAGCCGCCTTACGGAAACCACCACAGCGATAAAAGATATACCCTGGCAGCCTGTTGTATTCATGATCTGGTAAACAACATATTCTGTCCTGCAATCCAATCCACCTGAGCTCATTTATGCACGTGCAAACAGGAGAAACAAATCGTCGTCAACAACAATTAAACGCATTGTAATGATCAGGAACTATTTAAAAGTGGCATTAAGAAATTTATGGAGAAATAAAGCCTTCTCCCTGATCAATATTATCGGACTTGCCACCGGCCTTTGCTACTTTATTCTTATTGCTCTATATGTGCTGGATGAACTGAGTTACGACCGCTTTTACAAAAACGCCGGCCGCATTTACCGCATCAGTTCCGATATCCGCTTTGGGGGAGCCGAAACAAAATATCCGTTCACTTCCGACATGATGGGTCAGATGCTGAAAAAAGACTATCCCCAGGTTGAGCAATACACACGCATTTATAATTCCAACGGAAGTAAACTCGTAAAAAAAGGAACACAGTTCATTACGGAAAACCGTGTGGCACACGCCGATTCAACTTTTTTCGACGTATTTGATTTACCCGCGATTGCAGGCAATGCACCCACAGCGCTCAATGACCCCAATACTGTGGTAATAACGGAAACAACCGCCCGGAAATACTTTGGCAACGTTGATCATGCTATGGGAAAAATTATTGAAACCGATGACAATAATAAAACACTGTATAAAGTAACAGCGGTTATAAAAGATATACCCACTAATTCACATTTCAATTTCGATTTTATATTCTCCATGAAAAATGTGAATTACCAGTGGGGACAGTACCTGAGCCATAATTTCCATACTTATCTTTTGCTTAAACCCGGTATAGCCCCCGAAACTTTTAAAAAAATCTTTGATCAGTATACGGATCAATATATGCTCCCCGAAGCAAAAGCATATTGGCAGATCAGCAGTATGAATGAGTTTCAGCAATCGGGTAATAAACTGGAGTATTCATTAACGCCGCTTACCAGTATTCATTTGTATTCTAACCGGCCTTTTGAACTCAGTGCCGGCGGCAACATACAATACGTATATATTTTTTCGGCGGTGGCCATTTTTATTTTGCTGATCGCCTGTATCAATTTTATGAACCTCACCACCGCACGTTCGGCAAACAGGGCTAAAGAAGTGGGCGTTCGCAAGGTATTGGGTACCGAACGGAAAAATTTAATAACACAATTCCTCAGTGAATCTACCTTAACCGCTTTCATTTCATGTATACTGGCCATATTACTCGCATTTGCCATTATGCCTTTGTTCAACAGCATTTCCGGAAAAGCCATGAGCGTGCTCAACCTTTTCACGCCTGCCATCATACCTGTTTTGCTGCTGTTGCCATTTGTGGTAGGACTTTTAGCAGGCAGCTATCCCGCGTTTTTCCTATCTTCATTTAAACCCATAGAGGTATTAAAAGGCAGGTTAAGATCGGGCCGCAGCAACGGAAATCTCCGAAGCGTGCTGGTGATCTTTCAGTTTGCCACTTCTATTGTGCTCATTGCAGGCACCATTATCATTTACCGGCAGTTGCATTATATACAAACAAAAAACCTGGGCTACAATAAAGAGCAGGTACTGCTTATTGAAAATGGCTTCGCTTTGCAAAATACGCTCGAGACGTTTAAGCAGGATATGTTGCAGCAACCCGGCGTAATCAGCGCAACCATCAGCAGCTATTTGCCCATACCCTCTTCGCGAAATGATAATATTTTTTCAGGAGAACGGATCATTGACGCCAAAAACGGGTTTAGCATGCAGGAATGGAATGTGGATTATGATTACCTGCGCACATTGGGTATAGAACTTATTAAAGGAAGGAATTTTTCCAGGGATTTCGGCACAGATTCCAATGCCGTGATTCTTAATGAAGCTACCGCAAAAACTTTGGGATACACTGATCCCATAGGACAGCATATTTATAAATCGGGCATGGGCTCCGGCTCCGTAGCTTCGTACACCATTATCGGCGTAGTTAAAAATTTTCATTTTGAGTCTTTGAAAAGGGATATCGGTATGGTAGGTTTGTTTCTGGGCAGAAGTACCGGGTTTGCTTCTTTTAAAATGAATGCGGCCAATGCCCCGCAAATCATAAAATATGCAGAAAAGAAATGGAAAACATATGCTCCTGAAATGCCTTTCAGTTACCAGTTTTTAGACGCGGCATTTAACAATGTATACCGTGCGGAGCAACGTGTAGCAAAAATTGCAATAACCTTTTCGGTGCTGGCTATTCTTATCGCCTGTTTGGGATTGTTTGGATTAGCCACCTATATGGCCGAACAACGCACCAAAGAAATCGGTATACGGAAAGTACTGGGCGCTTCCGTTAGCAATGTAGTTACAATGCTTTCCAAAGATTTTTTAAAGCTGGTAACGATCGCCTTTTGTATTGCCGCGCCCCTGGCGTGGTGGGCCATGAACAGTTGGTTACAGGACTTTGCCTACCGCATTGATATATCGTGGTGGATATTTGGCATTGCAGGTGTGCTGGCGCTTTTCATTGCTTTGTTTACGATTAGCTTCCAGGCCATAAAAGCAGCAGTGGCGAACCCCGTAAAGTCCCTGCGCACGGAGTAGATGCCGCGGTCGGTATCCGCCGCGGCGGATCAGACCGCGGGTAAATAAAACGAATAAGAGGGTGAGGCTGATCCCAAATTATCCACTGTCCGCTTTCGTACACCATACGTCCGGTTTCGCACACCCTGCTTCAAAACAGTCTTTTAAATGTTTGATATTCAATTGGTTGAATGGGTGGCATGCCGGTTGTTTAAAAATATCCTATTAAGTCATTTCCAGCAATCGTTATGTACAAAAACTATTTCATCACTGCTTTCCGGAACATCAGGCGCAGCAAGGTCTATTCCTTCATTAATATATTTGGGCTAAGTATAGGACTGGCATGCGCCATGCTTATTATCCTCTATGTAAAAGATGAAGTGAGTTACGACAGGTTTCATAAGAATGTAAATCATATTTACCGTGTAGTATCAAAGAGTAGCCGGGCGGGAACGGAATATAAAAGTAGCCACACAGGTTACCTGCAAGGCCCCAGGTTTACGGCTAATGTTCCCGGCATAGCATCTTTTGTTCGCATACAAAGCGGCATGCAGGATATAAAAAACGGTACCGATATTAAAAGCCATGATCTGCTGTTTGTTGATTCCTCCTTTTTTTCTGTTTTTAGTTTCCCCTTACTGTATGGGAATCCAAAGCACTGTCTTGAGGATCCCAAATCAATCGTGCTTTCAGAAGACGAGGCAATAAAGCAGTTTGGTACCGGCGATGCTGTAGGCAAAATAGTGATGCTGAAAGCCGATTCTGTTTTCTCTCCGCACCGGGTTTCAGCTGTAGCCAAAACAGTTCCTCAAAATTCTTCTATACAGTTTAATATCCTGCTGCCATTCCGGGAATCAAAAGAAGACGCACTCAATAATGACAACTGGTTCAATTTCTTTCTGAATACGTTTGTAACAGTAAACCCTAACAGTAATGTTTCAACAATTGAAAGTAATATACAAAAGTTTTATGTAGCAGACGCTACTAAAACTTTCAAAGCGATGGTAGAAAAATATGGTATTGAGGATGAGGGATCAATGGGCACATACTTTCTGCAGCCCTATACCGATATGCACATGAGCGTGGAACTGCCTGCACAGAACGGGTTAACCAATGCAAGCACTCCCATGTACTCCTATATCCTATCGGGAATCGCTTTGTTCGTGCTACTGATCGCATGCATCAATTTTGTAAACCTAACGGTTGCCCGCTCGGTAAAACGGGCCAAAGAGATCGGTATCCGTAAAGTGGTTGGTGGCGACAGAAAGCAATTGATGTTCCAGTTCCTCGGCGAATCTTTTGTGCTATGCTTTATCGCGTTTTCCTTAGCCGTGTTTATGGTATGGTCAATATTGCCCCTGTTCAATGATCTTGCCAACAAGGCATTGAGCTTTTCTTATCTTTTTGATGCCAAACTCATTAGTGGATACATCTTACTTTTTATATTGACCGGGCTGCTTTCCGGATTTTATCCTGCATTGATTTTATCCGGATACAATCCTGTAGAGACCTTATACAGCCGGTTTAATTTAAGAGGAAAAAACTATTTGCAGCAATCACTGGTGGTTTTGCAGTTTGCCCTGGCTTCTTTTTTAATCATTGCCACCTTTACAATTTACGCACAGTTCGATTATCTCACACATAAGGATCTTGGCTATGATGATCGCAATGTCATCGAGCTGTACAAAGATCAGATAGCACATGATGAAGCCGCTTTGTTCGGGGCAGAATTGCAGAAGAACCCCAATATTCTTGAAGTAGCATCCAAAAATGGTGGAGGATGGTCAACGATGGCGAGAATATCCAACGATTCCAGTGTACAGTTCGATTACGAAACGGTAGACGAGGCGTACATACCATTGATGAAAATACCCGTTGTAAGAGGCAGAAATTTTTCAAAAGACTATCCCGGCGATGCTGCTCATTCCATACTGGTAAATGAATCGTTTGTACAAAAGGCAGGATGGAAAGATCCGATAGGTGAAACAGTTAATTTTTTTTACAACAACAACGAAATCTATACGGTAATTGGCGTGGTAAAAGACTACCATAACAAGGCATTGAATCAAAAGATCGGGCCGCAAATGTTTACCATGAAAAAAGACAACTTGTTTGGTTTGTATGCCGTAAGAATAAAACCGGGTACAGAAACGCAGGTACTCAGCTATATCCAGAAAACCTTCAAACAATTTTACCCGCTGCATCCATATAACTATGTGTTTAAAGACCAGCAGAAATTAAAAGAATATGAGCGGGAAGCAAAATGGAAGCAGATCATTCTATCCGGAGCCATACTGACTATTTTTATTTCATGTATTGGCTTGTTTGGCCTGTCCGTGCTGTCTGCAGAAAAACGAACAAAAGAGATTGGCATCCGGAAAGTGTTGGGTGCATCCGTTAACGGGTTGGTGACTGCTCTTTCAAAAGATTTTTTAAAGCTGGTATTTATTGCCCTCCTGGCAGCTATCCCTGCCGCATGGATGGTTTCTGATAAATGGCTGCAGAATTATCCTTACCGCATTATACTGAGTTGGTGGTTGTTTGCTATAGCGGCTTTACTTGTGATAATGATTGCCTTATTAACGGTAAGCTTCCAGGCAGTTAAAGTGGCAATGGGAAACCCTGTGAAGTCGTTACGCACAGAGTAAAATTAATTTGAAAATGCGGCAATTTGAAAATTTGAAAATGACCGGAAAAAAGTGATAACCTGAAAATGAAAGCGGTTGGCACGCGACCAAAGGAGCGTCAGACCGCGGGTAAATGTGAAAATGTGGAAACGTGAAAAATGTGGGAAATGCCGCGGCGGATCAGACCGCGGGTAAATACAAGAACGTTCATTGCTGAAAGCCGATCCGGCACGGTGGACAAATTGCTGACAACTCAAGGACTACAATTATGATAAAAAATTATTTCAAAACCGCCTGGCGCAACCTCCACAGGAACAAGTTGTTTTCTTTCATAAATATACTTGGACTGTCTATTGGTATTGCCACCTGCTTTGTCATGATGTTGTATGTTCAAAGCGAACTGAGCTACGACAGGTTTCACAAAAATGCCGATAACATTGCAAGGATCATTTTCAAGGCAGATATCAATGGTGGAAAAATAAATGAAAGCGTGGTGATGGCGCCGGTAGCTAAAACCCTGAAAAGGGACTTCCCGGAAGTAAAAGATGCGACAAGGATTTTGAATTACGGTACTCCGAGGATCAGCTTTGAGAACAAAACGTTTAAAAACGACCGTGTGGCCATTGTTGACCCGAACTTCTTCAGCATTTTTACCTTACCCATGATTGAAGGGGATGCAAAAACCGCTTTAGCAAACCCGTATTCCATTGTGATAACAAAGTCAACCGCAAAAAAATATTTTGGCGGGCAGGAGGCACTCGGTAAAACACTTGAGATCAACCATGATACCACGCTTTACAAAGTAACCGGCGTTATGGAAGACATACCAACCCATTCGCATTTCCACTTCGATGTATTTGCATCAATGAAAGGCTGGAGAGATGCTGATTCCGATTCATGGATGAGCGGTGGCTTTCATACCTATTTATTGCTGAAACCGGGTACTGATCAGCAAAAAATGCAGGCACGGTTTCCCGGTATGGTAGCCAGATACATGGGCCCGCAAATTCAAAAAAGCATGGGTCTAAGCCTTGAACAATTCAGAACGAAGGGCAACAAGCTCGGTTTTGTACTTCAGCCTTTAACCGGGATACACCTGCATTCCCATACTTCAAACGAATTTGAGCCCGGCGGAAATGCCACATACGTGTATGTATTTGGTGGAATTGCACTGTTCATGCTTATGGTAGCCTGCATCAATTTTATCAATCTCTCTACCGCAGGTGCATCCAAAAGAGCCAAAGAAGTAGGTATTCGCAAAGTAGCTGGCTCAGGTAAACTTCAGCTTATCAGGCAATTTCTATTTGAATCGTTGCTGTTAACCTTTTTTGCATTGCTAACTGCGTTTGTATTGCTGCAACTGGCGCTTCCCTGGTTTAATCGTATCGCCGGAAAGCAATTGGGCGTTGGGTTAAACCCTGTATTGGCTTTTGTTATACTGGGAGCGATTGTTGGATTGGCAGCAGGAACTTATCCCGCGTTCTACCTTTCCTCTTTTAAGCCAGCTGCAGTGTTAAAAGGAAAAACCACCGGTGTTAAAAACTTTGGTTTGCGAAGCGGACTGGTTGTTTTTCAATTCTTCATATCAGTGGCTTTGATCATAGGCACAATAGTGGTGCATCAGCAAATGAAATTTATACGAACCAAAGATCTCGGATACAACAGAAACCAGATCATTACCATTCCCAACTCATGGGCATTGGGGGCAAATGAACGGGTATTTAAGGAAGAAATGTTGCAGGATCCGCGCATCATAAGTGCAACAATGTCGTGGTATAAGCCAACAGAACCCAACAACTACAACAATGCGCTGGCCTACCCCGCTGGCAACGACAATTTAGTAGTAAGTGGCGTAAACTATTATGTAGATGAGCAGTATATACCAACCCTGGGCATGCACATGATCAGCGGAAGAAATTTCTTGAAAGATTTCCCTACCGACTCCAGCGCTATTGTTCTAAACGAAACTGCTGCAAAAGCTTTGGGATGGAATGCGCAAGCAGCTATTGACAAAACGGTGATAAGACAGAATAGTCCTAAAGGCGATAATTTTCCTTTTCATGTAATTGGTGTTGTAAAAAATTTCAATTTCAAATCACTTCACGAAACCATCAGTCCTTTGTATATGACCCTGCAACCTGAAGGTGGATTGATTTTTAAAATAACCAACAGCAATGTATCCGGACTGTTGTCCACTATGAAAACCAAATGGGACAGCTACAATACAAAAGAGCCATTTACCTTTTCTTTTATGGACGATCACTTCAACAATGCCTATGCCATTGAGCAAAAAACAGGTACGATACTGAACATCTTTGCCATACTCACCATTTTTGTGGCTTGTCTTGGCTTATTTGGACTGGCAACATATACGGCAGAACAACGCACAAAAGAAATTGGCATCAGGAAGGTGCTGGGCGCCAGCGTAACACAGGTAACGCAAATGCTCTCTAAAGCATTTTTAAAACTGGTACTGATCTCTTCGCTCATTGCTTTCCCGGTTGCCTGGTGGGGTATGAATAAATGGTTGCAAAACTTTGCGTATCGTATTGATATTTCCTGGTGGGTATTTGTAATAGCAGGATTGGCAGCACTGGTAATTGCGTTGATCACTGTGAGCTTCCAGGCAATAAAGGCGGCAGTTGCGAACCCCGTAAAGTCTTTGCGAACGGAGTAAACGCCGCGGTTGCGGCACGCGACAAAGGAGCGTTAGACCACCGGTAAAAAGGAAAAGTGAGAAGATAAAGGTCAGAAATTAAATGGTGTATATGAAACAACCGATATACAACGAAAAGAGCGTCAGAGCGCGTTAATATCAAACCTGTCTGCCGCGGCAGATTTTAAATCTCAATCTCAAATGATAAAAAATCTCTTACTCGTAGCCCTGAGAAATTTTAAAAGAGACAAATGGTACAGTCTTTTGAATATCCTTGGCCTTACCATTGGAATAACTTTTGGCTTATTCCTTATCTTTTATATTAAAGATGAGCTGAGTTATGACAGGTATCACGGGAAGACCGACAGAATATATCGAATCAACTCCATCATAAAAGAAGCCGACAGGGATACCATGCGCTGGGCCATAGCACCGTTTCCATTGGGCCCCGCTTTGGCAAAAGATTATCCTGAAGCAGAGGAGTCTGTTCGGTTTGTGAACAGCGGACGGACCATGTTTAAGAATGGTGGGTTAAGATTGTATGAAGACAAGGTATTTTTTGCCGACAGCAATGTGTTTCGTGTATTCAGCCATCCTTTCATTGAAGGAAATCCGGAAACAGCATTGAAAGAGCCCAACACAGTTGTACTTTCTCAGTCATCAGCCATAAAGTTTTTTGGCACACATAAATCTTACGTTGGTAAAACTTTAGAAAATGTAAATGGCAAAGTATACAAAGTAACAGGTGTGATGAAAGATGTTCCCAAAAATTCCCACTTCATTTTTAATATCCTGGTTTCGAGAAGTTCCCTTCCGGCTGACTTTGCAAACAACTGGGGAAACTTTGATTACTTCACTTACGTGTTGCTAAAACCAGGTACAACTGCGGCCGTTTTTGATAACAAGATGAAACCCATGTACGATAAATACCTGGCTTCCATTTTCGCGCAGTATAATATCAAAATCAGGTTTGAAGCACAACCTATCACGTCTATACATCTTCACTCCACTACAACAAACGAGCCCGAAGAAACGGGTAGCATGTCGTATATCTATATATTTTCGGCTGTAGCATTTTTTATGCTTTTAATCGCCTGCATTAACTACATGAATTTAACTACGGCAAGATCTGCAAGAAGAGCCAAAGAGATAGGAATAAGGAAAGTAACCGGCTCAAACAAAATACAACTGGTGCTGCAATTCCTGATTGAATCAACATTAACAGCCTTCATTGCACTTTTGCTGAGCATCGGGCTGATTGCGCTCTTTCTTCCCATGTTCAATACATTGTCTGGAAAATTTATTTTCTTCGGCACATTATTCAAACCGGATACCATACTTATTCTGCTGGCTGTAGTTGTGTTTGTTGGAATTGTGGGTGGAAGTTACCCTGCGTTTTATTTATCTAAATTCAACTCTGTTAGTGTACTGAAGGGAAGCCTGGCAAAAGGTTCCAGCAATGTTAATTTAAGAAGGGCTTTGGTGGTGATTCAGTTTTCCATATCCATGATCATGCTCATTTGCACATGGGTGGTTTATGGGCAGCTTCAATATTTAAGAAATAAGGATCTTGGTTTTGATAAAGCCCAGGTGATGACTGCATCGGCTGTTACAGACCGGGATATTCAAAGCGCTGTTCTTTCTTTTAAGAATGAGATGCGCAACAACCCGCAGGTGGTTTCTGTTAGCTCCGCAAGCTCAGTGCCCGGGCAGGGGAACAGCTTTAATCTGTTCTCTGTTCAAACCAAAGATGGGTATGTAGATAAAGGAGTAGATGTATATGCCATTGATGAAGACTATATTAAAACACTTGGCATTAAGCTGTCAAAGGGCAGGAACTTCTCAGGGCTTGCAGATACGCTGCATGGCATGCTGGTGAATGAGAAAATGGTGCAGGAGTTTGGCTGGGGTGATAACCCTCTTGGAAAGAGAGTGAAATTTCCCGGCGATACTTCAGGCAATTATCTTGAAGTGGTAGGCGTGGTAAAAGACTTCAATCAAAAATCCTTATATAATCCTATTGCTCCATTGATCCTCTTGTACAGGCCCAATACCAATCTTATTCAGCTAAAATTAAGCACTGCAAATATTCCTTCGGCCATTGCAGGCATCGAAAACACCTGGAAAAAAAACTTTCCCGACATTCCTTTTCAGTATACGTTCCTCGACCAGGATTTTGATTCGCAGTATGCCGCTGATCAGAAGCGTGGAAAGATATTTACAGCATTCTCGGTACTTACGATATTCATTACATGCCTGGGGCTTTTGGGACTGATTGCGTTTACAACGGCACAAAGGCAAAAAGAGATCAGTATCCGAAAAGTGATGGGCGCAAATGTTGGTCAGATCGTTCCGCTGATTACAAAGAACTTTGTTGTGCTGGTTGGATTATCATGTATTGTTGCTTTTCCGGTTGCGTGGTATTTTATGGCTAAATGGTTAAATATTTTTCCCTACAATACCGGATTAAATATTATGCCATTTTTACTTTCTGCGCTGGTTGTATTGGCGATAACAATGCTTACGGTTATATTTCATACGATACGGGCCGCGGTGGCTAACCCGGTGAAAGCGCTTAGAAGTGAATGATACAAATGTGGAAAACGTGGAGATGTGAAAAATATGAAAATGAAAGCGGCGGTACGCGACCAAAGAGGCGTCAGACCACGGCTAATTTGAAAATTTGGCAATTTGAAAATTGGAAAATGATGCAGCAGAAAACCACGAACCTGCCTGCCTTGGCGGATCGGAAATCATAAATCGACTTCATGATAAAAAATTATTTCAAAATCGCATGGCGCAGCCTGGCAAGAAACAAAGCGTATACTACTATTAATGTGGCAGGACTTGCAACAGGTATTGCTGCCTCCCTGCTTATTTTTATAGTGGTATCATTCGAGCTGAGCTACGATACCTTTCAAACAAACTACAACCGTACTTACCGCGTTGTTACGTCATCAAAACATGCAGACGGCAGTATGGATTATAACCCTGGCGTACCCTGCCCGGCTTATGATGCATTGAAAACGGCCTTACCTCAAATTGAAAAAATGGTTGCACTGAATGCAAGTTCCGGCAACCAGTTTACCGTTCTGGGCAACAATCCCGGCAATGATGTAGCGATCAGCAAAAAATTTATCGAAGAGGGTAATATGATTTTTACCCAGCCCGCTTATTTTGATATATTCAATGCAAAATGGCTTGCCGGAAACAAAAATTCCCTGTCAGATCCCGGCAACGTGGTCATTGATAGATCTACTGCCATAAAATATTTTGGCGATTGGAAGAAGGCTGAAGGACAGTTTCTTAAAATGGACAACACGGTACTGCTGAAGGTATCCGGCGTTGTTGAAGATATGCCGGCCAATACTGATTTCCCGATAAAAATATTTGCGTCATACGAAGATTTTAAAAGATACCCCGACAATTTTGGTTACTCTGCCGAATGGGGAAGTCTCAGCAGCAATCACCAGGTATATTTTATGCTCCCACCGAATGTAACTGCGCAAAGCATTCAGTCCGGAATAGAAAGCTTCGTCAAAAAGCATTCCCCAAATTCAGGACGAAGTAAACGAATGCTGCTATTACAGCCCATGAAAGACTTTCACTTCAATGCGCGGTATGGTGCGCTTGGCGATCACAGTTCCAGCAAAACGATATTGTGGACGCTTGCGCTGATTGGCTCACTGATCATCATTATGGCTTCCATCAACTTTATTAATCTTTCCACCGCACAGGCCATTGGCCGGGGCACGGAGGTTGGCATTCGCAAAGTATTGGGCAGCAGCCGCGGCCAGCTTATACGCCAGGTGATGGGAGAAACCTTCCTGGTTGTTTTATTTGCGCTTATCCTGGCGCTCGGTATTGCCAAATTGGTAATGCCCTGGTTAAGCAATGTTGCCAGCGTACCACCCGGCATTTCGTTGCTCACACCAGCAAGTGCCTTATTCTTATTTACAGTAATGATTTTGGTTACCCTGTTGTCTGGCGCCTATCCTGCGTTGGTCATATCGGGATTTAAGCCTGCGCTTGCCTTAAAAAGTAAGATCACTGTTGCCAGCATGGGCGGCATCTCCTTAAGAAGGGTTTTGGTTGTTACCCAGTTTGCCATTTCACAGGTACTTATCATTGGAACCATAGTAGCTGTTGGCCAGATGAACTTTGTACGAAATGCAGACCTTGGATTTAATAAAGAAGCTGTGCTGGTATTGCCTTCAAATGCGGGCAGCACTAACCTGGCGCGCATGAACCCGCTAAAGGAACAGTTGCTGCAAAATCCCAATGTAATAAGCGTTTCATTTGCAAGTGATGAAGCTTCTTCGGAAAACAACTGGGCTTCCAATTTTGCTTTCGATAATAAAGAAGATGCCCCATTCCCGGTTTTTTCTAAATATGCTGATGAGGATTATGTAAAAACATTCGGATTGCAGATAATAGCCGGGAGAAGTTATTCGGCCAGTGATACGGTAAGGGAATATTTGATCAACGAAACCCTGGCCAAAAGACTGGGATTACAGGATCCCCAACAAGCTGTGGGAAAGAACCTGCGGATGGGTGGCGGCCAATGGCTCCCGGTAGTTGGTGTGGTAAAAGATTTTAAAGTAAACTCCCTGCGGGAAGAAATAAAACCGCTTACCATTGCAGCAAGAAAAGATTTCTATTATACAATTGCCGTAAAACTCCGTACGCGAAACCTTCTTCAAACCAAGGCCCAAATACAAAAGCTATGGGAAAAAACATACCCGGAGTATGCGTATACCAGTCATTTTGCGGATGAAACCATTGAACGGTTTTACCGCCAGGAGACCCAGCTATCGCTGCTTTACAAAATCTTCGCCGGTATTGCCATCTTCATTTCCTGTCTTGGACTGTACGGACTGGTGTCTTATATGGTTGTACAAAAAACAAAGGAGGTGGGCATTCGCAAAGTACTGGGTGCAGGTGTGAGCAATATTGTACTGCTGTTTTCACGGGAATTTACTTTACTCATTGCTATTGCCTTTTTGATTGCGGTGCCGGCAGGTTGGTATTTGATGAGCGGCTGGTTACAAAATTTTGTTTACCGGATTGATATGGGTATAGGCGTTTTCATTTTAGCCATTGTTGCATCGCTCAGTATTGCATGGATAACGGTGGGTTACAGGGCGCTAAGGGCGGCGCTGGCAAACCCGGTGAAAGCATTGCGAACAGAGTAAAACTCACCCCTACCCCTCTCCCGGCTGAGGAGAGGAGTGCCTGAGGTCAGAGCGTGTGGAGTAAATGAAAAGGGGAAAACACAAAAACTCAGGATGATGAGAAATGAAAAAATCCTAACCGCACAGATATGCAAGGAATTATTTTAAAGACGATGTGGCAGAATAAAAGTTTGGGGTTATTCCGGAGTGCCGTCCCTCTGCATAGTATGGAGAGGGAAAGAGCCCGCCCGAAAGACCTTCAGTCGGGCGGAGCTGAGGCTGTAGCATTTTTATCACTGATGCGTATTTATATGCAACATTTGTTTTTTTTACCGGTCTTTGGTTTGACACCCGTTGCTTTCGATAATGGTCAAACTGCGGTATTTCATCTTTCTTATAAATCGTATGATCAAAAATTTCTTTAAAACAGCGTATCGGAACCTGGTGCGCAACAAGGGCTTTTCAAGCATCAACATTACCGGGTTAGCCATAGGCATGGCCAGCGCCATCCTTATTTTACTGTGGATACAGAACGAAGTAAGCTATGACCAGTTCCACGATAAAAAAGACAGGATCTATGAAGCCTGGAACCGGGCACGATTTGATGGTAAGCTCATGTGCTGGAACACTACCCCCAAAATACTGGCAAGAACGCTTGAACACGACCTTCCGGAAGTGGAAAGAGCAGTGCGGGTGAACTGGAACAGGAACCTGTTGTTTACCGTGGGCGATAAAAGAATAATGAAATCCGGCAACATGGTGGATACCGGCTTTCTTCAAATGTTCAGTTTTCCCCTGCTCAGAGGCAATGCTGCCACAGCACTCAATAATATGCATTCTATTGTGCTTACGGAAACAACGGCTAAAAGTCTTTTTGGCAATGAAGATGCAATGGGCAAAACAATTAAAGTAGACAACAAAGATAATTTTACAGTAACAGGCATTCTAAAAGACTTTCCCAATCATTCAAGATTTACTTCGGAATACCTGATACCCTGGTCGTATTTAAGGCATACCGGCGACGATGATTCCAGTTGGGGCAACAACAGCACCCGCACCTATGTAATGCTGAAGCCCAGTGCTACGCTGGCTTCCGTAGCACCCAAATTGCAGGTGTTAAAGCAAAAATACGATGAGGAAGCCCGTACAGATAAATGGGAAATGTTCATCTATCCCTTGAAAAAATGGCGCTTGTATTCGAGTTTTACCAACGGAGCGGAAGATGGTCGCGGACGTATTGAATTCGTGCGTTTGTTTGGCATTATAGCCGCTTTTATTCTGCTCATAGCCTGCATCAATTTTATGAACCTGAGCACTGCACGCAGCGAAAAAAGAGCAAAAGAAGTAGGCATCCGCAAAGTGGTGGGTGCCCGCAAAGGAACCCTGGTAGGACAATTTATAGGAGAATCCATTTTACTTTCCTTCCTGGCGGCATTGCTGGCTCTGCTTATTGTAGTGATCAGCTTACCCGCATACAACGAGCTTACCGACAAAAAGCTGTTCATTGATTTTTCGGATGTCAACACCTGGCTGGCAGGCATAGGCTTTATTGTATTCACCGGTGTATTAGCAGGCAGCTACCCTGCTTTTTTTCTTTCATCTTTTCAACCGGTAAAAGTACTCAAAGGCACTTTTAAAAAAGCGCATGCTTTGGTTACACCACGTAAAATACTGGTAGTACTTCAATTTACATTTGCTATTATCCTTATTATCTGTACCATAATCGTTAAACAGCAGATTGACTATGCCCGTAACCGGGAAACGGGTTATGATAAAGACAACCTGGTATACCATTTCATTTCAAACGACATTGAAAAAAACTATGCGCTTATTAAAAATGAACTGCTTGCTTCCGGGGCTGCTACGTCGGTAGTAAAAACGAACTCCCCGCTTACGGAAGTGTGGAGCGATGGCTGGGGCCAGGAATGGGAAGGGAAAGACCCGAATGATAAAACGGATTTTTACCGCTATGTGGCCGATGACGGGTTGGGAGCCGCCACCGGTATGCAATTCATACAGGGGCGCGACTTTGATCTGAAAAAGTTCCCTACCGATTCAACAGGAATGATCATCAACGAATCTTCGCTGAAGGTGATGAAATTCAAAGATCCGCTTGGAAAAACCGTCAAAGACAATGGCATCACCTGGCACATTATCGGCGTAATAAAGGATTTTATCATTACTTCTCCCTATGAGCCCATCCGCCCGATGCTCATCATGGGAGCCAAATCCAACTGGTTTCAAACCGTGCTTATTAAGCTTAACGATGAGCATCCAGTTGCACAAAACCTGAAAGCGGCCGAAGCCATTTTTAAAAAATTCAACCCCGAATATCCTTTCGATTACAAATTTGTTGATGAGGAATATGCCAAAAAATTTGAGAACGAACAACGCCAGGGAACCCTGGCCGCATTGTTTGCAGCGCTTACCATATTCATTTCCTGCTTAGGGTTGTTTGGTCTGGCTACCTATATGGCCGAAAACCGGATCAAAGAGATTGGCGTTAGAAAGGTGCTGGGTGCATCCGTTACAGGCATTACTGCCCTGCTCTCAAAAGATTTTTTAAAGCTTGTTTTCGTGTCTTTTGTTATCGCTGCACCGTTGTCGTGGTGGGCTATGTACAAATGGCTGCAGGATTATTCTTACCGCGTAAGCATTCAATGGTGGGTATTTGCCCTGGCTTGCCTGGTATCTGTAATGATCGCGTTGCTCACCATAAGCTATCAATCCATCAAAGCAGCCATGGCCAACCCCGTGAAATCACTCCGAACAGAGTGAGTCCGTCATTGCCATCTGCCGCGACGGAGCTACAAAAAGCGATCGGTATGCGACGAAGGCGCGTCAGACCGCTGTGTAATTTGAAAATGACAGTGAAAAAACAGTAACGTAAAAATGAACGCAGTCGTCGCGCAATGAAGAAGCACAGACCGCGGAATAACTGTGGAAGTGTGGAAACGTGATAAATGTGAAAATGCCTGCTTCGTTCAGGGTGTTATTCCCATTCTAAAACAATGATGGCTCACAGCTGACACCTGATAGCTTCAACTTCACAAAGAGAGTTTAAGAACGGAGCTATTCTGTAAGAGGCTGAGGCATGTCGGGATTTATTCTGAAGCTAATGCGGCAGAACTCAAAAGTTCGACACTCTTCTGCTGCACAGCCCTCTCCATTACATGGAGAGGGAAAGAGCCAGCCCGAACGATGTTCAGCCGGGCGGGGTGAGGCAACCGTCCGTTATCGTACACTTTCCGTCCGTTATCGCACAAAATATTTTACCATGGATTGCAAGTAATTACAATTCAAATTGTTATAAAGTGGCATGGGTCTTGAAAAATAGATTCATCCCCTCATTCTTCAAGCAATCATATGTTCAGGAATCACCTCAAAACAGCACTGAGAACGATCAGAAGAAATAAGGTCTTCTCTGCCATTAATATAGGTGGACTGGCAATCGGGCTCGCGGCTTGCTGGATGATCATGTTATATGTGAGCAATGAATTGAGTTACGACCGCTATCATACGCATGCCAACCGCATTTACCGTATTGCCCAGCATGCCGAATGGGGAGGAGGCAGCTTTGACCTTGCACTAACTTCAGCCCCTTTCGCACAGGCGTTCCAAAGCACATTTCCCGAAGTGCAAAACGCGGTGCGACTGGATGCGGAGGGTGGTGGCACCATTACCTATGGTGACAAGCATATTAAAGAAGGAAATATTCTTTTTGCCGACAGCAGCTTTTTCCGTGTATTTAGCTATACATTTTTGTTTGGCAACGAAAATGCGCTTGATAAACCTCGATCCGTAGTTCTCACAAAGGTGCTGGCAGGGAAAATATTTGGTGATCCTTCGACGGCAATGCATAAAATAATTTCTTTCGGCAACGACAACGACAATATTGTAACCGGAATAATTGACGACGTGCCTGTTAATTCCCATTTTACATTTAGCGCTGTCCGCCGCATGCCCCAAACAGACAATACTGATTGGCGACAGTCTTACCTTTATACTTATATTTTACTGGATAAGAACAACGATATCGACAGATTAAACGAAAAGCTGCCTTCCTTTTACGACCAATATTTAAGAGCTGCCATGGAAAAAGCGGCGGGTAAAGTGAATTATCGCTTAGAGTTGCAGCCGCTCACGTCTATACACCTGAACTCTAACCTTGGATATGAAATAGCACCTACTGGCAGTATGCGCTACATCGTTGCGTTTTCACTGGTGGCGGCACTCATACTAATGATTGCCTCAGTCAATTACATGAATTTGAGCACTGCAGGGTCTTCAATGCGCGTAAAAGAAATTGGCGTACGCAAAGTAAATGGTTCGAGCCGCCGTCAATTAGCCGCCATGTTTTTATCTGAATCTGTGCTGGTAACTTTCATAGCGTCTGTGATCGCTTTATTGTTGATAAAATTATCCATGCCCTGGTTTCTTCATTTAATTGGCAGGAATGGCGATATATGGCAGCCGGGCATATGGCAAACAATTGGGCTTTGCGCTGTATTTGCCTTTGCAATGGGGTTCTTAAGCGGCCTATATCCCGCCTTTTTTCTTTCGGGCTTTAAATTAATTCCTTCACTTAAAGGATTAATTGGAAAACATAACGGCAACCTGAAGTTCCGGCAGTCGCTCGTTGTTTTTCAATTTGTGATCACTATTGCTATGACGGCAGGTTCATTCGTTATTTACCAGCAGTTGCAATATGTTAATCATAAAGACCTCGGCTTTAATAAAGACCAGGTACTGACATTTCATTTGAGCAATGAAAACGCAAGAAATAAAACAGCGCTGATAAAATTAAAATTATTGAAAAGCCCATTTATAGAAGGCGTAGCTGCAGTGAGCAATCCAATTGGCAATAACAATATTGGCGGACGTGACTACAGAACGGAGGGAAAAGATGGAAAAATGGGTGATAAGGATAAAATGGCTCATCTGTTGGTTGCGGATGAGGATTTTATCAGTACCATGCAGGTAAAGATGTTGGCGGGCCGGGATTTTTCGAAAAGTATGAGTACGGATAAAGACCAGGTGGTATTGATTAACGAGGCACTCGCGAAAAAAGAAGGATGGACAACACCGATTGGTAAAAAAATTCAAATGGGCGCAGATTCAGCGGGCAACCCGAAAATATATGAAGTTGCAGGTGTAATGAAAGACTTTAATATATATTCATTGCAGCTTGCCATAGAACCCCTGATTGTGAAGCTGCCATTATCTGGCATGGACAAGGATAACGTATATGTTAGGATTAGCGGTAACAATACAACGGCAGGAATACAATATATAGAATCTGTTTTCCGTGAATTCGATTCTGAAAATCCTTTTGAATACAGCTTTCTCGACGAAAATTTCGCACGCCAGTATAATGCTGAAAAATTGCAGGGAAAATTGCTGATGACATTTTCTATACTCGCAATTATTATTGCCTGCCTCGGTTTGCTTGGTTTGATAACGTTCACTGCCGAGCAACGACGCAAAGAAATAGGCATCCGCAAAGTACTTGGGGCAAGCGTGGAAGGCATCATAGCCTTATTGTCAAAAGATCTTTTGAAGCTTGTGCTCATCGCGCTGTGCATTGCTACACCCATTGCCTGGTATGCAATGAGCAAATGGCTGGAAGATTTTGCCTACAGGATTGAATTAAGCGGAGGCGTATTTATCATAGCCGG
Organism: uncultured Sphingobacteriales bacterium; assembly: GCA_937991535.1. Classification (GTDB taxonomy): domain Bacteria; phylum Bacteroidota; class Bacteroidia; order Chitinophagales; family Chitinophagaceae; genus Agriterribacter. Next base: position 43,509 of record CALKHN010000096.1, read on the forward strand.
AATGATTGCCCTGACTATAGCATTGCTTACGGTAGGCTTCCAGGCAATCAAAGCGGCGGTTGCAAACCCCGTGAAGTCATTGCGCGCAGAGTGAGGCTAATTTGATGTAGCGGTCGGTACGCGACGAAAGGAGCGTCAGACCGCGGGATAATTTGAAAAATGCCTACGCGGCTGAATAGACGCGTGACAATTTGAAGATGAAGGGGAGAGTGACAATGTGAAAATGAAGCGGTCAGCACGCGACGAAGGAGCGTCAGACTGCGGTTAATGTGAAAAATGTGAAAATGTGAGAAATGAGGAAATTTCAAAATGAATAATGTAAAGGTATTAATTGCTGATAGTTGATGGCTGACGGCTCAAAACTTACAATGATGTTCAAAAATTATTTCAAAATCGCCTGGCGAAACCTTATAAAGTACAAAGCATTTTCTTTTATCAATATATTCGGGCTGGCAGTAGCCATGTCGGTTAGTATGCTGATGATCTTAATGTTCGCTGACCAGCTTTCGTATGACAGCTATCATAGAAATAAGGAAAGGATATACCGCCTTGCTACCATGCCCTTAAACCAGGGATTAAGAGCAACAATACCCTTCCCCGTTGTGCCTAAACTGGTATCGGATTTTCCGGTTGTGGAAGATGCCGTATTCCTGAGAAGAGGTTTCGGGGGAGATGCAATTTATGATCTTCGGTACGCTGAAATAAAGGGCTATTTTTCAACACCATCTTTTTTTAAAGTTTTCAGCTATGATCTGAAATACGGTGACGCTGCAACTGCATTACAAAAACCGGGCTCGATAGTGATCTCTCAAAAAACGGCAGAGTTGCTATTTGGTAAGGAGGATCCCCTTGGCAAAACGATTAAGTTTTCAGACAGAGGACTGAATGAATGGACAGATGAAGGCACCCCTCCCGTAGATTGGGGATTGTTTAAGATAACAGGTGTATTTGCCGACCATGGTTATAAATCGCACCTGAATTTTGATGCAATTATGTCAGCGGCTACGCTAGACCAACTGTATGCGCAGCATAAAATTGAAAACCTTACTGACGATTGGAACAATGATTCCGGGACTTTTGCTTACGTTCTTTTAAGAAAAACTTCTAATGAAAAAGATCTTGGGAATGCACTTGATCAAATCACCGCGCAATATTTTAAAAACAGTAAAAGTCCACAGGTAAAAGAGTCGAGACTAACCTCCCAGCCCTTAACCAAAATTAATCCCGGCCCGATTGTCAACAATTCCCCTACCAACTCACTACCCCTATTTGTTTACTATATTCTTGGAGGTATGGTTTTAGTGATATTATTGACTTCCTGTTTGAATTATACAAGCTTATCTGTTGCCAGGAGTGTTACACGATCGGGTGAGATCGGGCTGCGTAAAGTAATAGGAGCATACCGAAAAGATCTCATCATCCAGTTTTTATGCGAGACATTGCTCACTGTATTCTTTTCCTTATTACTCGCTAATTGTTTTTTATTTATTTTAAAAAGTGCTTTTCTACACTTATGGATCAACCAGCATTTAAAATTTGATTTGGATTTCAATGTGTATGTATATATGGCATTTTTGGTGTTCGGCCTGTTGATTAGTTTTATCTCCGGGATTTATCCTGCGTTAAAGTTTTCCAGAGCCCGGCCGATTGTAATGATGAAAAAGTTAGATAGCCCGCACCTGGGGAAATGGGGCTTGCGCAGGGTATTGACTGTAAGCCAGTTTGCGATTTCTCTCATATTCATCGTCACTTCAATAGTGATCTATAACCAGTTCAAACACTACATGCAATTTGATTACGGATTCAATCCGGATAAGGTTGTCACTATAAATTTGCATGGCGCCGATTTTCAATTGGTGAAAAATACATTCAAAAATATACCGGGTGTAAAAGCCGTGGCTGGTTGTGCCTACCTGCCTGCCACAGGTCGCAATGATGGACTTTCATTGCAGGTGCCCGGTAAAGACACATCTTTTAGGGCCATTGATCTTTCCGTTGATCCTGAGTTTATTAATGCATTGGAAATTCCGCTTTTGTATGGGCGAAATATTCCCCGGGGAAATGATCAAAAATCCGGATTTATTTTGGTGAATGAAGAAGCGGCTAAAAGCTTTGGCTTTCAATATCCGGCAGACGCTGTTGGACAGGGATATTTGCTAGACGGAGAAAATGTGCAGGTGGCAGGTGTGATAAAAAATTTCACATTTTTCTTATTGTTCAGTGGCAGAACGACTGGTCCGATCGTTCTACATTCAAATCCCGCAGCTTTCAGATATGCTACAGTGAAGCTTGAAGCAGGTGATGTTACTCCGGTGATAAGGGAACTCACCAGCAAATGGAAAACTATTGACCCCATTCATCCATTGCAGTTTGAATTTTATGATGAAGCTTTAGCCAATACGAATAAAGGCATTTTTGATTTGGTTTCCGTCATTAGCTTTCTCGCCTTTCTGGCAATAACAATCGCCTGCCTTGGATTGTTAGGGATGGCAATCTATACTACAGAGCGACGAACAAAAGAGATTGGCATCAGGAAAGTTTTTGGCGCCTCAGAGTGGAGGCTAAACTTTATGCTTTCCAAAGAATTTTTAATGATGCTGGGGATTGCAATTGTAATAGCAGCACCACTCTCGTTTTTATTAAACAATTATTGGTTGAATTTCATGGTTGTCCGGGATGAATTAACACTGGGAACTATATTATTCGGATCGTTTATTTTACTACTCCTGGGACTCCTGACAATTGTGCCGCAGACTTTTAAAATTGCAAAGAGTAATCCTATTAAAAGTTTACGAAGTGAATAAAACGAGATAGTATGCGAGCCACAAGTACAAAAAACATTAGGATGCATAAGGCTGTAACGCGCTATGTCCTTTATGCCGGCATGCTGATCTATAAAATAAAAGCAGTCGTTCAACCACCAAAGAAGCGCTAAACCATGTGAAAAATGTTAGAAATGTAATAATAGCTCAAAGCTGGTAGCTCACAGCTCAAACCTGCAACTATGTTTAAAAACTTTTTCAAAATCGCGTGGCGCAATCTTGTAAAAAGCAAGGGTTACAGCGCTATTAATATTGGCGGACTGGCAGTAGGTATGGCTGTAGCCATACTGATCGGCTTGTGGGTATATGATGAATTGTCGTACGACAAATACCACAAAAACTATAACCACATTGCACAGGTAATGCAACATGCCAACTTTAATGGTGAAACAGGAACGCAAACAGCTAATCCTGCTTTGATGGGTTCCGAGATAAAAGCAAAGTATGGCAGTGATTTTAAGTATGTGGTACAGGCCTCGTGGCAGGGTAGACACCTGCTTTCAATGGGCAAAAGGAATTTCACCAAAGAATGCATTTTTTTTGAACCCGATGCACCGGATATGCTCACCCTGAAAATGTTGAAGGGCACAAGAAAAGGTTTAAAAGATCCCTATTCTATAATGCTTTCTGCTTCCACTGCCAAAGCGATATTTGGCAATGAAGAACCGATGAACAAAACCATCAGGCTCGACAGGAACCTGGATGTGAAGGTTACAGGTGTATATGAAGACCTGCCTGGCAATACTTCATTCCGTGAACTGGAAATTATAATGCCCTGGGAGTTGTGGCTTATTCAAAATCCGTGGGCCAAACAAATGCAAAATCCATGGGGCAGCAATTTTTCACAAACTTTCGTTCAGGTTGCTGACAATGCGGACATGCAAAAAGTTTCTGCCAAGATCAAAAATACAAAGCTGGATAATGTTGGGGCTGATGAAAAAAAATACAAATAGGAAGTATTTCTGCAACCCATGAGTAAATGGAACCTGTACAGTGAATTTAAAAACGGCATAAACACAGGCGGCAATATCCGTTATGTATGGTTGTTCAGCATCATCGGCATTTTCGTACTCATACTTGCCTGCATTAATTTCATGAACCTCAGTACGGCAAGAAGTGAGAAAAGAGCCAGGGAGGTAGGCATACGCAAAGCGATCGGCTCCATGCGCTGGCAAATCATCAGACAATTTTTTGCAGAGTCGTATGTAGTGGTATTGCTTGCATTTGTGTTTGCATTGATATTGGTTGCTTCGCTGTTGCCATTGTTCAGTGACGTAGCAGGCAAATGAACAAACAGATAGAAAAAGCAAAGCAAGTTATTGAAGCACCCTCTACAAGTAGAAAAGTAAAGTTTACCAAGGCCAACAAACAGCAAATTGAACTGAACGAAGAACTTATTGAAAAGACAAAAAAGTTGCTGGGCATCAAAGGCTATTACACCAATTTAGAGGAACGGACAGCAAGCAATCAAACAATCATTGAGCGTTATCACGAACTATACAGAATAGAGCAGGCGTTCAGAATATCCAAAAGTGATTTGCAAACCAGACCTGTTTTTCATTTTAAGGAACAACCTATTAAACTGCATATACTAATATGCTTTATGGCATTAGTTATCTCCAAATACATTGAGATAAAAACTGCTGTTTCGATACGGAGATTTATAGATGAAGCTAAAAAAATTATGGATGGCCAAATCCTAAACCAAATGACAGGTAAAATAGTCACAATTAAGGCGCAGCACTCAGAAAAAATGCAGGGGATCATCAGCAAATTGTTCCCACCGCACTAAAAGGGACAAGTCAGGAAAAGAATGCAGGTGCCTGACAAAGTGTTGAGCTAAATTGCAATGTGTGGTACTGCCCACTCACCTCTCTCCAGTCTCCCAGGTCATTCCGAGGCCTCATCTTCTTCAACAACGGGAGGCAAAGGATAAGCAGCCGAAGCCGCATGCGCGGAACGTTTCTGGGCCGGGGTTAGCGGTTGAACCCATGAATTATCATACGGTTTGAAACAGGCGTTTGCTAATAAATCCTGCAAGGTTATCTTATCATCAATATAGCGGCACAGTGCCGTGAACGCAGGTTTGTTCTCCTTTTTTAATACCAGCAAGCTGGCATTGGTTCCCGCTTTTGCAGCAATGGGCACCCCTCCGCCCAACTCTGCCCAATGACCGCCCAGCAACAGGTTTTTTACCGGTGTTTGGTAATGGGCTATCTTGCTTTGCATATTTTTTCGTCCGGGTTTTGCCCCCATCATGGTCCCGTTCTTATTACCCGTGTAACGGTAATGTGTAACCGGTGTTGCCACTTCATAAAACAATATATGCGACCGCAGCCCCGGAGCCACCAGCGCCTCTACCCTTCCAATAATGATCTCCGCGGTTTCTTTCTTCAATGTTTTATAGGCTTCTCCCCTGATATAATTACCCTCCTCATCGCGTGTAGTACACCAGTTTCTGCTATAATCCATCAGCGCCGGCATAAATAACGTGAGTGAGCCCTGCCCTTCCGGCGCCATCGTCTTGTCCCGTACAGAGGGTGCGAGTATGCTGATTTCAGTAGTAGCCGGATCGCCGGTATGATGGCTATCGAAAGATTGCCTTTCATCGGCTACATGAATCAATTCCTCACCAAAGCCCAGTTCTTCGGCCATGCAATTGAGTCCTATCGAAATGGTTACAGAGGAAGTGTACAATTCAGCCTGTTGCAGCTTCTTTTTTAATTTTCCAGGAACAGCATTGGCCGGAAGCATCTTTTCATACAATGTTTCAATATCGCAGGCGGCAATTACATACGTACTGTTAAGCTGCTGTAATTTTCCTTTATGTATGAACGATACCCCTTTCGCCGTATTGTCACTCACTATGATCTCTTTAACCCTGCATTGCGTGCACACCACATTATTATAAAATTCAATCACATGCTGCAGCCACTGCGGAACTACCTGACCTCCTCCCTTTGGGGGGCATTGAAAATCGTTGGCATACGACCAGCCTACAGGAACCATACAACCAATCAATTCGGTTTCAGAAGCAAAAATATGGTGCAGTTTTTCATCTTTAAAAAACCGCTTTAATCCTTTTTTTAAACCTTTTTCGCCACTGTAAGAAACAAATGGAATAAACGGCAGGATTACTTTAAGTACCTTTAATTTGTTTTGCAGCTTTTCTGAAAAAGACATGGTTTCTTCCGACCGGAATATCTGGTTCAGGTTATTCAGCGAGTTTCCTATTTTTTGCGCTTTTAAAAAAAACTGTTCGATTCCTTTTTTATCAGCCGGAAATTCTTTGATCAGTTGGTCACGCAGCTCATTGGGGTTATTGGTAAGCAGGTAATCATAGCTGCTTCCCTTGTACCTTCGCGTACGCTGCAGTGTTATAGCCTGGGGATAATCACTGCCCAGCACATTAAAAAGTTTGGTAACCATTCCTCCCGGCCCGTACTGGTTCAGCCAGTGAATAGCGGTATCAAAAATAAAATCCTTCCTTCTGAAACCGGCAAGGTACCCGCCCACATGGGGCTCCTTCTCCAGTACACACACCGAAAGTCCGGCCTTGCTTAATAAAGCCGCTGCAGTTAGTCCACCTATACCAGCGCCTATGATCACCACATCATAATGCGTCTCCAGTTTTTTCATGGCAGGAAATTACTAAACAGATTTCAATTGCATGTTTTAATTATTCCTTCTCAAAAAGCACGGCTCATTGCTCTACCACCACCACTGCTGTTGCCATGCCTTTAATATGAGATAGTGAAACATATATCTTTACTGCCCCTATAGTATCAGCCGTTTCTCCCAGCAATTGCAGCTCCGGCTTACCGTTTTCATTGTTAAGGATTTCCACCTCATGAAAAGCCGTTCCGTTTTTCCAGCCGGTTCCTAACGCTTTAAAAAATGACTCCTTGGCAGCAAAGCGTGCAGCGTAATGCTGGTATTTATTTGTTTTTGATTCGCAGTAGGTTATTTCATCTTTTGAAAACACCAGTTCCCTGAAGCCCTGTTCTTTTTCAATGGCTTTTGCTATCCTGCCGGTTTCAACAATATCGGTTCCGATACCTGTTATCATCCTAGTGAAGTTTCTTTTGAATATCTGCTACCTGTTGCCGGATATAGTTTTCTTCCTGCTTTGTAGCGATTTCCTTTGTTAATGCCTGCTGATAATATTTTATAGCGCGCTCAAATTGCCCGCGTTTAAAACAATAATCTCCCGCCAGTACATAGGCGTGATAAAACTGCGGGTTGCTGGCAATCAGGCTGTCTGTACTGATATCTTCTCCTTCGGCTATACGATGCTTGTACTCCCTGTATTTTTCAAAATTTTTATATTGCGGGCTCAGTAAAAATGTATCGGCAGCAACCGTAAGCGATGAGTCATATATTTCAAGGTTTTCCTGCAGTCCGTGCATGGCAAAAACCTTATTCAGATCGTAGGCTACAAACTCGCCCAACTGCCAGGGAGCCGTGGACACCCATACCCGTAATTTTTTAGGCTCAAATACAACGGCGTGATGGGCGATCAGCTGGTTCAGCGCCTTTTCATTGCCCATGCCAATATTGGCATCATGCAGCCCTCTTCTGTCTCTTAATATACGTATGGTATTTTGTACTGAATTTTTTTCTTTTTCCTGCAAAAGCTCCTGAAGCCTTTTATACCGGTAGGCAGAGGCGCTTTCACTGATCTGTTTTAAATTGGGTTCAGAACCTGCCAAAGCTTTGCTTTGAAAATGATTGGCGCAAAGAATGTGATCCGACCCTGGATCATACACGTCTAAAGTATCTGGTGTTTTTTCAATGATCACGGCTTTATTGTCTGCCGCTGATCCCACCAAAAAAGATTCAGACACAAACATCGTGCGTTTATGCGCTATAGCAATGGCTTCATCAATATTGGCGGCATACTGCAATATTTCTCTTGCCACCAGTGAAACCGGAGTTGCTGAGCCAGAGGGAATGCTGCTTTTAGCGGCGTTAATGGTTACGGTAAGCCCTTTTTCATTCATGCCCGATACCACGCCAATAAAACCACCCCATGTAATGCTCATGAATTGATAACCATGCGAAGGGTTTTCAAAAAGTATGATCTTGTTTCTGGAGAAATCATCACCCACATAAAAATCAAAATTCCTGCCAATGATCATGGTACTGTCTTCCGAGGCCGCATCCCAGGTGCCGAAAGAAGTGCATCCTACCAATGCCATATTCTGCAACGCGTGGCCAATGTCATGCGCGGCATGGTAATTGAGTATGCGCTGGTAGTTGGTGCCGATATATCCATACGCATCCGAAGCTGATTCTGATATGCCGTATATTTCCCGCTTGTATTCATCGGGAATATTCTTATCGAGGTCGCGGTTGAACCAGCCAATTACATATTTCAAAAAATACAGGTAAAAAGTGGAGGGAATCATTTTACTGATCTGTGCACTGAAATAATCTTCCTGCGATACCAGCAATTCTTTGGAAAGTTTACCATTTGCTACTCCCCTTTCAAACGGATCGCCTTCTACATACAATTCAAATAATCCTGATTTGCTTTTTTTAAACCAGTTGTTGCCAAGCGTGTAAAAGCCATTGCTATGATCCCGACGCTGCCATTTCAAACTCTTCGTATCGGCAATAACGGGTGGATCTGTTTTGCTCACATACGCCACGTATGCAAAAATGAATAGCAATATCAGCATCAGTATGCCAATACCGTACAACAGCCATTTTCCTATTCTCTTTATACTACGCATTTCTTATTTTTTCTATCACCGTTTCGTTACCCAATAATGAAACACAGGTAAGCAAAGCGCTTATAGAAGAACCCAGCACACCGTGAATATTAATATTTTGCCCGGTAAGGTAAAGGTTTCTCACTTTGGTTCGGGGAGATATAAATGTTTTTAAGGGATCTTTATAATCCTTTGCCACTCCATACAACGATCCGTCATAATTGCCAATATAATCCCTGTAGGAAAGCGGCGTGGAAGTAGTGTATGATTGTATGCAATTCCGCAATCCCGGAAATTTTTCTTCCACGCAATCCAGTAATATCTCAGCCTTATACTTTTTAAACGCATCATAGTTTGCGCCCCGTGAATTTTCGGCAGAAACTGTATTAACAGTATCCTGCCAGGGAGCAACTTCTTCGTAACGCATATAAGTGAAGATGGTCATCGCATCGGCATATTCTCCCGTTTTGGAAGAGGGCGGAAGAAAAAGAGCATAGCCCAGGGGCCAATTGTCTTCAGTATAATCAGCAAGGCTCCATATTTGCCCTTCTTTGTGGTAATAGTAATTATGCCTGGCATACCTGAAACAGTTTTTTTTCAGTACAATATGCAGTAAAAAGGAAGAAATGGTGTGGGGAAGGTTGCGTATGCGCCTGCGGTAAACGTTTTTAATAACCGCCGTATCCGTCATTTCCATTGTTTTTGCAGGGTGAACATTGGAAATAAACTGGTTAGCATAGTAGCGGTTGCCATCAGCCGTTTCCGCATACACAGCCACATCATCTTCTGTTACTATTTTTTTCACTTCGCGATGCCTGATCACTTCCCCGCCGGCGTCCCTGATCGTTTTGGCCAGAACCTTTCCTATCTGTGATCCGCCGTTAATGCATTTCCATGCGCTTTCAATATAACTGTTTATAATAAGCGCATGCACATAAAAAGGAGTTTCATCCGGTTTACCCACATACAACGCGTTATTCCCAACAAGCACAGCCTGCAGTTTTGAGTTGTTCGTAAGCCCGGTAATCACCGCATGCGTATCCAATGTAAGAATATCTGCCTTTTCATCGTATAAACCGTTTGTTCTCAGATTATACAAAGGGAATTTACCGCAGGTGTCTTTTATTTTGCTGCAATAATTACGGATAGCTGCTTCCTCATCCGGAAAATCCACAACCAGGTTTTTTATAAAATTTTCATAACCCTGTGCCTGCCGGTATACTTTATGGTCATTGCTGATGATAATTTTATCGAAGGCGCCCTCATCCATCTTCTGCAGTTTCAGCTTATCCATCACGCCCAGGTATTTGAATATCTGGTAAAGGTTCTGCCCTTTATTTAATCCGCCAATATAATGTACGCCCGAATCGAATATTTCTTTTTCACGTGAAAAGGTTTGCAGACTGCCGCCAATTTGCCTGTTTTTTTCGAGCACACATACCCGGTATCCTTCCCTGCTCAGTATACCGCCGCATACCAACCCGCCAATACCGCTTCCGATTATCACTATATCATACCTGTTCATTGTATGCCATTGCGGTTTTGAATTACAAAAATAACATTTGATGTATACTTCGTTTCATCAATTTTGCGGCATTCCATATCATGCGTCGCTGCCATATCGCTGATCATGCGGCCCGACAAAAAAGATAAACCCGACCCCGTAGTTTTATTAAACCCAAAAAATTTTGTGGAAAAGAATTCCGTTAGCCTGGTGCCTTTATGCTTCTCCTTCAGGTCCTTATCACCATCACGTATAATGAGTGTTCCGCCTTCATTCAAGCTTTCCATGCATTTGCCGATAACCTGTTTTTGCTGATCGGGGGTAAGATAATGCAACATATCAGCCATTATGATACCATCGTATTTTTCGAAGGTAAAGTTCAGTGCATCCGCATGTTTAAAATTGATGTGTTCATCCTTGCTGAAACAATGGGTGGCTACATCCGTTTTTTCCTCATCATAATCAATACCGGTAATATTCCTATCCGTTGCAGCAAAATGCAGCATATACGACATAAAGCCGTAGCCACAGCCGATGTCGAGCAAATTACCCTGCAAAGGCAGCAATTCGTGAAACCGGAGGTAATCCTTTTCCAGCCTCACCTTAACGCGCATATACCATTCCAGCACAGGCCCTTTATAAATATAATTATAAAACAAATGCTCCCTGAACCAGGAGGATGTTTCAACCGATGCCCGTAATCTTTCATATTCAGCCCTGAAATAGCTCCCTACCTGTTTAGCCCGTTCACTGTAACTGTTGCCATAGCGTTTATCTTCAGGATGTATGCGCGGTAAAAACTGAACTGTTATTTTTCCATTTTTTACCAGCATGTCTTTTTTGGTCATCGTGTATCCCGTACCGTGAATGACTACAGGTAATATATCAAGATGCAATTGTTCGGCAAGATAAAAAGCGCCCCTGTGAAACCGCTTTATTTTCCCGTCGGGCGAACGGGTACCCTCTGGAAATATAACAATAGAATAGCCCTTCTTCACTTTTTCACGCATTTGTTCAATACTGTTTTCTGCTCCTGCCGATGCCGAATAATAATCCGCCATACGCACTATGGCCCCGGAAACAGGTGCATGCCTTACCCTGTCGTTAGTAAGCAATATGAGTTTGGGATACTGCATCATCATTATAAAATTATCTAATCCCGACTGGTGATTGCAGATAATAACAGCGGGCTTTGAAAAATCCTCTCCCAAAGGATTAATGATCGTTTTCTTAACGTTGCCCATTATATAAATGAGCGATCTTGAAAACCGGGCAATAGCAACATGAAAAAAATATTTACCTTTCTCTTTATTGAAAGGATTGCATTTTATCAGCACAAAGCCCAGTATAGCCAAAATAATGCTGCCACCAATAAACCATAGATGGGCAAACACAGATTTGCAGAAGCCAAAAAAAGTCCAGGGAAATAATTTCTTCTGCGTTCTGTTCCTGATCAGCGCAAAAAATAAAAAGGGGATACACACCTGCGCTACCAGCACTACGCAAAGTATACCAATAATGGAAATAATGGCTATAGAGCGCAGGGCGGGGTGTTGGGCGAAGATGAGCACACCCAGTCCTACGGTGGTGGTAATGGCCGAAAGCAGGATGGATGATTTAAAGGAAGAAAGATTTTTTTTACCGGTTTTATATTCCTGCAATAAGCCATCCATTATGAAAATACTGTAATCATCACCCAAACCAAAAATGAGTGTAGATACAATGATATTAATAATATTAAACTTTATACCCGCTATACCCATTATACCCAGTATCCATATCCAACTCACCAGCATCGGCAAAAAAGCCATCAGCGCCAGTTCTATTCTTCCGTATGTTACCAGCAAAACAAAAAATACAAATAAGGAGGTAATAAGTGCTATGTTGGTAAAATCAGCATTGATGAGTTCTACAAATTTGCCAGTGAGGTATTGCTTGTCTAATATGGTAGCGCCGGGTATATTTTCAAAAGCATCGTATACAGCCGCTCTGTTCTGTGCCGGTACTTTCAGCAAGGTTACAACAGTAGCTTTACCTGGTTCTTCGGTAACATAATCATCCAGGAAGGTTGTGCGAATGCTGGTTATAGTGGCGCTGTCTATTTCTTCAAAAGACCTGTTGAGCAAAAATTCAAAACGGTTAAAAGCTGTGGGGCTGTACCCCAACATTGCTCCCTGCTGTTTCAATTCCAACAACAGTTGTTGCTTTTTTTGGGGCGTCCAGTAATTATTCCAGCGGGTGATCCTTTGTTTTTGCAGGGTATCGGAAATAAGTAACGAAGATACTCCTGCGTATTTGGTAATAATATCCTTTTCTTTAAACTGCACTATCTTTTTCGTCAGATCTTCATTAATTACCAATGCATCGTTGAGTGTTTTTCCTTCAGCAACAAGATAAACCGACTGCAGGGCGGTTTCATTTATTTTGTTCAGTTTAGTCTCCGCTTTTTTTAAATGCTCCGGCATAAAGTTCATGTTGTTCAGCTCTGTTTCAAAGCCTACCCGCCCGGAAGTATATACAAAAACAACCGTTAGCACTGCGATTCCGATAAGAATGTATTTGTTGTGATCGGGCCGCAGAGAAGCTATCCTGTCAATCCAGGAATGCTTTGCTGAGGCATCCGGTTGATATTTTTTTTGTGAAGGAAGGAAATGAGGCAAAAAAACCAGGGAGCAAAGGGAGGCGCCAATAAGACTAAACCCCGCAAAAAGACCCAGGTCTTTCAGCATGTCGGATGCAGCAAAGTTCAAACAAAAAAAACCGCCTATAGTGGTAATGCCGCCGAGTGTAAGCGGAAAAGCCAGGTCACTTATTACCTTTCGAATGTTGCCCGTATGGCGATAATGATTAAATACATGCAGGGAATAGTTTACGGCAATGCCTAAGATTACCGAACCGGTACCAATGGCAATTACGGAAATACTTCCCCGTATTAAATATACAGCCATTAAAGCAAACAGGGCTCCAAAAACAACAGGGATCATGATCAGTATGGGTGCAGCCACCCGCTTGAAATAAAGCCCGATAAAAACAACCAGGAAAACAACAGTAGCCGTTTGCGTAAATAAAGTATCCTTTTGCAGTTGGGCGGCGTTGCCGGCCGAAACCGCCGTAGCACCAAAATAAGCAGTTTCAATTTGGGGAGAAACTGATGCCTTCGAAGCCATCAGGTTATCCAATCCATTTAAAAAAACTGCATTTTTTCCCGTGTTGTTCGGCGGAAATACCGGCGTAATAAAGAGCAGCAGGTTTTTATGATCTTTGGTTATTACCGCATTGTCATACAATTCAAAATTCTCATCATAGCGGAGCTGTTGTAGCTTTGTGAGCGCAATAAAGGAAATACCCACGGGATCGGTGCCGATCATGTTTTTAAAAGCAATGCCCGCAGGGGATGTAAGGGTTTGAATATTCCGTTGGAGGGTTTGATTAATGACGCCCGGAGCAATAAGACTGTCGATTGTAAGATAGTCTTGTTCCGTAAGATAGACAGGCAGATGTTCATTGATAACATTGAACATAGCCATCGTCACCTCATCATCTACCTTATAATCAATCCTGCTTATATAAGACGTAAGCTTTTCCTGTAGCTGCGTTACAAAATCGTCTGCAAAAGCAACAAGGCTGTCTGGCTCCGTTAGGGCAGTATCTTTTAAGGAAACCATCACAACCAGCTTATCCATGAATTTGGAATGCTGGAAAACATGGTTTAATTTTTCAATCTTATCATCTTTGGGAAGTATTTTAGAAATATCTTCTTCAAATTTCAGTTGAACTGCAAAAAAGGCCGACACAATTAAGCAAACAAAGAAGAGCAGATACAGTTGCCATTTACGTTTTTGAAAATAACCATATATGCCGGCAAAAAGCTTCTCCATATCATTGTTGCATTAAACTGCCGTACTCGTTTTTTTTCTGAAAAATGCAAGCAGCGCCCATGTCAGCAGTCCGCACAATATACCTGAAACAATGGCCAGTGTTATGCTGCCAAACAGGTATTGCTGAAAGTTGTTTTTTACAGAGTCAAATGTGAGGTCGCTTGTCAAAGTCAAATTCCCGCCTCCGTTCTTCATCCATACCGCACCGGTTTTGTAGCTAACAAAAATGATCAGTGGTATTAATGGTGGTATGCTGATATTGGCTGCTATTATCACCAGCGCTTTATTCAGCTTTAATAGGATAGATAAAAATATGGCGGTAACCAACTGAAAGCCCCATACAGGCATTATACCCATGCATATACCCAGCGCAACTGAAAGGGCTTTTATGTGATGCGGTTCATTTACATTAAAAACTTCTTCCCGGAAAAATGCTCCCCAATTCCTTATTTTAAAAAGCGACCGCAAAAAGTTTCGTGGTTTGATGTATAAAAATGCAATCAGTACCAGCAATGTATTCAAGAGGCTTATCCTGAAAAAATCTTTGAATGGCCTGAAATGTGATATTCTCTTTTCTTTTGGTGCATAGTATACCGAAACCGGAACAGACTCAATTTTAATTCCTTTCCATGCCGATCTGACCAGCACCTCAATTTCAAATTCATATTTGCGGGTAAGGAAATGTATGTCTTTTATTAAGGCTATAGGGTAAAGCCGGTAGCCCGATTGTGTATCGGGTGCATTAATGCCCGTTTCTACTCTAAACCAAAAACTGGAGAACTTATTCCCGAAGCTGCTTTTTCCCGGAACGGAAGACTGATCCATATTGCGGGCGCCTATTATTATAGACTCTCTGGATTTTTGTAATCTATCCATAAATGCAGGCAGGTCCCTGGCAAAATGCTGGCCATCCGAATCAATGGTTATAGCATGTGTATAGCCCGATTCAACTGCCTTCCCAAAGCCTTTCCGCAATGCCCATCCCTTACCTTTATTTTTTGAGTAACTGACAATGTCTATATGTGGCAAAGATGCTAAAATTAAAGCCGTATCATCGGTAGAACCATCGTTTACCACGATAATATTGCGGGTATATTCCGCAACATCCGCAATTACTGCAGAGAGCGTAATATCATTGTTATAAGTAGGTATGATGACACAGGTACGATACTGGTTGAAAGCAGCCTTTAAAATATCTTTATCACTCATCTAAAATCATTGTTGTCCGACTAAAATCGGGTTAAAAATGGCTGTATCCCTTTGTG
>CALKHN010000097.1 GCA_937991535.1 uncultured Sphingobacteriales bacterium
TGGGCAGCCAGATCCGGTTGTTTAACAACCGTTCATCTGGCCGATTGCGGGAAAGTTGCAATCTTTCAGCCCTGTGAACGTCTTTAAGACATTTCAAGGGCTCCGGAGTATGTAAGGAAACAACAGTTTCAAATGAACTAAAGCCTGCCTTACAGATTCATTATTACTTATCTAAGTCTGTGTCTTATATGCTTCTTCTCAAACTTACCGAAATTCATTACCCAGTCGTTGAAGTCCTTATGGTTTTGATAAAGGCTGCTTTCATCTTTGTATTTGGCACTTAGGGAAAGTGCATAGCGGCTGCAATTTTGTCCGGTTGCATCCCTGTCCAGATAGAGCTTGATAGCTTTATGTCTTTCCATAAAGGGACGTGCAGTTTCAAAGAAGGAAATAGAGTTCAGCACTACAAAATCAAAGCGGTCTTCGGGGTCTTGTTGATGGATGGCCGTGAAAGAAAGGAAATCGGTAAAACCTTCAAAGACGATGACCTCATTGGCATTGTTATCAAAGCTCGTAATGCCTTTAGGGGAACTGCTGGCCTTAAAGTAAGGATTGCGTATTTCAAAACCTCCCAAATCATTTTTGAAGCCGATACCATAATAGACTTTTCCGCTAAGTTCATAACGGACCTCCCGGCAGTAGTGGTCAGCTACATCAATGGGTATTTGCCGTTGTTGCAAGTACCTTAAAAGGGCGCTGGAAGACAGAACAAAATCGCCTAAAATCTTTATCTGCTTTTCCTGTTCTTCTCTCGCAAATGATTGTTGGAAAACGGGCTTTTGAAGGGAAAAATTACCGTTTAAATTCTGGAGTAATTCGGACACGGTACACCCGTGAAATAGGATACCAAAATCGACCAGGTTGCCACCTTTGCCAAGACCGTGATCGTACCATCGGTTTAGCCTCCTGTTAACTTTAAATGAAGGTGTCTTCTCATCCCGTAAAGGGGAGTGATACCAATAATCGTTGTTCCTGATCTTCGCTGGTTCATAACCTAAGCCCGCAAGGAAATGAACCATGTCTATTTCTTTGGCTTCGCTAACCGAAAGCTTGTTTTTACTGAAATCCATAACCACGCATTTATCAAACACACATTCAGTTCTTCTAAGCGAAGTTAAACAGGCGATATGGAATTCACATATCCTCATCATATTTTGATGAGGATGCAGAGAGCCGTGTTATTTACTTTTGTGCAGTGAGTATTGTTTAATTAAAATCGTGTGATTATGCTAACGACAAGTGATGTAGCCAAAGTGTATGATACTATTCTCAGTATCCCTGGCATGAGTGAAACAGTGAAGATTGACATGAGAATCTCCCGCAAAAATGTATTGTTATTGCACAGTGTCCTCAAACGTGGGCTGATGGCGAAAGATGATGATAAATCGTCTGCGTTGCTGGAAAGTATTCCGCAAGAAGCATTGCAGGAATTGCATGTAATTGCTGATGATTATCTTACAAAAGCAGGCTTAACCGAACTAAGTGAAAAACTAAAAGCACTTAGTACCAAATAGGCAGGGGTAACGTCAGAAAGCTACTTGGAGAGAATGGATGTTTAAAGATATAAACGCTGATCCTTCAAGTGGCTTGTTTATGTTGTAATTTAAAAATGATGTCAATAATTGCGTTTTACAATAATAGTAGTAACAGTTACCTTTTTACCAAAGTGCGGTTTTCACCACTTCGGTTTTCAGGTGTTCCGGCAGGCTCGTTAAAGAATACGGTAGCAGTGCCATTAAAGCCTTCAGGTAGCAGGTATATATCTGCCCGCTTTTCGCAATATGTCGTAATGAAAATAGTTGTAGTGAACAGTAATACTACGCTGGTCAAAATGAGCGGTATTTTGTACGAATCTTTCAATAAAAAAAACTTGCTTTTCATAAGTACGGTGATTTTTGCTTAGCATTTTGAATAGATGGTAGTTGGGAAGTAAATGGGGCGTAGTTGCTGCGGAATATTGTAGCAGTTCTTATGTTTTCTTAGTTATGACCCATCCCTGCTCTCCTCTGATGTTTGCTATATTATTCTGCTCTAACCATTTTTTGAAAGCAGGCATGTCTTTAGGGGTAAAATGAACGATGTCACCATTTTTTAGCATAATGGTGAAAAAGTCGCTTGCAGCAAGAAACTTCGATAATTGTCCCGCAGGGTATTGAAATTCGGGGTAGTGATCGGCTGAAGTCATGGTCTGTTGCTTTTAGTTAGTTTCCTCTGACTGTTGCCTGCACAAAAAAGAGCGCAGGCAACAGCTCACCGCACTGAGGTCTTAGGAAACCCGGCAACGATAAGTGCGCCCACGCCGTAGCATGAGCGTTCTCACTTATGTCCCATTGCCATTTGAAAGTTCCTAAGTTTCAGTACGGGACTTAAAGCTTAAACGCTTCAAGAATATCTTGTTGCAAAGGTATCAATTTCAGGTAGTAATTCACTACCTAAAATGCACATTATACACAGTATTGGAAATAATTTACAGGCCGGAACTTCTTCATGATTTACTTTTTCCCTTCCAACTTCCAAGTATCGCATCAAAGCAAATTACTTTACCAGTTGCAGTTATATTAGACTTAACCTTCTGAATAATCCTAAAAAGGCCACTGAATCCTTAGCTTTATGCTTTTGGGAGAAGGTATCGGGTTCAGCCGCCTTTCAGCCGCGCTTCGATGGCCTTTCTTGCAAGTTCAGATCACCACAATAGATTTATAGACATTAGGTTGTAAATTATATGAGAATATATTTTGTGAGCACCCCCTATGATATTTGATATTTGCAAGTTAAAGTAACAATATGCTACCAAAAGAATTAATCAAGGATCTGCAAGTGCGGCTTAGCTCAATACAAGGCCAGATTGGAGGCATAATAAAGATGCTTGAAGCAGATAGTGACCCGGATAAGATACTCAACCAATTCAAGGCTGCCGACCAGGGATTGCAAAAAGCTCACTACCTGATGATGGATGAGGTATTCAGGAAAAGTCTTGCTTTAAAACTTGTTCAGGTTATGAATGCCTGTCCGGGTAATTGTCAGGATGCAGAGAAAATAGAGTACATGAAAAAACAGTTCCCGATGCTTGAATTTGACCAGCTTACGACGAATATGAAAGAAATAAATGCCATTGATAAACGGCTGGAAAAACATAATAAAAATATTTTGAACAAAGATTTGGAAGACACCCCACCTGCCGGTTGACCTTTACAGTTCAATAAAAAAATAAACGGTGATGGAAACGATAAACAAAAGAAAAATTGAACTGTTCACTGCCGGTTGTGCTGTTTGTGAACCTGTAGTTGAAATGGTTAAAGGAATGGCTTGCAGTGATTGTGATGTTGTGATTTACAACTTATCCAATCCTTGTGAAACGAAAGAGTGCCTTGAAAAAGTTAAGACGTATGGGATAAAAGCCTTGCCTGCTATTGCAGTAAATGGTAGGCTGTTATCTTGTTGTCAGAATAGAGGTATTTCGGCTGAAGAACTTCGGAATGCCGGGTTGGGGCTGCCTGTGTTAAATTGATGTGATGCTGCTTTATTTTTAATCACTCTTTTTATTCAAATATTATGGCTATAGAAAGTGTACAAATGAAGGTTTCAGGGCTGATGTGTTCCTTCTGCACGATGAGTGTAGAAAAGGCTTTGAAACGTTATCCTGCCATTAAAAGTGTTATGGTAAATCTTGTTCATGGAGTCGTATTGGTTGAAGCTGACACTGCTAAGATGAACCGTGAACAATTGGCTGATGCTGTAGAGAAGCTGGGTTATAGTGTATCTGCTACGGAAGTGCAGCAATATAAGACGGATGAAGAACTGTTTGGATTGATTAAGCAACGTGGTACAATTGGAATGTTGGCTGCTACTATTGATTTGCTTGTTGACCCGTTGAACCTTTTTGGCTTGCCTGGGCAATACCGTGCTTACTTTAGTTTGGCTGTTGCTGCCTTCGTGTTGTTTTGGGTGGGTTATCCAATCCTTCGCAAAACAATCATGGCTGTAAGGCAAAGGGTAATTAATGCCAATGTATTGTTATCTGCCGGTGCATGGGGTTCTTTTATTGTTGGTGTGTTCTCTCTCTTTAATCCGGCATTGCCAAACTTCCTACCTGTTGCTGCATGGCTAATGTCGTTGCATTTATTCTTTGGTTACTTTAAGTTGGATACCCGAAAAAAAGCATCGGATGCTGTACGCAAATTGATTAACCTGCAACCTGCGAAAGCAAGGGTGTTGAGGGGTGAGCAATTTGTTGATGTATTGACGAAAGATGTATTGGTAAATGAAGTTGTGGAAGTAAGACCGGGTGAACGCATCCCTTTGGATGGTGTTGTATTAAATGGAAATGGAAGTGTTGATGAAGCAAGTTTTACAGGTGAAAGCACACCTGCCAATAAAGAAGCTGGTTCTACTGTAATCGGCGGTACGCTAAATCTTGATGGTGCTCTACAAATAAAAGTTACGAAGGTTGGTCAGGATAGCTTTCTTAGTCAGATAGTAAGTTTAATGAGCCGCATTGCTGAAAAGAAACCGCCTGTTGAACTGCTTGCAGATAAGCTAATGAATTATTATGGTCCTGTTGTTTTTGTTGTCGCTGCCATCGCCTTTGTAGTATGGGGATTGGTCACTGGTAATTACATTCAGGCAACACTTGTGTTGCTTACTACTATCATCATGGGTTATCCTTGTGCATTGGGTATTACAACCCCCATGCTTGCAGCCATCGCAGGGGGTAAAGGAATATCTATTGGACTTCTGGTAAAAGCAAGTGAAGTGTTTTACGGATTGTCAAAAGTTGATACGATTGTATTTGATAAAACAGGTACATTGACTTATGGCAAGCCTACCGTTACTGATGTTCATGCACTAAATGGGAATGCTCTTGAACTATTATCTGTTGCTGAAGCATTGGAAAGTAAGTCTGAACATCCGTTAGGACAAGCGATTACCTTTTTTGCTCAAAAGGAAGATGCTAAGAAATTATCAACAAATGATTTTAAAGCGGTTCCTGGAAAGGGTGTTACTGGCACGATTGACCGTGAAGTTGTTTTAGCCGGTAAACCTTCGTTTATTGAACAAAGCGGTGTGGTTGTTACTGATATTATTAAACGTTCAATCAATGATTTTGGCAATGATGGTAAAACGGCTGTTGTGATAACTAAAGGTGGTGTTGTGATTGGAATAATTGCCTTACAAGATACACCACGTCCTACCGGCAAGCAGGTTGTTGAGAAAATGAAACAACGGGGCATTAGGACTGTGATGCTTACCGGTGATGCAAAACAGGTGGCGGAGCCAATTGCAAAAGGGTTAGGCATTGATGAAGTGCAGGCTGAATTATTACCGGGTGAAAAAGCTACCGCTATTGATGGATTGCAAAAGAAAGGATACAAGGTTGCAATGGTTGGTGATGGAATAAATGATGCTCCGGCTTTGGCACAAAGTGATGTAGGCATTGCCATAGGTGCAGGAACTGATGTTGCAATAGAAGCTGCCGGTGTTATATTGATTGGTGACAGGTTGATTGATGTATTGAATGCAGTGATATTAGGCAAGGCAAGCTATAAAACCATGACAGGAAATGTGATTGTAGCCGTACTATTCAATATTGTGGGAATGCTGCTTGCTACACTTGGCTTCATTACTCCTATGCTGGCTATTGCCGTAATGATTGTAAGTATTTTTGTTATCTTAATCAATACGATTCGTATAAGAGCCTTAAGGCTTGAAACGATAAACGTTGAAGCAACAGCATCTTTGACGGAAGCAAGATTTAAGGTAACCAATATGGTATGTGAAGGGTGTGCTGAAAAGATAACTACTGCTTTAACTGCCATGCCTGGTGTGAAGGAAGTGAAGCCAAAAGTAATTTCAAAGCAGGTGCAGGTCAATTACTATCCCGATAAAGTGAAGCAGGAAGAGCTTAAAAAGATGCTGGAAAAAGAAGGTTTTAATGCGGTAGAAGTATAGTATCAATCAATATAAATAATAAAATACTTAACTCATGTTCATTAAGAAAACAACGATTATGAAGCTATCCATTTCAATGGTTATGGTAGTTGCACTTGCCATTACGTCCTGTGCCCAGGATAACAAGAAAACAGAACAAAATACTCCGAAAGAACAAACGAAAGCTGTAGCAATGCAAAAAGTGAAAATGCCTGTTGATGGTATGGTGTGTAATGCTTGCCAATCGAATGTAAAGAAAACAATCAAGTCTGTAGATGGTGTTGCAGATGTAGAAGTAAACCTTGAAAAGAAATTTGCCTATTTCACTTATGACCCCTCTAAAGTGAAACTGGAACAAGTGCAAAAAGCTGTAAACGACAAAGGATTTACTGCCGGAAAAACAGTTGAAGTAAAGCAATGACTTTAGAACAATTTGTACAACAATTCAGCGAAGCATTGGCAAATGGTTCTGCCTATAGCTTGCTGATTGCAATGGGTGCAGGGGTTGTTACTACTGGTGTATGCCCCTGCACTTTACCTGTTGGACTTGGCATTGCGGGGTTGGTTAGCAGCAATACTGCAAGTAAGTCAAACAGAGGTTTTATGATAGCACTTGCCTTCTTTGCAGGCATTGTTGTTTGTCTTTCTATTTTGGGAGCTTTAGCAGGTAAGTTAGGTGTGTTTCTTACTGAAACCTTTGGGCAGTATTGGGCTTTAGCTATGGCTGCCATATCTGCTTTGGCTGCCCTGTTTGCTTTTTACGGTCCAAGACTAACGACAACAAAACTTGCGGCTTTGCGTAAGCCGGGTGTAGGCGGTTCTTTTGCTTATGGATTGATATTTAGTTTGGGAACATCTGCTGCTCCTTTGTTGTTACTCCTGTCTGTTGCGGCTGCAACAGCTAATCCTTTTTATGGTTTTCTCCTTGCCTTTGTATTTGCCATTGGTCGGGGCTTGCCTTTCTTAATTGTAAGTGCCTTTGCCGGTGCAGTAACAAAGTTTGCTCAACTAACGTGGTTGAGAAGAAGTATTCAAATAGTAAGCGGTGTGGCTCTGCTCTATGTATGCTACTATTATGTCAGGGTGTTTATTGACTTGCAGTAGCAATAAGGATTATAAAAAATCAGGCTACTTTGCATTAATAATACCAAAATCCCCTGTTATTCTCCTGCCTGAAGCACCATTGAAATTGTTGTCTAAGTACAAATTAAACGTCCCCCTAATTGCTTTATCACTTATTTCCGTTATTGACAACGTACCTGAAATGGCATAGGGTTGAAAATCTAAACCATCCGTGTAATAAAACTGCATTAATGTTAATGGATTAACATTGCCCAAACCGGTAATGTTTTTTAGATGAATGTTGCAGCGGTCAAAATAATAGCTGGTAGCTTCCAAATCTGCATTTCCTAAGGTGTCAATCCATTTAGCTATTACTGTTTCCCACTTAATGTCTTCTTCCTGTCCTTCTATTCTTAAATTTAAAAAGCCATAGGGTTTTGTTATATTCTCCTTGCTGCATCCTAAAAGGTTGCATATGAGGAACAAGCCTATGGCAATTCGCAATAGCATATTGCTACTTATTGTTTTAACTAACTAAACTCTCGTATGCTTTAGCATCCATCAACGTAGTGGCTTCTGAAGCATTTAATTGCTTAATCTTTATCATCCATCCGTCAGTAAATGAGGCTGTATTTACTAAATCTGCATGGTCTTTTAAAGATGTATTGACTTCTAATATTTCACCGCTTACCGGCATAAATAAATCTGATGTTGTTTTAACTGCTTCTACAGAACCAAACACTGCATCTTTACTGAATTGCTTGCCAATGTTGGGAAGGTCAATGTAAACAATCTCCCCTAATTCACTTTGTGCAAATTCGGTTATGCCTACTAATGCTTCGCTGTTATCTAAAACCTTTAACCAGGTGTGTTCTTTTGAGTATTTGTAGTCGGCTGGAAATTGCATTTTATTTAGTTTTGATGGTTAATAACCTTTCCGCAACATATCAGCATATTCGTTTGGTAAAGGGCTTTCTTCAACTGCTTTTGCTGCTTTTTCTACATCGTAGTCGAACCTGATAAATTCTACCTGTACTGCATCTTTGTTCGTTATGCTGCTGTCCGCATTGATGGTCAGCATTACATAACAGCCTTTTGGGTTCCCATCTTTTGGCTTGCCTACTGAACCGGTATTAATTGCATGACGGTAATGTGTGTTTTCGGTTGGCTCTGTTGGCAGTATTCTGTGATAAGGCTTGTGTGTATGACCGAAGCACATAATATCTGCATCTGCCTGTTCCATTATCCGCAATAAACTTTTCTCGTCTCTATCTTCAAACAGGTATTCGTTTATCTTTCTTGGACTGCCATGAACTAACAACAGGTTGAGCTTATCGTTATTCAACTGGAACTCTACTTTGATGTGTGCCGGTAACGTTCTTAAATATTTTCTTTCTTCCGGCTTCACAATAGAGTTGGTGAAGCTGATGGAGATTTTGCCCATGTCTTTTTCAGGCTCGGTCTTGTAGGCACAACCACATTCATCACTCATTAAACCAATGCCCTGGTCGTAGTTGCCTGCAATGGTTGGTATGCCCCTTCTTCTTATGTCATTTACTACTTCGTTTGCCCAAATGTTATACCCTACTAAATCACCCAGGCAATAAATAGCATCGGGCTTTTGTTCTTCAATGCTTTTTAAACAGGCATCCAAGGCGGGAAGGTTTGCATGAATATCTGAAAAGAGTGCAATTTTCATAATGATAGATTATTTTACGTTTGAAATGTTGAAGTAATTCAGAATAATAAGTTTCTCATCCTGATTTAGAGTTTTTTGCTTTTGTTCTGCCCATTCTAAAACTTCTTGGGATGTATTGTCGGCGTAAAAATTAAACGTAGGTAATTTCAGGTCTGCAATCTCAAAGGCGTGTACATGTTGGTCGCCTGACTGAATTACAAAACTTATGTACGTTTTAAAAGTTTGCATATCTATAAGATTAATTTAGTGAGATAATAAACAAAGGCTGATAAAAAAGAAGTAATCGGTATAGTAATAATCCAAGCAATAATTATACTTTTTGTAACACCCCACCTTACAGCACTTAACCGCTTTGTGAGCCCTGCGCCAATGATTGCACCTGTAATAGTATGTGTGGTACTTACAGGGATACCTAACATGCCTGTTGCGAAAAGTGTTATTGCCCCACCAGTTTCGGCACTAAATCCTTCAAAAGACCGAAGATGTGTTATACGTGTACCCATTGTTTTTACAATTCGCCATCCGCCCATCAATGTTCCAATTGCCATTGCACTTTGACATGAAAGAACAACCCAAAAAGGAATATGGTCTGTGGCATTTGCCATGTTTGCTGCTATAAGAGAAGCGAAAATTATCCCCATTACTTTTTGGGCATCATTAGCGCCGTGCCCGAGGCTATACATTGCAGAAGAAATTAATTGCAACCTTTTAAAAATAGAATTAGCCTGCCCGTAGGCAAGATTTCTTGAAAGCAGGATTACAATACCTGATATAAGTATAGATGTCATCATACCTATTACGGGTGCAAGAAATATGAATGCAATTATTCTAAGCACTTCACCTAAAAAAATAACTGAAAACCCTGCATGAGCAACTGCTGCACCCACAAAGCCACCTATTAGTGTGTGGGATGAACTTGAAGGAATACCGAACCACCATGTTACTAAATTCCATGTGATTGCACCTATTAACCCTGCAAGCACTACCTGCAGCGTAATGGTTTCCGGATGAACTATGCCTTTGCCGATAGTATTTGCCACGTGGAGACCAAAAACCAAATACGCGAGAAAATTGAATAATGCGGCCCATGCTACAGCCTGAAAAGGCGTTAGTACTTTTGTTGATACAATAGTAGCTATCGAGTTGGCGGCATCATGAAAACCGTTGATTAAATCAAAGATTAGAGCTAAGGCGACAACTATAATTAAAAGTGTCATATAGTGACTCGTTGTTTTTTGTAATATTTTCTTTTCAGCCAAAAAGCCACATTGACCAAACCAATGAGAACAGGCACTTCTACTAATGGACCAATAACCCCGGCAAAGGCTTGACCGCTGTTGATGCCAAAGACACCTATTGCAACCGCAATAGCTAATTCAAAGTTGTTACCTGCCGCCGTAAAAGCTATTGATGCGTTGGTTGAGTAGTCTGCTCCCATTTTCTTGCCGATAAAGAAGCTGATAATAAACATGATGGCAAAGTAGATGACTAAAGGAATGGCTATTCTAATTACATCAAAAGGTATCTGGACAATCAATTCCCCTTTGAGGCTAAACATGACAACGATGGTAAATAGTAATGCTATCAATGTAATTGGGGAGATAGCCGGAATAAACTTCTTTGTGTACCACTCTTCACCCATTGCTTTGCGAAGAATGAGCCTGGTGAGAACTCCGGCGGCGAAAGGAATACCTAAATAGATGGCAACACTTTCCGCAATTTGTCCAATGGTAATATTAACTTCTGAACCTGTAATGCCAAAGAGTGGCGGCAGTAAGGTTACAAAGACATAAGCATAAACGCTATAAAGCAAAACCTGAAAAATGCTGTTTAATGCTACTAAACCCGCTGCATATTCTCTGCTACCTTCTGCTAATTCGTTCCATACAATCACCATTGCAATGCAACGAGCCAAACCAATGAGTATAAGCCCAATCATGTATTCAGGATAGCCATGTAGAAACACGATAGCAAGGATGAACATGAGAATTGGACCTATAATCCAGTTCAGCAGTAAGGATACTCCTAAAACCTTTGTATTTTTAAATACTTCCCTCAGCTTCTCGTATCTCACTTTTGCAAAAGGAGGATACATCATCAGTATTAATCCTACGGCTAAAGGAAGGTTGGTTGCACCTGTTGAAAATGAATTAATAAATGTTGAAGACGAGGGAAAGAAGTAGCCAATGGCTACTCCTGCACCCATCGCTAAAAATATCCATAGGGTTAAATACCTGTCTAAGAAACTTAACCGCTTTCGTTCGTTTGCCGGAGCACAATTGTTTACTGACATAGATTTTTTAATGTGAATTGGATTAATTACAACAATCAGTACCGCAGCAAGCTTTTTCTTCTTTTGTAGGCTTTTCTGCATAAACCGTAATGCTTCTGATACCTGTGCCCGATTGCTTAAATTCTGCAATTTGGTCTGCTGTCAGGTAGTTGCTTAAAATATCATCAGGGATAATGATTGCCTTGTCTTTTTGCATTGTAATGTTTTTAAAACCGTTTGCTTCTATCAGTTCTAAGTACACCTGTTTTTGAATAGCACCAGCTACGCAACCTGCATACATTTCGGCAGCTTCCCTGATTTCTTTAGGTAACTGACCTTCTAAAACAATATCAGAAATGGAGAAGTGACCAGCTGGCTTTAGCACTCTGTATATTTCCTTTATTACTCCGTCTTTGTTGGGTACAAGGTTCAAAACACAATTGCTTACAATCACATCGGCGGTATTAGCAGTAACAGGCATCTTTTCAATATCTCCCTGCCTAAATTCTACGTTATTAAATCCCCTTACTTCATTGTTCTGCCTTGCTCTTTCAATCATTGCCGGTGTAAAGTCAATGCCGATTACTTTACCTGTCTCACCTGTTTCATGTCTGGCTATGAACGCATCGTTACCTGCTCCGCTGCCCAAGTCAATAACAACATCGCCTTTTTTGATTTTGGCAAACTGTGTTGGAAGCCCGCAGCCCAAGCCTAAATCAGCATCAGGGTTGTAACCTTCCAGTTGTGTATAATCGTCAGCCATGATGTTGTAAACTTCGGTACTACAACCACCAGCCCCACAACATGAAGACTGGTTGGTTTCTTTGTCCTGTAAAGCAATCTCTGAATACTTCTGCCTTACCAGTTCTTTTACTTGTTCGTTAGTTTCCATTGTACTTATATTTTTTATATTATCGGAATATTACGATGATTATAAGCAAAAAAAAGTCAACAACAATTGCTGCCGCCTTTATAACTATCAAATAATTGATTAAGCCAAGCCTGTGCAGTCTTCCACTCTTTCTCCTCAATGCAATAGCAAACTTTTGCTCCTTCAATTTCCCCTTTAATCAGTCCTGCTTCCTTCAATTCCTTTAAATGTTGTGAAACGGTGCTTTGGGATAGCGGTAGTTCTTCAACTATGTCTCCGCACTGGCAGGTTGCCTTTGTCGCCAATAGTTTCAAGATGGCAATCCTTGCCGGGTGTGCCAATGCTTTAGCATATTTGGCTAACCTGTTTTCTCTTGTGCTGAACTCGTATGATTTAGTTGCTCCCATAGTCTTTGTATCGCAATATTACGATAGCATTTTAAATCAGCAAAATTATTTTTCAGTAACGCAGGAGCCGGCTCTTTTACTTTTATTGCCTTTCGGCTTGCTTTAGGAGAGAAATGATGAAGGCTATGCTTGTGATTGCAAAGATTGTGATGCCTACATAAACTTGTGGTTCGTTGAGAATGGGTAATGCAAAGCCGAACATTGCACAATTAAATGCTTTTGTAATGATGACTATTGATTTTTTAAATTTTGAACCGCCCCTGTCTATTGCAACAAGGTTAAGCAGTCCTGCAAATATGATAGCCATACCTGCATCGACAAACCAAAGTGTATCGGTGTTGATGTGTAGAGGAAATGCAAAACTGATATTCACTATTCCTAAAAGGATAATAATGTATGATACTATTTTAATGAATGCTATACACAACAAGATTTGTTCATTTGTATTGGTGGACAAGCTACAGTAGCATAGCTACAAAATACGCAACAGTCACCTTGCTTTGGTTTTAATACTGTTTCGCAGTTGGTACATTTATAGAAGTATTGGCAAGCATCTGTAAGCATTGTTTCTTCTTTATCAAAACCACAATTAGGACAAGTGATTGTTGACTGAAGTGTTAGTGTTTTTTCCATGATTAGTTTGTCGGAGTAACGGTCTTATAATCTTTTACTGTGTAGCCTGTTTTATTAATGGCTGCTTCAATTGTATTTACATCAACTTTTGATTTATCAAAAGTTATTAAGCTGTTCCGGGATGCATAGGAAGTTTTATAAGCCAATACGCCTTTTACTTTAGCAAGTTCATTGTTTACATGCTCTTCGCAGCCTTCGCAGGTCATGCCCTGTATAGTGAACTTTATCTGCTGTTTGTTATCTACTGCTGCAATAACTGCACTTTGTACTTTCGGCTTTGGGTAAAACGTTTTTGCATACAAAGGAAATGTTATCATCAGTATGGCAAATACTGTTACGATGCCTAAGAATGTTTTTGTTTGAAGGAATGAAGCCTTCTTAGTCGTTTCGCAATTGCAATCCAAATCGTTTGTTTTAGCGGGTTTTAGTTTCTGAAACCATGCAAATACTAATACAGCAATTGACAATCCTATCAGATAAGGTCTTGCAGGTTCTATCCACGAAAAGTTAGGAGCTATGCTGTTGCTGCCGGCAAGTAATGCTATCCCAGGAGTTATACAACACAGCGAAGAAGCAAAGGCTGAAAGAAGCCCTGCACTTGTGAATGTACCAGGTGATTTTATACTTACCATACTGTTTCCAGTTTTTGAGTTTGTACATTAATGTGTTTAAAGAACGGCTTTAAAATCTTCAGGTTCTCCTGTGTAAGAGAGTAGTAAATTGTTTGTCCTTCCTTCCTTGTTTCTACAATGTTCCCATCTTTCAGTTTCCTAAGATGTTGTGATATGGCTGGAATACTCATGCCTAAAATGTCGGCAAGGTCGCATGGGCATAATTCCTTTTCTTCTTCTAATAAGTAAACAATCTTTAGCCGTACTTCATTACCTGCCAAAGCCAATATGTACGAAAGGCTTTCAAATGACTTCTGTGCTTTCTTTAGCTTGTCTTTACAATTTGTTATCTGCTCCTGGTCTGCAAAAAGTCTTATACAGGTGTTATTGTCCATGTGGCAAAGATAATTGGAATAAGTATTTAAGCAAATGCTTAAATAAAGTTAAACTGCATCTAACATTTTGTGTCTATAACGGTGAAAAAGAAAGTCGAGCAAAAAGCAAGTCCATGAGGAACGAGTGGCTTTTGCTGTGGTGAAGCAAACCTTTAATCTCTTTTATACTATCCGTTAGGGATTGAAGCGAAAATTCCTTCAAAGAAGATTGAAGCGGAAAGCCCGGCCCGAAGGGTAACGGCAAACAGAATTACTTTTCAGATTAGGTAACTTGCCAAGGAATAAGAAGTAACTTAAAAATCGTCATATTTTTTAACTGAATGCGCATTCGCTACTGTAAAGACTTAAGTAAAGTCATAAATTATGAAGAAGCATCATTCAACGGGTAGAATTAAGCAAACACATGGGAGACCAAATGTTCCGGGAGTTAAAGTGAAACCGAAAAAGAAAAGAATTTCCTTTACCTGGAAAGACATTCTCCTTTTTATCTTCTGTTTCATAATTTTTGTTGCAATGGTTCTGTTTATTTATGAACACGTCAAGCTTTTGTTTAAGTAGGTGCCTGTTATGTTATGGAAATGAATTAAAAAATGTTTGAAAAGAAACGCCTGATAAAAATTATAAACAAGACAGGCCAAGCTAAGCAGTTTTACTTTGTCATTGCACTTATTTGATACCCAGAGGAACAACGCCCTTGTTTTAAAAACAGATAAAACTGAAAGTATTGTAAACGAGTTGGTTAATTTCTCCTATATTCGCAGATGTTTTAAACATCCTTTCAAATGGCATAATGAAGATAATCAGGCACATAGCTTTCTTTTTATCCCTCCTGGTAATGATGGGGCATGACATTGTACCTCACCTCCACCAGGATGAAATGGAGCTATGCGATCACTCGGCTACAGTGCCTTTATCTTCAACTGCTCCGCAATCGGGCCTCGACAACTTTTTTAGCCATTTTCAGCACAGCCCTGCGCAACGCCATTTAGTTTATTTGCAATCTGTTGAAAAGAAAGCAGATTTCAAGATCAAAACTGCTCTTCCTTTCACCTTTGTTTATTCTTCCCTGTCGTCTTTGTTGTGGTATGCCAATTATAAAAAGCACCGCTTTCGTGAAAATAATATACCACCGCTACATCACTACTTAGCATCTTCTTCCTTTCGAGGTCCCCCTTCCTGTTAATTCCTCATCGTACTATTGCAATTACTTCAATAAGGAGTGCCCGCATTCCTGCTGTTTTTTCATGCGGCATTGCTGATGTAATTACATTTATTTCCTGCCTTAGTACGTTAGCGGCAAGTTAGCCGCATGATTTAGGCTGCGCATAGCTGAATAATTATTTTTTGTACACCGAGCAGGTATTAATAGCTGGTGCTGTTTAATGCCAATTTCACTCCGTTAACTAATAAGTGATGTTAGATAAAATCATTCAATTTTCCATAAAGAACAAACTAATCATAGGTCTTTTCACTCTTGGTTTAATCATTTGGGGAACCTATTCTGCTTCAAAACTGCCGATAGATGCAGTGCCCGATATTACCGATAACCAGGTGATGGTGATAACCGTAACACCCTCCTACGCCGCACAAGAAGTAGAACGGCTTATTACATTTCCCGTCGAGCAAACGATGGCCAGCATTCCTGGCATTAAGCAGATACGCTCATTTTCACGGTTTGGCTTATCGTTGGTAACTATTGTATTCAATGAAGACGTAGACATTTATTGGGCGCGACAACAAATCAATGAACGCTTAGGAGATGCAGCCAAACAAATTCCAGAAGGTGTAGGCACACCAGAAATGGCGCCTGTAACAACAGGACTGGGCGAAATTTACCAATACGTAATTCATCCAAAGCCCGGGTATGAGCAGAAGTATGATGCGATGGAACTGCGCACTATACAGGATTGGATCATTAAAAGGCAATTATTGGGTACGCCAGGAGTGGCAGAAGTGAGTGGCTTTGGCGGGTTTGTAAAGCAATATGAAATCGCCGTAAACCCTGACCGCCTTCATAGCATGAACGTCACGATTTCTGAAATTTTTGACGCTCTCCAAAAAAATAACCAAAATACCGGTGGTGCATACATAGATAAAAAGCCAAATGCCTACTTTATACGGAGTGAAGGGTTGGTGAAAAGTGTAGACGAGATTGGGAAAATCGTTGTTAAACCTACAGAAAGTGGTGTGCCAATCCTGATAAGGGATGTGGCAAAAGTTCAGTTTGGAAGCAGTGTACGTTATGGTGCGGCAACCAGAAATGGGAAGGGTGAAATCGTGACGGGTATTGTAATGATGCTTAAAGGAGCAAATTCTTCTGAAGTCATCAAAAACGTAAAAGAAAAAATTGAGCAGATTAAAAAAACACTGCCTGAAGGAGTAGAGATTGAGCCTTTTTTGGACCGTAAAAAGTTAGTGGATAATGCCATCAGTACCGTGGAAACAAATCTAATTGAAGGCGCCTTGATTGTAATCTTCATATTAATTCTCTTTTTAGGGAACTTAAGAGCGGGCTTGGTGGTGGCCTCGGTCATCCCTCTTTCGATGCTTTTTGCCATTGCTATGATGAACCTCTTTGGAGTATCCGGCAACCTAATGAGTTTGGGGGCAATTGACTTTGGTTTGATTGTGGATGGCGCCGTAATTATTGTAGAGAGTGTATTGCACGGCATATATCACTACCGCCAAAAAAATATTGACAGGCTCACGCAAGAGCAGATGGACAAACAAGTTCATGGGGCTGCGTCCCGGATGATGAACTCTGCCGTCTTCGGGCAAATTATTATCCTCATCGTCTATCTGCCTATTTTGGCATTGATTGGTATTGAGGGAAAGATGTTTAGACCGATGGCACAAACAGTTATGTTTGCCATTTTGGGTGCTTCAATACTATCGCTTACTTATGTCCCAATGATGTCGGCCTTGTTCTTAAGCAAGAAGACACAGCACAAAAGAAATTTTTCAGATAAAATGATGGATTTCTTTCAAAGATTGTACAATCCATTAATCGTAAATGCTATTCGGAAAAAGCTATTGGTCATTGGGATTGCCGTTGCACTTTTTGCCGTCAGTATTTTCGCTTTTACCCGCATGGGGGGTGAATTTATCCCTCAGTTAGACGAAGGTGATTTTGCCGTAGAAACTCGTGTCTTGCTGGGAAGTTCCATCAGCCAGATACTGGAAGCTTCCACAAAAGCCCAGAAAATTATTCTTGAGAAGTTCCCGGATGAAGTGAAGCAAGTAGTGAATAAAATCGGCTCCGGTGAAGTGCCAACCGATCCGATGCCGATTGAGGCCGGTGATATGATGATTATCCTAAAAGATAAAAGTGAATGGAAGAAGGCAAAAACGAGGATTGAACTGGCAGAATTAATGGCTAAGGAACTATCGGTGATACCCGGTGTCACGTTTGGTTTTCAGCAGCCTATTCAAATGCGGTTCAATGAACTAATAACGGGTGCCAAGCAAGATGTGGTGTTAAAAATTTACGGGGATGATCTTGATGTGCTGACAGACGAAGCGGCTAAAGTAAGTGCGTTAATCAAATCTGTACAGGGTGTAGAAGATCTTTATGTTGAAGAAGTAACGGGCCTTCCGCAAATTCAAATTCAATATAATCGGGACAAAATCGCTCAATATGGTTTGAATATAGAGGATATTAACCGTGTCATCAAAACCGCCTTTGCAGGTGAAACGGCCGGCATCATGTATGAAGGCGAAAAACGCTTTGATATGGTTGTGCGGTTAGACAGAGAAAGCCGCCAGCGATTGCAGGACGTGCGGAATTTATACTTTCCAACACCCGGTGGCGAGCAAATTCCATTGGATGAAGTGGCAACGGTTGATTTTAAAAGTGGTCCAAATCAAATCCAGCGGGACAATACTAAAAGGCGTATCACTATTGGTTTCAATGTCCGAAACCGGGATGTAGAAAGCATCGTAAAAGATATACAAGCGATCATAAATAGCAAGGTAAAATTCCCTCCCGGATATTATGTTACCTACGGCGGACAGTTTGAAAATTTAAAAGCAGCAAACCAGAGATTAGCCATAGCAGTTCCAGCCTCCCTTTTACTCATCTTTTTGTTGCTGTACTTCACCTTCAGTTCCATTAAACAAGGATTGCTGATTTTTTCAGCCATACCGCTTTCTGCCATTGGTGGAATTTTTGCCCTGTTGATAAGAGGGATGCCCTTTAGTATATCGGCAGGGGTTGGCTTCATTGCTCTTTTTGGTGTTGCTGTATTAAACGGCATTGTGTTAATCGCAGAATTTAACCGCTTGAAAAAGGAAGGCATGACCGACATTAATGAGCGGGTTCTCACAGGTACACGAGTAAGGCTCCGGCCTGTTTTACTGACGGCTGCAGTGGCTTCGCTTGGCTTTTTGCCAATGGCATTATCCAATTCCTCCGGAGCAGAAGTACAAAGGCCGTTAGCAACCGTAGTAATTGGCGGCTTAATATCAGCCACCTTTTTAACCCTTGTGGTGTTGCCGGTGCTTTATATAATGTTTGAAAAGAAGAATAAACCTAAAAACATGAAATCGGTAACCACTGTAGCAGGAGTGATTATATTTTTTATAGCCGGAAGTTTATTCCCTGCAAAATCTATAGCGCAAATTACAAATCCCGATGTTCTAAATGCAAGGTCAATTACGCTTCCCGAAGCATTAGACCTCGCATTAAAGAACAATCTGAACATAAGAGCTTCCAGCTACGAAGTAGATCTCCAAACAGCACTTAGAAAAGGAACGAGGAACCTGGATAAAACCATAATTACCACCAATCAAGGGCAAGTAAATAGTATCAGTTGGGACAATTATTTCAGTGTGAGCCAGCGCATAGAATTTCCCACCGTGTATAAAAATCAGGCACGCTTGTCCGATGCACGCATTGAAAGCAGCAAGCAACAGTTAGCTGTTCGTCAAGCTGAATTAAAAAGAAGTGTAAAGGAGGTTTATTACCAACTGGTCTATCTAAAGCTAAGGCGCTTGTTATTAAGCGCCCAGGATACCTTGTATGCCAATCTTGTGAAAGCAAGTGATCTGCGCTATAGAACCGGGGAAAGCACGTTGCTTGAAAAGACAACGTCTGAAACACAATTCCTTGAAGTAAAAAACAGTCTTGTACAAAATGCTGCGGACATTAACATTGCCCAACAGCAATTACAAACACTGCTGCAGGTAACGGAACCTGTTACCGTTTCCGATACGGCATTCAACAGGAAGGAAACAACGATGTTTGTTGACAGTGTTGCTTTAGCACAAACTCCTTATCTCCGCTTTTATCAACAACAAATTGAAGTAAACAAGAGAGAAACAGAACTGCAGCAGTCCAAAAGGTTACCCGATTTTATCCTTGGCTATATCAATCAATCATACCGGGGCTATATGAATGTCAACGGAGTGGAACGAAAATTTTCCGGCACGGATCGTTTCCACGGTTTCCAGTTGGGTGTGGCAATACCTATTCTTCCCTCTGATTATAAGGCAAGGATTACCGCCTCTAAAATCAATGAGCAGATTGCAACGACCAATTTTCAATATCAACAGGTTAATCTGCAAAGTCGCCTGAGAGTACTGATTTTTCAGTATCAGAAATATAAAAGTGCCCTTGACTATTATGAAACGAGTGCTTTGCCACATGCCTATCTGCTGATCAAAAATGCGGAACGGGCTTTCCGGAGTGGAGAAATTCCTTACATACAATATCAGCAAAATCTGACACTGGCCATTAAGATTAAGACGGATTACCTGGAGGCAATGAACCAGTTTAACCAAACCATTTTATCCATTGAATACCTACTCGGCAATTAAGTTTTCAAACTCAAATAAAAAATGATAATGAAAAGTTCTTTAATTATAAGCATGTTAATGGTTGCAGTCTTCCTGATGGCAAGCTGTGGTAATACCAATAAGCAAGAAACGAAAGTTGAAGCAGAAACGAAAGATTCTGTTATTGTAAAAGATGAAGTTGTGTTAACAACGGAACAATACAAGGTAGCAGAAATCAAAATAGGCATCGTAGAACAGCGTAATCTAAGCAGCCTCGTTAAAGTTAATGGCGTGTTGGATGTGCCACCGCAAAATGCGGTGTCGGTTTCCGCTCCAATGGGAGGTTATTTAAGAAGTTCTGGATTACTACCAGGACAAGCAGTACACAAAGGGCAGGTGCTTGCTGTTATCGAAAATCCGGAGTTTGTTGATATGCAGCAAGAATACCTGGAAAGCAAAAGCAGAATGATTTTTTTGGAGCAGGAATTAAAACGCCAACAGGAATTACGCAAGGAAGATGTGAATGCTGCCAAAACACTTCAACAAGTTTCGTCCGAGTATAATATGATGGTTGCAAAAATGGCAGGGCTTCGTCAAAAGCTGGCACTTATTGGTATTAATGCCAACTCGCTTACACCGGGAAAAATTGCCCGTACTGCCAATTTGTATTCTCCCATCAATGGCTTTGTCACTGCAAGCAATGTCAACAGAGGCAAATATGTGGCACCTACAGATGTGTTATTTGAGCTTTCCAATAAAAGCGACATGCATCTGGTATTGAACGTCTTTGAGAAAGACGTGCGCCAACTACGAGTAGGACTTCCCATACGGTTTGCTTTAGCTAACGAAACCGAGTATAATAGGCAAGCCACTGTTTATTTAATTGGCAAGGCTACGAGTGCAGACGGCACCATACCGGTACACTGCCATTTGCCTTCATCAACTGATCCTTCCCTGTTGCCCGGCATGTATGTAAAGGCATTGATTGAAACCCGCACGGATAATGTAAATGCGTTGCCTATAGAAGCAGTAGTAGAGTCAGATGGCAAAAACTACATTTTTGTTCAAAAAGATACTGCCCAAGGCACAGTCAATTTCAAGATGATCCCTGTGGTGAAAGGAACGGAAGAAGGCGGATATGTCGCTGTTACATTTCCGGAAGGGTTTGACGCTTCTGCCGCTCGGATTGTAGTGAAAGGTGCGTATGCTGTTTTATCTGCTATGAAAAATGTAGAAGAATAGCACCTACAAAGCATATTAAATGAAAAGCCAATCCCCGGTAGTTTAAACGTAAAACTATTTTAATGTCATTCAATGATATTCTAATAATCAGGAGGTCATTCTCCTGCCGGGGACCACAAAAAAAGAGAATGAAAGCTATCCCTGTTTATTGTTGTATACTACTGGCTTCTTTTGGGTTTACAATTAAAACCTATGCCCAAGACACTACGGTCAAAGCATCCTACAAAACGCAAAAAAAGGAAAAAGTACTGCTGTCTGGCAAAATCATCAATGGCCAAACAGGCGAACCTTTAGCAAGTGCCTCAATTTATTTTCCTGATTTAAGAATGGGAGCCACTTCTGATACACTGGGTGTATATACAATAAAAAATCTTCCTCAAGGCCGATATTTGGTAGAGGTTAGTTTTCTTGGTTTTAGTTCTATATTGGAATCCGTTCATTTGCAGGGAAATGTTCAGAAAGATTTTGCCCTGTCTCCAACTTATGCCGAAGTTGAAAATGTAACGATTACAGGTGTTTCTGCTGCTACATCTGTAAAGCGAACGCCAATACCTGTAAATATTATACGGCAGCAGGAATTAAACCGGGGAACGTCCACCAATCTCATAGATGCGCTGACAAAAACTCCAGGTGTCGCTCAGGTGTCCACAGGTGCCGCTATTTCAAAACCCTTTATCCGGGGATTGGGTTATAACCGGGTAGTGGTAGTAAACGATGGCATACGCCAGGAAGGCCAGCAATGGGGAGATGAACACGGTGTTGAAATTGACGAATATAATGTTAGCCGGGCAGAAGTTTTAAAAGGCCCTGCGTCTCTAATGTATGGCAGTGACGCATTAGCGGGTGTCATCAACTTCATATCCATCGTTCCGGTAGCCGAAGGCACAGTGAAAGGCAATTTGTTCGGCAACTATCAAACGAATAACAGGCAACGCGGCCTACATGGAGATATTAGCGGAAACACCAACGGATTTATTTGGGGTGCATATGGCTCTTATAAGGTGGCGGCGGACTACAAAAACAATTATGATGGTTATGTTTTCAATTCAAAATTCAACGAAAGGAATTTTGGTGCTTACGCAGGACTGAACAAAACCTGGGGCTTTACGCATTGGTACATTTCTCAATTCAACCAGCGGGTAGGATTGATTGAGGGCGAAAGAGACAGCACCACCGGCAATTTCTCTAAAATCGTGAATAATAATGGAATGGAAGACGTAGTGCTGGCAACTGCAAAAGATTTCCGTTCTACTGAACCATATCATCCTTATCAGCAAATCAAGCACTTTAAAATTGCCGCTGACAACAACTTTCATTTAGGCAATAAACGGCTTACCCTTACCCTTGCTTATCAACGAAATCAACGACAGGAATTTGGCAATGTGCTCTCCCCTAAAGAAAGGGCTTTATACTTTGATTTACATACCATTAACTATAATTTTCAATTTCATTTAGCTGAGAATGCTGGCTGGAAAACTTCCGTTGGTGTAAACGGAATGCAGCAAGAAAACAAAAATAGAGGAATGGAGGCGCTGATTCCGGAATACTCCTCATTTGATGTGGGGGTCTTTTTATACTCCCAGAAAAGAATGGAAAAGCTCACATTAAGTGGCGGTATCCGCTTTGACAACCGGTCAATTAATTCCCAGGAACTACAAGACGCCGGCGTGGTGAAATTTGAAAAGTTTAGGAAAAACTTCTTTAATATTTCAGGCAGTGCAGGGCTAAGTTATGAAGCGTCAAAAGCGGTTACTCTAAAATACAATATAGCAAGAGGTTTCAGGGCACCAAGCATCCCGGAACTCTCCAGTAATGGTGCGCATGAAGGTACAAACCGCTACGAGTATGGAGAGCAAGACTTAAAATCAGAAACCAGTTTTCAGATTGATGGCGGCATAGAAGTAACGTCACCGCACGTGGTATTTTCAGCTAATGTCTTCTATAACGGCCTCAAGAATTTTATTTATTACCGACGATTAAGTTCCTCTTTTGGAAGTGATTCAATTATCATAAATGGCACAGAACAATTTTTTGCCTTTCGATTTGATCAAAACAAGACAAGCCTATTTGGTTCTGAATTTAGTATTGACATTCATCCGCACCCTTTGGATTGGTTACACATTGAAAGTGTTTTTTCCCATGTAAGAGGAAGACTGAATCAGGAACAAGACGGCAGCAGAAATCTTCCTTTCATCCCCGCTACAAGATTAATAAATGTACTGAAAGGAGAATTTGCAAAAAAGAATAAAAACTTCAAAAATGCTTACGCAAAAATAGAATTAGACAACTCCTTTGCCCAGAACAACCCTTTTACAGGGTTTAACACAGAAACAAGCACGTCTGGCTATTCCATATTAAACGCTGGTTTGGGAGGTGATGTGCTAAGCAAAGATCGGACTTTATTTAGCTTGTATTTGTCCGCCAACAATATTGCGAATGTCACCTATCAAAATCATTTGAGCCGATTGAAATATACAGCGGTAAACAATGTAACTGGCAGAAGGGGAGTATATAACATGGGGCGGAATTTTAGTATAAAAGTGAATGTTCCCCTCACATTTAAAAAATGATTTGATGTGAGTGTGCGGGATGTTTTTTGGTTGAAAATATTAATGGTTACGCTTATTGAGGCAAATATGAAAGTATATAAGAGAATAACTTCTGACGATCTCAGAAGTCTTGTCGTCAGGCCTGTTACAAGTTTAGCTGAATTGGAGGCAAAAGTCAACCCAATAGTAAGCGCCGTTAGGGAGCAAGGTGATGCGGCCATCCGACACTTTACAAGAGAATTTGATCAGGTGGAATTGAACTCATTAGAAGTTACAACTGAGGAAAAAATCCAAGGACCATCACAATTGGATGAAAGCTTAAAAGGTGCAATCAAACAGGCAAAAGAAAATATTCAACGCTTTCACGAGGCGCAAAGAGAAAAACAAGTTGATATAGAGACCATGCTGGGTGTTCATTGCTGGAGACAATCTGTTCCCATAAAAAAGGTGGGGCTTTACATTCCTGGTGGCAATGCGCCTTTGTTTTCTACGGTTCTTATGTTAGCCGTTCCTGCAATGGTGGCAGGATGTTCGGAAATTATCATCTGTACACCGCCGCAAAAAGACGGAACCATACACCCTGCCATACTGTATGCGGCGGAAATTTCTGAGGTGCACCGGATATTTAAAATAGGCGGAGCGCAAGCCATTGCTGCAATGGCCTATGGAACTGAAACTGTTCCCCAGGTATTTAAAATATTTGGACCGGGTAACCAATATGTAGCTGCCGCTAAACAGTTGGTAAATAGAGATGGGATAGCCATCGATTTATTTGCAGGTCCTTCCGAGGTTTTAATCCTTGCAGACGACAGCGCAAACCCTGCCTTTGTAGCAGCGGATCTGCTTGCGCAGGCAGAACACGGGACAGACAGCCACTGTTTATTGGTAACAACGTCAAACGCTTTATTGTATCAGGTTCAGCTTCAGATTGAGAAACAGCTAACATCTCTTTCAGGAAACAGACACTTACAAAAATCAGTAGATAACTTCTGCTTGGTTTTGGTGAAAGATATGGAAGATGGCATTGCACTGAGTAATTTATATGCACCCGAGCATTTAATTATTTCAACACATAATGCAATGGGCATTTCAAGCAAAGTAGAAAATGCTGGTTCGGTATTTATTGGGCATCATACGCCAGTGTCCCTTGGTGATTATGCTTCGGGAACCAACCATACGCTGCCCACAAACGGTTCAGCGGTGGCATATAGCGGGGTTTCCCTGGACAGCTTTCTCAAAAAGATCACCTTTCAGCAAGCAACAGTACAAGGCTTACAAAATATTGGTGGTATTGTCACGCAAATGGCAATTGCGGAACAATTGCCTGCACATGCAAATGCTGTGGCGGTCAGGCTCAAGAGTGGAGAATGATTAGCGTTTGGACAGCACGATGCTTATTCAGTTTGATTTAACCTTTATACTATTTATCATGAATTACGCTCAAACCTTTTTCTCCCGCCAATTTCTCTGGGAAATCGTTAGAATCCTAACCGTAGGAATAGCCAGCCTTTTATACTATTTGAATCTGATCCCGCTTCCTGTTTTATTAGCCGCAATGGCTTTTGGCCTTTATTCGCTGGTACAGACAGCCGCAAGCGATCTTATCCGAGAGCGAAAAATAGGAACCGAACTGTTTATTACCATTGCCGTAGTTATTTCCGTCCTCGGCAAGGAGTATTTGGCAGGCTCTGTTGTATTAATGATTATCCTTATTGCCGAATACATCGCCAGTGCTAGCGGTGAGCGGGCAAGAGCTTCCATTAAGGAATTGATTGGCTCTGTTCCCAAAACGGCTATTGTAAAAAGAGGTGATAAAGAAGAGACAGTTCCAATTGATGACCTGAAAGTTGGCGATATAATTCTTGTAAAAGCAGGAGAAAAAATTCCTGTTGATGGGAAAATAATGAATGGCTCCGGCTCCGTTAACCAGGCTCCTATTACCGGCGAGAGTGTGCCCCAGGAGAAGATAGCGGGGAGTGATGTTTTTGCAGGAACAATAGTTGAACTGGGAGCACTGGATATTCAGATGACGAAAGCAGGGAAAGACACTGTTTTTTCGCGCATAATTTCTCTGGTTGAAGAAGCTGAAAGCCAGCAAGCGCCTATCGAAAAATTTACAGACAAAGTGGCCTCTTATCTTATTCCCATTGTATTCGTTTTTGTGGGTGTCGTGTATTTCTTCACCCGCGATGTTAGGATGGTTATTGCATTGCTCATATTCATGTCACCCGCAGAATTAGGCTTAGCCACTCCCCTTGTAACTATTGCAGCTATTGCCCGTGCTGCACGGGAAGGCATTCTTGTAAAAGGAGGACTTTTTTTAGAGGAACTGGCAAAAGTTACCACGATTGTTTTTGATAAAACTGGAACGCTCACGGTTGGAAGTCCCACCGTTAACAGTATTGAAATCATTGATAAAAAATATACCGAGAGCGAGTTGGTGCAACTAGCGGCGGCTGCCGACCGGCGTTCCAGCCACCCGTTGGCAAAAGCAATTTTGAACTATGCTGGAAAGTCAAATTTATCGTTTGGAAATCCTACGCAGTTTGAAGTAATCAAAGGAAGGGGGATTAGTGCAGTTGTTGATGGCAAATTACTTTTCTTAGGCAATAAGGCTTTAATGGAAGACCGTGGCGTATCGGTACTAAGGGCTACGAATAACTTAACCGACACCTCCATTTTCCTTGCAATAGACAATAAGCTTGCAGGTATCTTCTATGTTTCGGATGCTATACGTGAAGGCGCTAAAGAAATGGTTGAAGAATTAAGAAAAGGAGGAGTGCCCAATATCCTTATGCTGACCGGCGACAATCCCGAAACGGCCAAGCATGTCTCCGAACAGGTAGGTATCTCAGAATATAGAGCCAACTTACTACCCGAAGATAAAATCAAAATGGTTCGGGAACTACAGGGGAAGGGCAATAAAGTAGCGATGGTTGGTGACGGTATTAATGATGCCCCGGCTTTGGTACAGGCTAACATTGGCATCGCTATGGGCGCTATGGGAACCGAAGCGGCAATGGAAGCAGCCGATATTGTGTTGATGCAGGACAAATTGGAAAAAATAGCCAGGGCAAGAGCGATTAGTAAAAGAGCTTTTCGCACCATCAAAGAAAACATTATCGTTGGTGTTGGCGTGGTACATGTGGTTGGAATTACGCTTGTATTACTCAAAATACTTGGGCCTGTGGAAGCGGCGGCCATACATTTGTTGCCTGACACACTGGTATTCCTGAATTCTATTAAATTATTACGAGTAAAAATCAATTAAACGGTTTATTAATTTTAAAAATCAACAAAAATGAAAAGAATCAAAACAATCATTGCCTCATTCGCCATTATGTTTGCTGGTTTATCTTCAGCATCTGCTCAACATTCTCACGATGCTCCACATGGAGGAACACTGCAAGAGGCCGGTGGTTATCACATCGAGATGGTAAAAACCAAAGACACACTTAGTTTTTATGTAATGGATGGTAGTAATAAAACCATTTCTAAAGCAGTAACTGGTAGCCTTCAATTTGAATTCAGCAACAAGACCAAGTCTACCACTAAACTTGTTTCCTGTAAAGCAGGTGGCTTATGCACACCGCTTCCAAAAGCAAACATTTTTGAATATTGTACGGCGACGTTTAAGGTAGACGGCAAAACATTTTCAACAAAATTCAAAAACTCAGTTTCCGATGCTCAAAAAGCGCATGGACACGAACATTAATCAGCCTAGATTTAGGCTGTGGTTTTGATTTCGATTGCAGTGGCTTTCGCCTTCCACAGGCGGGAGAGAGCCCCTTAAAAAAATTAGACAATGACTATAAAAAAAATATTGGCTGTTTTTATAACACTCCTTTGCTGCTGTATCTGGCAAACTGTTCAGGCACATGGAGTAGATGACGACACTCAGGCGTTTCTGTCCGGCAATTCCGGAATTGCATTTGGGCCGTTTTTATACATTGGCGCCAAACACATGCTTACCGGGTATGATCACCTGCTATTCCTGGTCGGAGTAATATTTTTTCTGTATCGCACGAAAGAGATATTACTTTACGTAAGCTTCTTTACTATCGGACATAGCACGACCTTACTGTTAGGGGTGTTAGCCGATATGAGTGTCAACGCTTATCTTATCGACGCAATTATTGCACTTTCCATCGTGTATAAAGGTTTTGATAACCTTGGCGGTTTTAAGCGTTTCTTCGGAACACAACCCAATACCAAAGCTGCTGTTCTGATCTTCGGACTATTTCACGGATTTGGTCTTGCTACCAAATTACAGGAATTCAAATTTGACAGGGATGGACTTGTTGCAAATTTGATCGGTTTTAATATAGGTGTGGAGATCGGCCAGTTTATCGCATTGGCGCTCGTGCTTTCTCTTATTGCTGTATGGCGAAAAAAACGCAGCTTCTTAAAATTTTCAACGCTTACGAACACATTGTTAATGGCGGCCGGATTCGCTTTACTGGGCTATCAATTAACCGGTTATTTTCTTTACCGCTAACTCAACTTAAACAAATAAAAAAATGGCAGAAATATATCATCCCGTTTTAAGCAGCAGAAAAATTATCAGAGCGGTAATCATAGCATTATTTCTTGGAGCCTTACTGGTATTTTGCGCTATCCTACCCGCCGAATACGGCATAGACCCTACAGGGGTCGGCAAGGCTCTCGGATTTACCAGGCTTCACGCTTCCTCAAGTGAAGCAGGTGCCTCTACTGTCCGGATGTCTTATCCCCGTTTGAAAATGGAAAAAGCAGGATCTGATCCAAGCGTTAAAAAACCTATAGAGGCAGATAATCCTCCTCCCACCCAACAATATGACGTCAGAGAAGATAGTGTGCAGGTGACGGTACCGGCAGGTAAAGGAATTGAATACAAGGTCTATATGCTTAAGCACGGTCAAATGAAGTATGAATGGTCCACGGAAAAGGATGTATTATATATCGATTTTCATGGAGAAGTGAACGAGGCCGAACCCGCTAAAGATACCTATTATGAAAGCTATACGCTTGCATATGCCGATAATATGGTTGGGACCTTTCTTTCGCCCTTTGAAGGTAAGCATGGCTGGTTTTTTCGAAACAACGGACAAAATGATGTAGTGGTAACCATCCGGCTTAAAGGACAGTACAGTTTGTAACCGATGGCTCTATATACATGCCTGGCGGATAAAAAAACAATCGATATAATCCGCCAGCATGTGCAAGAGCAGACCTGCCGCTACCAGTCTTGTTAACTTAGGAATAAGCAACAGGATGTATAAAATCACCGCAAAATAACTGTGCAAAGGATGAAAACCGATACTGCATCTGCAGGCATCAAAGATCGGCGAGGTCAGCAAATGGTCAATGTCCACGAGCATGGTAGCAAGTAAAATGAAGTATATACGAACCCATCGATCCTTGTTAATAAACAAGGCCAGTACAGCGGGGAATACCAAGTGAAGGAAGTAATGTACAAACTGTTGCATGCAGCCTGCAAAACTAAGACAATGTTAGTTTTTATGAACGGGGTCAATACAGGAACCGAAGCGGCAATGGAAGCAGCCGATATTTAAAATACTTATTCATAATTAAAACGGAACGTATGTCATCACTACTCGTCGCGAATTTTTGTCGCATATAGCAGGAGCTACCATTCTTGGATTTGCAGCCTCTTGCGCTTCCGGTAGAAAAACCGCTGCTGCACCTGTCGGAACCGGAACTTCTTTTTTTGATACCTCAATGGAGTTTCCACCGTGCCCTGTTTGCAAATAAAATGTCCTTTCTTCTTTTTAGTGGTATAAAAAGCCCCTGTAGAAACAGGGGCCGAACCAAAACTAACTGCTTATGAGAAAGTTTAAATGATTTCTCGTTCGGATTAAAGCGTTACAATAGTAAGAAATTATCCTTTACAACTTTATTTGCTTCTGGCAACTGCAGTAATGGCT
The DNA here is from genome assembly GCA_937991535.1 of uncultured Sphingobacteriales bacterium. Taxonomy (GTDB): domain Bacteria; phylum Bacteroidota; class Bacteroidia; order Chitinophagales; family Chitinophagaceae; genus Agriterribacter. Next base: position 29,372 of record CALKHN010000097.1, read on the forward strand.
TCAAGAGTACCACAAAATCTTATAACTCATTTCCATAATTGTGTAACAACCAGAGGTTAACGCTATAGTAGCTTTGCTGTATCAAAATATATTAGATATGGCAAATGAAAATAACCATTCTGTTTACTTACCCCTTGAAGGTGTTGAAAGTGAACATTGTGCCTTAATAGTTAACAAAGGGTTGGGAAAAGTAGAGGGAATTACTTCGCATAAAATAGAACTTAATAATCATAGGGCAGTCATTAGTACATCGGATGAAGTAGAGGTTGTACCTAAAGCGGTAAAGGCTATACGTGACTTGGGCTATGATGTTGATACGGTAAAAAAATCTTTTCCTGTCCTTAACATGACCTGCGCCTCTTGTGCCAGCAGTGCTCAAAGCATATTAGAAAATCAACCGGGTGTGGTAAATGTTGCAGTAAACTATGCCAACACTACTGCACAGGTAGAATATATACTTACTATCACCGACCCACAAAAGTTAAAAGCGGCTTTACAGGCTATCGGGTATGATTTAATGATTGATGAAACCGATGAGGCAAAAGATGCGTTAGAGGATCTGCACAAAAAGAAGTATCAAATACTGAAGAATAAGACGATTGGTGCAGTTTTGCTATCCATTCCCACGGTTGTTATAGGTATGTTCTTTATGGATATGCTTTATGCCAACTACATCATGTGGGCATTGGCTACTCCTGTGGTTCTCCTCTTTGGTCAGCAGTTTTTTGTCAACGCCTGGAAGCAAGCCAAACATCGTTCTGCCAACATGGATACGTTGGTGGCTCTGAGTACCGGTGTCGCCTACTTATTCAGTGTATTTAATACTTTGTTTCCTTCTTATTGGCACAGCAAAGGCTTGCATGCCCATGTTTATTTTGAAGCGGCGGCAGTCGTAATCGCTTTTATCTTATTGGGCAAGTTATTAGAGGAAAAAGCCAAAGGAAACACCTCATCGGCTATAAAGAAGCTGATGGGCTTACAACCCAAGACAGTAACGGTCGTTCATGAAGGCGGTCATCAAATGGAAATACCTATTGCAAACGTAAAGGTTGGTGATACACTTCTTGTAAAACCGGGTGAAAAGATTGCCGTAGATGGCACGGTGAAGTCAGGCAGTTCTTTTGTTGACGAAAGCATGATAAGTGGTGAACCGATACCCGTTGAGAAAAAGGCGCGTGAAAAAGTATTTGCTGGCACCATCAATCAAAAGGGAAGTTTTCAGTTTGAGGCTGACAAGGTAGGCGGTGATACGGTATTGGCGCATATCATTAAGATGGTGCAGGAAGCTCAAGGCAGTAAAGCACCAGTGCAAAAGCTCGTAGATAAAGTGGCAGGTATCTTTGTTCCTGTCGTTATTCTAATAGCTATTCTTAGCCTTATTGCCTGGCTGATGTTGGGTGGAGAAAACGGCTTAACACAGGGCTTGTTAGCAATGGTTACAGTATTAGTGATTGCCTGCCCTTGTGCTTTAGGTTTGGCTACGCCAACCGCCATCATGGTAGGTGTAGGCAAAGGTGCTGAAAACGGCATCCTGATTAAAGATGCCGAAAGCCTGGAAGTGGCTAAAAAAGTGAATGCCATTGTTCTTGACAAGACCGGCACTATCACGGAAGGCAAGCCGGTTGTTACTGACATACTTTGGCTCAACAATGATAAAAACGGCTTACCGGCTTTAGCTTCCATTGAAAAAGGCTCAGAGCATCCCTTAGCCGAAGCGATTGTAAAACATTTGGGCAATATAGAACACTTGCCTGTACACAACTTTGAAAGCATTACAGGTTTTGGTGCCAAAGCACAGGTAAACAATCAAATTTTTTATGTAGGTAATGCTTCTTTACTGCGTAATAACAACGTCACCATTGTCGGTCAATTGGATGAAGCTGCCCAAAAATGGTTAGCAGAGGCAAAGACAGTTATATACTTCGCAAATGATAAGGAAGCCCTCGCTGTTATTGCCATTGCAGATAAAGTAAAAGCTACTTCCATTGATGCGATAAAACAATTACAACAATTAGGTATAGAAGTTTATATGCTTACAGGTGATAATCAGAGCACAGCAAAAGCTATTGCAGAACAGACGGGTATTAGAAATTTTAAAGCCGAGGTGTTGCCTGCAAATAAAGCAGCGTTCGTAAAGGAATTGCAGCAAAGAGGCAAAATTGTTGCAATGGTTGGTGATGGCATTAATGACAGTAATGCTTTAGCACAAGCTGATGTAAGTATTGCAATGGGAAAAGGAAGTGACATTGCAATGGATGTAGCCAAAATGACTATCATTTCATCCGATCTCTCCAAAATTCCGCAAGCCATCAAGTTATCAAAGTACACAGTGACGGCAATCCGGCAAAACTTGTTTTGGGCATTTATTTACAACATTATAGGCATCCCCATTGCTGCCGGCATCTTATATCCTATCAATGGGTTTTTACTCAACCCCATGATAGCTGGTGCAGCTATGGCACTAAGCTCAGTAAGTGTAGTAAGTAACAGCTTACGTTTAAAATTCAAATCAATTCTTTAATCAATAAAACAGAATAAAATGGAAACTCTAAAATTAAAAACAAACATTAATTGCAGCGGATGTGTTGCCAAGGTTACGCCTTCGCTAAATGAAACGGTAGGTGAAAACAACTGGAAGGTAGATACCCAAAACCCAAACAAAATATTGACTATTTCGGGCACGGGAGTTAATAAAAATGAGGTAATTAAAGCAGTTGAAAAGGCAGGTTTCAAGGCGCAGGAAGCAGCCTAAAATTAGAGGTAAGCCGGGTCAGGTAAACTGATCCGGCTTTTATTAGGTGTAAAAAATTAACTTTGTTGTAGGTATCGCATAATGTTACCCCTAACAGGGGAAAGGCTTTTGCAGTGAAAAAGTGCTTAGTAACCATATTAGCAGTTCTATTCTTCATAACCTCCACAGGAGCTACTATTCACATGCACTTTTGCATGGGCAAGATGGTTTCCTGGGCATTATGGCATAGCCACGAAGAGAAAGATGAATGTGATAATTGCAGCATGACTAAAAAGGAAGGCTGCTGCGAGGATAGACACCAAACTATTAAGATTGAAAGTAAGTACAACTTTCAGACAGCCACTTTCCATCCTTTAAAAATATTTATTGACCTCCCACAATATGATTGGAATAACTACACCTTAATCGCGTATTGTCATCCAATCATCAATTATCCGCTTACCAACTCTCCGCCGGGTACGGGCAAAATTCCAATATACATCAGCAACTGCGTTTACCGTATTTAATTAGCTTTTCTCCTCTGTCGCAGGACCTTCTCTGTCCATCCTATCTGCCTCAACGGCTTGATATACCTTAATTGTTATTCGCTTTTTTGTTGTGCTACATCTGTTAGCACTATTATTACGTCTTATTACGTGTAAAATAATTCAACATGCTTCTATGAAGTTAGCTATAAAGAACATGGTTTGTAACCGCTGTATATTGGTAATAAGCCAGGAATTGAAGAAGGTACGATTAAAAGCTACCGCCATTTCACTTGGCGAAGTGGTATTAGCGAAAGACCCAACTCAAAACCAATTGGAGAAGTTTAGGAACAACATCGCTGCCCTTGGCTTTGAACTGCTCGATGACAGCAAAAAACTGGTAACTGAAAAAATTAAAAACATCATAATTACTGAAGTACACCATAGTGATAAAGTAAGTAAATACAACTTTTCACAAATACTTTCCGAACAATTAAAAAGGGATTATTGCTATTTGAGCAACCTGTTTTCAGAAGTGGAAGGCATAACCATAGAAAAGTATATCATCAACCAAAAAATTGAGAGGGTGAAAGAGTTGCTTGTTTATGGGCAGTTATCGCTGAGTGAGATTGCTGACAAATTAGGTTACAGCAGCATTGCACATCTTTCTGCTCAGTTTAAAAAGGTAACTAACCAAACACCCAGTCATTTTAAAAACATTGGTAAAATCAGGCGAAAACCGCTTGATGAGGTTTGATGTTAGTGATTTTTCGCACTTTCTTTAGTGAAGTGCAAGTTTGTAAAAAGACTATTCTTCTTTTTTGTTTTAAGCCGAATTAAATATTATGAAAAACAGCAGAACCATTGAACTATTAGGAGATAAAGCAGAGGGTCTTTTAAATAATACCTGTACCATTGATAAAGAAAGTATTCACCTTCCTTCTCCTGATATTATAGAAAACATTTGGGTTAACAGTAACCGAAATAACCAGGTATTGCGAAACTTTCAATCTTTATTAGGTCATGGACGTTTAGGAGGCATAGGCTATTGTAGTATTTTTCCCGTTGACCAGGGTATTGAACACAGTGCAGGTTCTGCATTTGCTCCTAACCCTATCTATTTCAATCCCGAAAACAGCATTAGGCGGGCAATGGAGGGCGGCTGCAATGGCGTTGCTTCTACATTTGGAGTTCTGGGCATCATGGGCCGTAAGTATGCACACAAAATCCCTTTTATTATAAAGATCAATCATAACGAATTTCTAAGTCTTCCAAACACATATGACCAAACCCTTTTTGGCACTATTAAAAGTGCCTGGAACATGGGTGCTATGGGCGTTGGCGATACTATTTATTGGGGAAGTTCGGAAAGCAGGCGTCAATTGAAAGAAGTAGCTGAAGCTTTTGAAATGGCACATGAACTTGGCATGGTAACTATCTTATGGTGCTATACCCGTAATAACGGTTTCAAAGTAAATGAAACAGATTATCATACATCTGCCGACTTAACCGGACAAGCAAATCATTTAGGCGTTACTATACAGGCAGACATTATACAATAAAATAAAAGCTGCCTACTAATAATGGAGGCTATTTAGCTACCAAACATGGTAAAACCCATAAGCTGGTATATGAAAAACTAACCTCCGATCATCCTATTGATTTAACCCGTTATCAGGTGTTGAACTGCTACAGCGGGCGGGTAGGTTTAATTAACAGCGGTGGCGAAAGCCTGGGAGATAGTGACTTGCAGGAAGCGGTCATTACCGCCGTGGTGAACAAACGTGCAGGAGGTATGGGGCTTATTCTCGGGCGCAAGGCATTCTAACGTCCATTCAAGGAGGGAATAGATATGCTTAAGACAATACAGGATGTGTATTTGGATAATGAAATAACAATAGCGTAAATCCTTAAGATAAGTTAAGGTATTCGATAATCAGATTATAAATCTTTTCCAAATTTGTGTAAATAGTTTTTCTTGATTTATTACCTTTGCATCACAAGCTGTGAAAAAGTTTCTTGCAACCATATTAGCCATTCTGTACTTAGCCGCTACCACTGGGGCTACTGTACACCTGCATTATTGCATGGGCAAGCTGGTTGAACAAAACCTTTGGTACACTGAAAAAGAGCAATGCGGCAAATGCGGAATGGATGACAGCCAGCAAGCCGACAAACGCTGTTGCAAGGATGAACACAAGCAAGTGAAGGTCGAAAACGACCATTACACATCCGATATTGCTTTTCAGGCAATGCAATTGGCTGCCGTAACTATACCTGTTTCTTTCATCGAAATTCCTCAAATAGCTTTTTCTTCTATTACTGAAGAAAATCCCACCAGCAATGCGCCACCCCGAAGTAGCAGCATCGCCATCTATAAGCGCAACGGCGTTTTCCGTATTTAAAGTTTACCTCTCTTTTTGAGCCGGGCAGCACACTGTCGGGCTAAAGGCATTTCTGTATGCCTTTGTTTCTCGTTTATTTCTATTACAAAAATTTTATGAAATCACTACAATTTATTCTCATTGCGCTATTTGCAATAGTAACATCTTCTTCGTTTGCCCAACAAACAACACAGCAACAAACAGATACCATAAAAGTGTATGGCGAATGTGGCATGTGCAAAAGCCGTATTCAAAATGTTTTGAAACTGGATGGCATTACTGCTGCCGTATGGGATATGGAAACAAAGTTGTTAACCGTAACCTACAACCCAAAAACAATCAGCAACGATGACATTCATAAGAAGGTGGCTGCCGTAGGGCACGATACCGACAAGTACCAGGCTGATGATAAAGTATATGATAAGCTGCCCGGTTGTTGCCAATACGAAAGAAGAAAGGTTAAAGCAAAAAAGGATCATTCACAGCATCACTAATAAGCAAGTAAGATTATGGTACATCGTATTATAGAATGGTCGTTGCGCAACCGCTACATTGTTTTGATAATGGTGGCAGGCTTATTTGTTTGGGGTGCTTTTTCTGTAAAAAACAATCCCATTGATGCCATTCCCGACCTTTCAGAAAACCAGGTCATTGTATTTACCGAATGGATGGGGCGTGGACCCCAACTGATAGAAGACCAGGTAACTTATCCTTTGGTTACAAACCTCCAGGGCTTACCACGCATTAAATATGTAAGGGGCACGTCCATGTTCGGCATGAGCTTTATTTACGTCATTTTTGAAGATGATGTTGATGTGTACTGGGCAAGGGAAAGAGTGCTGGAACGGTTAAGCACCATTTCCCGCAACTTACCAACAGGCGTAAGCCCGCAGTTAGGTCCTGATGGAACAGGCGTAGGGCATATTCTCTGGTACACATTGGATGCTCCTGGAATGGATTTGGGCGAGCAAAGAGCCTTGCAGGACTGGTACATCAAGTTTGGTTTGCAAAACGTAAAAGGCGTAAGCGAAATCGCTTCCTTTGGCGGCTTTCAAAAGCAATATCAAATCACACTCGATCCCAACAAGCTTTTATACTACAAACTCTCTGTAAACAATGTTATCAGCGCTGTTCGTTCCAATAACAACGAAACCGGCGGCAGCAAATTTGAGTTGAGTGATATAGGCTATGTAATTAAAACCTCCGGCTACTTAAATTCCATAGAAGAGATCCAAAACATTCCCCTGAAAACCGATAATGGCATTGCTGTAAGAGTGGCTGATATAGCCAGTGTGCAAATGACCGGTGAAACAAGGCTGGGCATTTTTGACCAGAATGGAGAAGGCGAAAGAGTAGGCGGCATTGTGGTGATGCGTTATGGCGAAAATGCCGATGAAGTGATTGACAATGTAAAAGCTAAAATGCTGGAAGTGGCAAAAGGTTTTCCTGAAGGTGTAAAATTTGATATTGTTTATGATCGTGGCGAACTGATTAATCAGTCCATTTCTTCTATCAAAACCACCCTCATTGAAGAAATGATTGTGGTATCGCTTATCGTTATCATCTTCCTGTTTCACTGGCGCAGTGCCTTTAGCATTGTTATCCAAATTCCCATCACCATTGCCATCAGTTTCATTTTGCTTAATGCCTTTGGCATTTCTTCCAATATCATGTCCCTAACCGGTATTGCACTGGCAATTGGGGTCATTGTGGACAATGGCATTATCATGAGTGAAAATGCTTACAAACACCTGGCAGACCGCTATGCACATTGGCAACAGGAACAAAAAAACAAAACCGAATTATGATCTGGCGTAGAAAAAATAAAAAGATAAAAGAAAACTGGATTACCGAAGAAGAACGGCTTGCCATTATTGAAAAATCCAGCAAGCAGGTATCCAGGGGCGTATTCTTTGCAACTGTTATCATCATCACTTCATTTCTTCCGGTGTTTTTACTCACCGGTCAGGAAGGAAAATATTTCCACCCGGTAGCCTATACCAAAACATTCATCATGATAGTGGATGCCTTTCTGGTAATTACGTTGGCACCGGTGCTGATTTCCTTTTTTATGAAAGGAAAATTCAGGCCCGACAATGCCAATCCGGTAAACCGGTTTTTGGAAAGAGTTTATACCCCAATTATCCATTGGGTAATGAAATGGCGAAAAACAACGCTTGCCATCAATATACTTGCACTGCTCATTTCCATTCCGCTGCTACGAAGCCTGGGTACTGAGTTTATGCCGCCGCTCGACGAACAAAGCGTTTTGTTTATGCCGGTTACATTGCCTGACGTTTCCAATGCGGAAGCAAAGAGAATATTGCAGGTACAGGATAAAATCATCAAATCTGTTCCTGAAGTGGACAAGGTATTAGGCAAGGCAGGCAGAGCCAGTACGGCAACAGACAATTCCCCCATCAGTATGATTGAAACCATCATTACATTAAAACCACGTGAAGAATGGCGGGAAGGCATTACGAAAGCCGGCATCATTAAAGAACTGGATGCCAAGCTGCAAATTCCCGGTGTGGTAAATGGTTGGACACAGCCCATCATCAACCGCATCAACATGCTATCTACCGGCATCCGTACCGATGTGGGTATTAAAGTGTATGGGCAAAGTCTTGATACGCTTGCCGCCGTTTCCGAACGGGTAAAAACAGCCCTTGAAGGCACTGCCGGTGTTGCAGATTTATACGTTGAACCTATAACCGGCGGTAAATACCTTTCTATTGATGTTCGTCGTGCCGACCTGGGTCGTTATGGCTTGAATGTGGATGATGTAAACCAAACCGTGGAAACTGCTTTAGGCGGCGCTCCTATTGGACAAACGGTAGAAGGCCGGCAGCGTTTTTCAATCAATGTACGTTTAGCGCAGGATTATAGAAACAGCGTAGAGCAAATCAAAAGAATACCGCTTCAATCAGCAGGTTTTGGCGAAGTGCCTTTAAGTGCTGTAGCGGATATTAAGTTTGAAGATGGACCGCCGATGATTAATTCTGAAAACGCTTTGTTGCGTGGCGCTGTCTTGTTTAATGTAAGAGACCGTGATTTGGGCAGCACGGTAGAAGAAGCAATGGAAAAGCTCAACCAGCAAAAAGGGATTTTGCCTGCCGGTTACTTCCTGGAATGGAGCGGACAGTACGAAAACCTCATTAGAGGACAGCAAACACTCATGTGGATTGCACCAATTGTACTGGTCATTATTTTCTTCTCCTTATACTTTGCTTTTCATTCCATTCGTGAAGCATTCCTAAGCCTTATCACCGTTCCGTTTGCCCTGATCGGCGGCGCTTACATTATCTACTTCTGGGGTGTCAATCTTTCGGTAGCAGTAGCCGTTGGTTTCATTGCTTTGTTTGGCATTGCAGTAGAAACAGGCATTGTGATGGTTATTTATTTGAACGATGCCATGCAACAACTCATCAAGCTAAAAGGAAATTCAAGGGAAACCATTACAAAGGCGGACCTGCAGGAATACGTTATTCATGGTGCGGCAAAAAGATTACGTCCTAAGATCATGACGGTTTGCGTTTCCCTGTTTGGTCTGGTCCCGGTGCTATGGGCAACCGGTGTAGGAACGGATGTGATGAAACCGGTGGTATTGCCGATGATTGGCGGCGTGTTTACTTCCGCTATTCATATCCTGCTGGTAACGCCGCTCATCTTCTTAATGGCAAAGGAATACGAATTACGCAAACACGGAAAATTGGAGGTGTACGATGTGCAACATTAAAAAATATCTCTTCTTGCTCTTACTGCTTCCGGTTAGTGCATTTGCACAGCAAAAAGAAGTATTGAGCCTGCCGGAAATCATACAAAAGATAGACAGCAATAATATTCTGCTTAAAACTTACGGCTTACGGGCTGAAGGTTACAGATACAGCGCTGATGCGGCCACTGCCTGGATGCCGCCAATGGTAGGCGCAGGCACATTCATGACGCCTTACCCGTTTCAAAAAGTGATGGACGGCAGCGATAAGGGTTCTGTAATGCTCCGGCTGGAACAGGAAATTCCCAACGGAAAGAAATTGCAGGCAAGAAAAAACTATATCCAGTCGCAAGGGAATATTGAAAAGGCTACCCGTGCGGTTACACTGAATGACTTAAAAGCACAGGCAAAGGGGCAGTATTTTAACTGGCTGGTAGCGGCGCAAAAAATCAAAGTAATTGAAGCCAATGAAAAGATACTGGAAATGATGAAGAAAATTGAAGAAGTGAGGTATCCGTACAATCAGTCGCAGTTAAGCACAGTCTATAGAGCAGAAGCCGAAATACAAAAGAACCGCAACATGCTACTGATGCCACAGGGCGACATTGCGCAAGCAAAGGCTTATCTCAACTCATTAATGAACCGTCCGGGCAACGCTGATTTTCGTATTGATACCACTTACGAACCACGCTTTGTCGCATCAGTTACTTACGATACGGCAAGCCTTGCTACCCAACGAAAAGATGTGCTGCAAATGAATGAAAGCATCCGTTCCATGAAGCTAAATATTCAGTCTATGGCGCTGGATCGAAAACCAACCTTCCGCATTCAGTTTGATCACATGACGCCGCTCACCGGAATGATGCCGAAGGCATATAGCGTAATGGGCATGATGTCTATTCCCATTGCACCCTGGTCAAAAAAAATGTACCAGTCCGAAATTAAAGCTATGCAGTCAAACATCGGTGCAATGGAAAGCGAAAGGGCTGCAATGCTCCAGGAAACGCAGGGCATGTTATACGGTATGCAGGCGCAAATACAAACCATGCAGCAGCGTATCAAATCATTAGAACAGAAAGTGATACCTGCCTTGCAAAAAACCTTAGATGCCAGCTTTTTGTCGTACCAGGAAAATAAGCTTACCCTTACCATTGTCCTTGACAACTGGGAAGCACTGAACATGATGCAGCTTGATGTGTTGGACGAGAAACAAAAATTATTTCAAATGATTATTGATTATGAAAAAGAGTTATTCAGGTAAACTGCTCATACCGCTGCTGACAGTTCTGTTGTTGTTTTCCTGCAAGGAGAAAACAGAAACAACCAGGACGACAGAAACAACGCATAACCACAGCGAAGCAACTAAATATACTTGTCCCATGCACCCACAAATCGTCCGGCATCAACCCGACAAATGTCCTATTTGCGGCATGGACTTAGTGCCTATGAGCAGTTCCCACGAATTGCATGTTGACAGCAGTTTATTGCCTTTATTAAAACCGGTAAATGAACAGGTGGTTTCTTCCATGCCAACTATTAGAGCGGAAAGCGGCTCAAGGATTTTCTCTTTGCCGGTGCAGGGTATTGTTACCTACGACACCAGGAGCCAGGAAAGCATTTCCAGTCGTGTTGCCGGAAGAATTGAAAGAATGTATATCAAATACAATTACCAACCGGTAAGCAAAGGACAGCTTATCATGGAAATTTATTCTACCGACTTGGCTGCTGCTCAAAGGGAATTAATTTATATCAGCAGGAGTGATAACAATCCTTCGTTACTGCAAAAAGCCAGGCAACGCCTTAGCCTTTTAGGTATGCAGCCGGCACAAATTAACCAGGTAATTAAAAGCGGAAAGCCGCTATACCGGGTGCCGGTTTATAGCAGCGTTAGCGGTTATATTGTAGAAAAAAATGTAGCAGTAAATGCTGCCTCTTCGGGTGTTGCCATGCCTTCTTCATCTTCAGCTTCTTCCGTTGGAATGGGTGGCATGGGTGGTGATGCTTCCGCTGCGGCTACCCCTACACCCCAGGCTGCCCCCAGCCCCACACCAGTGATGATTAGGGAGGGGCAATATGTAGGTGCAGGAGAAACGGTTTTTACCATTTACAAGGATAACAGCATGGTGGCAGAATTTTCTTTTGCCCCTTCATTGGCTGCTGAAATCAAACGAGGGCAAAAGCTGGTGTTTCATACCGTTGCCAACCCTAACGATGTAAAAACCGGAAGTATTGGTTTGATTGAACCAAGCCAAAGAAATGGTGAAAGCTTTACGGTTGCCCGTGTGTACTTATCTGGTACCGACTTAAAACCGGGACAATTGCTTACTGCAAATATACCTGTTGTAAAAAACGGAGCGTACTGGCTGCCTGAAAAAGCAGTGCTACAATTGGGAACAAAAGCCGTCGTTTTCAAAAAAGAGAATGGTGTTTACATTCCGAAACAAGTACAAACTGGTATTAAAGTAAATGGCATGGTAGAAATAATAGACTTCATTGGCGACTGGCATGTAGCTAAGAATGCCAGCTTCCTGGTGGACAACGAAAGCTTTATCCGACTGACTTCAAACAATTCAAAATGAAACAGACACTAAAAATACTTTCCGTTATTCTGCTTGCCGGCACAGCCCTTTTGGGCTTTCCTTCCTGCAACGACGGAGAAAAGGAACAGCATACGGAAACAACGCACAAGCAAACCTATACCTGTCCTATGCACCCGCAAATCATTAGCGACAAACCGGGCACCTGCCCTATTTGCGGAATGGATCTGGTGCTGTTTGACAAAAGCAATGTTTCCGATTACCTCACATTAAGTGAACCGCAACAGGCATTGGCAAATGTTACGACCGATACCATTAAAACCGGTTCGTTCTCTTCCTTCAAACAATTAAACGGAAGGCTTACAGTGGACCCTTCGCAAACCGAAGCCGTATCGAGCCGTGTAGCCGGAAGGATTGAAGCTTTGTATGTGAAACAAACTGGTGTTCCGGTTCGCAAGGGACAGCCCTTGTATAAAATTTACTCGGAACAATTAGCGGCGCTGCAACAGGAATATCTCATAACCATAGCGCAGGCAGCCCAATTTCCGGACGACAACAAGTTTCAACAATTGGCAGATGCAGCAAAGCAAAAGTTGCTTTTATATAGCCAAACAGAAGCGCAGATACAGCAGCTAAGAAATAAAAAGCAAACCAGCCCTTATGTTACATATCCTGCTCCGGCGGATGCCGTTGTGTCTGAACTATTTATTACAGAAGGTCAATACGTGGCAGAAGGTTCTTCCATTATGAGTCTTGAAGCGTATCATACCATTTGGGTGGAAGCCGATTTATACTCTGGCGAAGCAAGCCTTGTAAAGAAAGGCGATGTAGTAAACGTAACCGTAGCAGGATTTGAAAACGAACCCAAAAAAATGCGGGTTGAATTTATGGCGCCGGCGCTACAGGCAGGCAGCCAGTTGCTTACTATCAGGGGCAGCATACCTAATTCTAATAATCAGCTCAAAGCAGGAATGCAGGCAGTTATACAATTGCCTGTTGCCAATACTTCCAAAGCCCTTACGCTACCGGTAGATGCAGTTATTCATGATGGTAAAGGGGCCCATATTTGGGTAGAAACAGGCGAAGGAAAGTTTGCACCAAAAATGGTAGAAACAGGCGCTGAAAACTTTAACCGCATAGAAATAACCAAAGGTGTAGAAGAAGGTGATGTGGTAGTGGTTTCCGGTGCCTACCTACTATACAGTGAGTTTGTATTAAAAAAGGGCAAAAACCCGATGGCAGGGCATAATCATTAATAAACATTCAATCATACATCTAAAAACAAAAAACAATGCAACATTTATTGAAAACAGTAATTCCTTTCGCAGCAGCCCTTATTATTTCCTCCTGTGGAGGCAACAGCAGTTCCGAAAACAAGGCCGGAACAACAGACAGCCACGATCATGCTGCCACAGAACAAATGCAAAGCACCGCCAGTTCAACACCTGTTCTAAAAAACGATAAGCTCAATGCCGTTTACCAGCATTACATTCATTTAACAACCGCGCTTACCAATGATGATATGGCAGAAGCTAAAGTTGCTGCCAATGCAATTGAAGCCGGTGCAAAAGATATAGATGGCGCAAACACTATTGCATCAGCAGCTTCAAAAATTACTGCTGCATCAGGCATCGAAGCTCAAAGAGCTGCCTATGAAACATTGAGTAATAATATGACTGCCTTAATTAAGAAAGAAGGTTTATCCAGTGGTGAATTATATGTGGCACATTGCCCAATGGCTTTTAACGACAAAGGCGCTTCGTGGATCAGTGGCAGCAAGGAAATTCGTAATCCTTACTTTGGTGAAAAGATGTTGGGTTGCGGCGAAGTGCAGGAAACGATTAAATAAGAATGTTTTTGGGATTTAAGAAGAAAAGCACTATGAAGTCAAAAAATTCGGCATAGGATGAGTTTGCTAAGGCAGAGATAGAAGCTTACTTATTTCGGCAAATCTAAAAATTATGTAAATCTTAATAAAAATAATATAACAGTGGGCAGCTTTCGACTGGCTACCTTTGTATATGACTTAGTCTTGGGCAAACTGTGATGAAAGAAAATCAATCCATACAGCTAAAAGCAGCATTTCTGTTAATCGTGTTCTCACTAAATACGGTTATTGGATTTGCTTGTTCTCTTGGTTTGGATTTAGGTTTTAACGCTACTCATCACCATGAGGAAGCAACTCAATCTTCAACACATGTGCACGGTGATGGTAAAAAACATCAGCATCACCATCAACATAATCATCAAGAGAAAAACCACAACCAAACAAGCCATCAGCATAACTCAAAAGATGGTAAAGACAATTGCTGTAATGAAAAAGCAACGAAATTTGCTCATCTCGAAAAAACCGTCCCCCAATCCGTAAATGCTGTAATTAATCCTGTATTCTTTGCAGCATTTCTTTCTATATACTTTGATGTTGACCTTTTATTTACTTCGCAGGCTGTTCCAAATATCAAGCATTTTGTCCGAAGTTACCATCCTCCCATACCGGACATTCGCATAGCCATTCAGAGCTTTCAGATTTGATTTAATGTTTCATTTCTGCATGGCATTATTTGCCCATGCCTGCACTTATTTTTTGTAAACATTAAATCATTTCAAATGAAAAAGCTAATCGTAATAGCAACATTATTTTGCTTTATTTCAGTGTCAGCATCTGCTCAACACGACCATGGCAGCCATAAGACTAAATCTTCAACTTCGACTATTAATGCGGGTGATAATCAAAATCTCTCGCAATTACTTACTTTCTATTATAACATAAAGGACGCCCTGGCTGCGGACAACGCCACTGTCGCTTCTGCTAAAGCAGCAGAATTTGTAAAGACTGCCAATAGCATAGATTATAAAGTAATTTCGGAAGGCAATATTCACGCTTTGCTTAAAGATGCTGGGCGGATTTCCGAAACCAAAGACATCAAACAGCAACGTAATCTATTTGCCAATCTCTCCACCAATATGTCTGCCGTAGCTAAAGCGGTAAAACTCACTGACCAGCCTGTTTTTCAACAATATTGCCCAATGAAAAAGGCATATTGGTTAAGTAGTGAAAAGACAATCAAAAATCCATATTACGGTAGCAGCATGCTTACCTGTGGTAAGGTAACAGAAACTTTCAACTAACTCTTTTTCAAAATCAAAGCACTGTTGAGGTTGCCTTTTGTAAACCTCAAATTTATTCACTTTAAAGTATTACAAGAATGAAAACTATAGCAATCGCCTTAATGATGTCCTCTGTTGTTTTTACAGCCTGTGATAATGGCAATAACAAATCTGATGAAAACGCAGAAACCAACAAACGTTCCGCTTCAGAAACAACACCTTCTTCAAACCCAAATGCAGAGGCAACTCCTATTGAAGGAATTGTAAGTGGCTACCTCAGTCTAAAAAATGCGTTAGCTAACGACAATAGTAAAGATGCAGCTAATGCGGGAAATGCAATTGTGGAAGCAATGAACAAGATAGATAAATCATCTTTAACGGAAGATCGAATGAAATTGTATGCTGATGTAGAGGAAGATGCCAAAGAACATGCAGAGCACATTGGTAGCAATGCCGGTAACATCAAACATCAGAGAGAACATTTTGATATGCTTAGTAAGGATATGTATGACCTGGTAAAATCATTTGGGACGGGTCAAACCTTGTACCACGCCTTTTGCCCGATGTATAACGATAACAAAGGAGCCTACTGGATTAGTGAAACAAAGGAAATAAAGAACCCCTACTTCGGCAAAGAAATGCCTACGTGCGGTGAAGTGAAAGAGGAAATTAAACAGTGAGCATGAGCCGCATAAAAAAGATGTTGTTAGCTATCCTAATTATACTGATTGTTATTCAATTTATACAACCTGCCCGCAATACAAGCGGGCAGGTATTGCAGACGGACATCGTAAAGGTTTCTAACGTTCCGCAAAGCGTACAAACTGTTTTAAAAACAGCCTGCTACGATTGTCATAGCAACAATACCCGCTATCCCTGGTATGCCAATGTGCAGCCTATGGGATGGCTTTTAGCGAGGCACGTTAAGGAAGGCAAAACTGAATTGAATTTTAGTGAGTTTGGCGCATACTCAACAAGGCGGCAGGCTAACAAGCTTCGTGCTATTGAAAATACTATTAAGGATGGTACGATGCCCTTGTCATCATACCTCTTGCTACACAAAGATGCCCGGCTTACTGAAACAGATAAAAAGGAAATCATTAATTGGGCACTGCAAGCAAAAGACAACCTTGAGCAAAATAAACCGTAATGAAAAAAATACAAAAAGTAATATTCACTATTCTAAAGGCAATTTTTCTTCGCAAGAAAAAGTGTTGTCAATAAACTTAATAAAATGAAAAAGATATTACTCCTCACAATGCAATTGGTTTTGCTTGTTGTTTTTGCACCTGATATTCAGGCACAAAAACAACAAACACAGGTTGTGTATACTTGTCCAATGCATCCGGAAGTGAAAATGGACAAGCCCGGTAACTGCCCTAAATGCGGAATGACATTGGTGAAAAAAACAATTAAAGCAACGCAGCCAAAAAATGGTAAAAAAAAGGAGCAGCCTACCAAGCAGGCAGGTACCCCACCCGTTAAAAAAGAAATGAAAGAAATGCCGGGCATAGATGAGAAGAAAGATATGAATATGAACATGCCCACGCATGATAAAATGCAAATGGATCATACGGAAGGGAATGCCATTAACCAGATTGGAGGTAAGGTAATCATCAATGGGGGCAAAACCGTTCGTTACGATTTATACGTAACCGATACAATGGTGAACTATACCGGTAAGCCAAGACATGGGCTTGCGGTTAATGGTTCTATTCCTGCACCACCACTCATTTTCTTTGAAGGGGATACGGCTGAAGTTTATCTGCACAACAGGCTGAAAACGCAAACATCTTTCCATTGGCATGGTATTATTTTACCAAACGAGCAGGATGGTGTTCCGTTTTTAACCACTTCTGTCATTCCCGGTGGCACTACCCATTTGTATAAATTCAAAGTGGTACAAAATGGAACCTATTGGTACCACTCGCATTCAGGCTTGCAACAGCAGGTGGGCACCTACGGCGCATTGATATTTAAAGTGAGGGAAGAAGATACTGTAAATAAAAGTGAAAATGAAATGAGAAATATGGACAATTCCTACACGGCGGAACTGCCCCTGGTATTAAGCGACTGGACAGATGAACACCCTCACCAGGTGCAACGCAGACTAAGAGCTGCCAACGACTGGTATGCCATTAAGAAAGGAAGTGTGCAGGGCTACGCTGAAGCCATTCGCAAAGGGTATTTTACCACAAAACTTGCCAACGAATGGAAGCGAATGAACGCAATGGATGTGAGTGATGTGTATTATGAAAAATTTTTAAGCAACGGCAAGCCCGAAGCCGAGGCGTCCCAGTTCAAGGCAGGCGATAAGGTCAGATTGCGTGTGGTGAATGGCGGTTCATCCTCTTATTTCTGGTTGCAATATGCCGGTGGTAAAATGACGGTTATTGCTAATGACGGAAACAATGTAGAACCCGTAGAAGTGGATCGGTTGATAATAGGCGTGGCAGAAACGTATGACGTAGTTGTAACCATTCCAGACAACATGAGCTATGAATTTCGGTCCACACCAGAAGACCGTAGCGGCTATACATCTCTGTGGCTGGGAAGCGGCATGAAAATGCCTGCACCAACCCTACCAAAGCTGAAATATTTCGAGGGTATGAAAATGATGAATGGCATGATGAAGATGAATGGCGATATGAAGCCAATGCCGGGCATGCAAATGAGCCTGCAAACAATGGATATGAATAGCGTAATGTATCCTGAAATTACCGGCAGTGAAGAAGAAAAAGGCAGTAATGGAATGCATGATCTGCACGGCATGAACATGGATGGAATGAAGGATAAGGAAGCTGATACCACTACCTCCGGAAAGATGCATGACAGGAAGGCTATGGACAACGGCAAAATGGATACTTCAAACAGCATGAAGATGCATGACATGCGCGGTATGAATATGGGCAGTAGCACGGGCATCGTAACCCTTAATTATGCCATGCTTCGTTCACCAGTCAAAACAACGATGCCGGATATGCCCACCAAAGTTTTGCATTTTACATTGGAAGGAAACATGAACCGTTATGTATGGTCTATCAATAATAAAACCTTGAGTGAGTGGGATAAAGTTTTAATTAAACAAGGTGAAAAAGTACGGATCATTTTAACCAACAATTCTATGATGCGGCATCCCATGCACCTGCATGGACACGACTTCCGGGTGCTGGGTGCACAAGGCGAATATGCACCTTTTAAAAATACGATAGACATCATGCCAATGGAAACCGACACCCTTGAATTTGCGGCTAACAAAGACGGCGACTGGTTTTTTCACTGCCATATTTTATACCACATGATGGCAGGTATGGGTAATGTTTTAAGCTACCAAAACTCACCGCCAAATCCCCAATTACCCAATAAAGCATTAGCCTGGCGGCAATTCAAACGCAGCGAAAGAATGACCCTTGCAACGGCAACTATTGGTTTAGAAAGCAATGGCAGCGATGCAACATTTCAGGTGGCAGGCAATCGGTTTGAATTACAGGGATTGTGGCATCTGGGGCTCAAACCCAAACAGGGTCGAGAAGTAGAAGTAAATTTTGGGCGATACCTGGGAAAGATGCAGTGGTTATTTCCGTATGTTGGGTTTGACTATCATTATAATAAAGTCAAAGGGGAGAAAATTGAAAAAAATTCCTTTGGGCAAACAAGTAATAAAAACAATCGTAAAACTTTTGTGGTCGGTTTGCAATATACTCTTCCCATGTTGATTGTGGCGGATGCAAGAGTAGATGGTGACGGCAAATTCCGTTTCCAGTTGGGCAGAGAAGACATACCGCTTACCAATCGTTTAAGAGGAAACTTTATGTGGAATACCGATAAAGAATATGCCGTAGGCTTGAGATATGTATTAAGAAAATGGCTTGCCTTATCTACTCACTACGATAGTGATATGGGTTTAGGTGCAGGTATCGCCATCATCTATTAAACATCATAAATACCAACTTATTTCTTCATATAAAAAACCAAACAATTATGACCGGTTATCACACGTACAAAAGTTGTATCGAAGCATGCCTTAGATGTGCTTCCATCTGTAATCATTGCGCTTCTGCCTGCTTGCAGGAAGATGATGTAAAAATGATGGCACGCTGCGTTCAGTTAGACATGGAATGTGCAGCTATATGCCATGCCGCCGCACAATTAATGAGCCTGGGCAGCGATAAGGCAAAAGGCTTATGCCGTATTTGTGCCGACATCTGTGAAGCATGCGGAGCAGAATGTGATAAGCATGCGCAACATGGAATGGATCATTGCCGCGAATGTGCAGAGGCATGCAGAACATGTGCCGAAGAATGCCGCAAAATGGCAGCTTAGTTCAGAAGGGTGGCTGATAATTAATAAAAGCCACCCTTTTGATTAACCTTTATTGATAAATCGAATTTTAAAAACTTTTAAAGAAGGGTATGAAAAAGACAATATTTCTATTAGCAAGTGCTGTTGTTCTATTATTAACAGCCTGCACAAAAGACAACGGCAACAACCAGTATCTGCAACCTCATGATGATAACCGCATGATGGATACCATGCATGCAATCATGGATAGAATGATGGCAATGCCGATGACCAATGACCCCGAAATTGATTTTTCCAAAATGATGATTATGCACCATCAGGGGGCTATGAACATGGCGAATGTGCAATTGCAGGATGGTAAAAATGATAGCCTGAAACGAACGGCCCAAAAAATCATAAGAGATCAACAAATGGAAATACAACAATTTCAAGCAATCCTTGCTACCCTTACTGTAGATAATACAGATATGGAATACATGATGGAACAAATGGAGGGGATGAAAAAGATGGATAAAGCCATTGATGTACAGCTAATAACAGGGGATATTGACAATGATTTTGCAACATTGATGATTTGGCATCATCAGTCTGCAATAGACGATGCATCAGGGTACCTACATCATGGGAATAATGCACAATTAAAAACAATTGCCAACAATATCATCAAAGCCCAAACAATGGAAATTCAGGAACTGTCAGATTGGTTAATTGCCAACAGATGATAACAAAAGATATTAAAATACTGTTGCAGTTATACATAGCTGCACGGTATTTTATCTTTTAAGGTTGATGAACAGCCTAAGCATTTGATACAAAAAAGATCAACTTAAAAGGCACCCCGAAAAAATAAAGTTTATGACAATGTATAATCTCAACTAAGCCGTTTACAATGCAAAAGAAAATGAATTTACTTACTCTGCTTATTACAATTACGCTGCTGTCAGTTACAGCACAGGCGCAAAAAAATGAAGAGGTTTGCTACAACCCAAACTTAGTAAAAGATACCAGTAAGAAAAGTATAAAATCTATGGCTGTGGGTACAATCAATGGCGACAGCGTTAAGATAGTGTACCATTCACCCGGTATCCGTAAAAGAGTTATATGGGGTGGACTTGTGCCATACGATGAGGTGTGGGTAACCGGAGCACATGATGCTACTACGCTTGAAATTGAAAAACCTTTTATCGCAGGTGGCAAAGAAAATTCCCGCAGGCAAGTATGCTATCTTCACTATTCCGGGTAAAAATGAATGGACTGTGATCATCAATAGACAGTGGAAACAACATTTGGCTACTGAATATGATGAAAAAGAAGATGCTGTAAGATTGAGGGTAAAACCAGTGAAAAATACCCATACAGAACGACTGCAATACTTCATAGACCACACTAAAAGCAATAATGGAAAAATTGTTGTGGCGTGGGAAAAGGTGAAAATTGAGTTTCCATTTACAATCAAAGAATAAATACGTGGCACATCAATGATTGCCTGATAAAGAATGATATGGTAGAAAAGGTATTTTAAAAATTTAAACTATAAAATGAAACAATTCTTTTTTAACCCCAACATCTATTGTGTAAAATTTACAGGGGATAGGAAATAATTTATGAGAGCTAAAGATAATGCTGGATTTTCATTAACTGAGAATACGATTTATAGCGCCACCCTTGAAAAAGCGAAGCCATGCAATACCTAACGTCAAATAATTCATTATGAACCATGCTCATCACAATCAGTCAAATCAACGGACACAAATGTTCACCTGCCCTATGCACCCTGAGGTACTGAAGCCAGCACCGGGCAAATGCCCGAAATGCGGGGTGGATTTGGTGCCTGTGGAAACGGCAGCAAGTAATGTAGTAGTAAACCCCGAACATGATCATACTGAACATGCACACCATACCATCAATACTGATGAGGAAATTCATAAGGGGCATTCAGCTCACGATAAGCATGCAGGACATCATACGCATGACTTTCTAAAAAGATTTTGGATTTGTCTTGTCCTTACGATCCCTGTTTTGTTGTTGTCGCACATGATACAGCAATGGATAGGATTCGAATTAAAATTTCCGGGTGACAAGTACGTCTTGCTAACGCTGGGCAGCGTTATCTACTTCTATGGCGGCTGGCCATTCCTTACCGGAATGATAAGTGAAATAAGAAACAAAGCAATAGGGATGATGACATTGGTTGCTTTAGCCATTTCGGTTGCTTTTATTTATAGTGTAGCAGTTGTATTTGGCTTGCCGGGCATGGATTTCTTTTGGGAATTAGCCACGCTGATTGATATTATGTTGCTTGGGCACTGGCTGGAAATGCGTTCTACAATGGCAGCATCAAGGGCCTTAGAAAGTTTGGTAGCATTGCTTCCTTCCAAAGTGCATGTAGAAAGATCTGGCGAAGTTCATGATATTGATTTAAAGAATTTAAAAAGCAATGATATTATTCTAATAAAGCCAGGAGAAAAGGTTGCTGCTGATGGAGTAGTGTTAGAGGGTAATAGTTATGTAAATGAAAGCATGCTCACTGGTGAAAGTGCCCCGGTGAAAAAAGAAAAAGATGCGAAAGTAATAGGCGGCGCTGTCAATGGCGATGGCTCGTTAAGAGTTAAAGTAACCGGAACCGGAAGTGATAGTTATTTGAATAAAGTTATCAATCTGGTTCAGTCCGCACAAGATGCTAAATCAACTACGCAGAACCTTGCCGATAAAGTTGCTAAATCGCTTACGATTATTTCTATCATAGTTGGTGTAGCCACTTTTATTTATTGGTATAATGTCGAGAAGGATTTATCGTTTGCATTAGAGAGAATGGTAACCGTTATGGTTACTTCCTGTCCTCATGCTTTGGGTGTAGCTATTCCATTAGTAGTTGCCATATCAACTACCCTATCTGCAACACATGGCTTGTTGATACGCAACCGCACAGCGTTTGAGAATGCAAAGAAGCTCACAACTATCATTTTTGATAAAACAGGAACTCTTACTAAAGGATCGCACGAAGTACAACAAGTAATTGCATTGGATAACAGCTTCCCTGCTGATGAAATATTGCAATATGCGGCAGCCATTCAGCAAAATTCAGAACACCATATTGCACATGGGGTTATGCGGAAGTTAAAGGAAAAGAACCTGCCTCTATGGAAGTCAGAAAACTTTAAATACATACAGGGTGTAGGGGTTACTGGAATTGCAAATGATAAGAGTGTGGTAGCCGCAGGTCCAAATTATTTTAAACAAAGTCCTGTCTCACTACCTGCTATCCCTGAAACTGTTGACCAAGATGTAGAAACGGTAAATTTTGTTCTGATTGATGATAAACCCGTAGGCATTATTACTCTGGCGGATAGCATAAGAGAGACATCGGCAGAAGCAGTAAACGGACTGAAGCAAATGCACATTAAATCCTTTTTGCTTACAGGAGATAACGAAAAGATTGCTGCTGCTGTAGCAAACAAATTAGGGATGGATGGGTACTTGGCAAATGTGCTGCCTCACGAAAAACAAATAAAAGTAAAAGAGTTTCAGAACAAAGGAGAAATAGTGGCGATGACTGGTGATGGAGTGAATGATGCGCCTGCTTTAGCTCAGGCAGACGTTGGTATAGCTGTAGGTTCAGGAACCGAGGTTGCGGCAGAAACAGCCGATATTATCCTGGTCAATAGCAAACCTAAAGATGTGGTACAAATGATTTCTTTTGGCAAGGCAACATATAAAAAGATGATACAAAATTTGGCTTGGGCAGTGGGTTATAACGTAATAGCAATCCCTTTAGCAGCCGGTGTATTGTACCCATACTTTACATTAAGTCCTGCAATGGGTGCAGTACTTATGAGCTTGAGTACTGTTATTGTGGCAATCAATGCCAGCTTGTTAAAGGTTAGAAAAATATGAGTTCTAAACTTCTGTAAAATAGTAAACAAATTAAATGAGTAACCTATGATAAAAGCTCAATACAGTGATAAAAAATTGGCAGTAGATATACTTGCCAAATCATTTGATGCAAATCAAAGCGTTAACTACATCGTAGAACAAGATAAAAAAAGAATACAGCGGGTTCGTTCTTTAATGGATTACTCTTTTGAGGTCTGTTATTTATTCGGAGACGTGTTTTTATCGGACGATAAAAAAGCATGTGCGCTGATAACGTATCCCGATAAGAAAAAGACAACTCTCAAATCTATATTACTGGATGTTAAGTTAATCCTTTCTGCAGTTGGTCTGAAAAACATAAAGAAAACACTTGCAAGGGAGGCAATGATAAACAAGATACAGCCAAATGAGCTAAAGTATTATTTATGGTTTATTGGCGTTGATCCGGAATATCAAAATGAAGGTATTGGAAGTATTCTGTTGGACGAAATTATAGAGGATAGCGAGCATAAGAAAAGACCAATCTATTTGGAAACCTCGACCTTAAAAAATTTGCCCTGGTATAAAAAATTCGGTTTTCAGATATATCATGAACTTGATTTAAGCTATAAGTTATTCTTTTTAAAAAGAGAGTTTGATAAAAGGTAGAATAGATGCTGGTCTTTGGAACACAAATGCACATTGTCACATTTCTTTTTGTAAGTATAGAGATAGTTATCTTTCTTTATCTGGTAATATTTCGTTTAGCCCGTCCGGATGATAAGACCACTACGCTTAACCTTATCCTTATTTTTTTACTGCTTACCTACAATATCACAGGAGGCCTGCTTCCCGATCCTAACCTGCCTGGATCATATTTCTTGCAGAACGTAATTGCGTATGCGACCGGTTTCATCACACCATGTTACTTTCCGTATTATGTCTATAAAGTCTTTGGTTTAACGAAGATGAAATTTCATGCCTATAAGGGCGTCTATTTATTTCTGATTTTACCATACTGTATTTTCATTCTGGTCTTTTGGTTTACAGAGGATTTGAGGGAGACGCAAAATCTATTGATCTTTCCTGTACTGTATGGCATCTGGGTAATTGTCTCCTTAACTAAAGCTATTCATCATAAATACAATTACGATCTTTCAAACATCAAGGGTAGGCAGGAAATGGTTGTGTTCTTGTTTAGCTTAACACCGTGGATAGGTTTACCAATCATTACTTACTTTGCTTTAGGTCAGGCAGTTGAGGCTTTAGTTACAAACATAGGGTTCCTACTTTTGTTTGGATTGCAAGTAATAAGGAATATTAAAGAGCTAAGAACAGAGCATGAAAAACTGATAGAATCAGAGCAGCGCCTGAGAAGCTGGAATACTGATCTTAAAGATGAAGTTCATAAGCGTACTAAGGAACTGGAGAAAATCAATGAACAAAAAACGAATAATTTTATCAACCTCGTTCATGAAACCAAAACGCCTCTAACACTGATAAAGAATTATCTGGATGAGTACATCAGTAAATATGGCACTGGCGAGGAATTGAATATTATAAAGGGAGGGGTAGATAAACTGACTGCTGATGTAATCAACCTATTCGATATTGAACGTTTTTCAAAGGGAATTGATACATATAAGCATAACCATGTTTCAGACTTTAGTGGCATCCTTCAGGATAGCCTTCCTTTGTTCAAGCATTATTGTGTTAAACATAAAATCGAGTGTTCAACGTGTATTGACGAGAATATTTTTATTAAGGCAGATTCCAACGCGATTCACCGGATAGTAAATAATATTGTCGAGAACGCCATTAAATTTACCGATCCCAACGGCGAAGTGCTTATCTCGTTAAGTGGTCAGGAGAATGAGATAATCTTTTCAGTAGTGGACACGGGCATAGGCATTTCGGAAGATTTGCAAAAGAAAGTTTTTGACCCTTATTACCAAATCGGGTATAAACATACCAGCTTACAAGGCATGGGTCTTGGTTTACCGATAGTAAAGAAAGTAGTTGAAGGAATCGGCGGCACCGTATCTATCGAGAGCAATCCAGCTAAAATGCGGGGTACAAAAGTTATCATTACGCTACCCAGGTACACACCCACCGAAAAGGACAGACCTGTAAAGAAAGTGGAAACATTGAATAAACTCAATTATAGCTTCAATTACGATGAAGTAAATGATACTGATTACGATTCGCAAAAAAGAACAATACTACTGGTAGAGGATAACCTTGCGATGACTAATTTCCTTTCCAACAAACTCCGGGTTAGCTATAATGTATTTGTTGCTCATAACGGCTCCGAAGCGTTAAAGAAACTATTTGGAATGCCTGTGATGCCAGATCTCATACTATCCGATGTCATGATGGATAAAATGGATGGTTATACTTTCGCAAAAACTCTTTCAGAGCAAGATAAATACAGTCACATACCCATTGTATTTTTAACCGCTAAATCAACACCTACCGACCGCCTGAAGGGCCTGCGGCTTGGCGCAATAGACTTCATTTCAAAGCCATTTTCATTTGAGGAATTGAGCCAGAAAATTGAAACCATACTTGATAATATCTTAAAGCAGCAAAAGGCGATATTTAACACATCCATTGCCGCTTTAAAAACAGGCAAAAGCCACGACCCAGACAATGTGGCTCAATCTTCGATTCCAAAATTTGAGCAGAACTGTAAGCTATTTCATCTAACGACCCGCGAAACAGAAATTGCCCGGCTAATATTTAAAGGGAAAACATATAAGGGCATAGCAAGGGAACTGTTCATATCTGAGAAAACCGTAACAAAGCATATCCAAAACATCTTTGCGAAAGCCGAGGTTTCCAATAAGATAGAACTTATAAATAAGCTGAGTAAATAGCCACAAATCATTGATTTACTACTAATTAAGTACGAAAATAGTAGGAATTGCGTATAGGTTGCCCTAATAGCCAATCCTACCTTTGTAATGGCGAATAGTCGCTAAAACTAAAGTAAGGGATATGCGTGAAGGTTATGTATTAGAGTGGCTGGATACTTTGGTTACTGTAACATTGAATCCAGTAAAAAGTAAAATAGATATTGCCGTGTCCGGTGATATTTCAAAAATCACGGACCAGGTAATTACTCAAAAAGACAAGGTTCAAACTGCCATTAAGTCCACCGTATTTACCCTTAATGACGAAGCAAAAATCAGGTGCTTGATAAAGAAATATCATTCAAGCCTGATTACGTTATTAGATCAGGCATTAGAAGACCTGGCGCTCATTAAGGACAATATTCCTTTAAAGCAGGTATTAGACACCATAATTGTCTGCATTGATGAGTTGCTCACTTTAATTGAGCACAGATTTACAAGTTATTTAAGTGTAGACGAAAGAGTACCGGCTACCTATCTTGCTGTTCTCAAAAAAGAATTGACAAAGAGGCTATCGGCGGTAGATAGAAAGCTGCGTGATTATGGCATGTATCTGCCTGCCTTTAGAATATTAAAACAGGAATTAGAGAAGTTTCTAACTCAGCCATCCAATAAGCATACATATATCTTTCAGGAAATACTTTATATAAAAGACTTATGTCTGGAACTGGAACACCTCGAACCAGTGGATGAGGCTGCTGTTTACTCCAGGCTTGATGAATTACTCATCAGCATGAACTTCAATAGCAAAACCTACATTTATAGCCTGACACAGAGGTTAGCAGCCAGTATTAACGACCTTGAAAAACCCGATGAAAAAATGGATAGGCTCTTATTCTATCTCAAATTGTTTAAGCAATACCACAAAAGGCCCGGAATAGTATTTAATCGGAAAGACGCGGAGTTGCACAAGCAAGTTTCCAATTGGTTTACACAGGAGGTATTTTACCTTGAGAAGCAGATACATTATTCAATCGTGCCCATAAAGGGAGTTGCCGCTCCTAAAGAAGTTGTTCAGAAAGAGAAGCCCAAGCTCCTGTCTATACTTTCGGTTGATCAAATGGCATTGATATTAAGAGCAGCAGACGACCTGAAAGTTGTTATGGCACGCTCTCTAAACAGTGTATTTAAAAATATTGTTCCCTACCTATCAACTCCTTACCAGGAAAATATATCGTATGATAGCATGAGAAGCAAATCTTATTCAGCAGAAACAAGGGATAAACAGATCGTCGTAGAAACGCTTCAACAGATGATTAAGAGAATAAATGAATATTGAAACCTCAGCGCTGCTTATCCAGTTTCCATCCCGTGTCAAAATGAGAAAGGCTTGCACGTTCAACTTTCTTTTCGGAAAGGTCACGTTTCATCAGCTTGGCAAAAGGTGTGATGTTCTTATATGCGATAGTATATTCCACAGTAGCACTTTTGTCGTCTTCCTGCAACTGAATGCCCGTAACTTCTGCTAAGTCCATATCTGCCACCTTCACCACCTGTACATTATCATACTTCTCATCTATGCGAATAAGGTAGGGCTTTGCCTTCTCCGTAAAATGGACAATAGGTTGTCCCGCGTCTTTTAGCTTCTGCGTTTTATCTATAGTTACCAATCCTTCTGTCTCCAATCCTGCCTCTAATAGCTTCCTGGCACTTGCCGGATCACTCACATTAACCTCATACTCGTACACCTTCGGGTAATTCTTTTCAGAACGTATAACCGACGCTGCTTCTTCTTTCTCCAGCTTTGTCTGGCTGCAAGATGCCATGAGTAAAATGGCAAGCCCTAATACACTTACTGTTTTCATAACAATGCTGTTTTAGCTATTCAACAATAATGGTCAATCAATATTTCCGACTACTAATTTAAAAAAAATAATCGGTTTTCAGCCTCTGGAATAGCTGATAATCATAGGGGTACAAGGGGTACAACTTTCAATGCAAGAAATGTTGGACTTGAAACGCCTTGCTCGTCTTCGTTTTTTTGCTATCAGAAACAACAGAATACAACGGCTTTCAAAGCCGGGATGAAAAGTGTAAACGAAAAAAGCAAGCGTATGTTAAAAAACATTTCATGGTCAGACTACATTATTGCAGTTGCCATACTATTAGCCATCTATTACCTCTTTGTAGGTATGAAGTATTTCTCTGGTGAGATCAAGGATCTTCTATCCGGGAAAAGAAAATTGAAGTTCAGAGCAGCCGTTCCTTACGATCATGCTGCATATAATCCGGACAATGAGCAAAGCCTTCAGGAAATCAGTGGTTTTGAGAAAACCACGGATGACGAATTTTCAGAAGTTGAGCATCTTATCGAACGCCTGAAAGCGGTAATAGCAGATGCTTCCCGCAGAAAACTCATTCCCCAGGAATTTAAGCAATATCTCAGCATGGTGCTGAAAGAATACCCTTCTGTAAGATACTCTCCCCTTCGTTCATCTATCAATGAACTGATCGTATCTGAGTGTCAAAAATATGGTGCTGTTACACTTAACGAGGATGAAGTGGAACTGCTGTGGAAAGAAGCAGTGTAGCAGACCTAATGGAGTGCGCTTCCCTGTCCCTCCCGGTGCGTAAGGGCGAAGTGTGGTAGGAATAAGCGGGACGTGTGACGGCGAAGCCACTCCATTTTTAATTAGTTGATTTCAAACTTTAATAAACGTGTGTTATGGAAATGTGCAGCAGGAAAACAAAAAAAAATAACCGTAAAAGGGTTATTATGGTCTGTGCCGCTCTGGCACTATTGGCTATCCATTATGGGGCGTTTGCTCAGGATGGCATACAGGGTATCAACGAAGCCAACACTAAGGTGCGAAGCTATTTTGCAGCAGGTACTAACCTGATGTATGCAGTGGGCGCATTGCTCGGTTTGATTGGCGCAGTTAAAGTGTATCAGAAATGGAATGCAGGCGATCAGGATACCGGAAAGGTAGCAGCAGCCTGGTTTGGCAGTTGCATTTTCCTGGTAGTGGTAGCCACAGTCATTCAATCCTTCTTTGGAGTTTAAAAATTCAGGACGTATGCAAAGTATGCTAACGGAAAAGTTGTGGGCGTATATCGTCCACAAC
>CALKHN010000098.1 GCA_937991535.1 uncultured Sphingobacteriales bacterium
AAATCTATTGCGGCTTTAACCGATCTGGCTCCTAAAATGGCTTTGCTAAAGAAAGGCGAAGAGGTCAAGGAAGTAAGGATTGAAGAACTAAAAGTCGGAGATATTATTGTTGTAAAACCCAATACTACGATTGCAGCGGACGGCCTTGTAGTTGAAGGGAACAGCAGCGTTAATCAAGCTCCTATAACGGGTGAAAGTATTCCTGTCGATAAATCTGCAATTGAAAATGAAAAAGCAGATGTCTCTAATATTGAAAAACTGGACGCGAAATACCGGGTCTTTTCAGGTTCCATTAACGGAAACGGATCACTTGAAATTAAAGTAAGCAGGCAGGCAAGCGATTCTACGATTTCCAGGGTTGTAAAGATGGTTAACGAAGCACAAACACAGAAATCACCTACTCAGCAGTTCACAGACAAATTTGAAAAATACTTTGTTCCTTCAGTCCTGATACTGGTAGTATTGCTCTGCTTTGCTTTCCTCGTTTTAGATGAATCTTTCGGACAAAGTTTTTACCGGGCAATGGCGGTGCTGGTAGCAGCAAGCCCTTGTGCGCTGGCAATTTCCACTCCAAGTGCAGTTTTAAGTGGAGTTGCAAGGGCAGCAAAGGCTGGGGTGTTGATTAAGGGAGGACGGCCTTTGGAAGATCTGGGGTCATTGACTGCTTTAGCTTTTGATAAGACGGGTACATTGACCGAAGGCAAGCCAAAACTAACTAACGTTGTGCCTATGGAAGGCATAAGTGAAGAAGATCTCCTAAAAAAAGCAGTTGCGGTTGAAGGATTAAGCGATCATCCGCTGGCAAAAGCAATTGTGAGAGACGGCAAAGAAAAGTTAGGCAATGCAGACATTCCAAATGCGGAAAATCTTGAAGCTGTTCTTGGTAAAGGGGTAAAAGCAACTCTGGATGGCGTTCCAGTTTACATGGGGAACCTCGCCCTTTTTGCGTCGTTGGATGATATAAAACCTTCAGAAGACTTTGTAAAGCGAGTTCAGCAATTGGAAGCTGAAGGAAACACAACGATGGTAGTCAGGGAGGGTGAAAAATATATCGGAATGATTGCGGTGATGGATACACCTCGTGAAGAGGCTAAAAAAGCATTAGAAGAATTAAAGAATATTGGTATCCGGCGGATGATCATGCTTACAGGGGATAATCAAAAAGTAGCCGAGGCAATCGCAAGTCATATAGGAATCACCGATGCATGGGGAGGACTGCTGCCAGAACAAAAGGTTGATGCCATTAAGAAATTACGACAACAGGAAAATAAAGTAGCAATGGTTGGAGATGGTGTTAATGATGCTCCCGCAATGGCAAACAGTACCGTTGGAATAGCAATGGGAGCAGCAGGCTCAGATGTCGCTTTAGAAACTGCTGACATTGCCCTAATGGGTGATAAGCTTATTCTGCTTCCATTTGCTATTGGATTAAGTCGTAAAGCCAAAGGAATAATCAAACAAAATTTATGGATCAGCCTGGGAATGGTCGCTTTGCTTGTTCCTCTCACCATTCTTGGGATAGCATCTATCGGGCCCGCGGTATTAGCTCATGAAGGTTCAACACTGGTAGTAGTTTTTAATGCATTACGGTTGCTGGCATATAAACAAGAGAAAAATTAAAAACATAAAGAAATGGACAACGGACGATTCTTATAAGATTGGATAACATAAAACCCAAAGCGAGGGACCCCCAAATGCCAACCCAGGATTTTAAGGGGATATTATACGTTGAGTATTAACATAATCTGTTGCTACTCCATGTTTTATCTATCTTATTTGCCAATTTTAAACTTTAATAAGTACTTTAGCAGCTAATTTGGCAAATTTCTGTTTGTGATCCAATGAAGATAATCAGGTATATAGCTTTTCTTTTGTCATTTATGGTGATGATGGGACATGATATTGTCCCTCACATTCACGTTGATGAAGATCATACGCCGGAGCATTCTGCGACACTACCGCCTTCGGCAAGCAGTGGCCTTGTTGATATTCAAAATGCCTATTCTTCCTTTCAGCATAGTTCGGCTGAACGGAATTTAGTATATCTGGGTGGAACAGAAAAAAAAGCCGATTCCCATGTAAAGGTTTTTTATCATTTGCCATTCCTCCATACCGTAGAACATCCACTGGTTTGGTATGCAAATTACAAGAAGCAGCGATTTTGGCAAGACTTGTGTGTTTTTTCCAGCTACAAACTAAATTCCTCCTCCCTCCGAGGGCCTCCTTCCTGTTAATTTT
>CALKHN010000099.1 GCA_937991535.1 uncultured Sphingobacteriales bacterium
CTACCGAACTGCCCTTTTTCATATCTTTTGCTTATATTTTAGTCGGACAATAGTGTTTTCTTATAAATAATCATTCAGCAAAATTCAGAATCGCCAGCAGGAGTCAAATGATTCTCTCGCCACTCTTTATATCGAAATCCGAACGAAAGCTATGTCAGTAGTATTGGCAGACGCCCCGGCGTAGTAATAAGCCAATACTTCATTATTCCCGAGATACAACAGAGAAGGATGCCCTGCAGAAAATTGTACCATCTCCGCCCATGCGTCATTCATGCTGATCTCCCGGCTGTCCTGTTTGCCCGAATCTCCTTCATACACTATCAACGATGCATCAACCCCGTTCCGGATATCCTTACTTATCCGCACAGTAATGACCGGTTTCATCGACCTGTCAATATCAATGGTCATTAGTCTTCCGTCTTCCAGAACAATTGGTTGCCCGGGTTGTCCATATATACCGGTATCCCAAAGCGCTCCCCAGGTTTTCCCTCCGTCTTTACTCCATTTTGTATGGATGTTCTTATACTGATTGGTTACTCCGTCCAGCGTCCAGAAGAAATCAATGATTGATATACCATCTGCAAGTACCTGCGGCCGCTGATCCCAATAGTACATATTCTTTTCTTCCGTGACCATCACCGGGTCTTTCCAGGTATTACCGCCATCATAAGAAAAAACCATCGCAGAGCGATGTATCCACTCACTCTGGTCACCTATGGCTTTGTTGATCTCGAACTGACAAATAATTGTTCCGTCTTTAAGCATTAATGGCGGACCAGTTAATGGCACAGGTGCATTGATACCCACTATCGTCATTAATTGCGGTACAGACCAGGAGACTCCGTTATCATCCGAAAAGCAATAAAATATCCTGGTATCCTTTAATGTTTCTTCAGCGGGATCATAATACGGCTGCGAAGTATCCGAACAGTCTACCCAGTTCAAAACCATCAAAACCTTTGTGCCACCCAGTGCTAAAAAATAGGCTGTTCTGCTCTGCCCCGGCACTCCATTTATATCCGGTAGTTTTACCGGTTCAAAAGGCTCATTCCATAAGGCTCCTTCATCATCCGACCAGCAAATAACAGCATGCATAAAATCGCAATCTCCTTTTTTCTGTGAAGCTTCAAACGCCGCCAGCCACCTGCCGGAAGGTAGCTTCTGAATGCAGGGAAATGTGTTGCTGCTGAAATGGCGACGACTGGGAGTAGGAATGATTCCCTTGCTGATAATTTTCATTGTAGATATTTAGCGTTTTCTCATTTGTTTCCAGGGACTTATTAAAGTTTTCTAGTTTACAATCTGTATCAATGTCTTCTTTTTGCGACGTTCTTCTGCTGTACAGTTTGTGCAAGGTATTTTTCTATTTGTTCGTTGCTGAAACGGGAGGGTGAAAATGCATCAATGTTGACAGATGTTTTCCCTTCAGTAACTAATTCTGCCAATAACAGCCCTGATACAGGATTATAGGCAAAACCGCCGGAATGAAACGCAACACCAACAAATAAACCCGGGATTTCAGCTATCGGACCAAGTATCGGCTCTCCATCCATGGAAAAAGTAAGCAGCCCTGTTTTTGAGCTTTCCCACCGGAGACTTTTTATCGGTGGGAAATAGGAAGAGAAGTTTTGCTTTACCTTCTCTCGTAAAACAGCTTCTTTATAACGCGGATCTGTTGAGCTCAACAGATCATCAAGATGAAAGTCCATGTCTGAAACCCGCCATTCTTCCCTATCTGCCGTTTCAATCCCAAACAATAGCCGTCCTCCCGCTGCATGTCTGCAGTAACCATAGAACGGATCGGCGTTCACGCAGGGAATACTTACAGGATGATGCAGGGGTTCTGTAACATACCGTTGATGCACTACTGTTTTCACAGGCAGTTTCAGACCAAGCCTGGAAAACAAAACGTTCGTCCATCCATATACTGTACTTATTACAGTATCTGCCTCAATTAATTCTCTATCTGTCATAACACCGGCTATACTTCCAGAGCGTAATACAAAGTCTCTAACCGGTTCCTCTTCCCTGATATCAACACCCAATTTGATACAGGCAATTTTTAGTGCTGCAAGATAATCTTCTGGCTCACTGTATCCACCCAAAGGGTCGAAAAGCCCTACCAGTTCACCGGAAGGGCAAAGATCAGGCCACCGCGTACGCATCTCCTTTGCCGTCAGGATTTCAAAAGGTGCACCGCATTGCTCATACAGAAGCAATAACAATTTTCTTTGTTCCCAGGCTTGCCGGTCCAGCAAATTGAGTGTACCAACATCCTGAAAACTATAGCCGTTCAATTCAGAAGACAATTCACGGAATAATCGCAACGCAACTTTCCTGGCTTCTATACCTGTTTTACTCCAAAGCAATCCTGTAATGATACCCGCGGCCCGGCTGCTGGAGCCATCTCCTGTTTTTCCTTTATCAAAAACAATTATTTTGCCGGCTCCTTTTTTCGCAAGCCTGTAAGCTGTACTTAGCCCGGTTACACCTGCTCCTATGATTATTATAGTCCTTTTATTAAGCATATAACATACATTCTCTTTTCTAACCTGTTGATCGCATATTCTATTTGATCCTAAAAATGCCTGTTAAATTTACCTCCGATCCATAAATAACTTTGCTACTATCATGCTGGATTTATATACTATTTTATTAAAGTGCGAGGGTATTATGCCAACGCTGTAAAATTTGTTGTGAAGAGAGTACTTCAGTAGTAACCAATACATCTTTTATCATGCCTTCCATCAATGCTTCATCAGCGGCTTTAGACGTGTGCTTGTAAGTAGTAAAATTACCAGACCGGTCACCCCCTATTACCAGATCGTTTCCCAGATATATACCCACTTCATGTAAAGCATCAGGCAAATCGAAATAAGCTTTTACGCTTCTGTCGCTGTACAAATGTGCGGCTCCGGCGTCCAGTTGCTTAACAGCTACAGGACTGCCATCAAAATAAAGCACTACTCTGCCGTAATCATACGTAACAGCAATCTGGTGATATTTTCCATCTCTGAAATTTACGGGACCGGAGGTTACGCTTTGCCCATTTATAATAAACCTGCACCCCGGCATTGAGTGACCGGAAGGATCAAAGTCAACTACCAGCTCTCCTGTTACGAAAGAACCGCTTCCGCGGTAATTGCTGAACAGCCTCGTCTGTTTCATTGTGGTTGGCCTAACCATTGCAGAAAGGGTAAACTTCGGTCCTAAAAAAGAGGAACCCGGGATTTCTACAGGGTGATAATTATCTTCTTCAACCGGCCTGAAAACCACAGGATCCTTAAACGGTTGTATACTCAAAACAGGATCCGGTGATCCGGGTTTTATTATGCTGTCTCCCCGGAAGGCAAACAAAGATGCATTCTTCAAAATGAAACGCAACTTCAACAGCTTTAAGGCAGGCAGTTTTTTCCCTTTCCAGTTGACCAAGATTTCTGTATTGTTCTGTCCTGTAATTGTACAAGCACTTCTTTCATAACCTGGCAGTACATGTCCCAACGCATCCAATACCTCCACCTGTATCTGACCGCTTTTGGTATTTGCGTTTATGTATAAATCTCCTTTTACATTATGTAATAGCTTTGTGGTAATTGTACCCTGCTTTCCTTTTGCATTAAGCGATGCAAAGCGGTCTTTGGGAAGAGTGGCAATACCAATCGCCGAATGCCCTTGTTCACCAGAGGCATGCGTGATATTTGATCCACCGTACCATAATTTTACGGTGTCGTGTTCTACAAGCGGATGATTCGTAGAAAATACCATTCCCCGGTCCCAGGAACCTGGCTTTCCTACCGGCAGGATTGGGATTCTCATTCCGTTAACAGCCTCCTGCCGGGTCCAGCGGATGCCGTCCCTGCTGCTCACAAGTTCACAATAAATAGGTCCATCATTAAGGCCATCTGTAATATGGAATATCCATAAAAAGCCCAGGTAAGCAGACTGGTAAGCAAAACCGCTCAGCCCGTAGAATTCGGTACGTTGCCCTGGAGTTGTCACCCAATGATCATCTGTACTGTCTGGTACCAGGATCAACTGCGTCGACGGCCATTGTTCAAAATCCTTTGTAGCAGTATAACCAACACAACGCCTGTTAAATCCACTAACAGGTGCAAATATTTTAGGATACCCTATATACGAACGGGTATGCGGATCCCAGTTAAAATTGCCGACATCGCCGGGATCTTTAAGAATGGGGTTTCTGTATACGTCTTTCCAGTGAACCCCGTCTGAAGAGTATGCTCCCCAGAAACCACTGATCAAATGATCAGGAGAAGTTCTTCCGTAATCATAGTTGATCAGCTTATATCTTTTTAAGGTGTCTTTTTCCCAGGGTGTATATATAATCTGAGGAAGATGATCTTCCTTTGTTCGTCTCAAAAAAATATTGTTTTGTGTTGTGCCCTGAAAGTTTATTAATCCAAGGGATGGTTTCTGCCAGTGAACACCGTCAGCACTTACGGCATATAGATTAGTATACTCGCCATTCCAGGCGTGATACCACATTCTGTAGCCCTTTCGGGGAGATTCTTCCGGTAAAACCGTACCGTACAAATAACTTGTTGTTCCCTCCCATGGCTTATCTGCTTTTAGTACAGGATTATCTCCATACTTAACAAAAGGGTGATACTGCCGTACAACGTTCTCTTTATAATCAATCAGGTAATCGTCAACCATAAGCTCCCACGGACCAGTGAGGTCTGAATAGTTGCTTTGTGACACAACGCGTGTTACAAACAACAAAAGGAATGACAAAAAAGATAACACATTTACTAAAAGCATCAGCATAGTATTTAAGAAAATAAAAACAATGTAATTGAAGTCACCCACATATTCACGCGGGGAGCCTTCTCTTTATTGAACGGTCAATCATACTAAAGCACACTGCCCCTGCAATTCCTGCCACCAGGGATACAGGCATGATCCAAAGTACTGTAATGCCTCCTATTCCCCAGAATGCGATAGCAACTGCTATACCTATAGCTAAAATTCCACCTAAAAAAGTACCTCTTTCCGTTGCCAGGGGAACAAATAACGCCATAAAAAAGAGCACAAATAACGGGGCTACAAACAGGTTTACTACCTTCATAATAATGTCATACAGGTTGCCGGGTACCTTAGCTACCACAAAACTGAGTATCATAATAACAATCCCCATTATAAATGAGAGCTTTTTTATTTGTTGCAGAGATGCGTTTTTCCGCCCGTCTTTTCTAAAACGGTTAAGAATATCTTCTGATATTACAGAAGACACACTATTTAATCCTGACGACATACTCGACATAG
The DNA here is from genome assembly GCA_937991535.1 of uncultured Sphingobacteriales bacterium. GTDB lineage: Bacteria > Bacteroidota > Bacteroidia > Chitinophagales > Chitinophagaceae > Agriterribacter. The sequence continues at coordinate 5,287 of CALKHN010000099.1, forward strand.
CGGCGGACAAAAGTCCTGCGATCAATAATCCGGATAACCCAACCGGCAGACCTATTAAAATAAAACGTGGGAACAAAGTATCCGCCTGCTCTGCTATCGGTTTACCGTGTAACAAACCGGGATTGAAAGTAAAATATGCCAGCATGGATAAGCCTACTAAAGCCAGTAATGTGGATGCAAACATATCTGACAACAGTGCTATTTTAAAGGAACGTCTGGCAGTCTTTGCATCAGGGGTTGCCAGGTAGCGCTGTACTGCAATTTGATCGGAACCATTAGTGCAAAAATACCATACCAGTACCGACAACATAGCATTGGCTAATGTTGTTCTTTGCTGAGGATCAAATTTAAATTCAAATGTCGCCCAGTGTGCCGGCCATTCTTTTGGAAAAATAGCACTCACTGAACCTAGATGCCAGCAAACAATTATTACACTTAACAATGCCCCTCCCAGAAAAATACAGGATTGAACGATGTCTGTAACTACTACCGCTTTCAATCCTCCCATTGTAGTGTAAATAACGGTAATTATGGTAAGCAGCCCGGCTATCAATGGTATATAAGCCTTATCAAATTGAATAACAGAATACAGGGCTACATCAACAGTTACGTAAATAATAGTAGCCATCCAAAGCAAACGTAATAATAAAAACATAACTGTACCCAGTAAGCGCACTGACAAACCAAGCTTTTGTTCCAGTATCTCATACGCGCTGGTTACTCCTGTTTTCATAATGGCTGGTATAATCCACCATCCTACAACAATATACACCAGTGGAAAAGCAAGTGCCCCGGCAAAAATAATGGGACCATGCAGGATCATCTCGCCGGGAGTGGTTATATAACTCAAAGTACTAACCAGTGTTGCAAATAGCGATATACCTATAGAGACGGGCTTCATTTCCCGTCCTCCTAATAAATATTCTTCTTTTGTTTTATTTTTTCGTTGGTAATACCAGCCTATTCCCAACATGCCAACGGCATAGATAAGCAATATAGTACAATCTAAAAAAGGCAGGCCCGGGAAAGATATCTGAAGCAATTTAAACATTAGCATCAATCAGTCTTAAGAATCACTATTTAGAATTTTAAGCCAGCCGGGTAAACCCCTGTTGAAAGGTTTTAACATTATCCATTTCTATTATACCCATCTCAATGGACTTCTCTATCAACTGTAGCGCATGGTCGAAGCATTCTACAAACTGCTGTAAATGAGCATCTTTATGTGCATGCATTAAATAAAATATCCCTGCCACCAGGAAACCTTGTTCCTGCATCTTAGTAATAAATAACTTCCTGGCAGCAGCAGCATAAGAGGATGTAAAAGTAAAAGTAGGCGATGCCGGCATCCCTCCTACAACCAGGCCGCTGGAAACATATTTCAACGCAATCTCACGCAACTGCTGCTGCAACGCTACTCCTTTCGTCCAAACGGCATTAAATACATTTTCGCTTTCCATCTTTTCTAATACAGCTAATGCTGCGGCAGTACCTATGCCATCCGTCCAGTAACTGGACGAAATGAAACTCTCATCAGCAGCAGTCATCACACTATCGCTGCCTACCACGGCTGCAAATGGTATTCCATTGCTCATAGCCTTAGCATAAACTACAATATCAGGTACTACATTATAACGGGTAAGTGCCCCGGGATAACCGTATCGCAGTCCGCTTGTTATTTCGTCAACAACCATAACTATATTTTTGCCGGAACAAAAATTTCTAATGTTTTGAAGAAAATCATTTTCCGGAAACTGAGAGCGCATTGGTTCCATCACTACTACTCCGCAATTATCGCCTAGTTTGTTTATTGCAGTTTCAAAAGATTGCCAGTCATTATACCTGAAAGGAACGGCTGTTCCTGTTAGCTCCCTGGGTACTCCCACAGGTTGCAATCCAGGCAGCAAATGACCGTCCAGGGCATTGGTCTCGCCAAGATTAGCAGCCAGGTACCAATCGTGCCAGCCATGATAACCACAAAAAGCAACCCCGCTTTTACCTGAAGCAGCCCTGGCTATACGAACAGCAACGGACATTGCCTCCCCTCCTGTTCTGGCATAGCGTACTTTACCTGCCCATGGATGTAACTGAAGTAGCTTCTCAGCAAGTTCCATCTCCTGCGGATTCACTAAGGAGGAATAAGTTCCCAGGGTCAGCCTGCGTGTAACTGCCTTCGTTACATTTTTATCGCTATATCCCAGCAATACGGCGCCAATACCGCCGGCGCAGTCGGTATATTTTCTTCCATTCAAATCCCACACTTCGCAACCGCTGCTTTTTGAGAAAAAGGTTGGCCATTCTGCATTGAATTGTTCGGCCCTTTTTGACAACAACCCGGTTCCGCCTGCAATAACAGACTTAGCCGACTGCCAAAGCTTTTTATTGTCAACAGCAGGTGTATTTGCATACGAAGGCAGATGGGGCTGCAACAACCTTAATGCGTTATTGAGAAAAATATCCTCAATATCAGAACGGTTAAGCCCGGCATCTTCGCAACTTTCCTGCAGGATCAGTAAGGATTCTATTCCAATCAATGTAAAAGCGCTATCAGTAGGTGCCTGGTATTGTTTATCTATGATCTCGGGATGCAGCCAAAAGAAACGATCGCCGGTGGTAACGCAACGTCCGCGCATTTCTGTAACAGGAAAATCGCCTCCCCACAGTAATCTTTTCGGACCAAATATCCTGAGCGCTGCTTTAAAGGCTTCTGTTTCGCAAACAGCGGAAGTATCCAGGAACACATTTTGAATATCGGCAATACCGGGAAGTCCGTTTCGCGCATTCCGGTAATTAAAACTACGTGCTACATGAGCCAGTATTAATTTTACCCGTGGGTAAGCTGTGCAAAGTTTCCTGATCTGCTGTTGATTGTTTTTATCTTCTATTGCTCCATTTTTCACTATGTGCAACATCAGAACGCCATCCATTTCATTCAACAATTCCCACATCCACTCCGGTGCATATTCTCCTATTTCCGCATTCATCGTATCTTTTCTGTCTGCATAACAGTGATATACTTTTATCCCACAGCAGGTATCTTGCTTTAATTGATCCGCAACCTTCACTACGTTGTCATGGGGAGAAACCACAATTAACGACCTGCTTAAATCTGTTCCATGACGCCTCACCTCATCCAGCGTAAACCTGTTCATAGCATCACGATCGCCGTGCTTCTCCGGCATACCGAAGTACAATCCGTGCAATTTCTTTACCGGCATATAACGCGTTAAATAACCGCGATGATCTTCACAACCCAGCTTATGCATTCCTTTTAAAAAAGATATTTCTTTCCGGAAGTGAGCGGAATGATAGGTATGCACATGAATATCAAATACTTCATCAGGAACAAAGTCGCTGAAGGTTCTTGCAATAGCAGCGTCAGACGCATTGGATTTTTGCTGAAAAATCATACTCTATAATAAATTAAATTAGATGGGTGCACTCCTGCCTTAGTTAAACTTCAAAGCATATAAATCAGCATCTTTCAAATAGATCTTCAGCCTAACCGGTTTCCCTTGCAGTGATGAAACATCTGAATTTCCATTCCAGGAAACAATTCGGCTTATCTCGTTTCCAATAATTTCCTGGCTATCATTAAAAGTATAACCAGGAATGGGCTTCCCCGTGGCATCTAAAATTTCAACCCTAACATAGCCTGCTGCAGAGGTAGAATAATTTATCTCTAATTGTTTTCCTTTAAACACAAATGGTTTTGTAGTTGCATCCCCTCCTTTAAAGTTAGCCTGCAGGGAAGCAAAACCATCTAAACGCAATGCATATCTTTTAATATGCGCAGTAGGCTGGGCGTAACTTTCATTTACATACACCGATAGTTCTGTTGGGCTGGTCTGCACCACATTCAACACAGGATAATTAGACCGGGATACCCAGTTTTCCAACCCAATCTCAGGACGAATAAAAGATTGCATAAAAGTCCTGTCATATACTGAACCGCCACGGGTAGTCATAAAAATAGCATCGGAACAATCTTTGAAATAAGCGGGGTTAACATTTAACGCTTTTGCCTGCTCATCGGTCAATACCTGCCTCTTGGGCATAAACCTGGCGCCTATCGCTAAATAAATTTGTGGCGCCCTAAAATAAGGGCTCGTTTGATTGGTATACAAATGATCTAACGGGGTTTTGCCAAAAGTCATTTTAACCGGAGCTGTCCAATGGATGAAATCCTTCGATGTTGTTCTGCTTACCGATCTGAAACCTTTATACTGAGTAAATCCCCCGTCGCTCCACGTACGGAAATAACAAACATATTGTTGTTCACTTTCGGACCAGAATGCCACATTTTGAGAATCGAAAACGCCGGTTTTATATACAGCAGAATCCTGTACTTTCTTCCAGTGAATGCCATCTGCAGATACAAAGGCAAATAAACCCGTTTTGTCTACTCCTCCAAATGCCTTAAATCTTTCTGCCGCTTTTGCATTTGGGTTTTTATCAAGAAATGGACTGAAATTGTGCGTAGCCGGTGCGGCATTTGCTAAAACAACATTATTATCTGTGGTACCATCTATGGTATAAATGCCAAGGTTCGGTTTTGTCCAGTTAATGCCATCGGACGATTCCGCATAGCAGGTTACCTCATTTGAGTTACCATCCTTACCTGCTTCCCGTATGCCTCTATAAAAGAGTTTAAACTGTGTGCCATCTTTAATTATAGTACTATACCCGCTAAAATTCCCTTCCCAGGGATTGTCAAATTTCAAAACAGTTCCTTCGTTTCTTGGAGTGTGAAGTTCCTGGGTAATATTGTTCAGCTTTTCTATCAAATACTGGTCAACAAAAAGCTCCCTGTTATTGCCCAGTTGCAGTGGCTGACCGGATTGAGCAAGCAAGCTGGACTGAGCAAAACAAACACATACAAAACATAGTATTACACTCTTTCGAATACGCATGACGCTTTTATTTAAATGGATTAAGAATTATCACTGAATTTCTATAACCGTTCCAGCTATGTAACGATTATTATTATCTTTATTAAAATAATAAACTACCAATACCTTGTTTTCCGACAATACTACCGGCCATGGATATCCTATATCAGTATTCCCTCCGTCATTCCTTAAAATAAACTCCTCTGATGTTTTCCAGTCAGTACATTCCGCATTCAAAATGCGCGCTCTGACACCATAAGGTTTATGCCTGTAGCCATATACCAGCAGAACCCGGTTGTCGGGCAACCGGGTTGCGGTTAAAGGATGTCCCTGGAAACCCATTTGCTCCCACGAGAATGTTTTCCCCCCATCTTTAGAGCGTGCTATTACAGCCTGATCTTCCATATTAGCTGTGCGTAAAAAACCAACAATATCTCCTTTAGGCGTTTCATATACTGAAGCTTCATTGAAAGAGGCATTGGCATCTTTTGCCACTTCACTTATATATTCCCATGTTCGCCCTTTATCTTTTGAGGCAAGTAAATAATCAGATGTTCTCTTCACGCTATCATGTGCTGCCACAATCCATAAAATTCGTCCATCTTTCGCCTCCCATAATGCTCCGCGGTTATAGGCGGGCAGTTTTTGCCCCAAAGCATTATAGTGCCGTTCTGGTTTTATATGCGGCGGATAATAAGGCCCCTGCCATGTTTTTCCATCATCAGCAGAGCTCACAACATAACCGCCTAAAAATATATACCCGCCAGACTCAAAATAGGGTTGCTTTAAATTTGGAACTCCATCAGCACGAACTGTGGTCCAGCCATAACTTGTGCATAAGAGGGTGCCATCCTTCAATTTAAGAAGACAGGGATCCTGTGATCCTCCAAAAGGATGTGCATATATCAATTTAGCAGCCTTAGTCCAGTGTTCTCCATCTTTTGATGTAACAGATACCAGATAACTATTGTGATCAACATGATTATTACCCTTCTCTCCAAAAATAGTGCGATTGGGTGCCCTTCTGAAGGCAACCATCAACGCTCCGTTCCTAAGTTTAACTACAGAAGGAAAAGTGGAATAGAAGGCTGTATCACTATACACAACGATGTCTTTAACTTTCTTAATTTGTGAAATACAAGGTACAGCCCCACAGATGAGGCATACCAATACTAAAAGCAACCGGATTTTATTTTGATAGAAAAAAAAGAGATTCATTTTTGATTGTATTTAATGACTTTCGATATAATAAAAAGTCAAAAACATTTCATTACCTGGTGCATTTAGTTAAACTTATAGGATTAGGTATTATAAACGCAAATAGCTTTTAGTGTTGAATATGGATGCGG
>CALKHN010000100.1 GCA_937991535.1 uncultured Sphingobacteriales bacterium
CAAATATAATGGCGGTTTACACAAAAACAGGAGCGGGGATGGTTGGAGGCTTACCAACAAATAACATTGGAGAGTTTTTAGCCATTGTACATGCTCTTGCACTTTATAAAAGAGACGGCAAGGAATTAAAAATCGTTTACAGTGATAGCTTAAATGCTATTTCGTGGGTCAAATAAAAAAAGTGTAAGACCAAACTTGAAAAGAATGATAAAAACATGGTAGCGTTTGAACACATTCAAAGAGCCATAATTTGGCTTAATAATAATGAATGTGAAGCCAAAGTATTAAAATGGAATACTGCGGCATGGGGAGAAATTCCCGCCGACTATGGACGAAAATAATTTGAGTTATATTGCGTTGAGTCAAAGCCATGTATCGTTCATAGATTAATTTCAGATAATGAATCAAACAAAAACCGATTTAAGCAACTTAAATGACAAACAAAGGGAAGCCGTTGTCAGCGAAGATAAAAGGCTTTTAGTTTTAGCTGGTGCTGGCTCAGGCAAGACAAAGACGCTTTTACAGAAACTCATTTACCTGATTGAAGAAAAAGGTGTAAGTCCTTTAAGTATACTTGCAATCACATTCACAAAAAACGCAACAAATGAAATGATTGACCGCTTAATCATTTCAGCCGACACAACTGGACAATATGAAACCATGTTGTTTGACAAGCGGATGAGTAAAGTTGATAAAGATAAGGAAAGATTTAGCAATCAGAAAAAGTACAAATGGATTGATGGTTTAACGGTCAGAACTTTTCACAGCTTTTGTTATAGCATCTTGCGAAACTATGGAGTTAATGAGTTTGACAACAAGTTCAGGATTATCGGCGGCGAAAAGCGAGATGAAGAAGGTGAACTTTCAAAACATGTTGCTCCAGAAACAGTTTTTGAGGTAGTCCATAAACTTTTGATTGAACAATGTGAGGACACAGAATTTTTATTACAACTAAAACGATACATTTTAGATTATATTATTGACAAAATCCATTTAAAGAAAAACGACAATAAGTATTTACCCAAAGACGGCAAATATTTCACGACACTTGACGGCACAAAAGTTCGTTCCAAATCTGAGCAGTTTATTGCTGATTGGTTTTACCGCCACAGCATCAAATATGAATACGAACCATTACTTAATGTAAAAGACTTTGCTTTTCATCCCGACTTCTTTATTCCTGAAGCCAATCTTTACATTGAGCACGTAAGCGACAAAAGTTTTTCAACCAAAGACAAAGAAGAGCAATTCCAAAAAGGCAATTTGCTTTTAGTAAAAACTTTTGAAGCTATGACAAAGGACTCTGCTTTGTTTAATCACACACTTGACAAAGTTGTAAAGAATCGGTTGCCTGCAAATTATCATAAGACTGTTTCACTCTCTTACAAGGAAGAATTTAACGGCTATCACGAAAACGTAAAAGATTTCGTTACCCAAATTATGCGTATAACAGACATGATTAAAGTTGAGAATATTGACCTGAAAGCAGTTTTAGAAAATGCAAGGAAAGACCAGCATGAAAGAGTTAGGAATTTTTATGAGTTAGCAATTCCAATTGTTGAAAAATATATTCAGTACTGCACTAACAAATCTTTTCTTGACTTCAACGACCTGATTTCACGGAGCACATCTCTTTTTCAAAATCACGAGGACATCTCAAACAAGTACAAAAGCAAATACCAATACATTTTAGTTGACGAGTTTCAGGACGTAAATAATTTACAAGTTGAGTTAATCAAGCTTTTACTCACCGACCAGACTCAATTATTTTGTGTTGGCGATGATTGGCAAAGTATTTATGGATTCAGGGGTTCTAATGTGAGTTATATAGTTGACTTTGAAAATCATTTTCAAAATTCAAAAGTTGTAAAACTTAATTTGAATTATCGTAGCACACAAAACATTGTTGGAGCAAGCAATGAAGTAATTAAGCACAACAAATTCAAAGTTGAAAAAGAAATACATTCTTCAAAGCAATCAGAACACAAAATAGTTGTGTATTCGGGAAACAGCGAAGAAGAAAATATTCAATTTTGTTTTGATAAAGTACAAGAATTATTACAGGATGGATTGACTAATGATGACATTTTATTTCTCTACCGTAGAAGCAAAATGTACTCTCCGTATTTCTTTCGTTTTAAAAACGAAAATGTAAAAGTTCAATCAAAAACAATTCATGCCGCAAAAGGGCTTGAAGCAAAAGTTGTTTTCATTATCGGTTTGACAGAAGGCAACGGCGGCTTTCCAGACATTTGGTTAGAGGACAGAATTTTTCAAGTTATAAAAAAAGCAAACCATGACTTGCTCATGGAAGAAGAAAGGCGACTGTTTTATGTTGCAATCACAAGAGCCAAAGACAAGTTGTTTCTAATAACAGAAAAAGGTAATGAATCAAGTTTTTTAAAAGAGATTCCAGACATATTTACCGTTAAGACAAGCATACCGATAAAATCAGTTGTTGAAAAAGTAATTACTTGCCCAAAGTGTTTTAGTCAGCTTGAAAAACTCTTTGCATTTTGCCCTTATTGCGGACACAAAACAACGGAGCGACGAAGCCCAGACCGCTAACAGGGAGTTTGCTGCTATGCTGGCAAACGAACATGTTCTCAGCTTCATATTGCTATCAGCCCATATCCAGCCGACGGAATTCTATCGGCTTTTGTTGTTAATTTCATCATCAGTTTTTCTATCAGCAGCGGCTCCGGGCTGAACATTAAAAATACCAGCACAGCAGCAAGCTCTGTTCGTGAGCTGCCATTTTTTAAACTTTTAGCTTCATGATATCCAAAAATTTCAAACCGAATAAAAAGAAAATGTATTTCCTGATTTATAGCCTGGCCATAAGTGTAAACATCTTTGGACAAACCATATCAACAGAGGACAGTATTAAAGTTACCACCATCATAAATGACTGAAATCAAGCTTGGAATACTAAAGACTATGTACTTGCATCAAAATGGTATAGCAACGACGCAAAGTTTACAAATGCATTTGGTGACAAGAAACACGGCCGAAAAGAAATAGAAGCCTTACTAAAGGAAGTATTTTCACTTTCTTTTGTTATGGCAGGAAAAAGCGATGCCCTTCACCAGGTATTTCAGTTTGTAGATGAAAAGGTTATTATTGTTCATACAGAAGTTTCCAGAAAGGGGCAAGCAATGCCAGACGGAAGTGCAATAGCGGAACGAAAAACTACTCATTTAAGAGTGGTCAGAAAAAATATAAATGAGTGGCAGATTGAGGCACATTTAATTTCTGATGCCCGGGATAAACAAAGTAATAAACATTAATGGGAAACAGATCGTTTTATTTTTGAAGCTCAGCGAATATCGCCGGAGAAGACCACAGAATGGAGAGTAACGATTACACCGGTTGAAAATAATCTTCATTTTGCAGAAGAGGCAGCCGTGAATAATGGCGATTGGGACAAAAAAGCTGATTTTGTATCCAAGCGGGGTTGCCCGGTGGCTTACGCCCCAGCCACCAAAATAACAGCAAGCCGTAGATAAAAACACCCCCCGAAAGAAATAAATTAATCATGCAGTAGATATGTGAACTTAATTTCGGAAGGCATTGTGTATTTTCGCGAAACCCAATTTTAAAAAGAAGGTTTTATCCCAGGTATGGAAACAATACGAGTGGCAATTATCGACGACCATCAAGTGGTGATCAATGGATTAATAAGCATGTTTGCAGGCCGTCAGGATTTAAAAATTCTCTTTCATACAACCAGTGGGGAAGCGCTCCGGGATTATCTATTCAATAACCCAATTGATGTATTGTTGATGGATATTCAAATGCCGGAAATGAATGGTGTTGAATTGTCCAAACTGGTTTTAAAAAAACATCCGGATCTTAAAATCATCGCTTTTAGCAGTTTCGACGATTCCCATTATATCAGGCAAATTATGCGCAATGGCGCCTCCGGGTACCTGTTAAAAAATACGGACCATGCTACCATTGTTAAAGCCATTCATACAGTTATGGACGGCGATGAATTCCTGGATGAAGCCATCAAAAAAATCCTGCTTCAGGAAAGCTTAACCGGCCAACGGCGATCCATATACGAAATTCCGCTTACAAAGCGGGAGAAGGAAATTTTAAAACTTATTGCCGAAGAATTAAGTAACCAGCAAATTTCCGAAAAGCTGTTCATCAGCCTTCGTACCGTGGAAACCCACCGTTTAAATCTATCTCAAAAATTAGGCGCTAAAAATACAGCCGGACTGGTAAAGGAAGCTATCAGAAGAGGCCTTATTGATTAATGATTGGCCTAAGTAATATTACTTAGTTTCACAATTCAGCAATTCACCGGTTATTTTTTAATAACCAGTTTCTTTTTTTTGCAACATGAAAAAAAGAACCATCCTGCTGGCCGCGTTGAGTAGCTTTTTGGTACCAACCGCAAATGCCCAATTACTGAAAGAAGATATAGATGCCGTTTTAAAAACCATACCGATTATTCCGCCCACCGTGGAGGCATTACATGATAACTTTACCGGGCAAACAAATGATGGGGAGAAATTCCTTGATGGTGAATTGTTAGACCCGCCATACCAAACTTTTAAGGGTTTCGTAAGGGACATTCACCGTGAAGCCATTGTAGAAAACATGAAAACCAACACCAGAACAGAATTTGCAGACACCGTCAGATACGAAGATGAACGCTGGAAGCTGGCATTGCGCCCCTTGCTTGGCGCCGACGCAAAAGCTAAGGTTCATAAATTAAACACCCCCATACGCGATAAAATCTTACAGATCATTGAAATGCAAACGAAGTTTGACTGGCCTGCCTTTTACAAAGCAGAAGAAAAAATTAAAAAAAGCTATATGGAGAAAATAAGTTTGCTAAATATTGAAAATTCCGGCGAAAACCTTCGCAAAAAAATTCTGCTGGAAAAAGAGGCTTATCGTCAACGACGGGACCTTTGGGTACAAAATTTTAATAATTATTCCAGGGGGCTATCGGATTTGACAGCATTGTTTAAGTCCATAAACTATGGTGAATCCTTAAGTGATCAGGAAAAAAAGATCATTCTTCCTTTATTGGCGGATGTTCAGGTACGGGCACTTGAGGCTGTTGAAAAAATGATCTGGGCAGAAATGTCTTTGGCTACCTTTGCTGAAATGGTTTATAATGAACAGGAAATGCTAAAGCTTTATTTTCCAGTTTCAAATTCAAGATAAACATTCACTCCATTGCCCGGTACCGATTCCAATTCCATTTTACCATTCAGGGCTTTTACCCGGGATTGAAGGCTATAGATGCCCATGCCCGATTCTTTCACATTTCCCGGGTCAAATCCAACCCCGTTATCTTCAACCGCGACGGAAAGTATTCCATTTTGATGGCTCATCTGCACAATCGCTTCCGTGGCATTGGAATGTTTCACGATATTATTCAGGAGCTCCTGCACTATGCGGTAAACAGCTAGCTCAAAACTATTATTAAACCGAACAAGGTCTCCCCAGGAATCATACTGCACGCTCAGGCTACGGCCCTTGCCAATAAGGTCACAATACCTTTTGATGGCTGCATCGAGTCCATGCTGAAGCAAGAGTTCCGGCATCAGGTTGTGCGAAGTCTTTCTGATCTCCTGTGTAGCTTCATCCAGCAACCTTACCCCCTGCCGGTATCCTTCTGCCTGCGATACACCCTCATTTTCATTTGCCATACTGCTCAGGTGCATTTTACTGGCAGCCAATATTCCGGCTACCCCATCGTGCAGGTCTTTTGAAATCCGGCTGCGTTCTTTTTCCTCACCATTCATTAAAGCCTGTAACACATCAATTTCCTTTTGCTTTTGAAGGGTAAGCAATTCTGAAGAAAAAATTCTTTTCTTATTTCTCATTTGAAGAAATATACTCGCAGCCAAAAGAGAGGCTGCCACCAAGCCAGCCAGGGTAAACCCGGCAAGGCGGTTGCTTTTTGCCAAATCAAGATCTTTCACCGAAAGTTCAAGCTGATTTTGTGCCAACGCCTTTTCATTCTCTGCAGTCCGGTACTTCGCTTCAATTTCTGCTACGTCCTTCCTGCTTTTTTCAGTATAGAAAGAATCTTTATGAACTCCATGCTTTACATTATAGGCATAGGCATGCTTATAATCACCCATGGCGTAATGTACTTTCCCCAGGCGTTCATAGATATCAAACAAAAAATAAAGATTCCCGGTAGATTCAGCTTTTTTTTCGAGTTTTGATAAAACCAATTTCTGGTTCAGGTAATCCTTTTTTTGGGCATACGCATCAACCAGGCCAAGTCCCGCCGAGATGTAATTGTGCATGTCAATAGATTCAGAAAACCCCATCGACTTTTTTGCTGCTGCAATGGCTGAATCCGGCTCTTTCAAATCATTATAAGCGCCCGACAGATTCAGGTAAACTTTGGCCCACAGAACCGGTCCGCTTTTATCATTTACATAATTCATAGCCCGCATTGCTGCTTGCAGTGCGCTATGCGGATCTTTTCCCCTTTGATAAACATTACTGATTCCGGTATAAGCTGTTACCAACCGGTTGGTGTCCTTATTTGCCGTTGCAAAATCAATGGCTTTCCGGGAATAATCAATGGCTTTTTCTATTTCATTTCTGTTCGCCAGCAAGGTGCTTACATTTTCATACAGGGTGGATAATGTTCCCGGTTTATCCTTCTTCTTTTCCACTATTTCAATTCCTTCAAGGTAATAGAAAATAGCGCTGTCTGCCATTCCCAGGATGTCGTAATTAAATCCAATATTATTATACGAAACGGCAATTCCACGGGTATTCTCAATTTTTTGATAATGCTGTAAGGCTGTCAAATTGAAACCAATGGCTTTGTGTGAATTTCCTGCCTGGCCCTCTAAGTATCCCAGTCGGCCGTAAGAAGAGCCTAATCCGTAATCATAATTCAATTGCTTACTCCTTTCGAGGGTTACCTGAAATACTTTCCGCGCTTTATCATTATCTACATTAATAAGATCAACTCCGTAATTGAGCAGCGCTTTAATGGAACCAGTATCATTCTTTACTGCCAGTAACCCTTGCAGGGTAGTATCCTGGGCATTCAAAAGAGCCGGGAAATTTATACCTGAGAAAACTACCAATCCGTATATGAATATGTTTCTAAACATACCTTATTGTATTCTATAAATAAACTGGAAAGTAAATACCTGCAGATTTCAAATATACAGCGCAAAAAACTAATGTATAAGTTTAAAGTTTTATAAATTCCACCCGCCTGTTTTTAGCCTTTCCCTCGCTGCTGCTGTTATCTGCGACCGGTTTCGATTCTCCCAAACCATCTGATTGCATGCGGGTCGTCGAAATGCCAAATTCTTTATTAAGCACATTTTTCACTGCAAGGGCGCGACGTACGGAAAGTTCCTGGTTTCTCGTATTCTCCCCATCACTATCCGTATGCCCAATGATTTTTACACTTATATCGGAATGTTCCTTTAAAACCGCTGCAATCTCTTTTAATACGCCGAAACTTTCGGGTTTAATTCTATCTGAATCTACATCAAATAAAATTCCATTGGTTACCAGTTTGCCTTCCGTGAGTAATTTATTTCGCAAATCAGGAGTACCTGCGGCCACTTTAATATTGGAAATCATTGTTGTCCGACTAAAATCGGGTTAAAAATGGCTGTATCCCTTTGTGG
>CALKHN010000101.1 GCA_937991535.1 uncultured Sphingobacteriales bacterium
CACCCTTCACCCTTCACCCTTCACCCTTCACCCTTCACCCTTCACCCTTCACCCTCATTTTCTCCTGAAGCTGTCGCCAATAAATTCAAGCGCATCTGTAATGCCCGTGCGCCAGTAGGTCCAGTTATGGGCGCCATCCCGGACACGGTATTCGTGGGCTACCAGTTTGGAGCGGAGTGCAATATGCAATAAAGCATTTCCTTTACTTAAAAAATCATCATCACCGCAATCTATCCAGTAACGTACTTTATTCAATTCGGCGCCCGACTTTTTTTCCACTATTCCAAGAATAGAGTTATCAGCCACGGCCTTGTTAAGTCTTGCCTTTCCTTTTAGTCCCTTTCCAAACAGTGGGCCAAGCATACGCTCCCACTGGGCATCCGGCATATTTACCATTTCATCATCACTAAAAACAGCAGCGCTTAAGGGCGCCGCAGCGGCAAAAAGCTCAGGATATTTTAACGCATAGATGAGGGTGCCGTATCCTCCCATAGAAAGTCCGGCGACCGCACGGTAACTTTTTTCGCTTTTTATGCGGTATGTTTTTTCTATAGCAGGAATAAATTCGGTAATGAAAAAGTCTTCAAACTTTTCTTTGCCATCATACGAATTGATATACCAGCTCGAATCCGCATCCGGCATTATAATGATCATAGGTGGTATGGTACCATCGGCAATGGCCTTGTCGGCGTAGCGGTTTACTTCACCAAACTGAAGCCAGCCCGTATTGTTATCGGTATACCCATGCAGCAAATAAACAACGGGGTAACTTCTTTCCGAATGACCATAGTCTGCCGGCAAATAAACGCTGTAATTTACAGACCGCCCCAAAACAGAGCTGGAAACAGCAGCCTGCTCAATTACTTTCCCGGAATGCTGGGCGTACAACAAAGGTCCGGCGCAAAGGAACAGGAACAACAAAAGGTAATGCTTCATGTTGGTTGATATTCAAACCTGCATGCCGCAGGTAGGTTTAAAATTTGAAATTTGAAATACTTCCTACTCCGCCGGCGTAAAAGTATAGCTCAATACTCTTTCTTCATAATTGGCCAATGTGTACGCTACAAGCGTACCGTTTTTTCGCGTAAACGTGTAACGGAACCGCTCATTGTTTCGCTCTTTTTTATTGGCTTTTCTGAACCATCGCTCCAGATCGAAACGCGTAGTATTGTATATCTGTATTTTTGTTAAGCTCGCGGTATTCAGTTTTTTATTTTGATTATCCGTATTGCCCTCCACGGGTTCAAATATCGCCGGGCGGTATAAGAAGCTGCCAACTGTTTGACTGCTGTCGAAAGTTACAGTCAGGGTATCTCCCAAATACCCATACACATACCGTTCACCCCGGTCGCTGATATTCTTTTTAGTAGGTTCTCCAAAAAGTCTGACCGTTTCACCTGGTGTAGTTATTCCCTTTTCCAGCTTACGCACGTCTTCTTCAGCTATGGGATGATATATGGCGAAGGGGGTATTGGCAGGATTATATCGCTTACTACACCCCGTTAGTATCAAAAGCGCCATAGCAACAGCAGGTAAATGTTTTATCATAAGAAAGTTATTTATACTTAACGAACATTAAGAATAACTCACACATTCCTTCAATTCCTTTTCGGTATATGCCAGTCCGTATTGTTTTAGCACATCATCGGGTACCCCGTTCCACTGGTTGGGCTGGTTGCCTTTGTACCCGATGTCTTCAATGCCTATTTTAGAAGTATAAAAACCGGTGCAGGTAAGGTTACGCATTAGTGTAAAAAAAGACACGCCCTGCGACATTCCGGGTTTCGCTTTTTTAGGCCATGCAATATCTTCCACTACCTGTATGCGCTGGGCCTCATCGCAATCTTTAAATGTTTTTTGAAAACGCTTGTAGCATTCCCTGTCTGTCCAGCGTAAGCCGCCACGCATAGGCACCTGGTGTCCGGGCATATCTTTTACAATAAATTCAATAAAGTCGGGCACACCGGCATCGGTTGCACTGCCGCTCACTTCATCCTTTGGAATGATAATATCCGCCAGTATGGCAATGGTTGCCATTTCATGTTCGGTAAAAAATTTCCCGGATACCACATTGTTATAATGTTCTATTTCTTCGGGTTGCCTGTCGGGCCCTGCGTCGGGCGTGCTGCCCGAACCTGCAGTTACCGCAGTATCTGCCTTTTTTTTATCCGGCAGTTTACAGGCATCAAATAAAACTGTGGAAGACAGGGAACCCAACCCTATTATTTTCAGTGATTTTCTTCTGTCCATATCTGAATATGTTTATCAATAACGATTTAAAAATATGATGAGATCAGAGGTTCTGCTTTTTCAGTTCATCAATGATATATTCTGATGCACGCATAGACAATGCGAGTATCGTCCAGGTGATATTTTTATCTGCCTGCGATGTAAAGGCCGCACCATCCACAACGAACAGGTTCTTGCAGTCATGCGCCTGATTCCATTTGTTGAGCGCCGAGGTTTTAGGGTCTCCCCCCATTCTTGCCGTACCACCCTCGTGAATGATTTTACCCGGTGATTCCAGTCCGTATTTGTTTTCCGGGCCATCGTTTCCACCCCAGGTAATTACCGCGCCCATATTGTGCATAATCTCTTTAAAAGTTTCCTTCATGTGTTTGGCCTGCTTCACCTCGTAATCGCTCCATTTTACATTGAACCGCAATACAGGAATACCATATTTATCTACCACAGTTGGATCAATTTCACAATAGTTATCGTGTCTTGCCACTGCTTCTCCCCTGCCAGCCATGCCTACACCGGCCCCATAAAAAAAGCGCTGATCTTCTTTTAGGGAAGCGCCGTATCCACCTGCTTCCTTTTTCTTTCCGTTCACTTCATAAGTACCGTTCTGACTCTCAATACCAAAACCAAAACCATACGAAGGCATGCCC
The DNA here is from genome assembly GCA_937991535.1 of uncultured Sphingobacteriales bacterium. GTDB lineage: Bacteria > Bacteroidota > Bacteroidia > Chitinophagales > Chitinophagaceae > Agriterribacter. The sequence continues at coordinate 2,895 of CALKHN010000101.1, forward strand.
ATTCCACCCCAGTACTCAATATGGTAACCACGCGGGAAGTCAAGCTTTTTGTTATCACCCCACCAGGGTGAATACACGTGCATGCCTCCAACGCCATCTTCATTGTACCGTTTTCTTCCAAAGAGTTTGGGAAGATATCCGCCCAAAGCCGCGCCGGTAGAATCATGCAGATACCTGCCCACCACATCGCTGGAGTTGGCCAACCCATTTGGATGCCGTGCAGATTTGGAATTCAGCATCAGCCTCGATGTTTCGCAGGCGCTGGCAGCCAGTATAACTACTTTGCCATTCACCTGGTATTCATTCATATCCTCTTTACTGACATAAGATATACCGGTAGCTAATCCCTGGTCGTTGGTTATAACTTCCCGCGCCATGGCATTAGCAACTACATCCACATTTCCTGTAGCAAGCGCCGGGTTTACCAGCACGGAGCCGGAAGAGAAATCGGCGTAGTACTGGCAGGATCTTGAACATTGCCCGCAATACACGCAAATACCTCTTTCGTTGTTAATGGTTTTGGTAAGCATAGAAAGCCGGCCCGGTATTACAGGTACACCCGACCTGACAGCCGCATCTTTTATAAAAAGTTCGTGCAGCCTGGGTTTGGGAGGCGGCAGGAAAAATCCATCGGGGTCATTCTCCAATCCTTCATTGGTGCCAAATACGCCGATGAGTTTATCTACCCTGTCGTAAAACGGTTTAATGTCTTCATACCCTATTGGCCAATCTTCACCCAATCCGTCAATGCTTCTTCTTTTAAAATCTTTGGGGCCAAAACGCAGGGAGATGCGTCCCCAGTGGTTGGTTCTTCCGCCCATCATACGAGCCCTGAACCAATCCCATTCCGTTCCGGATGCTTTGGTATAGGGTTCTCCTTCAATGTCCCACCCACCGTAGCAGGCGTCAAAATCACCAAAAGGCCGGTATTTTGTGCTGGAACCGCGCCGGGGCGATTCGTAGGGCCATTTAAACTGTGTAACATTTTTTTTAGGGTCAAAAAGGGCGCCGGCTTCCAGCAGGCAAACTTTAACACCCGCATTGGCCAGCATATAAGCAGCCATTCCTCCGCCAGCTCCGGAGCCTACAATAACCACATCGTAATTTTTGGGGTTTGTCTTAATTTGAAAATCTCCCATACAATAATCTGAATTAAAAAAGTTCTTTAATAGTGAATCCTAAATGTAGCATTTTATCTAAAATGAAAGTCGTTTTTTGTCTCTGTATAATTTATAATTACCGGTATTTTGGTGAGATGAAGGCCAGACAACTTAATTTTATTGCAATACAAATTGAAATATGTCAATAATAATTGGTGCAGATATAGGAACGTCAAATATAAAGGTTATTGCATTCAAAAATAATAATGAAGTACTGCTATCCGAAATATGCCCGTGTACTACAATGCAACCCACTTCCGAAAAAGTAGAACAGGATCCCGAACCGGTATTACAATCGGTTAACGGTATACTGAAAAAAATAATATCAAAGCTGAAAGGAGAAACCATTACGGGTATTTGTTTCAGTACTGCCATGCACAGTATTATAGCCATGGATGAAAATAACAAGCCATTAACCCATGCTATTTTGTGGGGCGATACCAGGAGCGGCAGGCAGGCAAACCGTTTAAAGGAAGCGGGAATAGCTGAAAAATTATACCAGCAAACCGGAGTGCCTGTACACCCGGCATTACCACTGTGTAAAATAATGTGGGTGAAAGAAAATTTGCCTGAAATATTTAGCCGTACGCATAAATTCATTTCGCTGAAAGAATTTATTTTTTTCAACTGGTTTGGGAAATACATTGTTGATCATTCTATTGCCGGCGCCACGGGCATGCAGGATATACATAGTTTACGGTGGAGTGAAGCAGCATTGCAAATTGCCGGTATAGAAGCAGAACAGCTTTCACAAATTGTGCCCGTTACACACACCGAAAGCGAACTGAACCCTTTGTATAAAAAATATTTCGGTATAGAAAATATGCCTTTTGTTATTGGCTCAAGCGACGGCTGCCTGGCCAATACAGGCAGTGGTGTTTTTGATGCCGGTGAAGCCGCATTAACCATCGGCACCAGCGGGGCCGTACGCACAACCATTTCCACTCCTGCACTCAATAAGGAACCCACTTTGTTTTGCTACCCGCTGTTAAAGGATCTTTTTATAAAGGGAGGGGCAGTAAACAACGGTGGATATGTATTGCAGTGGTTTGCTGAAAGTTTTATGGACCACAAATTACAATCCGAAAGCGATTATGCATTACTGGTACAACAGGCACAATCTGTGGATGCCGGTGCAGGAGGACTGATATTTTTACCTTACCTGCAGGGCGAACGGGCGCCAATTTGGGATGCCGCCGCAAGAGGCGTTTTTTTTGGTATGAACAATTTACATCGCCAGCCTCATTTTATTCGTGCAGTATTAGAAGGAATAAGTTATGCTTTGTATGATGTTTTTTGTGAGCTCACTACATACCATGATCCCATTAAAACGATATATGCCAGCGGAGGATTTGTGCAATCAGACTTTTGGGTTCAAATGGTGGCAGATATATTCAATAAAGAACTGGTGGTTAACGACCAGGCGGATGCCTCAGCTATCGGCGCCGCTATGCTGGGATCCTATGCAACAGGTTTATCGAAAAACTTCAACGTCATGCCCCAGTCCTCTAAAACCGGTAAAAGGTTTTATCCCGACGTTGAAAAGCATAAAAGGTATATGCGGCAGTTCGCTATTTTCCGTTCGCTGTACCTGGCGCTGGAAAAAGAGTTTCCTAAATTGGCATACCTGTGAGATTTGCCGCACAGGTTTGCAGCCCTGCAAATCTCACAGGTATGCGCTGGGCAAGCCTCACAGGTCTGCTGCAATTTTTTTTACCGTATCAATGGTATATTCAATTTCTTCCCCCGTGGTAAATCTTCCCAGACCAAACCGGATGGAACTTTTGGCAACATCATCCGCTACACCCATCGCCTTAAGTACATGCGACGGTTCGGGATTGGCGGAAGTGCAGGCAGAGCCGGAGGATACCGCTATGGTACGACTGATTTCCGTAAGCAACCTGCCGCCCGGAATTCCCGCAAAAGATAAATTGGTTACGTTAGGCAAGCGGTGCGTTGAATTTCCATTTACATTAATGTTATTTAACTGTATTAGATTTTTTTCCAGCTCGTCTCTTAACCCACTGATGCGTTTGGATTCTTCATTCATTTTTTGCATGCCCAGCGCACAGCATTTGCCTAATGCAACTATGCCGGGCACATTCAGCGTTCCGCTGCGCATGCCTTTTTCGTGGCCGCCGCCATCTATCTGCGCCGCCAGCCGAACCCGGGGATTCTTCCTGCGCACATATAAAGCGCCTGTGCCTTTGGGACCGTATATTTTATGTGCCGACAGGCAGAGCATATCAATATTATCGCCCTGTACATCAACAGGTATTTTCCCTACAGCCTGCGTGGCATCTGTAAAAAAAAGAATACCATGCGCTTTAGCGAGCGCGCCTATTGCTTTAACCGGCTGCAACACGCCCGTTTCATTGTTGGCCATCATAATGCTGATGAGGATCGTGTTGGGCCGTATAGCCGTTTTTAACAGATTCAAATCAACTGTTCCATCACTATTCACCGGCAGGTAAGTTACTTCCGCACCTGATTTTTCCAAATGCTTGCAGGTATCCAGTACAGCTTTGTGTTCGGTAAGGCAGGTTATCATGTGGTTGCCTTTTGTGGCATACATTTCATATGCACCTTTCAAAGCCAGGTTGATGGCTTCGGTAGCGCCGGAGGTAAAAACAATTTCAGCAGGTTCCGCATGTATTAATTGCGCCACCTGTTCCCGCGCCAGGGTTACCGCTTCTTCGGCTACCCATCCAAAGCTATGGTTGCGGCTGGCAGCATTGCCAAAATGCTCCGTAAAATAAGGGAGCATGGTTTCCAGCACCTCCGGATCAACCGGTGTGGTGGCGTTGTTGTCTAAATATATGGGGAGCTTTAACATGGCTTATACAATGGAAGTTCAAAATTACCTGAAATAAAAAGAATAGGATGAATGTGGAGGTGTGGGAAATTTGAAAGTTTGAAAATGTCCGCCGGCTGAATAAGCGGGCGGGATATATGAGAATTCAATAATTTGAGAAAAGAATAAGTAAAAGCGCAAACACTATTAGAAAAAGAGGTTCCATTTTATTTACTTTTTATTTTTTCTTTTACTTTTTCTCTTGAAAGAAAAAGTAACAAAAAGTTCAAGCACGGATGAGGATACAACACATCCGTGCACACGTCTGGATTTAGCTATGGTACTGCTGTAGTTTCAGCTATTTATCCCTGATAAATATACAAAACACCTGAACTATTATTATTTTACCAGATTTATAGCTTCCCAACTACCATTTTACTTAACACACAAAGTTAAGTCACCATAATGCTTTGCAACTTACCTACCTTATCTATTTGAAAATGTGAAAATTAATACCCAATGAATTATTTTATTTCGTACACTACTTTTGCAAAAGTGGGGATACTTATGTCCATGTGCCTGGATGACGGAAATACCTCGGCGATCAACTTAATGCTCTTATACTTTTGTAAGGTTTTAATAAGGTATTGATCTGTTTGTGTAGAAGCTGCCGTATACAATGAGCACAATAGAACCGTAAGACTTTAAGCATAATCAGGCAACGCGGCAATATCCGCGCCGGAAGAAGGGAATGACACTGAATTTCACAGGCTGAGAATCAACCGTTCAGAAGCATTATTAGCAATCATAAACAACTGCAGCAAAAATGGATGCTTCCTTCGTCAGCATGACAGGCAATAGTATGCGGCTGAACTGTAGCCAAAAGCAAAACTATATTCAACAGTCTGTAATGCCCAGCCTGCCCGCCGCGGCGGGGAATGAAGCATCTGTATAGAACTTGTATCTTGTCATTTACTACTTGGAATTTTCTTCAGATTTCGCCGGTATAGTAGACGTATCCTTTGGGGGATTGCGGCCAATAAAAGGGTATTGTTCCAGCGTCATAACCTGACCGCTTATAGGGCCGCATTCATCTGCCAGCCAGTATACTGCGGCGGCGGCAATCTCAGCCGGCCAAATGATGCGGCCTGCCGGTGCATATACATTCGGCAGGTCTTTGTACCAGTCGTCTGCCAGCCCATGCTCACGTTTACGGATAGCCTCATTTTCGGTAAGCACCCACCCGGGATTGATCTGGTTTACCCTTACCCCGTCTTCCCTGAAAAGCGTATCACCCAAATTCTGTGTAAGTGTCATCAATGCACCCTTGGAAATGCTGTAAGCCATTAAATTGGGTTCACCGCTAAAAGCATTCACTGATCCTATGTTGAGAACACAGCCTTTTTGTTTGCGCAGGTGGGGCAATGCGGCCTTTATCAATGCAAAAGGCGCAATGGTATTTACTTCTATGATCTTTCGCAAAAAATCGAGGTCGGTAGTATGCAAATTGGAAGAAGCCACGATAGCCGCATTATTTACCACAGCATCCAATTGCCCATACGTATTAACGGCAATATCCACCAACCGTTGCGGAGCACCTTCCTTGCTGATATCTTCGATAAGCAATACTGCGTTGTCTTTTCCGAGTTCTTTCACTACCGACTCACCCCATTCTTTTTCCAACCCATGAATTACCACACGGGCGCCCTCGGCCACACAACGTTGCGCAATGGCTTTTCCAATACCCGTGCAACTGCCGGTAATGATGATGACTTTGTTTTGTAAACGCATTGGAGAAATAATTTATAGTTTGTCGTTTATGGTTCTTTATACTCCAATCTTCAAAACCAATAACTAACAAGAAGAATAGTTTATGCCTTAGTCCTATTTTTAACCATAAATAATAAATAATAAACCATAAACTGGCTACACTGGTCTCAACACACTCTTCACCACCTCTCCCCTGTGCATTTTTTCAAATGCTTCGTGCCATTCGGTTACGGGCCAAACGCCGCCGATAATGGGTTGCACATTCAACTGACCACTCGCCAGCAGGGCGATCACCCTTTCCCATATGGGCCAGTTATGACTGAAGCTTCCCTGCAGGGTTACGTTTTTCTGTACCAACTGGTCGAGTGAAAAGCCCAATGGCTGTGGTCCCCAGCCTACTTTGGCGATATGCCCTTTGGGCCGCACCAATTGCATGGCCATTTTTAAGGTAATACTGGCGCCCGCTGCATCAATCACGCAGTCTGCACCCAAACCATCCCGTTGGGTTGCCCATGCTGTGGCGTCGCCAACAATGGTATCGCATCCATATTGTTTTGCAATATCTAAGCGATGTTTATCGGCTTCCAAACCCACGATAGCCACTTCCGCGCCGCAAAGCCGGGCCATTGCCGCACATAGAATACCAATGGTTCCGGGGCCCAAAACAATTACCCTGTCCCCAGGTTTCAGCCTGCTGTTTTCCACTACCGCATTGAACGCTACACAACAAGGCTCTGTTAAACAAGCCTGCTCAAATGCCAACTGGTCGGGCACGCGGTGGAGGCACCGGGCAGGAACACGTACGTATTTTGTCATGGCGCCATTTACGCCATAACCAAAACCCTTGCGTGAAGGATCTAAATTATACAAACCGCTTCTGGTCATAGGACTGTTGGGGTCTATTACCGCCGCCGTTTCACTTACCACACGGTCGCCTTCTTTCCAGCCCGTTACACGACTCCCCAGGGCAATAATATGTCCGCCAAATTCGTGTCCCAGCACTACGGGATAATTTACATGCCAGCTATGATCGGCTGTCCACTGGTGCAGATCGCTGCCGCAAACACCCACATTGGCTACTTCTAATAATACGTCTTCTTCGCCAATGTCTGGCTGCGCTATTTCCCGGATTTCAACCGATCCCTTCTCGGGTGCATAATTAACTACCGCTGCTGATTTCATATACTGATTTAAAATTTTTGATTTGAAATTTGATATTTTAAACTGGTCAATGTTGTTATCCATTTTTCGCTCAAAAAAATGTTCCGCGATGGTATAGACCTGAACGGAGCGTCGCAACCGGGCTTCATAGTAGCATTGCTGCAGGGCTAACAATAACCTGAAAGACAGGTATGACATGAATTTCCATTTCAAACTTCACATCTCAAACCTGTCCGCCGTGGCGGATCTCAAATTTCTCCATACGCATGTATCTTCTCACAGATCAGGCGAAGTGAACTTTCCAGGTCGCCATCAGCGGTTTTAAACGCGTCGGCATCAATGGTTAGCGGCGCGCCCAGTACCACTAACGGCGCCCCGTATGCGGGACACTGAATGGCCTGCTCCAGGCTCAATCCGCCCACCGCCTGCACAGGAATAGTAACCGCATTCACTACTTCGCGCAACTGGTCCAGCGGACTGGGCATACGTTTGCCCTGGGCCGCTATACCGCGCCTTTCGTCGTAACCTATATGATGAATAACATAATCGCAACCCAGGTCTTCAAGCCATTTACCGGCCGCAACCATATCCGGGCATCCCAGGTTGTCGCCCATTACTTTCGCACCAAAATCTCTCCCTGCCTGCACTACGCATTTAATGGTTTCTTCATGGGCTCTTGCCATTACCACCACGTGCGTGGCGCCTGCCTTTGCCATCATTTCGGCTTCAAGATAACCGCCATCCATGGTTTTTAAATCGGCCACTATGGGAACCCCCGGGAAAGCCTCCCTTAATTTTTTTACACCATGCAGTCCTTCTGCCAGGATCAATGGTGTTCCCGCTTCCAGCCAGTCTACACCGGCACGCATGGCCAAAGCGGCAGTTTCCAGGGCTTCATCAATATTCGTAAGGTCTAAAGATATCTGAACGATGGGTTTCATACTAAAATATTTAAATAAACGGTGTATCGCTTTACACCAAATATAGGTATTCGTAAAGAGTTTATTTTAATACGTATATACTCAACCCCGGTATTGCTTTTGGGAAATACCGATTGGTTATGCCACTGCTTTTTCCGTTCGGAACATACGATAAGACAAAATAGTACTGCCCAGCATGAGTACAGCACCCAGAAGAAAAGGCGCACCGGGAAAATAAACAGGTGCATCCTGTTTGGTAAAGTAAGCAAACAGGTTGGTCATAACCGGCGGACCAATAATGGTAGTGGCGCTCATCAAACTGGTTAAAGCCCCCTGCAATTCTCCCTGCTCATTGGATGGTACATGATTGGAAATGACGGCCTGGAGCGCCGGGCCGCAAATACCACCGAGGCAATAGGGAATTAAAAAAGCAAACATCATCCAGCCCTGCGATGCAAAAGCGAACAATATTAAACCAATGGTGTACAATGCCAGTCCCACATAAATGCTTTTTTCGTTGCCCAGCTTAGGATTAACAATGCGGATCAATCCTCCCTGCACCAGTCCTACCAGCAAGCCTACCACGCCAAGCGAAATGCCCACCATCTTTTCATCCCATTTAAACTTTTCCATATTAAAGAAAGCCCAGGTGCTTTGTACCGAATGACCCGCGATATAGATGAGCGTGAGCGAAACGATCAATCCGCCCAGTGCAGGATACTTTCGCAAATGCATGAGCGATCCCATCGGATTGGCCCGCTTCCAGCTAAAGCCGCGGCGGTTTTCTTTGCTCAGCGATTCCGGCAAAACAAAATAACCATACAACCAGTTCATCAGCGATAACACAGCGGCTGCAATAAACGGAACGCGGGGCCCCATACTGCCCAGCAAACCACCGATTACCGGGCCAATAATAAACCCCAGTCCAAAAGCGGCGCCGATCATTCCAAAATTTTTGGCCCTGTCTGCCGGCGCACTGATATCAGCTATATAGGCGGAGGCCGTGGTAAAGCTGGCGCCTGTTATGCCTGCAATAATTCTACCTGCAAACAGCCAGCCAATGGTAGGCGCCAGGGCAAGAAGTATATAGTCAATTCCAAAACCAAAAAGAGAGAACAACAATATGGGGCGCCTTCCGTACCTGTCGCTAAGGTTACCCAATACAGGCGCGCATATAAATTGCATAATGGCAAAGGCAAACGTGAGCCAGCCACCCCAGCGCGACGCGGCACTCAGGTCGCCATGAATAAGCTCTTCAATGAGCTTAGGCATTACCGGTATGATGATACCAAAACCTATAACATCAAGGAGAAGCGTAATAAATATAAATCCTAATGCTGCTTTTTTGGAGAGAGGCATAAATGAATTTGAAAATGTGGGAATTTGAAAATTTGAAAATGAAAAGAAGAGATATAAAAATAGGCTTCCCTCTTCGGATTTGAGATTTGAATCCGCCACGGCGGACAGTATCTATTTGGTTCTTGTTATTTGGTATTCTCTTCAATTTGCGCATTTGTTACAATCACACATCGGCAGATAACAGACATTCATACCTCATACCTCATACCTTAAACCTCAAACCTCATACCTCATAGTGAAAGGTGAAACGTGAGAAGTGAGAAGAGGAATTTTTCACGTTTATCGTCTATCTCATACCTATACCTCATACCTGCAACCTGAACCCTGTAACCCTGTAACCTCTTTTCACCAATCACCCAACTCCTGCACTCCATGCGCGTATTTTGCTTCATGATCAAGCAGCCATTTTTTCCGCCACAAATCACCGCCATAACCTACCAGGCTGCCATTGGAACCAATTACACGATGACAGGGCACTACAATACACAATTGATTTTTTCCATTGGTGGTTCCCACCGCACGAATGGCTTTTACATTGCCTGTTCGTTTGGATAACGCTAAGTAAGAAATGGTTTTGCCAAATGGTATATCCAGCAGCGCGCTCCAAATCTTTTGCTGAAAGGCTGTGCCGTCCTGCGTAAAAGGGAAATCAAAATGTTGCCGCTTCCCTTCAAAATATTCATCCAACTGGGCGGTACATATTTTCACAATCTCACCGTCTGAATTACCGGTCATTTCATTCTCATTCAGTTTTGGACCTTTCCACGCATTTACAAACAGTATAGCATGAATGGCTTTACCGGAGCTTTTTATTTCCAGTGTACCCACAGGAGAAGCATAATATGTTACGCACAATCCGGTTGCTATCATTTGATCAATACTTTCTGCTTAAGCGGGCAAATGTAAAGCAATTCCTATCCTATCCTGCTACCGTTGATCACTTTTTGCTGCGGTTGCAGCAACACTACATTTACCGCACTGGCGTATACGCCCAGCACGAGGCATTCGCTGAAAAAATTGGCGATCTGCTTAACCGGGAAATTTACAACGGCAATAACCTGTTTGCCAATCAGTTCATTTGCGGTGTACAAAGTGGTGATCCGGGCAGATGATCTTTTTAAACCCAATGCGCCAAAATCAATGGTAAGCTGGTAGGCAGGCTTTTTTGCCTTGGGAAATGGAACTGCTTCGGTTACCGTTCCTACTCTCATATCAATTTTTTCAAAATCATTCCATGAAATTTCCATAGTATAAAAAATTGGCGGCAAAGCTAACAAGAGTAATTGATATATGCTGGCAGGTATCATCAACTGCGGGCTAAGCATCCATCTCTCTAAACCTTCTGCATGCCGGCTGATAAGTGGTTATCTGGGAAAAAATGACTTCAAATAATGGATGATACAGTAACGGATTCATGGAAAAGAAGGAATACCAATGCGGATTGAGTATTTGTTACCGTTAATATTACAGCAAACGGCGGCGCACCCTCTGCGGTAGCCTCATAAGGAAAACCCCGGAAGATTAAATTTTATCCTTTTGTAACCAAATTGAGTTTTAGTCATCTAATCTCATTGAAGCCAGCTCCGAATTGAATTCAGTATCACCGGAAGGACTATTATTAATTCACGATAAATAGAAACAAAAGATCATGAAAAAAAAATTTATGATTTCTACGCTGCTGCTAATTGCTATGGTTAGTCTTTTTAGTTGTATAAAAAATGATGATGGATACATCCCTCCGGGTAAGGACAATCTACAATTACCTCCATTGGATCCGCAATTGGTTCAGCAGGGTCAGGAAATATTTCGATATGAGACTTTTGGTGATGAAACATTCTGGACAGATCAGTTACATATGAACCAGGTTATAGAAACCGCAGTAAGCCCCAATACCGCTTTAGCTGTGGGTTTAAAAGTAGATGCGGCTGCATTGCCGGCCGCTGTTGTTGCCGCTATACAAGCAGGACAGGTTAATTTAGATGACCCCCAAAGCACGCTTGTTCTGTTACAAAACAATGCTGTGGTTGGGGTAAAAGGGCAGGTAAGTCAAAACCCGGATGGTACTTTAAAACTGGTAAGAATGGGTATTACCTGCGCGCTGTGTCATTCAACTGTTGATAACTCGTTTGCTTCTGGTATAGGGAAGCGTTTGGACGGCTGGCCTAACAGAGATCTGAACCCTGGTTTGATTATCTCATTGTCGCCAGCCTTAGATCAGGCTACGAAAGATATTTATGCTTCCTGGGGCCCCGGTTTTTACGACCCGAGATTCAACCATGATGGACTGAGTAACCCGGTTGTCATTCCACCTGCATATGGTTTATACGGTATTCCTAAAGCCATTTTTACCGGTGATGGAGATGTACAGCATGAACCTGCAGGACCTGTGGCTTATTGGAACAGATATGTAGCGGTTACCCAGATGCACGGGCACGGTTATTTTGCTGATGCACGACTTGACGGCTGGGTAGTTGATCACAGGGAAGGCGATGATTTAGTAACAGATAAACTTCCGGCTTTACAGGCATATCAATATTCTATCGCGGCGCCTGAACCACCTGCCAATTCATTTGACGCCACTGCGGCGGTCAAAGGCAAAGCACTTTTTATGGGTAAAGCAAAGTGTGCAGGTTGCCATTCCGGCCCTTTGTTTACCGATGTTATAAACGGTGGAAAATTACATCCTCAAAGCGCCTCTGTGGCAGTGGATAAAGATTATGTAAACCGGTCGGCCACAAAGCAATGGAGAGTTACACCATTAAAGGGTATCTGGCAGCACCCTCCCTATTTTCATGATGGCTCTGCAGCAACCCTGGCTGAGGTGGTAACAAGATACAATGAAGTGAACAATCTTAAGTTAAGTACTGCTGAACAAGCCGATCTTACTGAATACCTGAAATCCCTGTAGGATTAGTAAGGTTAAAAGTAAAAATTCAACCAACCAGCTATGGTGCTTTTAGGTGCATCTCTTTTGAGGAGCCACTCTCAAAAGAAAACATTCCTTAAAGAGATGCATTTTTTCCCTGAACCCAGCGCTGACAAAATGTGTGCTGCTTACAAAAATCCCCGGCAAATTGAAACCAGGTTTAAATCGTTGGAAACGAAATGACACGCCTGAAAAAAATCCTGTTCTCCACCCGTACCATGACGGTTCTTTTGCTGTTGTTTGGTATTTCCATGGCCGTTGCAACTTTTGTGGAAAATGACTATGATACCGCTACTGCAAAATCACTCATTTACAATGCGGCATGGTTTGAAATGCTGATGTTTTGGCTGATCGTTTTGTTTGCTGTCAATATTAAAACCTACCGGCTTACCAGGAGAGAAAAATGGCCCCTGCTGGTATTTCACTTAGCTTTTATTTTTATGTTTATTGGAGGCGCTATCACACGCTACATGAGCTTTGAAGGGCAAATGCCGATCAAAGAAAATGAGACTACCAATGAAATGATCAGCGACCTCACTTATTTCAAGCTGAATGTAACCGATGGAAAGAAAACACTCAGATATGACAAGCACCCTTACATGATGTCTTATTTTAATTCCAAAGACGCCAGGTGGCCTTTCAAAAGAAGCTTCAGGCAGGACTATCAGTTTGACAATAAAGTTATTTCCTTAAAAACCCTTGACTATATTCCGCTGGCTAAAGACTCTGTTCAAACAACAGCATCCGGAAAGAAGATGCTCAACATTGTATCCATAGCACAGGAAGGCAGATTGGATAATTATATTCCCGAAGGTGAAATCAAAAATATTGACGGGATGATGTTTAGTTATAACAATCCAAAACAGGGCGCCGTTCAGTTAACAGAAAAGAATGGCATCCTGATGATCACCCCGCCGGCCGATGCACAGTATATGTCTATGCAGGGACAGCAAATGGGCGTGGTAACTGATTCTGCATTATTGGCCCAGCATTCCGGTAACATTAAAGCGAATGAGCCTGCTACCCTCAATCACAGGGCGCTTTATACGATTGACCATACCCGTTTTATCGTTCCAAAAAATTCATTTAAAGGAAAAATAGTCTATTACAATGGAGACAAAAACAACCCGGCGGATAAAACTCTTTTGGGCGCTATCCAGGTAGAATTGAAATCAGGAGATGAAAGCGATACGCTGTTGATCAAAGGTGGACAAGGTGTTACCGGATTCAATAAAACCGTACGCATCAATGGACTGAATGTGTCTTTGGGATTTGGTTCCAAATTACTTCATACGGATTTTTCTTTACGTTGTGATGATTTTCTGCTCGACCGTTATCCGGGGTCAAATAACCCATCATCTTATGAAAGTAAGATAACAGTCATTGATAGAGGAACGGAGAAACAGCATCATATTTTTATGAACAATGTGATGGATTACCGGGGATACCGGTTTTTCCAGGCAAGTTATTTCCCCGATGAAAGCGGAACCATCCTTTCTGTAAACGCGGACAGATGGGGTACCAATATTACCTACTTTGGATATTTCCTATTGTTTACAGGATTATTTTTCACGCTGTTCTGGAAAGGCACTCATTTCTGGAAATTGAATCATTCATTAAAAGAAATGCACAGGAAAAATTTTGTTCTTCTTCCTTTTTTATTGCTTTTGGCGCCGGCAATAAATCCCTGTTTCGCTCAGAAAAGCACAGTCGCAACAAATGATCCGACAATCGAACCTCAGCATGCACCCGTACCGGCCGCCCAGTTTGCAAAACCGGGTGAGCTCGGTTCCAACAGAATAGTTGACCCGGTTCATGCTGAAAAATTAGGACATCTCCTGGTTCAGGATTTCCAGGGCCGCATTAAACCTTTGAATACACATACGCTGGAAATGCTCAGGAAGATTTACAAGAAAGATGCATATCAAAAAGGACCGCTTACCCTGTCTTCAGAACAATGGTTTATTTCCATGCAGGTTGATCCCGGGTATTGGGCCAATGAACCACTGATTAAAGTAGGCCAAAAAGGAGGCGACGAACTGATAAAAGAAACCGGCGCCAATACAGAAGGTTATACTTCTTATACAAACCTTGCAGACCCGAATACCGGAATATTTAAGCTGGAAAAACAGTATAACAAATCCTTCAGCAAGCGAAAAGCCGACCAGTCTAATTACGACAAAGCAATTATAGAAGTAACAGAACGATTCAATATTTTCAGCAGTATCGCTTTTGGATATTATACCCGGATCATTCCTGTAAAAAATGATCCGGCACAAACATGGAGAAGCTGGATTTATAGTTCTGCAGAAAACGCTGTAGAAATTGACCAGGCAGCTTATCCTCTTCTGACCAATTATTTTAATGGAGTAAAAGAAGGTTTGAAAACCGGAAACTATAACAATGCAGACAAAAGCATGGAAGACATCCATGAATACCAGCAGGCTTGGGGTAAAAAGATTATTCCATCGAACTCGAAAATCAACCTGGAAATTCTCTATAATCATCTGAACGTTTTCTTTTGGCTGATGATCGCTTACAGCTTTTTGGGTATGTGTATGATCATGCTTGGTTTTGCAGAAGTGTTTTCGTCGGGGTCAAAGTATAACCGCATGATTCGTATGCTCACCAAAACACTGTTGGGGATAATGATTGCAGCCCTGGCCCTTCAAGTGATAACTTTAGCCGTTCGCTGGTATCTTTCCGGCCATGCTCCCTGGAGCAACGGTTACGAGGCTATTGTATTTATTTCAGGTATCGGTGTTCTCGCTGGACTGATTCTTTACAGGAACCGCAATGCCTTTATTCCCGCAGCCGGAGCTTTGGTTGCCATGATCATGATGGGGTTCGCACACGGAGGATCCATGCTCGATCCGCAGATCACTCCTTTGGAACCGGTTCTAAAATCCTATTGGCTTATGGTTCATGTAGGCATCATCACTTCCAGTTACGGATTCTTTGGGCTGTCGGCAGTATTGAGTGTGATTTCATTAATACTGTTCAGCGCAAAGTCCACTAATAAAATAGCGCATTCCATCAAAGAAATGACCATAGTAAATGAAATGGCTTTAACCATTGGGCTCTTTGCTCTTGCCGCAGGTACTTTCCTGGGAGGAATGTGGGCCAACGAAAGCTGGGGAAGGTATTGGAGCTGGGATCCCAAAGAGACCTGGGCATTTATTTCGGTTATTTTTTATGCTGTGGTACTTCACCTGAGACTGGTTCCGAAACTCAGGGGCAAACTAACTTTTAATATTGTGAGCCTGTGGGCGATATGGTCAATTGTATTTACTTATTTCGGGGTGAATTACTATTTGTCCGGATTGCATTCCTATGCCGCCGGTGACCCCATACCCATTCCCGCCTGGATTTATATTACTGCAGCCGGAATGCTCCTTTTATCTTTGATAGCGTATTTTAGGAACACAACAAGCAGGAAACAGAAATCAATGTAGGTACAGCCTGGAGGTACAGTTTACCTATTGTCTGCCCGGATGACCCCCGCCAGAATGATTCTTCGGGCTGGCATCCGAACGGGGCAGGCTGTGAAGAATCCACCTTCGCCTGACTCATTGCGAAAACGCAGCATCATTAAGTGTTTCGTGCGGACACGAACCAAGGCGGAAGTAGCAAAAACCCCATAATATAGAATAAGGCTACCGAAAGTTTCGTTCAACATCGCTTTCATTTCTTGCCCGTTGGACAAAACGAAAGCTTAGTTATTATGTGCATACCTTTCTTCGCTTGTCCTATACACTATGTCAGCAAATGATAGTCAAGTTCAAAATTTATTCTGTCTATTTCTTTTTTAAAAATTGGATGGTTAATGTCACAAAGCAAGCCATCTTGATGCTTTTGTTTTAATTCTTCGATATATTCTTTGGCAATTGCGGAAAAACTTTTTAAAGTTTCAGTGTTTCTTTCAACAAGTTCACCAGAGTATTTTTTTGTAAGTTCTGTCAAATCATAAACAAGCTTTTCAGTAAGGTGTTTGTCAAGTTCTTTTATTCTGTCTTCCAATTGCTCTTTGAATAATTTTGAAGTCTCGTTTAGTTCGCCAATTCGGTTGTAGGTTTTTGTTTTAAGCCCTTCAAATGCGTCATTAAGTTTTGTGTCAGATGATTCTAACGATGTTATGATATGCTGGTTGATTTCTTCTTTTGCTTTTTTTATGTCGCTACCAATTTCTTTAAGTTGTTCCTTAATAATTTCAAGTGCAGCAATTACAGGTTTATTTTGAGAAGTGTTTTGTAGACAGATTTGGTCAACAGCAGCCTTTAGGCTTGTGTCAGAATTGGTAAAACCTTTTTGTAGCTCTTGAATAAAGTTGCTTATTTGAAGTTTAGTCTCCTTGGATTGCACCCAAATTTGGAATATAAAGAATGATAAGGCTAAGAGTACAATCAAAGCCACAATTAACATTATTAGGTTTGCTGTTTCCATTTTTATAAATATACTGTTTAAATTATTAGGGTGTGTCAAAAAGCTTGCACACAACTCATCGCTTTCCACAACAAGCCTTTCTTTCTAAACATTTATAAGTACTTACAAACGCTTAGAAGCGTTTGTAAACGGTTAACTTTTGTCAGGTCATCGTAGCAATATGGACTGTACTGAATACGGAGATTCAGTTGTAAGAACCGGAACAATACATTGAAAAATGAACGGGTTAAATATTGGGCTTTTACGTTGGTGCGGATCGAAATATGTTCAAATCTATTTAATTATGCGTACAATTGAAAAAAAATATTGGCTATGTACAAGGCCTTGCAACTGCCGCAGGGAAGGTTAACGGCAAAATATTCCAGGAGACTTGAGTACCATATCAAACAGTGTGACTGCAGTTAAGCGAGTTTATTATTTCTTCTCACCAGCACAATAGCAAATACAATGATCCAAAGCATGTAAGCGCCGATGTTGATGCGTTCCCAGATGCCTATGTGTGGCGTGGGAAGGTTGGCTTGTATGCCCGCGCTTTCCTTAGTGGTTAATATTCCAAACACGATAAAGAGTAAGACGATGGCTGCAGAAAAAATCCGGAAGCCTTTCCCAAATGCTGCAGCGCCAAAGCCGATCATCAGCAACATTAACACCAGATGCACAAAAGCCCAAACAAGATGGAGGCTGTCTGTGAGTGTTCCTCCTCCTGCCGCAATGACTTCCCGCTGGTGCATGGGTGGCCAAAAAATTCCGAAAACCGCATCGAAGAGAACGATGGCTGCAACAAACCGCAGCTTCCGGTTTCCGCCTGCTGATAACCAGTAAACCCAAATTTATCGATTTGTTTTTTAATCCTTTTGGCTAAACCTAACCTTTTGGGGGAACTTACAACCTGAGTATAAGAAATTTGCAATTGTTCTTCCGATAGTTTTGAGATTTTTTTAAGCCGCTCCCAATGTTTTTGAATTTCATAACGCATATAGCTGCAACTATAAAATTCAAAATGCTTCTCAGCGTTAAATAAAAGATATCCGATGGTGCTGTTTGAGTTTAATAATGCACTGAAAATAATATTTGTGTCTACTACAATTTTCATTTAATAAGGCGACTTCTGTTTTTTGCCCACCAACCTTTTTTGCTTCTTTTGCTAATGCGTCAACGTCTGATTGCTTAGCCGTTTAGCACCGCTTTTGGCATTACCTTATTAGCGGATACAGTTTTCTTTCCTTTTGTATTTTTTTACAGCACGTACCCAAAAAATCCAGAAAGAAAAATGTCTCCTATATGTTTCATAATATTAATTGGCATCCTCTAAAATCATGCCGGCAGCAATCCAGGCGGCGGCCTGCGTAGGTGCATTGTTGTTGCCCGATGGTTGAGCAGGAAAAACCGATGCATCTACCACCCGAAGTCCAGTTACACCCCGAACCCGCAAACGGTCATCTACCACATCTTCCTGGTTAGGTCCGATACGACAGGTTCCAAGGGTATGATAGCCGGAAGCACCGTGATTTATGGAGTAGTTTATAATTTCTTCGTCGGTACTAATTTTATCCAGACCCGGTTGAATTTCTACGGCACCTAAAGCCTTCATCTCGTCTGAAGCAATCAGAGCACGTAGTTTGCGTGTAATTTTTAAAACCAAATCCCGGTCATGCTCCGTTGTTAAGTAGTTGGGAACAATTTTGGGTGTGTCGGTGAGGTTCGGGCCGCTAATATGGATGGATCCCCGACTGGTTGGATTTACGGGATAGGCAATAGCCATTGCTCCTGAAAATTTATCAACAACCATTTCGCCTGTAAGCGGATTAGAGCCTGCTGTAGAAACGGGTGTAAAGAATAGTTGGGTATCTACCTCTTTAGAATCAGGATCTGAACGGAACATTCCCAACACATCATAACCGCCAAAGGAGATAACTCCTTTTCGATTCAGCAAATATTTAAAACCTGCCCAGAGTTGACGAAGCGGTGTATTGATTTCATGGTTAAATCCAACGCGGCCATTGAACTTAAATTGAAGCATAATGCCACGATGTTCCGATAGGTTTTCACCAACTCGCGGACTTTCTACAATCACTTCGATACCGGCGGCTTCCAAAACATCGCGTCTGCCAATTCCTGAACGTTCCAAGATTAACGGAGATTCGAGGGTGCCGCCGCATACAAGCACTTCTTTATTGATCCGTTGCTGTTTAAGCGCGCCGTTATGCATATAGGCAACACCCACTGCGCGACCGTTTTCGATCAATACTTTTAAAACTTCTGCATGATTGATAATAGTAACGTTACTGCGTTTACGAGCGGTTTCCAGAAAGGTCTTTGATGCACTGCGTCTAAATCCGTTGCGTATGTTCGACATCACGATGGCAATTCGGTCTTCTCCTGTGGAGTTCATATCTTCTACGAATGGGATTCCTGCTTTTTCTGCTGCTTTGATAAAGGTTTTTGATAAGCTGTTATCAGCCTTTGCAATTTCAAGCTTTACCGGACCATTGCCACCACGAAATTCGGTGGGTCCTAATTCGTTATTTTCAATTTGTTTCCAGGCTTCGACAAATTTGTTGAAATTCCAGCCTTTATTACCAGCCTGTTCCCAGGCATCATAAGTTGTTGCCCAGCCACGGTTCCAAACCATACCGTTGATGGTGGTTGAGCCACCCGTGATCCAGCCACGTTGCCAGGTTTCGACCGTGTTTTCGCCGAAAGCTTCGGTTTTATAATGTTTGGTGTACTTTTTATTCTGCATGGTGAAGTAAAAACCCTTTGGTACCACGTGCATGAAATCGCCGTCTGAGCCGCCTGCTTCAAGTATCAATATTTTGTATTTTCCATTTACAGAAAGGCGATCAGCTAAAACGGAGCCGCCGGCGCCAGTGCCAATAATGACATAGTCGTACTCAATGTTAGCAACGTTGTCTTTAATTTTTTCCATTTTCTTATAGTTTTAGTTTGAATTGCTTTACTTCAAAGAGGTGTTAATGGAATTATACTACAATCGTTTGTTTAATGTCGTGTTTTAAGGTTTCCGCTAACGGTACGGCTTGGCGATGTGGCAGAATTCCATGATCCGTCTGCCCATAACTGTCCCTAAATATATGATTAAAAGTTCATTGTTTAATCTATTGCCCGGCATTATTCGTCAAGCGAAAACTGAAGCCGAATACCGAGGAAAAACTTGAGCATATATTTGTCGCCCCGCCATATTGCAATGTTACCGGCTTCCTTCTGTTTTTCAGAAGGGTAGGCGATTGTTTTTAGTTACTAAAACAGTGTCTGTTGTGAAGAATCACCTGAACCTTTTAACTTGTAAAGGCTGGTTCTTTTGTCTTTCACAATCTCAATAAAGTCAAGTTTTTTTAAATAAGCCGTCAATTTCTCAACCGTCCAATCCATTCCAAGTTTTACAAGAAGTTCGTTTGCATGTAATGGCCTGCCATTAAAAGCTGAACAAATTTTCTTGTCAACGGATTCTGTCTCGTTTGGCTCTTGAACAACTGATACTTGCTCAATAGTTGTGTCGTAAGTTTTAGAAATTACATTTCCATTAAAGTCAACTGGCACCGCTCCCTTTTGAATCAATAGTAAGTTTGCGTTTTTCTCTGTTGTGTCTGGATTGCGAACAAAAATTTTCCTTTGCTTTCTTAAACCATCAACAACGCCACTCCATGTTCCACCTTTCTCTGCTGATTCGGCTACATAAATTTCATCAGCAAGTCCGTAGATTATTGGATTTCTTGCCATAGCTAACTCCGCTTTCCAGGGTGCTTTTGGGAAGAATGTGCTAAGAACCAATACATCTCCATTGATGATTTGGGAATAATATTTTTTGAATCCTGAATCAAAAGTCATAATGCCTTGCGGTAATACAATTATACTTTGCCCTTTGTAATTGATTGCTGAATCCAATGCTTGCTTGTCAACTCCTTTTGCAAAGCCGCTGACTACAACTTTATATTCTTTGCTTGCAAGTTTTGCAATGTTGTCTGTAAATTTTAAAGCAACTTCCGAAGCATCTCTTGAACCGACAATAGCAATAGATTTCTCTTCCAAAATTTTTTTATTGCCTTTTACATAAAGAACAGCAGGGGAATGAGCCGTCTTTAAATTTCCTTTCAGCGTTTTAGAAAATCCAGGTGAAACAATTGGAATCAATTCAAAGCCCTGATTGAAAAAAGATTCCGCTAAGAAAGCATTACTTCCTAACCCCAATTTTGCCTGAAGTAAATCCGAAATTTGTTTCTCATCTAATTGGTATTCGTTTCTCCATTTACTTTCAGAAAGATTAAAAAAATCTTCAACCGAAATTTTGTTTTCGTGGTAGAATTTAATAATGAGGTTATTTATTTTCAAATGCCCCCATCTTGGCAGATGTGCCAATGCTATCCAATATGTTGCTTCGTTATTCATACTGAATCATACTGTCAAGGTCTTTTGTCTTGGCTGCACGGAGTTCTTCAAATGCTTTTGTATCAAGTGCAGGAGCTTCAAAAATGTATTCAAACTTCTTGTTTGCTAATTGCCGAATAATCTTTTGTTCAATAAGGTCAGCTTTGATAACTCTGATTTGATTTTGTTTCAAATTTATTCTCCGCATCAAATCTCTTTCACCAAGCAATTCAGCTTTTACAGCAGCAATTACTTTTTCGTATTTTTTTATTGACGGTCTGCCGCCTTCAATAAACGCTTCGGGTAGTTTTTTGTCTTCGGGATTGTAAAACAAAATTATGTATGAAGGTTGCCCGTCTCTTCCAGCCCTGCCTATTTCCTGATAATAATGAATTGGCGATTGCGGAATTTGTGTGTGTTGGAATAAATTTCAGTGTCAACTCTTGTTCCTGTATAAAGAATTCCGGAACCGGGAAGCTTTTCCAAATTTTTTCCTAACCAAATTAACTTTTCATCCTCTGAAGAAACCTTTACACCAAATAGTTTGAAGTTATCTCTCATCAGATTGCCTCTCAATGTTGTGATGTTGCCTCCAATTTGTTTAGCCACATCCTGCTCAACTCTTTTTGTAGCTGTTGCGGTTGTTGCAAGAACGGGTAGCCCTGTTGGCAAAAGTTTTACAAGGTTTATAATTCTTCTGAAAGCTGGCCGGAAGTCATGCCCCCAAACCGAAATACAATGAGCTTCGTCAACTACAACCATTTTTAAATTCATTTGTCTTGTGGCTTCAATCCATTCGTTGTTTTCTTGTCTTTCAGGTGCGATGTAAAGCATTTTTATTTTACCTTGCTTAGCTTCGTTTATGATTTGATAATTTTCTTCTGGAGTTTGTTCGCTGTTGATACACTTTGCGGAAATCCCAAGTGCTGTAAGCTTCTTTACCTGGTCGCGCATGAGTGCAATGAGGGGAGAAAAAATTACCGTTGTCCCTTCAAATAGGGTTGCAGGAAATTGAAAGCAAAGTGATTTACCAAATCCTGTCTTTTCAATAAGCAAAACGCTTTCTCCCCTGAAAATCTTTTCAATTGTTTCCCATTGCTCATCATAAAACCCCGGTAGTTTGAATTTTTCCAGTAATAGTTTCTCTGCTTCTTGACGTGTTATTCTAAATGAATCGTGGTGTTAATAAAACTTTTACGGTTGCTATATTTTTGTCTTGAGTGTGGAAATGCCCATCTTGTGTAATCTGTTTCAAAGTCGCTGTGTCACCATAGGGTTGCCGATACCTCATCGCCTCCCGCAACAAGCCTTTCTTTCTAAACATTTATAAGTACTTACAAACGCTTCTAAGCGTTTATAAACGGATAAATCTGCTCAGGTCATCATAGCCATATGGGCTGTACTGAATACGGAGATTCAGTTGTAAGAACCGGAACAATACATTGAAAAATGAACGGGTTAAATATTGGGCTTTTACGTTGGTGCGGATCGAAATATGTTCAAATCTATTTAATTATGCGTACAATTGAAAAAAAATATTGGCTATGTACAAGGCCTTGCAACTGCCGCAGGGAAGGTTAACGGCAAAATATTCCAGGAGACTTGAGTACCATATCAAACAGTGTGACTGCAGTTAAGCGAGTTTATTATTTCTTCTCACCAGCACAATAGCAAATACAATGATCCAAAGCATGTAAGCGCCGATGTTGATGCGTTCCCAGATGCCTATGTGGGGCGTGGGCAGGTTGGTCTGGATGCCGGGGCTTTCCTTTGCTGTTAATATTCCAAACACGATAAAGAGTAAGACGACGGCTGCAGAAAAAATCCGGAAGCTTTTCCCAAATGCAGCAGCGCCAAAGCCGATCATCAGCAACATTAACACAAGATGCACAAAAGCCCAAACAAGATGGAGGTTGTCTGTAAGTGTTCCTCCTCCTGCCGCAATGACTTCCCGCCGGTGCATCGGTGGCCAGAAAATTCCGAAAACCGCATCGAAGAGAACGATGGCTGCAACAAACCGCAGCTTCCGGTTTCCGTTTGCTGATAACCAGATGCCCGTTCCGAAAGCGATAAGAAAGAGGGAATAGAATATACAAAGTACAAACCAAAGCGTGCGGGTGGGTGCATCTATTGCCGAAAGTTCACTCACCGTTTGCGAAGCGATGTTGTAACCGGGGTATTGCATCGGTACAATAATATTTATGACTACATACCATAGCATAGAAAATATGCCGCAGATGAGTAAACCATTTCGTGGCATTTCCTTTTATTTGGCGTATTACAAAGGAAAATATATCCGTACCGGCATGCAATGATTGTAATCATCAGTTGATATGATATTCAGGATACAGGAACTTCAATCTGGTAAATTTCAATTCACAGTTTCACATCCTTAAGCATTGAATAATTAGCCGAAACCGGCAATTCACTGAATGTGCCGGAGCGCCAGCGGCATAGCTATCCACAATGGCATTTCATGAAGACCCGGCGTGGCTTAAAATGTTCGTGCAAAAACACGAATCACAACGGAAGGTCTTAGCAAAAAGCTCAACCTCACTGCTGCAGTTTGTCATTTACGCAGGAAGAATCCACCTTCGCCTTAATCATTGACTAAACTATTAAGCCTATTGCAATCCCCGCAAACCCGCAGGAACTTCTGTTACTTTTTTTTCGGAAAAAAAGTAACCAAAAAAGCCGCCCGAAAACGATTACTGCCCGTTTTCGGTGAGCGCCTTGATCGGGCTTTTGCACTACATTAGCAAAACATTGTCTGGTAAACGGATGTTTTTACTGAGATGCCAGCCTGCT
>CALKHN010000102.1 GCA_937991535.1 uncultured Sphingobacteriales bacterium
ACCTAAAGATAATAAAATATTATTTTAATACTATTGATAGCGGTTTATTATAAAAGGCTGATAAAGAGTTAATTTATTATAAAATAAAAGTGGAATGGATTTCGAAGAATTATAGTATCAGCTATTTTTTTGCGGTGTGAAATGCGTCAACATATGCTGCCAGTTCCAGCAGCGGAAGCAAACCTTCCAGTTCTTCTTTTGTTGCCGGCATATCGTGAAAGTCATAGCTGCGCACTTTTGTTGCACAGTCGTATTCACCAAGAATATTGTCGAGCAACAGCAGCCCGCCATAGGCTACCTGGTTATAGTTTTCTTCCGTTACGCCCTTTGCGTAAATGATCAGGTCGAGGGTGTCGCCGTTTACAATGGGAAAGAATTTCATTTGTCCGGGATCTAATTCGTGGTTCTGCGCTTTTAGTTTTATTCCTTTCAGCTGCTCCGGGGTCATTCGTTGCCGGAAAGCAATGAATTTCCATCCTTTTATGGCAGGCGCTTTGCCAACAACCTGCCGAACCAGTTCAAACAGGTCTTCATTCCCGTCGGCCGAAACCGTCATGTGGATGATACCGTTTTTGGGTGGCTCCAGCTCAATGGCAAGTCCGGGCCTCATTTTTTTTGCCTGTTCCAGCAGCTCATTCAAATACTTACCGGGATCCTCCTCAAATTTCCTGAGGCGCTTTTCGTTTGCTTTAAACCATTTCCAGAAATTTTCGATAGGATCTTTCTTTACAAAAATTCCGGGCTCGGCATTCTCTTTGTTGTATTTGTAACCGGGTATACAAATTGTTAGTCCGAAGAAAATCGCCGCAATGAGTAATAAAAGTTGTTTCATAGCGCTGCATGAAATTAATTAAAGCTGCCTTTTTTTGCTGACCTGGATTCACTGACATGCAATCATTGTTCCACGTCTGTTCTGTCGGAATAGGTGGTGGGCTGCGAAATTACAAGAAACTCAAGTGGCTCACTGGTTTCATTTGCAATGAAATGCAGGGTTTGGGGCGCAATTAATATACCCTGCTGGGCGGTAAGGATTTTCTTTTCATTGTTCAAATAAAACGCAGCAGTGCCTTTGAGTATAAAAAAGAACTGCCGCGCATGCGTATGAAAATGCAGTTTTTCCCTTGCACCCCCTTGCATAGCCTCCTGTTTAATGGAAAGCTCTTCTGTATCAGCCAGTACCCAACACTCACTATTTTCTCCCCATAGGTAATGTTGAGCCGTTTGTTTATCCATTATATTACTGGTCATACCACAGCGTAAAATGTTAAAGCGAAAGGTACAAACATACCGGTAACGATTGAATACTGAATTTACGGCTTACCCGCTTGTGGCTGTTGCATTAATGTAACAAATTGATCACACCATATCTGTGTTGCTCAGGAAATCCTCAATTCGCTTCTTTTGTCTCAAATGGTGGCGCAGGTGCATTCCGGCAAACTGTAACCATTCCCCGGCATTAAAATAGTGCAGGCCCGGATGTTTCGTTTTTCCTTTATGCGAAACTGCTGGAAATCAATACAGCAAGCCTGTTCATTTCACCTTTGATATCGGTTAAACGACTTTTTAGATCTTCCTTACCCGGAGGCTGTGGAATATATGCATTGGAAGGCGCTCCTTTCATTTTTGCATCCGGAAAATCATTGTTAAGAAACATGGCCCTCGCTTCAGGCGATGCTTCTTCGCCGGCATTACCATTGGTGCGCACACAAATCTTTACCTGTTCTATATAATAACATGTGTCTTCAGCAAGATGCATCATTACCTGCCCAAGCGACCATTCACCCAAAGCCGGCTTTGCACACAGCCGGGTATAACTATATTGATCCAGCGCGTTTATCCACTCATCTATGACATAGTTAAATTCGTCGATGCGCATACAAGAAGCATTTATTGCATGCAAAATAAAAAAGAAGTAAACATTAAGGATAATCACCGGGTGCATTTCCAATTGAGGCATTCCTTCGCTTCATTTGAGCGGTGAGTACACCGCCCACGGCAGACCGCCACGGCTGGTGAACTTGCCAGCAGCGACAAAAGTGACAAAGAATCCCGGATAAGCCCAATTAAAATCGCAGAATGCAGATAAACAGTAGTCGTTCACTGGTTAGTTGCACGACGAAAGTTAGTGTACGTAGCAGAATGCTGCCATGTCATTCACTCGCTTTTGCACTGTCCTGGGCCGCCTTGGCTTCCCTCTTCGCTTTTTTTCTGAAAAAACCCCTCAGCAGAAAATTGTGTTGGAGCGCTTCCAGGTTTTCATCGAGTTTTTTACTGCCGCTGTTCAAATTACCGAGCGTGGATCTTAAATCCGACGCGGCCTTTTTATCATGCAACAATACTCCTACAGTGCTGTTGTTGCTGTCCAGGTTGCTGAGGGCATTTTTTAAATTGCCGGTGAGTGCTGAGGCATGCTGCGAAGCAATGTTCAACTGGCTGGCAGCAGCTTTGAGGCTGGGCATAATTACCGTGTCGCTGATGAGATCAGCCGATAATGTTCCCGGTGTATTTAAGCTGCTGGTATATTGAGCAAGGCTACGTGTTAACTGCTCGCTGTTTTGAGCTGCTGCATTAAGCCGCGCTACAACCGTAGAAAGTTGGTTGTATAAATCACGTTCGTTGAGCAGGGCGCCCAGCGACCCCTGCCCCGTTGCCAGGTTATTGCTCACCTTTTTAAAATCGGTGGTAATATCAAGGAGGTTGTTGTTGCTTTCCTCCAGCGTAGCCATCATATCGTCTGTATCAAAAGAACCTTCTACCGCCAGGTTTTCATCTCCTTCAATAGCAGGTGCATTGGGCGTGCCTCCTACGATAACAATGATCTTATTCCCGATTAATCCGTCGGATCCAATTTTAGCTTTTGCATCCGCACGGATAAACTCCCTGGCTTTGTTCTCAATGTGCATGGTCACCTTTACCTGCGACTTATCGTAAAACTCAATCTTTTTTACTGTGCCTATCTTCACACCAGAAAACCACACGTTGTTACCCTGCTGCAATCCGCTTACATCATCAAAAACGGCTGTTACCGTTACGGTTCTTACAAACGCTTTCTGCTGCCCGCCCAGGGTAAATACACCAGCCAGGAATATAACAATCCCAATCGCCACAAAGAGACCCACTATTACTGCTCTTTTATTTTTTTTTGTTTCCATCAGTCAATAAAATTATAGTCATAAAAACTGTTTATTCTTTCATCATCTGTTTCAAACACATGTTCAAAACTCCCCATGCGGGCAAATTTTCCTTCCAGCAGTACAGCCATCCTGTCGCCCGTGGCCTTTGCACAGGTAAGATCATGGGTAATAATAATAGAAGAGGTATTGTAGCGTTGCTGCACTTCGTTGATCAGGTTGTTGATCTCAACACTGGTTATGGGATCAAGTCCGGCCGTAGGCTCATCATACAGCATCACTGAAGGACGCATAATAAGGGTGCGTGCAATGCCAATGCGTTTACGTTGTCCGCCCGACAGCTCAGCCGGAAACTGGTTAATGGTGTGCAGTAAACCTACATCATCCAGTACGTCCTGCACCGCTTTGTTTACGGCGGTGCGTCCAAGGTTCCGGGAGTTGCGCAACAGGGGAAATTCCAGGTTCTCCCGAACCGTCATGCTATCATAAAGCGCACTGTTTTGAAAAGAAAAGCCAATCTTAAGCCTGAAGTTCCGCAACGCTTTGCGGTCAAGCGTTGCTACGTCTTCGCCTAACACTACAGCCTTTCCGCTGTCCTGTTTCAGCAAACCTGCTATAATCTTTATCAATACGGATTTCCCCGTTCCGGAGCGGCCAAGCACCACCACATTCTCGCCCTGGTGTACATCAAGGTCTACACCGCGCAGCACATGATTGCTTCCAAAGGACTTATACAACTGCCTGACAGCAATAACCACTTCCCGCTCGCTGGTATGTATTTCTTTTTTATGCATAATTTTTTATCTGAACCAGTTGGTGATTTGAACGGCAACAATTTCTTCAATGAATACAACAAACATAGCCGTAACTACCGCCGCATTGGCGGCTCTGCCCACCCCCTCGGTGCCCTGTGTGGCATTATATCCCTGGTATGCCCCGATAATGCCGATACTGAACCCAAAGACAATGGTTTTGATCAATGACGAAAAAAAGTCAAGGAAACTGATGTTTTCCAATGCGTTCACAAAAAAGGCCACCAGGCTGGTGTCTTCATTAACCAGTATATTCAGATAAGCTCCGATCATGCTGATAAAGGCCATGTAAAACATCAGTACAGGCAGCATAAAAGAAGTGGCGAGCACGCGGCTTACCACCAAAAATTTAAATGGATTGGTTGCCGATACTTCCATTGCATCAATTTGTTCCGTTACCCGCATAGAACCCAGTTCGGCGCCTATATTGGATCCTACCTTGCCGGCAGCGATCAGCGCCGTTACCAGAGGGGCCAGCGCCCTGAAAATAGCAATGGCTACCAGCGAAGGCAACCATGATTCTGCTCCAAATTCGGATAAGGATGGCCGCGACTGTTTGGTAAACACAATACCTATAACAAAACTTGTAACCGATATGAGCGGAAGCGATTTGTATCCAACCATATAACACTGACGTATGATTTCCTTCCATTCATATGGCGGCCCCAATTCGCTGAAGAACCTGCCAATAAAAAGAACATTGTTATATACCTCCCCGAAGAAAACATCCAGCTTTTTGGAAAGAATATATGTCCTGGGTTTTGAGTTCATGTAACACAAATAATAGAAATAATAGCTACTAACGCTTAAATAATGATGCCGCAAATAGTAAAGCATAAATTTGGATGGATACGGGGATTTTCTTCCACATTTAACCCTTGAGGGCCGAAGAAATATCCCGGAAAAACTACAAATCGTAACTTGTCAACTTTTTCTACCTTAACACAAAATTTTAAGTCATGTCTGCCGATAGAAAAAACAGCTCCCGCAGAACATTCATCCGCAACACAGCGCTTGTGGCTTCAGGTTTTTTTATTGTTCCCCGCCACGTACTGGGCAGGGGATACAGGGCCCCCAGTGATAAATTAAATATCGCAGGCATTGGTGTGGGTGGCAAAGCGGAAGTGAACCTGCCTTACGCTTTTAATAAAGGCGCTGATAATATTGTAGCGCTTTGCGATGTGGATGACAGGCAGGCCGTAAACGGCCGCAAGCGCTGGCCCAAGGCGCCTTACTATAAAGATTTCCGGCAGATGCTGGAAAAGGAAAATAAGCGCATTGATGCGGTAATCATTACTACCCCCGACCATATGCACTATGTGCAGACCATGGCCGCCATGCAGTTGGGCAAACATGTGTATTGCGAAAAACCCCTTACCCACGATATTTATGAAGCACGGATGCTTACCCGCGCCGCGGCAAAATACAAAGTGGTTACACAAATGGGCAACCAGGGCAGCAGTGGCGATGATACGCGGCGCATTGAAACCTGGGTTCAGGATGGACTCATTGGCGAGGTGCATACCGTGCATGTATGGACAAACCGCCCTACCTGGCCACAAGGCATACCCACACCTAAAGGAAAATTTGCTATACCGAAAGGGGTAGACTGGGAGTTGTGGCTGGGTACGGCCCCATACAGGGAATTCAACCCCACTTACCTGCCGGCCATTTGGCGGGGTTGGGTTGACTTTGGAACCGGCTCACTGGGCGATATGGGCTGCCATTTTATAGATGTGCCTTACCGCGCATTGAAACTGGGTTACCCGGTTGCTGTAGAAACCAGTGTGGGCTCGGTATATACAGGATTTTTTGAAGAAGCCATTTATCCCGACAGCTACCCTCCTTCTGCCAAAACGCATATACAGTTCCCGGCAAGAGAAAATATGCCTGCGGTGGAAATGGTTTGGTACGATGGCGGCATTCGTCCTAAACGGCCTGCTGAATTGTTACCCAATGAGGAAATGGGCGAGTACGATGGCGGAATTATTTTCGACGGCACAAAGGGTAAAATAATGGCCGGTCTTTTTGGCCGCAACCCTACGCTGCTGCCCACCCGGCAAATGAAGGAAACGGAACTGCCCAAATCGAAATTTGATTTTGTGGAAGGCAGCACAGAAGGGCACCAGCAGCAATGGGTAAAGGCCTGCAAACAGGGATTTGGCGCTTATACCAGTTCCTCATTCGATAAATCGGGCCCACTAACGGAAACCGTACTCATGGGCAATCTCGCCGTGCATAGCTACAATCATTTTGAAACAGACGCCAAAGGCAACCGGAAATTCAACGGCAGAAAACAGTTGCTCTGGGATGGAGAAAACATGCGCATCACCAATTTTGAACCGGCCAACCGGTTTGTAAGAAGAAAGTACAGGGGAAGATGGGGAAGTGAGTAGTAGGTAGTAAGTAGTAAGTGGTAAGTGATAAGTAATAAATAGATAGTGGGAAGCCCATACTTTAAACGCACACCCTGCAACCTGTAACCTGTAACCTGAAACCTGAAACTCACCTAAACAAATTATACCGTATGCCCAAGAATCCCCGTATACCCTGCAACGGAGCATAGTTGTAAGAGGGATCGAACGCATAGCCGTGGGGGTTGGTTACAGGATCGTTTACATATTTGTTAAATGGGTCAAAGGGGCGCATGATGGGATCATCAGGTAAAAAATTAAAAAGATTTTTTACTCCTCCGTATATTTCCATTCCATTGCTGAATTTCCTGGAAACCTGCAGGTTGGCTATACAAAACCAGGGCGAATATTCCGGCCGGTAGTCATTGGGCAAAACAGGTAAACGCATAGGACCATCCCACTTGCCTGTAAAATCAATGCTGAACCGGTAAGGCAATGCATAGCTTACAACAAAATTACCCGACCATTCCGGTGCATTGAGCTGGATATTTTTACGCGGCATATTCAACCGCTCTTCTATCGAATACACATTCATATAGGTTACCCCTGCTAATATTTTTAATGGAAAGGCGAAATTAAAATCAGCATTCAATGCCGCGCCGCGGGATACCGCGTGCCCTTTAAGATTATCATAAATAATTTTACCCGGATCCGTATCAAAATCGCCTACGATCTTATTGGTGAAATAAGAATAAAAACCGGTTATATCCAACCCCACAAATGCATTCTCCATCGGTATTTTTAATACATAGTTCAGGTTCGCATTATAGGACCTTTCGGGGTTGAGCGCCTCCGTTATTATTACCTGCCTGGCACCGGTTAAGGCCGCATGATCTTCCGTAAATAAATTAACCACCCGGTAACCCGTGCCGAAGCTGGCTCTGAGCGTGTTGTTGGTGTTGGGTGAAAACTTATAGGCTATCCGTGGCGAGTGTACGTTACCGTGGTGTTCATTGTAATCGTACCGGTAGCCCGCCAGCAAAGTGCTCTTTTCATTGATCATCCACTCATCCTGCACAAAAATACCGGGCAATGGTGTGTGCGAAACAGCATTCTTTGATCCGTCGGGTGATGCGGTAGCGGGCGTATTGTCGTCATAAAAAGTATACCGGTACGATCCACCCAGTAAAAAGTTGTGCCTGCTTCCCCACTGTTTGTCCCAAAACATTTGCGCAAACAACACCTGTTGTTCGGCCATATAAGGAATAACGCCGTACCACGAATCCTGCCTGTGCCGGTTGTAGGAGAACTGTGTCATTATTTTTTCTTTCACAGGCAACTGGTACATGCCTATGAGTTCCCACCGCCTGGTGTATATGCTTTCACCGTAAATGCTGTCGCTGCCACGCCAGTTTTTGTTCCACTCCATTTGTCCGCCCCAGCGGTTTTCCCGAACATACCTTAATGCAAGACTTGCCGCGCGATTGTCTTTTCTTTCTATATTCCATTTATTAAATACAGAGACCCGATCCTGGAGGGTTAGGTCGGTAAAGCCATCTTTATTTTTATCAACCGGGTGCTGGTAGTTGAAATAGTTGATACCGGCCAGCCCTGTAACCTTGCCCATTTTAAATTTGGCTGAAGCATCGGCACTGTATTCCCGCCATGAAGTGGCAAATACATCTGCACTCACAATTGGTGCTTTGAGCGGGTTTTTGGTAATTACATTGATAATGCCGCCCATGGCTTCGGAACCATATAAAGAAGAACCGGGTCCTTTCACTACTTCTATGCGTTCAACTATGCTGTTGGGGATACCATTTAAACCATACACCGTTGATAAAGCGCTTACAATGGGCATCCCGTCTATCAATATCATGGTGTAAGGACCTTCCATGCCATTGATATGTATATCCCCCGTATTGCACACATTACAGTTCAGTTGCGGCTTCACCCCGTTTACCATACCAATGGCTTCAAACAGACTGGGCGTGGGGTTTTTTTGAAAAAGCTTGGGCGTGATCACTTCCACCGGCACAGGGCTTTGCATACGGCTTACTTCTTTCATGGTGCCCGTTACCACAATTTCCGACAGGTCGGCTGTAACGGCTTGTAACTCAATGGTATGAAGGGAATCTGCAGTAGTGTGCATTTTAATCTGTTGCGTAGCGGTTGTATAACCTACAGCCGATATTTTTAGAATAAATATCTCTTTTTGAGGCACAGCTATATTAAAATAACCTGCCGTATCGGTAACTGCGCCCAGCCCGGTTTGCAGTACACTTACCGTTGCACCGTTTACCGGTTTACCTGACGCCATCACTCTTCCTTTTAATATCCACTCTTGCTGGCCAAAAAGCAACATGCAGGAAAGAAATCCTAAAACCGTAAGCATACTTTTCATCATAAACAATGTATGAAGTTGATCAAAAATAATAAGTTAGATTGATCTAATAAAATTATTTGATGCATTTATTTTTTACTGGACTTTTTAAACATAGTATACCGGTTGCGGAATGCCAGGCAATGAACAATGCTTACGGGTTTATCCCTTTTTGAGATGCGGGTAAACAACAGAATCTTTTATCTTTACCAGATGGTTTCACTTACGGAAGAAAATTATCTGAAAACGCTTTACCGGCTTGCCGGAGAAAATCAGGAAATATCGGTTAAGAACATCGCGGAAAGTCTGAATATTAAGATGCCGACTGTAAACAGCATGGTCAAAAAGCTGGCCGAAAAAAAATTCATCAGGTATGAAAAATATAAGGCCATAGAACTCACCGAAAAGGGAAGGAAGCAGGCCCTGTATATTTTACGCAAGCACCGGCTAACCGAACTTTTTTTATCGGAGGTGCTGAGCCTCGGATGGGAGGAGGTGCATGATATAGCCGAGCAGATCGAACACATACAATCCGACAGGTTTTTTGACCGAATTGACGAAATGCTTGGACACCCGCAATTCGATCCACACGGCGAGCCCATTCCGGATGCCAATGGGAAATTGCCGGTATATAAATCATTCCCTCTATCGGACGGACGCATAAATAAAGTATATAAACTGGCAGGCGTTGCCAACCATGATGGCTCTTTTCTTCAGTTCCTCGATTCACTCGGACTTACCCTGGGCGCCACTATTGAAATAAAAGAAATACAGGAATTTGATAAATCAATGAGCGTAAAACTCAATAATAAAACAAAAACTATTTTTAGCTTTACGGTGTGCCGGAATTTATTGGTAATGTAGGATGAAGCCCGAATGGATACAAAGCACCGGGAAACAAAAGTCAGGAACCAAACCAATTTCAAATAATATATCGGAGATTAATTACCCACTCACGCCGGAATAATTTCAAATTTAAATTCCCTCATGTTTGAATTCCAAACAATATATAACGTGCTTGACCTTGCAGGCACTTTCGCATTTGCAATTAGCGGCGCTATTGCGGCAAAGCAAAGAGGACTGGATATGTTTGGAATCGGTGCTATCGCTTTTACCGTTGCCTGTGGCGGCGGAATAATCCGGGACCTCTGCATTGGCGCTATCCCACCGGTTGGATTATACGACTGGCGCTACCTGGCAACCGCTATGCTGGCTGCATTAATGACTATGGGTTTGTATTCATGGGTAAAAAGACTGCACCAGCCCGTTTTGTTGTTCGATACCCTGGGCTTATCCTTATTTGCCGTTTCAGGCAGTTACAAAGCACTTTTGTATAACCACAATGCCGAGGTGGCCATCCTGCTGGGCATGATGACTGCAGTAGGCGGCGGTGTGTTGCGCGATGTACTGCTCAACCGCATTCCCGTTATTTTCCGGAAAGAAATATATGCTTCAGCAGCGCTCGTAGGCTCTATAGTAGTAGTGGTGGGCGAATATTTTAAATGGCCGAACACCATAGTATCCTTAACAGCTATTACATTGTGTTTTAGCCTGCGCTTCTTTGCGCTCCGTTATCACTGGAACCTGCCTGTTTTTAAAGGTGAAGAAAGTGACACGGTAAAGGGGAGCGGTGAAGGGTGAATGGTCAACGGTGAATAGTAAATGTTTGCATCAGTGAGTTATCTGCCCAGCGTTAGTAGCTTCCACTGATAGCAAAGCTGACAGCCCATAACCAGATGCCGATAGCTGTTCACCGCGAACCTCATACCTCACACCCTATACGGGTGCATTCCAAATTGTCGCATCGCTTTGCTTCATGTGGGCGGTGAAGACACCGCCCCCGGCGGACGCCCCGGTTGGTGTCTCCACCAACCGGCGACAATTTGGAATACACCCCCTATACCCCCAATCGAATATTGGCTACCTTTAAAGTACAAATCCAAGTATATGCCGGCACTGTATCAGCTACCTAAGGAAGAAGTAATAAGCCAGCTTAAAACCAATCTTTCCGGATTAAAAAATGAAGCGATACCGGCACTTCAAAGGGAATTTGGGCCCAATGCTTTACAGGAAGCCAAACAAAAAACAAGGTTATCCATACTGATCGCACAGTTCACGGATATTATGATCATCATACTGATCATTGCCGCCGCTGTTTCGTTTGCTGTTGGGGAACATACCGATGCTTTTGTTATTCTGGCCATCATTGCAGGCAATGCATGGATGGGTTATTCACAGGAGTATAACGCGGAGCAGTCTGTAAGGATGCTGCAAAAAATGTCGGCACAGTATGCCATGGCGCTCAGGGATAACAATCCATCAAAAATTGAAGCCAGCCAGTTAGTACCGGGCGATATCATTTTATTAGAGGCAGGCGATATAGTTCCAGCCGATGCCAGGCTGATAGAAGTAAATGCTTTAAAAACAGATGAAGCATCCCTTACCGGGGAGAGCCATTCTGTAGAAAAAAATACTGAGCCAATCAAAACGTCCGGTTTGGTACCCGGCGACCAGCAGAACATGGTTTTTAAAGGAACCATTGTTAGCAATGGTTCCGCAAAAGCAGTGGTAACCGCCACGGGAATGCAAACAGAAATGGGCAAAATCGCCGGACTGATGGAAGTGGAATCGCAAAAAACCCCGCTTCAAAAAAGACTGTCCGTATTCAGTAAGCAATTGGCCGTTGTTGTTATTATTATCTGCATTACCGTTTTTGCTTTTGGATGGTGGCGCGGAGCGCCTCCTTTCCAGATGTTTCTTACTGCCCTGTCACTGGCTGTAGCCGCACTGCCGGAGGCGCTTCCTGCTGTAATAACCATTGCGCTAGCCCAGGGAGCAAGCAGAATGGTGAAACAGAAGGCCCTGATGCGGAAACTACCAGCCGTTGAAACCTTAGGCTCTGTTACTTATATCTGCAGCGATAAAACAGGAACGCTTACCCAAAATGTGATGACCGTAGAAAAGTCAGAAGCGGCCGAGGGTAAGGAAGACTGGCTGAACTATGCCATGATACTGGATAATGAAGTAAAATTTTCGAAGGATGATGGATTGCTTGGCGATTCAACGGAAACCGCACTGGTGAAGTATGCTTTGGAAAAGGGACGTTCCAAAGAAGAAGCAGATGAGGCATTTCCACTGCTGGAAAAACTGCCTTTCGATTCTGTAAGGATGCGCATGAGCACTTTGCACAGGCACCAGGATAAATGGGTTTTATTTGTGAAAGGCGCTCCCGGAAAAATAACGGAAGCATTATCTGAAAAATATAAAAATCAAATTCCGCAATGGCTGGATACCAACCGCGAATGGGCTGCTGAAGGTTTACGGGTTTTATTTTTTGCATATAAAGTTTTTGACCGGGAACCATCCAACATACAAACCAATATTGAATCGGACCTTGATTTCCTGGGCATGACAGCAATGATAGATCCGCCGAGGGAAGAAGTAATTGAAGCCATCAAACAATGTAAAACCGCGGGCATTAAATCGGTAATGATAACAGGTGATCAGCCCCTTACGGCGCATGCCATTGCGGAACGGCTGCAAATGATCGGGAAAGAAGACGCAGGCGTAAAAACCGGTGCTGAATTAGAAAAGATGACAGCAGAACAATTCAGCAAAGAAATAAAGAATATATCTGTGTATGCCCGGGTATCGCCCGAACAAAAACTAAATATTGTAAAAGCGCTGCAAAACAACGGTGAATTTGTGGCCATGACAGGCGACGGTGTAAATGACGCACCATCGCTGAAGCAGGCTGACATTGGCGTAGCTATGGGCATAACAGGTACGGATGTATCGAAAGAAGCCGCCGATATGATTTTGCTAGATGATAATTTCGCTACTATTGTTAAAGCCGTGCGGGAGGGCAGAAGGATCTATGAGAATATCAAAAAATTTGTCGTATATGTGCTTTCCTGCAACCTGGCTGAAATATTAACCATTTTCTTTGCTCCCATCCTCGGTTTCGCTATTCCTTTGCTTCCCATTCATATCCTTTGGATAAACCTTGTAACAGATGGTTTGCCCGGACTTGCTCTTGTTGCAGAGCCTGCGGAAAAAGATATTATGAACCGCCCTCCACGACCGCCCAAAGAAAATTTGTTTGCCGGCGGGTTGATACCCAGGATCCTTCTTACAGGAGCCATATTGGCTATAACAGCCCTCTTTGTTCAATGGCGGGTGGCAACACAGGGCTATGATGTGCTAACACAGCAAACCGCCGTATTTACCACCTTATGTTTTGTTCAGTTGGTGAATGCCCTATCTGTACGATCCGTATATCATTCTATGTTTACCGGCGGTATATTTGCCAACCATGGCATGTGGGGAGCCATTTTACTTACCGTTGTTTTGCAACTGCTTATCGTGTATGTTCCGTTTTTCCATCCCATCTTCAAAACAAAAACTTTGGAGTGGACCATTATGAGCGATATTCTTATTGTTACGATAATCTGTATGCTTTGTATTGAACTGGTAAAATATCTGACAAGAAAAAAATCAACAGGCAAAAACCAAAGACTTAATTAAAATCAGATTTTTTTGATATTCTATAGCTATATTTATGGTAATGAAAGCATCCAATTACAAACGTGCATTCAAAAAAATAAAATTTAGATTATGAGTGAACCCACCACTACAATAAAGGTCAATAGCCGGCAGCCCGCTGTGCTCACTATTCTTAGAATTGCATTGGGTTTGATCTTATTCTGGAAGTCTTTCAATTTTATCCGCGACACTGCTATCGCTCAAACATTGATTGAGCATACGGGAGTTGGTGTTTTTTCGGACAACGCGAAAGTGCTGGCGCTGGTAATCTCCTATCTCGGCCTGCTATGCGGCTTTTTTATTCTTGTAGGACTTTTCACCAGAATAGCCGCGGTTGTTCAAATCCCCGTTCTTATTGTGGCGGTATTCCTTGTGAATATCCGGACTATGGGTGAAAACAAGTTTGAATTTTTTCTGTCTCTTGTCACACTGCTCCTGCTTATCCTGTTTGCTATAAAAGGCAGTGGCGTTTTTTCAGCCGATGAATATTTCCGGCGGGGAGCCGCACAGGACAGGAATACAAAAAAAGCCCTCAACTAATATTTATTATAGCAACGGCGACACCAGCCGCGCTGTTTTTTCAAGCAGTTGCTTCCATGCCGCACGGTTCACCCATGCAGCAGCGTCAATTTTTTCAGCATGACTGATATCCTCGTAAAAAATATCAGCCAGTTCCCGGGCTACTTCAGTGTTGTACACGATCGCGTTAACTTCAAAGTTAAGATCGAAGCTCCTGTGATCCATATTTGCTGTTCCAACCATCGCTATCTTTCTATCGCTAACCATGGTTTTGGCGTGAATAAATCCTTTTTTGTATAAATAAATTTCAACCCCAGCCTTCAAAAGATCATCATAATAGGAGCGGGCAGCAGCATTTACCAATGCTGAATCCGAAACACCCGGCACAAGCAGCTTAACAGAAATTCCTCCCAGCGCGGCCACCATCAGCGCATCCAGCAGGCTTTCACCCGGAATAAAATAAGGGGTGGTAATCAGTATTTCTTCCGTTGCCTGGTTCACGGACTGAAGCAGGGAAAATAAAATGGTAGGTGTATCAGAATCAGGGCCGCTTGCCGCTATCTGTACCACTTTGTTGCCTTTTGCAAAGACGGAAGGCGGGCGCGGGAAAAACAAGTGATCAGGCTCCAGATCGTCATTTGCGCAAAAATTCCAATCGCATAAAAAAAGATACTGCAGGTAATACACACCCGGCCCGTCAATCCGCAAATGTGTATCACGCCAGAACAATGCCGTACCGCCGGCGGCGCTGTTGATATACCTGTCGCTTACATTAATACCACCTACAAAACCGGTACTTCCGTCTATTACAATTATTTTACGATGATTGCGATAATTGAGCCGGTTGGCCAATGCAATAAAAATGACCTTATAAAAAGGAAAAACAGCTACTCCTGCCGCTTTTAAGCGGGGTACTATTTTTTTTCTTACCGATCTGCTGCCAAAATCGTCATATATAAAGCGAACCGCTACCCCTTCTTCGGCCTTTTTTATTAGCGCATCTGCAATCGCCGTTCCTATCTCACCATCTTCATAAATATAATACTCTAGGTGAATGTGGTGTTTGGCCTGGCGAATGGCACTCAGCACTTCCGGAAACTTGAGCTCACCATTCACGAGCAACTTCACCTCATTGCCGGCGGTAAGTGGGCTGTGGCTGTCTTTAACCAGCATTACAGCCAATTCCCTCGTGCTTTGTACATCTTCCCCGCTTTGTTCAAATGTATATTTTGAATACCGGTAGATATTCTCCTTTAGTTTTGCCGACATGCTTTCATCTGCGATCAGCTTCTTGGTGTATATTTTTCTTTTCCGGTAGTTAATGCCGAAAGAAAAATAGAAGAGCATACCCCCAAAAGGAACGAAAATCGCCAGCAACAGGTAAGCCAAAGTTTTGGTATTGGTGCGGGTATCATAAATAATGCGCAGGCAAACCAATACCAGGATAACAAAATAAATAATCTCTAAAATAAGCAACCAGTTCATATGTTTATTTAAGCGATGATATTCTAACCGGAAATATAATCATTCTTTAATTTATGTAATTTCATTGTGTATTTCAAATAAGCACGGCTGCCTTCACAAAAATGTTGCAGTTTGCTTGTTAGATAGCAGGTAACGGAAACCTGTAAAATAATCGGCGTAGCTGCCATCTTCTTTTTTAGCTCGCAAACAATGAAGAGGCGTAGCATCAGGCATCATATCAAAAGAACGGGACATACGGTTCGGCAAGTAGCCTCGCTCAACAAAGGTCCCTGGCGCTGGGCTGTGGGTGTGCAGGCGGGGCTTGCCATGGGCTTGCCTGTTGCATTGTTTACTTTCCTGGAAAACCAGTCGTTTGGATTAATGGCATCATTAGGTGGTTTCACCGCACTTTATTGTGCAGCCAGAAGCACACGGGAACGCATACTTGCGCTTCCCTTAGCTGCTGCAGGACTGGTGACGGCATCTGCCCTGGGTGTGCTCTGTTCGGGCAATGAGTGGCTAAGTATAGCTGCACTTGTAGTGGTAGCGGCACTTGCCTTTTTCTTTACAATGGGCAGCGGACTGGGCCTGCCCGGTCCCATCATGTTCATCCTTGTAGCCGCCGTAAGCAATCATTTAGCCTCTCCCGTTAGTTTGGGTGGCGCTGCTGTTCCGGGCTATACCATTCCGATGCTCGTTGCCTTTGGATCCATTCTTGCCTACCTCACCGTTATGGCCATACAGGCCTTACCGTTCCTGCGTAATCCTGCAGCCGGTCTTCCACCGCTTTCATTACGTATCCGAATGGATAAAACCGGTAAGGTGATCACTGCCCGCATTGTTGCAGCAGTTATCGTGGCCGGGCTGGCAGCAAATCCTCTTGAGGCGCACCGCGCCTACTGGGTAGTGATTGCAGCAGTGGCTATACTGCAAGCGGCCAAAGACAGGCGCCTGACAACGGTAAGAGCTATCCAGCGGATATTGGGAACAC
Source organism: uncultured Sphingobacteriales bacterium (assembly GCA_937991535.1). Classification (GTDB taxonomy): domain Bacteria; phylum Bacteroidota; class Bacteroidia; order Chitinophagales; family Chitinophagaceae; genus Agriterribacter. The sequence continues at coordinate 16,200 of CALKHN010000102.1, forward strand.
TCTTGGGAATTGTATTATTTGAAGGGATTCTTTTTGCACATCCCACAGGCTTCCTGCTGGTTCTGATCATTATGGTTCTGCAGTTTGCTACCGAAGTGGTGGTAACCCGCAATTATGTGCTGGCACTTATCTTCATTACACCGCTGGCATTGGCCAATACCACTGTCGGGCATGCAAACAATGTGCCGGCAACAATGGAAGGCAGAGTATTGGATACTTTACTGGGCGCAGCAATTGCCATGCTGGTGCTCTGGATAGTTGAATCATTGTGGAAAAAGATATATAAGCCTTCAAATGCACGGCGGTTTACTGAAGCGGGATTAAACAAATGACAAAGATTGAAGAGGATAAAATGTATACCCAAAAACGCCTTTTTTCAGGCGCCTGCTCTGATGATCGCCGTGCGGCGTTTACCTGTTGCGGTACTCTTTTGGCGTTATTCCCTCTCTGCGCTTAAATAACTTTATGAAGTGGTTTAGATTATTGAAGCCCGACTGGTAACAAGCTTCCGAAATACTTATGGAAGAATTGATCAGCATGTTTTTCGCAAGATTGATGCGTGCATCAAGTATATACTCAAGCGGACTAACACCAAAATTTTCACGAAATGAATGAAAGAATGCGGACTGGCTCATACAAGCTTCCCTTGCAAGCATTTTGATATTCAGCTTTTCGGATAAATTTTGTTTGATGAATTGAATCACCGGCGCAAATCTATGATCGTGAACACCAGAACGAAAAGGAAGATTTTGCGTTTGTATAACGCGCAGCAATAGTATTTTAAGTGACAGATCCGCCAGCGCGTCCTTTGCAATGTTATCCTCCATGCTGATGTTGGTAAGCCTGTTAAGACTCTGCGCCAGTTCCCGGTTATTTCTAAAATGGTATTGGCTAAAATTCAACTTCCATACAAAGGGCGGTTCTTTATTGGGATAGGTTTCATTTAAAAAATCCAATGTACGGTATACCATATCCCATTCCAGCACCAAAGTAATGCATTGTACCGGGTGCTTTTCGTCGGCTTCCGGAAAATCAACTTTCATAGAAACGCCCTCCGGGATAATAATGGTTTCGCCGGGCAAAAAATCGAACGCGGTGTCTGAGGACAAATACATTCGTTTTTTTCCTCTCATCATACTTGAAATAACCAGTCCGTTATGAGACAACGACACGTCGCAACACGGGTGACAGGTCTCGAAAATATTGAGTTCACAATGGCGGAGGTTAAAAACACGACGATGTTCTACCCTGCTTTCCAGCACCGTATTATCGCTGAGATTAATGGGTTGTAACAAACAGATATGTTCCATAAAAAAATATTTTGGATTCAACTTCCTTAAAGGAGTGCCGGTAGTTGTTTTAAAAGTTGTGGTAAGTGATATGAATGTACAACATTAACCCTTCCGCGGGGCCCAAATTGCCTATTTTTTAATGCCCCGTAAAAATACAGTTTACATGCAAAAAGTAGGATAGTTCTATTTTAAAGCAGAATCGTTCACAATTTGAGGAGACAGGCTTGTTAGCTTTGAAGATATTTTTCGGGCAATTAAACTCCACATGACCATGAGCATAACATTAGAAAAAGCGAAAAAAATTATCGCCGCTGCCGAAAAAAAGGCGGTGGAGATAGGACAACCCATGAATATCGCGGTAGCGGATGCGGGAGGAAACCTGATAGCTCATGTACGTATGGACGGTGCATGGCTGGGGAGCATAGACATTTCCATTAAAAAGGCCTTTACCTCAAGCGCTTTCAACATCACTACAAAGGACCTGGGCGAAAACTCCCAGCCGGGTCAGCAGTTTTATGGCATTCATGCATCCAACGATGGTAAGATTATGATCTTCGCAGGTGGTATTCCGCTTAAGAAGAACGGTAATGTAGTTGGCGCTATTGGTGTTAGCGGAGGTTCAGGCGTGCAGGATCATTCTGTTGCCGAAGCAGGTGCATCGGCCATTTAAAAAAGCAGGACAGGCATTGTGATCCATAAGCTGGTTTAAAAAACAGGGAATAAATGCAGTAAAAAATTATTTTATATCTAAAAACATTTTTATGAGTCAGAATCATGGCGTTGTTTATGTTAAACCCGGAGTAGTTGAAGTAAGAGAAATTGAGTTTCCTAAACTGGCTTTAGGCAACCGTAAATGTGAGCATGGGGTGATACTTAAAATTGTATCCACCAATATATGCGGAAGCGACCAGCACATGGTGCGCGGCCGTACTACAGCGCCAGCGGGGCTGATACTCGGGCATGAAATTACGGGCCTGGTGATTGAATCGGGCAGAGATGTTGAATTTATTAAGGTAGGCGACCTCGTTTCCGTACCATTTAACATTGCCTGCGGAAGATGCCGCAACTGCAAGGCGGGGCAAACCGGCATTTGCTTAAACGTAAATCCCGGCCGCGCCGGCGCCGCTTATGGTTATGTGGATATGGGAGGCTGGGTAGGCGGACAGGCGGAATACGTGATGGTTCCCTATGCAGATTTCAACCTGCTTAAATTCCCGGATAGTGACCAGGCAATGGCAAAGATCAAAGACCTGACACTGCTCTCTGATATTTTCCCTACCGGCTTTCACGGCGCAGTAACTGCTGGGGTAGGCCCGGGGTCTATTGTTTATATCGCAGGCGCTGGCCCGGTTGGACTTGCCAGTGCAGCTTCCTGCCACCTGCTGGGAGCCGCATTGGTAATTGTGGGAGATATGATTGACGAACGCCTCGCTCAGGCCAGGAGCTTCGGCTGTGAAACGATTGACCTGAAAAAAGACGCAACGCTTGCAGAACAAATTGAACAGATCGTGGGTGTTCCCGAAGTGGATTCCGCGGTTGATTGCGTTGGCTTTGAGGCTAAGGGGCATGGGCACGACAGCAATACCGAACAACCGGCAACTGTTTTAAATTCAATTATGGAAATAACCCGTGCCGGAGGTCAGTTAGGGATACCCGGATTGTATGTAACAGGCGATCCCGGAGCAGTAGATGAAGCGGCCAAAAAAGGAAGTTTAAGCATACGGATCGGGTTGGGATGGGCTAAATCCCATTCCTTACACACCGGGCAATGTCCGGTTATGAAATACCACAGGAAGCTGATGAATGCTATTTTGTATGATAAGATAAAAATTGCAGATGCCGTAAATGTAGAAGTAATCACACTGGCAGAATCTGTAAAAGGGTACAAGGATTTTGATAAGGGCGCCGCCAAAAAATTTGTTATAGATCCTCATGGGCTAATTCCCAATTAACAACACGGATCAGGTTATTCAATAGCAACTCCCCTGGTGGATGGAGTTGCTATTTTTATCAAAAAATATACACCGTGCGGGTTGTTGCCAATAATGAGCCCTTTCATCACGCCGGCAGAAAAGAGGCGTTTATTAAAATCCCGCCTGGAAAAGCGGGATAAACTCAAAAACTGCTAATAAACAAAGCTGCTTCTGTTGTTCAGGGTATTTTATTTTTTCATGCTGTGCATCCGGCATTAACATCTCAACCGCCCCATCTCCTTTCTTTTCCATACTCTTTGTTTGTCGTTACATACGCGCATTCAAAAAGATTGTGGCTCCAATAGCCAAAATCAAGAGAAACCCAAACTTCATTTCTTTTGATTAAGGCAGCAATATCATAAATCAATGTTACCTGCATATGAATATTGTATTTCCATTTTATTATCCTCCGCTCACGCATTCCTGTTCATTTTTACAGTGTTTCTGTTTTATCTTTTATTGATTGCAGCAACAAACAAGGATGATGGAAAGTTAATATTCCCTTCATTTGTACTTTATCCTGGTTTTCTTATTTTGACTACTTCTATCCGATTAAAAAAATGTAAACCAATAAAACAATTCCTATGGCTTTATCTGTACAACCATCACCAACAATGAATGCTGAATTCATTCCTGCACCTGTTGGCTTTGAATCCATCATTGAACTGCTTATGCGCTTTCATTTAATTGACTCCGCTAACCCGGCGGGAAATGCAATTGTAACTGCAAACGAATTACCTGCCGGCAGCCACGAGGAAATATTTACATGGGATTATGATTCACTCCTATTTGATGACCTCAGGTTGAAATAATGGCATTATTTGAGTGAAGAAATAATTCCTGGGATTGCCTGAAACAGAATACGTTATGCTCACTATTGTCATTGTACTCACCGGAGCGATTGCACTGATTGTATTTTTGATCAAAAAAAACAACAAAGACCGGAAAAAATATTTACCTCCGCAATCAACAGACAAAACAAAAGAAACTAAAACAGAAAAGCGAAGAAGGCGGAATAAATTATAGCGCTGCTCATGTTTTATGAAATATGGCGCGCCAATATTATCCAGTTATTACCAATAAAGCTGCCCCGGCTTTTTCTATAACACCGGAAACGCCGCCTATCGCCATCCGCCGCCCAGTGAACGATAAAGATTTACTATAGCCTGCAATTGTTGCAAACGATCGTTTACGGCCCCCAGTTCAGCCTGCAGCAGGCTTTGACGCGCCGTTATAATTTCCGTATAATTCGCAAACCCGTTTTCCAGAAGTTCCTGCGAATAGTCAACCGAATTGCGCAGCGCCATCATTTGTCGGGACCGGATATCCATTTTTTTTGATGCTGTTTCGTACAACGACAGGGCATCCGATACTTCCCGTCCCGCGTTGAGCAAAGTATTCCGGAAGCCAAATAAAGCCTCCTGTTGCTGAGCCTTAGCCACTTCAAGCCGGGTTTTATTGACCCGCCTGTTGAAAATGGGCTGGGTTAGTCCGGCGCCGATACTGGCCGCAAACGAAGCCGGATCAAATAAATCGCTCAATGACAGCGCTGAAAGTCCTGCTGAGCCGGTGATGGATAAAGAAGGATAAAAATAAGTACGTGCTACATTGGTTAATTCAAAGTAGTATCTGAAGTTGAGTTCCGCTTCCCGCACATCGGGCCTGTTGGCCAGCAGTTGTGCAGGCACGCCTGTTTTCAAAAGGGAAGCTGCCTGCTGGTTTTCCAAATGGCTGCGGTTAACGGCTGAAGGTGCTGATCCCAGCAGGATGCTTAAAGCATTCTCAGTTTCTTTTATGCTTTGCATCAGGTCGGGCAGTGTTACTTCTGCGGCATAACGCTGCGCTTCGCTTTGCACAACAGCAGCCTCGGTTACTCTCGCTGACTGTTTTAACAAACGCATGGTTTGAACGATTGTATCCCAGTTGCTTACAGTTTGCTGCGTTATGGCCAATTGCTGATCAAGTGCCATCAATAAATAGTAATAGGTGGCTATATCCGCTACCAAACGCGTTTGTACGGCCCTGGCTGCCGCCTCTGTTTGCAGAAGACTGGCCAGGCTTGCCTTTTTACTGCTCTTCAACTTACCCCATATATCGGCTTCCCAGGCCGAAGACACACCCAGTTCATATTGTGTTGCACTGTTTCGGATTCCGAAGCCCTGGGCGTCTGATAATCTGGATGCTGAAAAACCTGCATTGGCATCAAAGGAAGGTAAAAAAGCGGCTTTGCTTTGGCTGTAGTATGCCTGCGCCTGCTGTATACGGGCATAAGCAATTTGCAGACCGGGATTATTTTCAATGCCATCAGAAACAAGTCTTTGTAATGCAGTATCGGTAAAGAGCTCCCTCCATTGCAAAGTGGCTATAGTGGTGGTATCATCCGTATGTTGTTCCCTGTACAGGTTAGCGGTTTGCAGGTCAGGTGTTTCATAAGGCTGTACTACCCTGCAGGCCGCCAATGCCAGCGTGGTTGTAACTGTAAAAAATATATATTTAAAAATCTTTGCGGTCATATGCTCTCTTTTAAAAAACCTGAAAATATTTTATGCACCATGCGTAACCTCAGGCCGAGGTGAGGAAACTGGTTTTGGCGGTCCACTTATTTTCTCCTGCAGCATCTGAAATACAACAAACAATACGGGAATAACGAATACACCCAGTACCGTTCCTATCAGCATACCTCCTACCGCACCTGTGCCTATGGAACGGTTGCCGGTTGCGCCCGCGCCTGTTGCCATCATTAACGGAAGCAATCCAAAAATAAAAGCAAAGGAGGTCATCAGTATCGGCCGCAGGCGGGCTTCAGCGCCCTGTACAGCCGCTTGTATCAATGGCATTCCCTGCCTTCGTCTGTCTAATGCAAACTCTACAATGAGGATCGCATTTTTTGCCAGCAGTCCTACCAGCATAATCAATGTGATCTGGAGGTAAATATTATTGCTGATACCAAAGAGGTTCGCAAACAGGAAAGCGCCTGCAAGACCTATGGGCAGCGACAATAAAATAGAAAAAGGTAAAATATAACTTCCATACTGGGCGCTGAGCAGGAGGTAAACAAATAAGATCACCAGCGTAAAAATAAATACCGTTTGCCCGCCTGCTGATAGTTCTTCCCTCGTCATTCCCGAATACTCATAGCCGTAACCCGCAGGTAATATTTGCGCGGCCGTTTCTTCTATCGCCCCTATGGCATCACCTGAACTGTAGCCTGCATTGGGCGAGCCGGTAACGCTCATGGAAGTAAAAAGATTGAAACGGGATATGGATTGCGGCCCATATACTTTTTCCAATGTAATAAAACCGGTGATAGGCGCCATAACGCCTTTATTGTTTCTCACATAAATATTATTCAGGCTTTCGGGGTTAGCCCTGAATTCCGGTTCAGCCTGGTACATTACCCTGAATTGTTTACCAAACTGGTTAAAATTGGAAGCATATACGCCTCCATAATAACCCTGCAATGTATTGAGAATATCATTGGTTGACAACCCGGCTTCTTTTGCCTTAGCCACATTCACATCTACCTGGTATTGCGGGAAATTAGGATTGAAAGACGTGGTAGCGTATTGAATTTCGGGCCTTTGATTCAACGCTGTCAGGAAATCGGTACTCACTTTATAGAAGCTGGCGATATCTTTACCCGTACGGTCCTGGAGCTCAAAAGAAAAACCGCCGGAAATGCCAAAGCCCTGCAGTGTAGGCGGTGCAAAAAACACTACCCTTGCATCACGGATATTGCTTGTTTTGGCAAACATTTGCCCTATGAGTGATTGCACATCCTGCCCTTTTCCCCCGCGTTCTGCCCAGGGTTTCAACCGCATGATCACCATACCATAGTTGCTTCCGGCCCCGCTGATCATACCCCTGCCGTTGATCTTCAAGATATTTTCAATTTCGGGTATGGTTTTCGCCAATCGCTCCACTTCATCTGTTATAACTGCCGTTCTTTCGGTGGATGCAGAGGGCGATAAAGCAATATCTGCCATAATAGAACCCATATCTTCATTAGGAACAAAAGCGGTGGGCGTGGTTTGCAGGAGTATATAAAACAGACCCGAAAAAGCAGCTATCCCCAACCATGCAATCCATTTTTTTTTGATCAGAAAGGAAACTGCTTTTTCATACTTACTTTTTGTAGCATCGAAACCCGCATTAAAAGCGGTGTAAAAACGCTGTAAAATATTTTTCTTATGCCCGTCTTCTTTATGCGGCTTGAGGAATATGGCACACAATGCAGGACTTAATGTTAACGCATTAACGGCAGAAAGGATAATGGCGATAGCCAGCGTTAAACCAAACTGTTTATAAAAAACCCCTGCAGATCCGGTAATGAAACTTACGGGCACAAATACGGCCGCCATTACAAGGGTTATGGAAATAATGGCTCCTGTAATTTCACCCATCGCGTCTTTGGAAGCTGCCAGGGCCGAGGTGTAGCCCTGGTCGAGCTTGGCATGCACTGCCTCCACCACCACAATAGCATCATCCACTACAATGCCTATGGCCAATACAAGGGCAAACAAGGTAAGCAGGTTGATGGTAAATCCAAAAAGGCCCAGGAAGAAAAACGTACCTACAATAGCAACCGGCACAGCAATAGCAGGAATAAGCGTTGACCTGAAATCCTGGAGAAAAAGAAATACAACAATAAACACTAAAATAAAGGCCTCAATAAGTGTGGTGATCACTTTATTGATGGATGCATCCAGGAAATCGTTGGCATTTACCAGGTAAACGTATTTAATGCCCTGGGGGAAAGACGCCGCAGCGTCATCTAATACTTTTAAGCTGCCTTCTATAACGTCCTTCGCATTAGATCCCGCGGTTTGACTGATAGCCACACCTACAGAAGGAAAACCATTGGTGGTAGAGATGCTGGCGTAGCTCATGGCGCCGAGTTCAATCCTTGCCACATCTTTAAGCCTGAGTATTTGCCCGCCGCCTGCCGACCGGATGATCATATCACCAAACTCCTCCGCGTTCTTCAAACGTCCTTTGTATTTAATAATATACTGGAAAGACTGATCACCCTGTTCGCCGAACTGCCCGGGCGCAGCTTCGATGTTTTGTTCTGCCAGTATTGCGCTTATATCGGAGGGCACCAGTCCATAACTGGCCATTATATCCGGCTTTAGCCAAATGCGCATGGAATAATCCATACGTCCGAATGCGCTGGCATCACCCACGCCGGGCACCCTTTTGATCATGGGCACCAGGTTGATCTCTGCGTAATTCTGCAAAAAGGTTTGATCATAGGCCGGATTTTCGCTGTACAACGAAAAAATTACGAGGTTGCTGCTTTGGGTTTTGCGGGTTATAACGCCGGAGCGCGTTACCTCCTGCGGCAAAAGCGGTGTAGCCAGCGCAACGCGGTTTTGAACATTTACCGAAGCCAGGTCGGGATCAATACCCAATTTAAAATTAACGGTGATCCTTGCTGTTCCGTCATTTCCGGCTGAAGAGGTCATATAGGTCATTCCCTCCACACCATTGATCTGTTCCTCCAGCGGAACAACCACACTATTGAGCACCACATCCGCATTGGCGCCCTGGTACGAAGTAGAAACCACAACTGTTGGCGGTGCAATTTCAGGATATTGCGAAACAGGTAATGTGCTCAAACCAAGAAGCCCGAGTATAACAATGAGTATTGAAATAACGGTTGACAGTACAGGCTGTTCTATAAATCGGTTAAACATAATTTTCTTTTCAAATTTTAAAAGCCATTCCCCTTACTACTTTCCACCTACCTCATTCCTGCTAAAAACACTGTCGGCATTCATTTCCCTGGCAATTACCCGGGCGCCTTCCCGCAGGGTAGCCACCCCCTCCAATATAATTTTATCGCCGGCCTTTAGTCCTTCTTCCACCACAAAAAACTGTCCACCTGTATTTTGCCTGATCCTTATTTCTGCACTCTTTACTGTTCCGGCGCTATCAATCAGATACACGAATTTCTTTCCCTGTATTTCGTATGTTGATTTCTGAGGCACCAGGATGGCGGCATCCAGCTTTGCAGGAATTCTTACCATGCCACTGCTTCCGCTGCGCACTATATTGCCAGGGTTGGGAAAGGTTGCTCTTACCCTCACCGATCCTGTTTCGGTATTGATAAGTCCGCTGGCTGTTTCAATATGGCCTTTTTCGGGAAAAACCATACCGGTTGCCAAAACAAGTGTAACGGGTGGAATAGCCTTTAATCTTTCTGCGGCAGTAGCCCCTTTAATGGTTGTGGCAAATTCAAGCGCCTGTTTTTCATTAATGGAAAAATAAGCGTAAATATTACCAATATTAGAAACCGTTGTAAGCGGCAATGCTGTATTGCTGCTTACCAGGCTGCCAATTTTGTAGGGCAGGTTGCCAATTACTCCATTTACCGGGCTGGTAACAGCAGTATAGCCAAGATTGGTTCTCGCATTCGCCAATGAAGCCTGGGCCTGGGCAAGCGCCGCCTGCCTCGACTGCAGCGTAAATTCGGCCGATTCTAATTCATATTCGCTGATAATATTTTTTTCAACCAACGGCTTTACCTTATTCACTTCCATTTCGGCAGCATTAACATTGGCCTCCGCGATCTTAATATTTGCCTCCGCCGTACGTACTTCCTGTTCATACTGCGGTGCAAATATTTTAAAAAGCGCCTGTCCTCTCTTAACAGACGCGCCTTCATCAACATAAATTTTATCTATGTAACCATCAATCTTAGGACGTATTTCAATATTTTGCTGTCCTTCAATAGTAGCGGGATAATCACTGCTTAAAGCAGTTGCTCTCGGCTCAATTGTAATTACGGGGTAATCTTTTACAGCATCCGCCGCGCTGGCGGCCGTTTTATTTTCTCCTCCGCATGAAAACAACCCTGCCAGTAAAAGGCAACTAAAAACCGGTGCAACACAAAATTTTGTACTCATAATAATATTTGTGCAAATGATTGATGTCTTCAATAAAAAAGTATTTTTTACTTACAGGATAATCCATGTTGCTCTTTTTTTCGGGATGGTTAAGGCAAGGTTATAAAAACAGATCTGCGCCTGATGGGTGTAAGATTTTTTGTTTTATGCCCCTTCCCTTCTGTATCTTCCACCAAAAGTATTTCGCCCGGTTTAAACTGTCTTTTGTCACCCAGTGACGTTTCTATTTCGATTTCGCCATCTAATAAAATAATATACTGCCGTTGCGGCGCCGTATGAAAATCATAATCGTAAGAAGGCAGCACCTCTCTGAAAATAATATTTTTTGCTGGCAGCGCTTCAGAGAGAAAGCCAATATCCCCCGATTCGTTTAACGGAACCGAAATGTTTTCAAAATGACTGTCGCCATTTTTATCGCTGTATATTCTTGTTATGGTAAACATGCTTTAGAATTCAATCAGTGATCATTTTTTCATCAGCCCCTTCATCAGGCGCCAAGAGAAAAATTAAAAGCTACCCTTGATCCATCCGGTGCAATGCCGAGTATTTGTACTGCCTTATTTTTAGCGCTCATCAAAACCTCATCAATATCTTCAGGATTATTCACTGCTCTGCCATTAATATAAGTTATGATAACGCCGGGCGGTATTCCCATACGGTCAAAAAACCCGCCGCCGCGGATCTCCGTTACCACCACGCCCGAACTGATGTTAAACCTTTCTTTGATAGCCGGTGTAATGGGAGCAAATGTAGCGCCCAGTTTATTGTATATTTCTTTGAGCGATTCAGAATCGGTTAATGATTTTGTGGTTTCTTCACCCTTTAATACAGCCGATGTGCTGTCTACCTTACCATCGCGTAAATAAGTAAGTTTTATTTTATCGCCCGGGCGGCGCCTGGCCACTCTTTCTGAAAATTCGGCGGATGAAAACAACTGAACTCCATCTATACTCTGGATAATATCGCCCTCTTCCAAACCCGCGGAAGCGGCTGCGCTCCCTTTTTGTATATCTGTTATAAAAACACCTTTAACCGTTTCGGGGCTAATGCCCAACTGTTTAAAATACTGGTCTTCGGCCGAGGGTGCAGGAAAAGCAACGCCGAGGATACCCCGTTTTACGGTTCCGAATTCTTTCAGATCTTCCAGTATTTTTTTAGCCAGGTTCACCGGAATAGCAAAAGCATAACCCGCGTAACTGCCGGTTAACGAAGCGATAGCCGTATTAATACCAATGAGTTCACCTTTAACATTTACCAATGCACCACCGCTGTTACCGGGGTTGATGGCGGCGTCTGTTTGTATAAAAGACTCTATTGCCGAATTGGTTTGAGCAGCACCCTGGCGGTAACCTTCGTTGCCCGGCTGGTTAATGATCCCTATACTTCTTCCTTTTGCGCTAACAATACCGGCCGTTACCGTAGTGTTCAACGAATAAGGATAACCCACCGCCAAAACGCCCTCTCCTACTTCTACATTATCTGAGTTACCAAATTTCACTACGGCGATATTATTTGCCTTTACTTTAAGCAGGGCCAGGTCGGTATTGGGATCACTGCCCACCAGTTCCGCCACCAGTTCGCGCCTGTCGGGAAATATTACTTCTATTCTTTCCGCGTTTTCGATGACATGGTTATTGGTGGCAATATAACCATCTGAACCAATAACAACACCCGAACCGGAGCCCATAGCGGGGAGGCTGCGCGACCGGCCCAGCAGCTCTTCAAAAGGATTACCAGACCCCGCGGATGAACTGTACATTGTTTTGATATGCACCACACCGGGAGTAACTGCTTTTGCAGCCGATACAAAACTACCGCGCTCCCTTTGTGCCGGATCCTGCGCCGGAACAGTTGTAGCTTCGGGCTGCTGAAAACCTGTGCCCCGCGCCGGGGGGCCCGCATTTTCTTCCGAAGTACGCGGCACATCATTTTGGCATGCACAATACAGCACAGCAGATGAAAGAACAATAAGGACAGCAGACGATCTGTTCATAATATTATTTTTATTGTGTGTTAAGTGGATAAACCGATAATTTGTAAACCATACATTTATATCAGGGCATAAAGATCATTAAAAGCTTCCGTCATGGAAGGATGTGTGTAAATATTATCTCTCAGTTCCCGGTAATTCAATCCCGCATTCATCGCCATTTGAACAGTATTGATCATTTCACTGGCATCTGCACAAAAAACCGATGATAAGGCTTTCATAGTGTTGTTTATTTTTTCCCATTCCGAAACTTTAAACGTTTGTACTAAAGATCAGTTTATTAACCAAATCAATTTCATCCTGGTTAATGGTATGCCCCATATTGTTGTATACTTTTTCAGTAACATCGGCATGCATGGCTTTTAAAATATTGGATGTTGCATACACTCTTTCCACCGGCACATGGGGATCGGGATTGCTGCTGCCGATGAATACAGGCGTGGCGGCAAAATCACCACTATAATTTTCGGGATAAATTTTATCGCCGATCAATCCTCCTGTAAAAGCGGCTACGCCTCCATATTTTTGAGCATTCCTGGTTACAAATTCGAGTGTTAAGCAAGCGCCCTGGGAAAAACCAAGAAAATAAATATTTTCAACGGCAATGCCCTGTTCACTTGTATCACTCACCACACCTTTCAATAATGATAATGCAGACGACAGCCAGGGCTCATTTTGTACGGGGGGCGCCATAAAGGAATAAGGATACCAGGTGTTACCGGTTGCCTGCGGCGCCAGCAGGGCAAAATCCTTTACCTGCAAATGAGCGGCAAGAGACAGTATATCTTCTGCACTGCCGCCGCGTCCATGGATCATGATCAAAGCCTTTTCGGCTTCTTCTATCCGCGCACCCGCAGTCACTACATTTTTTTTGTGTGTATTATTTGTATTGCTCATCGTTAAAAGTTATCGGGAGTAATTGTTCTTCTAATTCCTTTCGGCGGGGTTCAAACTGTTCCGGCAATTTTAATGATTCCCCTAAATGGTCTTCCTCTTCATCTATAGCAAAACCCGGGCCCGATGTAGCTACTTCAAACAGTACACCGCCAGGTTCACGAAAATAAATGGAGGTAAAATAATTCCGGTCTAATACCGGTGTAGGATTCAGCATTCGCTTTACGATCTTCAGTCGTACAGCAAGCTGTGTTTCTTTATCGGGTGTAGCAAATGCCAGGTGATGCACCGTACCGCTACCCGAAAGACCTTTCATACGGTCGGGAGAACAAACAATATCAATATAGTTACCGGGGCTGTTGGTTGCGGCAAAACGGAAACGGTTTCCTTTTTCAGCAATAAGTACATGATCCAGTTGTTCGGTAAGCAAACCCGCTGTTCGTTCGTATCCTTCCTCCCATATCTCCGCATTATAAAACCCTTTTATGGCATGGTTTGGCGGAATATACCCATTTGCATACCCGGCTCTTGAATCATTATCGGTAAAAATCAATTCCAGCCCTAAGCCATCCGCGTCTTCAAAGTAAACAGCAACTTCCTGCTCAAATCTTTCCTGCGGAGGTTTATAGTTGATGCGGTACTTTTTTAAGCGTTCCAGCCAGAACTCCAGCGATGCCAACGGAACGGAAAATGCCGTGGTGTTCAGCATCCCTTTTCCATGCCTTCCTCTTATCAGTCCTTCATACGGGAAAAAAGTAAGAATGCTGCCCGGATCGCCGTTTTCATTACCATAATAAAAATGATACACTTCCGGGGCATCAAAGTTTACCGTTTGCTTTACCAGCCGCAGCCCCAGGATACCCCGGTAGAATTCAATATTTTTCTGAGCGCCGGAGGCGATGGCCGTAACGTGATGTATACCGGTGATCAACTGAGCCATACAATAAAGTTGTATGCTGTAAAGCTACGATACAATCAGGCTTTGCGTGTTGAGTTGAATTAATAAATAGCATTGACTTTGATCAAGCATTATTTTTATTCTATACCTGAAACCCGCATGCAGTAACCACTCCCCAGATTATGGAAATGTCAAAATAATCGCCAGATGGCTGCGCGGCTGAACGGGTATGGCTGTCGCTTTGGCATGCAAGAGCAAATAAAGACGGCTTATCTGCACACAAGATTGCTAATATGCAACCGGTTTTTATTATCGCACATTAAGCAATTGTAATGTCCTTATCCAAATACACATCCTGTATGGCCTGCAGCATTTCTACACCTTCATTAAAAGGGCGCTGGAATGCTTTTCTGCCTAAAATTAGCCCCATGCCACCGGCCCGTTTATTAATTACCGCAGTGGTTACCGCTTCCTGCAGATCGCTTTCACCTTTGCTTTCGCCACCACTGTTAATTAAACCTACTTTTCCGCTATAGCAATTCAATACCTGGTAACGGGTTAAATCAATAGGGTGATCTGTAGTTAATTTGTCGTATACCAGCGGGCTGGTTTTGCCATGCTTTGTTGCCAGGTAGCCCCCGTTGTTGGTTGGTAACTTTTGTTTTATGATATCGGCCTGTATGGTAACGCCCAAATGATTGGCCTGTCCCGTAAGATCGGCCGAAGTATGATAATCTGTACCATCCACCTTAAAAGCATTGTTGCGGGTATAGCACCATAAAATGGTGACCATTCCCAGTTCATGCGCAACTTCAAAGGCTTCAGCTATCTCCTTAAGCTGGCGGGCACTTTCGGCGCTTCCCCAGTATATAGTAGCGCCCACAGCAACAGCACCCATGTTCCACGCGCTCTTTACGCTTCCAAACAGCGTTTGATCATAGCGGTTAGGAAAGCTTAAAAACTCATTGTGATTGATCTTCACCACAAAAGGAATTTTATGCGCGTACCTGCGGCTCATAATCCCCAGCACACCAAACGTTGAAGCAACTGCATTGCAGCCGCCTTCTATAGCCAGTTTAATAATGTTTTCCGGATCGAAATAAAGCGGGTTAGGGGCAAACGCCGAGCCTGCGCTATGCTCAATACCCTGGTCTACCGGAAAAATGCTGCAATAGCCTGTGCCGCCCAAACGGCCATGACCCAATAAAGCCTGCATGCTGCGCAAAACCTGGTTATTGCGGTTGCTGTTAACCCAGATTTCCGACACATGATCAGCCGATGGAAGGTGAATCATTGTTTTATCAACAGTGGTGCAGGTATGATCTAAATAATAGGCGGCCTTATCACCTAACAATTCAATTGTATTTTGATGCTGCATAACATGTAGTTTTTAAATGGGTAATGATCATACCCTTTTATAAAATCATTTAATGGGACCCGGTTTATCAATCTGTTTCATAAGGCTGTTATCCCATTTCCCTTCCACTTTAATCTGGGCAATTGCTCCAAAAGCAAAAGCTTCTATCAGGTTATGGTTTAAATATACATAAGTACCCGGCTCCCGTAACTTATATAAGGCGGCCGCGGCAGACCCGCCGGGTATAGCCCAGGTTTCCAGGTCGGTATAAGGCCGATTATTGAATTTCCCTTCCGGCCAATACAAATCTGCATGACCACCAATGAGGTGGATACGGGTATCGCGGTTGGCCTGCGATGTAATGAACAAAACCTTTTCCCCAACGTTAGCTGTGAGCGCCCTCTTGCCGATCAATGCCGTTTTATGGCCATTAAAAACAATATGAGTTGGGGTAAGCGTTTTGATAGCCCCTTCCATTTCCTGCATGCTTTGCTGAGGAGTGGCGATGTATTTATATTTTCCGTTGGCATCTTTCGGCAGGTAGAAATCCTGTTCGGCAATATAATAGGCTTTGTCATAAGTAACCGGGTTACCCTTTTCATCTTTAAGTCCTTCACGTGGCAGCACCATTATAGCGCCATTCATGCCCGAAACAACGTGCATGGGAACCATCATTCCTCCCGGAGCACAGTGATACACAAAAACACCCGGACGGGTAGCCCTGAATCTGAACTTAACCTGCTGCCCGGGATTAACCATTGATATATCGCCCCCGCCCATTTCACCTGTTGCCGCGTGAAAATCTATATTATGGATCTGGGTATTGGTGGCGGGATTTTTAAGCGTCAATTCCACGAAGTCATCCTGATGCACAACAATTATAGGTCCGGGTACCGAACCATTAAATGTCATTGCCCACACAGAATCGCCGGGAGCTATTTCTATTTTCTTTTCTGCTATGGTTAAGGTTACTTCAACGATCTTCGGTCCGCCTATAGCCTCCTGGTCGTGTTTGGGTAACATCGGGGGTGCAACCAGTTCCTGCACAACTCGTTCCAGGTTATCTCCCTCACCTTCGTAAGTTTTATCCATTACCCCGGCGGCGCCTCCCTGCCTGCATGCGGCAAACACAATTACCAACGTAATAATTCCAAATAATTGCATCAGCCAACGGCTACCGGTTACTGAGTTTTTAAGTGCCTTTTTTTTCATCGTTATTGAATTTATTTTGTTGCTTACTTCAGTTGCTCTGCTTTATAGCCCGCTCTTTCTACAGCTTTTATCACGTCATCTTCATCTGCATCTTCCGCAATAACCGTTAATACTTTTTTGGGATCTGCAGTATCTACCTTCCAGTTGGTTTCACCAAAAGTTTCATTTAGTGCAGGCTTTACTTTTTCGACACATCCGCTACAATTGATATTTGTTTTAAGTTGTATTGTTTTCATGATTTTTCCCTTTTTGATTAAATGCTTATTGCAATGGCTCCCGCTTTCTATTTACAGCAGCTTTTGGTAAACCATCCCCTGAAAATTTTTTTTATACTATTTAAGAATTTGTTCATCCCGTTTTTTTTATTGCAAAGTTAAGGTCAGCAACTCACGCGCTGTTGTGCTAACCGGAATTATGCTACACGGTATTACTACACACCCAGGCAGTTTATATTTTTAACCCCTTCAATCTTAGGCTGTTGGCAACTACACTTGCGGAGCTCAGCGCCATAGCTGCCCCGGCAATCATTGGGTTTAAAAGAAATCCGTTTAGAGGATATAAAATACCTGCAGCTACCGGTATGCCGATAAAGTTATAAATAAATGCCCAAAACAAGTTTTGCTTAATGGTAGCAACCGTATGTTTTGACAATTGAATGGCTTTTGGAATTTTAGAAAGATCGGATGAAATGATGGTTATTTTTGCCACATCCATAGCAATATCGCTGCCTTTGCCCATGGCAATGCTTACATCCGCCTGCGCCAGTGCACTGCTGTCGTTAATGCCATCGCCCACCATCATTACCGTTTTGCCGGATTGCTGTAACTTTTTTACAAATTCCGCCTTTTGCGCGGGCAATACTTCTGCCTGAAAATGCTGTATTCCTACCTTTTCCGCAATAGCCTTTGCAGTAGTGTGATTATCGCCTGTAAGCATGTGCACTGTTATGCCGGCGTCCTGCAATTGTTTTACGGCCTCCGCAGAAGAGGCTTTGATGGTGTCGGCAATAGCTACCGCTGCCAGCGCCTGCTTTTCATTAGCAAAGTAGATAACGGTTTTAGCTTCTGCAAGCCATTTTGCCGACGACTGCTTTAACTGATCTGCTACTGTTATATTATTTTTTTGCAGCAATGGCAAATTGCCCACATACCAGGTTTGATCATTTACCTGCGCTTTTGCACCAAAACCCGTTATACTTTCAAAATGCTGTACGGGTAAGCCGCCCTGCACTGTACCAAAATGTTTTACAACTGCTTCAGCCAAAGGGTGCTCCGACTGCTTCTCCACAGACAGAAGTACAGGAATATCTTTTGAGTTGTTGTTTAGCCAAATAATATCTGTTACCGCCGGTTTTCCTTCGGTGATGGTTCCGGTTTTATCAAGAACAACAGTGTCTGCCCTTTTTGCCAGCTCCAGGCTCTCGGCATCTTTGATGAGGATACCATTTTCGGCGCCTTTGCCCACCCCCACCATAATAGCTGTTGGCGTGGCCAGTCCTAACGCACACGGACAAGCGATAACCAATACCGTGATCATTGCCAGCAATCCGTGGGTAAATCCACTATCGCCACCCAAAACAATCCAAACTACCAAACTTAGCAATGCAATGCCGATTACTACGGGAACAAAAATTCCCGCGATTTTATCTACCAACTTTTGTACAGGCGCCTTACTGCCCTGGGCCTCCTGCACCATTTTAATAATATGTGCCAGCACCGTATCGCCGCCTACTTTATCGGCCACAAACTGAAAACTTCCTTTTTGATTAATGGTCCCCGAAAATACTTTCTCCCCTTTTGTTTTTTCAACCGGCACCGGCTCCCCGCTAATCATGCTTTCATCCACAAAAGAATTGCCATCGCTTACCGTTCCGTCCACCGCTATTCTTTCGCCCGGCTTTACCAGTAAGGTTGTACCCACCGTCACCCCGGCAACGGGCATCTCCGCCTGGTGGCCACCTTCATGTATTACGGTAACGGTTTTAGGCTGTAAACCCATGAGTTTTTTTATGGCTGACGAAGTATTGCCTTTCGCTTTTTCTTCCAGCAATTTGCCCAGCAATATAAACGCTATGATTACCGCGGCGGCCTCAAAGTATACATGCGCTTGCAATCCTTTGCTATGCCAGTAAGCTGGGAACAAAGTATTGAAAACACTGAACAAATATGCTACTCCGGTACTCAATGCTACCAGGGTATCCATGTTGGCCGACCGGTGTTTTAGTTGTTTCCAGGCGCCTACGAAAAATTGTTTTCCAAAAACAAAAATAACGGGGGTGCTCAATGCCCACATGATATAGTTGGCATAAGGCAGGTCCATAAAGAACATGCCGATCGCTACCACGGGTATGGAAAGTACTGCCGCCGCTATGGTTTTGGCTCTTAGTGCTTTGTACTGCTTTTGCTGCAATACCGTGAGCGCATCTTTCGCGTCGTCACTCTCATCAACCACCAGGTCGTACCCTATGCCCTGCAACGCTGCTTTTAGCTGAGCCGGGCCGGTAACCGTTGGAAGGTATTCCACCTGCGCGTTGCTGTTGGCGTAATTAACTGCTACGCTTACAACGCCAGGCTGATTTCGTAACATACTTTCGGAACTTGCAGCACAGGAAGCACAACTCATGTTAAGTACCGGGAAGGATTGCTTTATTGTATCTACCCCATAGCCAAGACTGCGAATGGCTTTAACCGCCTGCGGCAATATCTCCACCGCATCGGCTGTATCAACAACCGCTCTTTTGTTATTCAGTTCCACTTTATGAGCCGTAATGCCATCTATCTTACTCAATCCCTTATCAACGATCAATGCACAATGTTCACTTTCCACTCCTGCTAAAGGCAAATTGTATTCATGGTTCTTTGTATTCATCCTGTTGTAGGTTTAATGCCACAAAGTTCCCAACTATAATATAGCTACTGTTACATTGTTATGGATAAAATGTACATCCGGTTGAAGAGCAGATCATGTACGGATAGCATCAATAGCCTTGCGGTGCGGGGCGCCTAATTTTTTGAATTGTGTTGGCGTCATGCCTGTTAATTTTTTGAACTGGTTGCTCAAATGCTGGGTGCTGCTGTAACCCAAATTAAAAGCGATCTGGTTTAAAGACAGTTCGTTGTACATAAGCCATTCCTTAACCTTTTCTATTTTTTGCAAAATAAAGAATTGCTCAATGGTGATGCCCTCCACTTCAGAGAATAATTTGCTGAGAGAGGAATAGTCTCTGAATATTTTTTTGCCCAGGAATTTGCTTACGCTAAAATGACCTTCTACATTTCCCTGCTGCACTTTGCCAATCAGGAGGTTTTTGATTTTTTCGATCAATTGCATTTTCCGGTCGTCTAACAATTCAAAACCATTTTTGTTAAGCGCTGCCGAAAACTGTTCCAGTTTCTTCTTTCCGGGGTCCCTGGTTAATTCTATTTCTCCAAGACGAACATAATGCGTTTGCAGAGCACTATCCTTAAGAATTTGCTCCACCGAACTGATACAGCGCGGACAAACCATATTTTTAATAATAAGTTTCATAAACTATACCTATTGATCAGATTTATGCCACACATCCGCATATTCATGCGGGTGTCGTTTAAATTGTGCATGTACATAAGGACAAAGCGGAATCACTTTCAATTCATTCTTGCGGGCATGATCCACCATGGCAGCCAGCAATTGTTTTGCCAGGCCTTTGCCTTCCGCTTTTGGCAACACTTCAGTATGGTACACCGTTAGTAAGCCGTTAGAAATGCTTACCACCATTTCCGCTACCTGTTCTTCCCCATCTGAAATATAAAAATGTCCATGTCCTTTGTCGTTCAGTTGCAGTTTGACGTCTTCCATAAAAAACAGAATTAAAATAGTAAGAACTCAGATTCCCATAATGTTGATATTGTTATTTTTCATGTCTCATCAAAATCCTTTCTATACGCATATCGGGTATAAACCGGCTAATGACTGCGAACAGATAATGGCTATACGAGAAAAAACTCAAGCCATTTTTTCCCCTTTTTATCTGTCAGTTCATTAATCTCATCGTCAATCTCATACATATATGTGTATATTCCATCATCCTTTACGTGCACATACCTGCCGGCCTTATTCATACTAACCGGGCGTTTTTCATAGTACTTTTCAAAATAGGCTTTTGCTTCCTGCTGCTCCGGGGGAATAGCATCAAGATTGATCACCCTGTCTGTATTATCAAACAATTCCTCTGCGGTAATAGCGGAGTGCCGGCGTTTGTGCTCCTTCTTTTTATGCAAGGTACGGTAATGCGGCGCTTCTATACGGGTAAGATGGCTGGCGTGCGCCGGAAGATCCTTATTTACTTCCTGAACAAAATAAACAGCTACCGCCACATTCTCCCAGGGCTTCGCATTTTTTTGAAGATGTGTGATCACTGCAAACAGGCTCAACGCTTCTGCATCTAATAAATAACTCAGCATTTCATTAATGGCCGCCGGTATATAACCCACCTTTTTACCCTGCCAGTGAAGGGCTATAGCGCAATCATCGTGCATGTTGCCTGGCTCTCTGGCCAGCTCCAGCAAATCGCCCTCTTTCATACTATCCAGTAGCTGCATCCCCTCATAATGTCTGAAACCGGCAACAAAGCTTTGTAGCAGGTAAATCTTCCTGAATTCCTTAGTAAGAGAAACAGGTAGCCGGCCAACAGTAACGGAAGCGATCAAACGCTTTAGAAAATCAGAACGATCCACGGTGTAAGGGGTTGGGTGTAGTTGTGAAATTAAGAAAATTATTTGTATACCGCCTGCACATGTTAGCTGATTAATGAGCCATTAAAACACTATACTTTTTGTCCAGGTTATTCCACTGATGTCCGTAAGCGTTAACATGTAATTCCCCGCTGGCAAATCGCTAAGCGTGTTATCGCGAATTGTTAATTGGGCCCTGGCTCCCAGGGGGATCACCAGGCTGTGTTTACCCGGCTTTACGCTGGCAACATATTTATTGGCGATGTTATTCTCCGGAAACGCAGCTAAATCTCTATTATCTTTTTCCAGAATGATATTCCCGTTGATGTCGGTTAAAGTTATGCCAATCAAAAAAGAGCCGTATACATCGGCGCCTTCCACTCTAAACACGCTAAAGGAAAGTATGTCGTTATCAATACCCGCTTCTGCGATTTCTATTTTGGGCTTTACCGATTTATTGTGCAAAGTTCCCCAAACACCACCATGAAAATATTGGTTGGTAAGAAGGCTGATACCCAAAATAATGGCAGCGCCTGAAAATACAATTTTATGCAAACGTTTTGTTTGAATGGGTAATACCCCGGAACCCAGCCACACAAACCATTTTTGTTGCGTTAATTTCAATGATTTTGAACCAAGCCAGTAGTCCAGCGAATGCTTTCCACTGCCGGAAAAGAATATTGTAAACCCTGCGGCTATACCCAATATTCCAATTTGCCATTCATCCAAACAGGTGGTACCCAGCCACCCGGAACCCAGTAAAATACCCATAGCAAGACTGAATACGCCAATGCTCATAAGCCTGGTAAACAATCCAAGCATAAAAAGTAAACCCACAATGCCTTCAATGATGGTAAAAACGGCCATTGCCCACCACAAACTTTCAGGATGGGTTACCATGTATTCTATTATGGGTTTTATACCTAATGCGTTAGGCAGGAAATGATTAAATTTTTCGCCAACATAACCCGTTCCGCCGGGATCTAATTTATTTTCCAAAACCAGTCTCCGCCAAAAAGCCGAAAAATAAGTCCATCCTGTAACCAGGCGTAATGCCAGCGTAAACAAGCCAGCTATCATAAATGAAGATGCGTTATTGTTGTTATTATTCATGTGCAATTGTTTAAAATATCCTCCTGCCGGATATTCATCCGGGAAATAAAAAGCCCATTAAGTCCTATGCTTATTGCAATAAAATAACCGGTGAAGAAAGGAGGATATCAAACCAACAGCTTCCGGTGCCGGAGAAATAAAGGAATGCGATCTCTGAATGATGTACTAACAAAAAAATAACCTGATTTGTATTGAAAGGCATGGATCAGCAGCAGGGGAATTGCTGCAAATAAAACCATTAGCAGAGGAATCGTCTTTTTAATGTGCGCCGGTACTGCAGCGTCTTTTAGTTCGTTCAAAGAAGTACAGTTGTTTACCATGCTGAGTTTAGAAACACTCACTGGTGAAACAGGAAGGTTCAATGAAACTTTAACCGCTCTTTTTACCTGGCACGACAGCAGGAAAGCAAGCACAAATGTCACGCATGTAAAAAGAATTTTGAGTGTGGTATATGAGTGAGGTTTGCTGATTATTTTATGTTTTTTGCAAGGATACAACTTATTTAATTCTTTGCTCCTGAAGGTTTGTTAAATATAAACACATGCAGTTGATTTATTTCTTTAATGAACGCTGTAAGATATTTTTTCTATGCAATACCCCCCACTTCCTTAACGATTCAATTACCCCGTTGAGCGATTTACTGTGCGGTGTTAAGGCATACGTAACTTTAACAGGATATGCGTCTTCCACCGTGCGCTTTACAAGCCCGTTTATTTCAAGGTCGCGGAGTTCCTTAGACAGCATTCTGTCGGTAATTCCGTGAACCTCTTTTGATATTTCCCCGAAACGCTTTTCACCAAAAGTTAATGCTACGATGATCGGAAGTTTCCATTTGCCATTCAACACATCCAATGCATCCCTTATTGGTCGCAACATCCCCATGCATTCAGAGGTTCTGGGTTCAATTGACTTTTCTATTTTTTTTTGTTTAGCTATCATAAAGTATAGTACTATACACCCGTATAGCACTTACAAATGTATAGTAAAAACCAGTAACTTTGCAATAATAAATTAAGTCCCCGTGAAACAGGGCAAGGGACTTAAAAAAACAAACCTTTTTTATTAACAGGTTGCTGAACTCAGGAAACGAATCAGAACTGATATATAACATTAAAAGAAAACATTATGGCTATCAAAAGAAATTTAATAAGTATTCAAACGCCCCCGTCTCAGCCGGGATTCCTGGGGGCAGGACATACAGCCCGGGCTGTTATTCAGACCGGTTATACACAAAGTGATCCTTTCATTTTACTAATGGATGATGTGCTTGATAAAAAAGATGAAGTGCCGGTGGGTGGGCCACATCCACATGCCGGGTTTGAAACCGTTAGTCTGCTGATTGAAGGCGAAATGGGCAATGGCGCTCATAAAATGGAAGCCGGCGGTTTGCAGATAATGACAGCGGGTAGCGGTGTTGTTCACACGGAAACCATTGAAAAGAAAGCGAAAATGCGTCTTATGCAGTTGTGGTTAACCCTCCCAAAAGATAAAAGGTGGACAATGCCAAAGCTGCAGGATTTACCTTTGAAAAATGTTCCAAAAGTATCCGAAAATGGATTAAACATAAGGATTTATAGCGGTTCGTTTGCAGGGGTCTCCTCACCCGTATCCAATTATGTTCCCCTGATACTGGCCGACATTCAAATGCAGGCAGGCACATCAACGCTGCAAAATATTCCATCGTCGTTCACTACTTTTTTATATGTACTGGAAGGAAGTTTAAAAGTAGGTGATGATGATAAGATGATCAATCAAAACCAGGTTGGCTGGCTGGATAGATATACCGACAACTCTTTAAGTGAATTAAGATTGACTGCCGGCGACACCGGGGTTCGTTTTCTTTTATATTCAGCACAGCCACAAGGCGACCCTATCGTTTCTCACGGCCCTTTTATTGGAGACCATGATGAAGATATTGCGCGACTATACAGCGAATACCGCCAGGGCAAAATGAATGACATTTCATTTTTTGCCGGTGCTAACCAGTGAACAGACGACAATGATTTTTTGATTTTGTAAAACAAGCAGCAACAGAACCCGCTATAATATAAAAAAGAGGGAATTAAAATTACAATGAAACTAAAAAATATACCTTATTCGATCTTAGAACTGGCGGCTGTTTCCAACGGAAGCACCCCGGCAGAAACTTTTAAAAAGAGCCTTAGCCTGGCGCAACAGGCAGAGGACTTTGGGTACACGCGTTTTTGGCTGGCAGAGCATCATAATGCGGTTGGTATTGCCAGTTCGGCTACCGCGGTGCTCATTGGCTATATCGCAGGCGGAACAAAAAAGATAAGAGTTGGTTCCGGTGGAATTATGCTTCCCAATCACTCCCCGCTTATCGTGGCCGAACAATTCGGCACTTTAGGTTCACTTTATCCCAACCGTATTGATCTGGGACTGGGAAGGGCGCCGGGTACAGACCAGGTTACAGCTCAGGCCATTCGTTCAGACAGGATGCAGTCGGTATATAGATTCCCGGAAGAAATAAGCCAGATCCAGCAATATTTTTCCCCGGCAAACAGTACTGCCAAAGTACGGGTTACCGTTGCCGAAGGAGTGAATGTTCCCCTGTATGTTTTGGGTTCCAGCACCGACAGTGCACACCTGGCGGCAGCAAAAGGATTACCTTATGCCTTTGCCAGTCATTTTGCACCCACCCATATGTTTGAAGCCCTTACTATTTACTACAATAATTTTCAGCCGTCGGAATTTTTGAAAGAGCCTTATACCATTGCATGTATCAATGTTATGGCAGCAGATACCAATGAAAAGGCGGAAAAAATTTCAACTTCTTTGATCCGCATGTTTCTTGCAGTATTTACCGGAATTTCCACATATCTCCAGGAACCCACCGATATGACACCTGAGTTGCGCGGGCTAATGGAAAACCCCGCCTTACAGCAAATGCTGAAATACAGCTTTGCCGGCAATAAGGAAACAGTGAAGAAAAAGACCGAAGACTTTCTAACGCAAACAGGAGTGAACGAGATCATGGCCGTCTCTAATATTTATGATCATGAAGACAGAGTGACCTCTTACAGGATATTTTCTGAAATAATGAGGGAAATATGATTAACCAAGTGAAGGCAAAACCTTCTCAATTTCAGCCCTTGATGGTTCATACTGCTTTGGCAGTTTGAGATGTGTGCCCAGTTCATTCAACGGCTCATCTTTTGTAAACCCCGGATTATCTGTAGCCAGTTCAAACAATACGCCGCCGGGTTCCCGGAAATATAAAGAGAAGAAATAATCCCGGTCAATTTTTGGTGTAATACCCAGACCTTTTGCAGCAATCTTTTCACGATAATCCATTAAAACATCATCATCTTTCACCCTAAAAGCAATATGATGATTGGTTCCTGCGGCATTATAACCGGCCGGCAACTGAGGAAGTTCTGCAATATCTACGATTGCGGCGGTTTCTATAGCATCTGTTATAAAACGATACCGGTTCCCATCCTGTTTCAGCAGTTTATAACCCAGTACACCGGTTAATATTTCCGCTGTGGCGTTTACACTTTTTAAGGTTAACGTAACACTTTGAAACCCTTTTATGGCTGCATCGGCTTTTACTTCTTCCGTTTCCCATGGTTTTCTGTTGTCTTCAGTATTTGAAACAACCAGATCAATATTCAAACCATCGGGATCCCGGAAAGGAAGGTATTGTTCGCCAAATTTTTCTGCAGGTTCACCATGTTTTATATTGAATTTCTTAAAACGGTCTGCCCAAAATGTAAGGCTGTTTTTGGGAACGGAATAACCGATATCGGTTGCCATACCCACACCTGTACGCCCCTGGCCAATGCCTTCCCATGGGAAGAAGGTGAGGATGGTACCCGGCGTTCCCTTTTCATCGCCGAAATAAAAATGGTAGGTGCCGGGGTCATCAAAGTTCACGGTCTTCTTAACCATTCTTAAACCGAGAACCTTTGTATAAAATTCATAATTGCGCTTTGCATTACCGGCAATGGCGGTGATGTGATGCAAACCCAGTATTTTATTTTCCATGATATATGTTTTAAAAACGTGCTTGCTTGTAATAAGTAAATATTCAGGTTACGCTTCAGCTATTTTTTCAGCCACAACGGCCCATTTTTCGATTCGTACTTTCCTATCTTTTGCTGCATATACAAATCATTTAAAAGAACTGCTGCTTCTTCCGTGTTATTATTAACCAATACCGAAAATTCCTTTGTGGTAAGCGTAGGGTAATGGCTGAATATATTTTCCCAGGATGTATCAATGATCTTTTTGAGGGCGTTCGGATATAACTTCAATAAAGCCTGCTCGTATTGCTTATACGGTTTGGAGCCATATACCAAAAACCGGTTATTGTCTTCATCGGTAAAAAATATACTCGGAAAACCCCTAACGCCCAATTGTTTCGCCAGAGAAAGATCTTCTTCAAACAATGCTTTGGCACTGCCTTCAAAATCAGTTTTAAACTTTTCAATATCCAGTCCTGTTTGCAACGCAGCCTGCAGCAGGTGTTCCCATTTGGTAGTGTTCTTCTTTTCCATAAAAACCATTTCCTTTATCCTTCTCAAAAAAAGCAATGCTTTTTCTGTTCCCTGTAATTGCGCGGCTTTAAAAGCAATGGAAGGCGGATACGAAGACCCTAAAGGATCTTCAAGCCACAGGTCGCCATCAATGGGCATTTCATAATAAGCGCCCGCTTCATCCCAATGTTGTGCAACACTGGCTGGGCCACTTACATCTCTTCCGCCATACACATCCCATCTTTTCAGTAAGCCACCCATTTTATACTCTATATCAAAATATTCGCCATATTCCAATTTCAGCTTCCGCAGTTGGGGCTCAATACCCCAGCAGGACGAACAAATAGGGTCGGTAAAATAAAGGATCCGCACTTTATTCTGTGTGGCCGCCGTATTGATACCGTTACCGGATGTATAAGCGCCAGGTATTTCGCAAATACCCGTTTCCGGATCGCACATCATGGGATTGATTTGTTCTTTATTCATTTTAATTGTTTTTTCTATTAACAATCTGAACCTGTTTTGTTTTCGATACTGCAAAGCTACGCCAGGCCGATGTTTACAGCATTGCTTGCAAGCAAGAAAAAGCATTGACAAACGTCAATGCCGACTATTGATAATGATCAACGGAAGTAGTAACCCGTGTTGCGTTCAGGAAAGTGCAAACTATTGGTTACGCCGTTTACCGGCAAACAGGAGATGATCAATCGAATACCTCCCACTGCCCATAACAAACAGCACAACATAGGTGAGTATATAATGCAACCCCATTTCCTGTTTCACGAACGGGTCGGCGATATGCACATGAAACACTGTCACAAGCATGGTTACCACCAGTGGAATAACTGCCAGCCGGGTGCCGAGTCCAAGCATGACGAAAAAGGAACAAATCACTTCGGCAAAAATAGCCAGGCATAAACTAAATGTTGCGCCCAAACCTAAAAAGTCTATAAACTGAACAGGTGTTTCAGAGAGCTTCGCTATTTTGGGAATGCCATGTGTAAACATCAGCAGTGTAATTCCAATACGCATTATCAGTAAAGAAATATCTATGCCTTTAGCGTTGTGATTGGTGTTGAACAATTGTATCATAAAGAGATTTTATTTTTTTCTGATTGTTTTGATTCGCTTACCGCTTTTCTTACAACCGGCGCCACTTTGGTGCCGAACAGTTCAATAGACTTCATCGTTTTTGCATGCGGCACATTACCAACGCTTGCCTGCGCCAGAAAGCGGGTATTGCCAAACAATTCATGTTCGTATAATATCTTATCAATTACTTCCTGCACACTGCCTACCATAAGGGCGCTTTTGGGCGATCGCGAATAGTCGAATTGCTGGCGGCTCAACGGTGACCAGCCCCTGTCGCGGCCCACACGGTTCATCATTGCGGCATAATAGGGATAAAATTCATCCGCCGCTTTTTGAGAATCTTCTCCTATATACACGTGATTGTTGATGCCCATTTGCAGATTATTCAAATCCTTTCCTGTTTTTTTTGCCGTTTCGCGATACAGATTTACAAAGGGTACAAATTGCTCCGGTCTGCCGCCAATAATGGCTAACATAAGCGGTAGCCCCAGTGTAGCCGCTCTTACCGCAGATGCAGGCGTGCCGCCGGCTGCAAGCCAAATAGGGATAGATGGCTGGTATGGTCGGGGATAGATGCCAAGATCATCAAAGGAAGGCCGGTGTTTTCCCTGCCAGGAAAGCTTTTCAGTTCCATTGAGTTTTAGTAAAAGCTCCAATTTTTCCGTGAAGAGTTCATCATAGTCATTCAAATCATAACCGAACAAAGGAAAGGATTCTATGAATGAACCTCTGCCCGCCATTATTTCCGCACGGCCACCCGATAAAAGATCCACCGTGGCAAAATCCTGGAACACCCGAACCGGATCGTCTGAACTCAATACCGTTACGGCACTGGCAAGTTTTATGTTTTTGGTAACCGCCGCTGCCGCACCCAGTATTACCGCGGGAGATGACACGGCATAATCCGGGCGATGATGTTCGCCTACTCCAAATACATCCAACCCCAACTGATCACCCAGTTGTATCTCTTCTATAAGATCCTTAATGCGCTGGTGTGCATTGATCCCCGGTCCCGGCAATGTTTCCGGGTGCATGTCGGCAAAAGTAATGAGTCCTAATTCCATCGTAACCTGATTAATTTTTTAGTTATACTTGTTGTAATGAATAGTGAATGGTGAATAGTGAATAGTGAATAGTAAGTGGTGAATCGAGTTTCCCCTTCTCACGTCCGTTTTCTCACCTCTCACTTCTCACTTCTCACCCTCACCACTTACCACTTCCCTCTCCTACTGCGCCAGGTATCCGCCATCTACATTATAGTAAGCACCTGTAACAAAGGAAGCCTTATCAGAACTCAGCCACAATACCAGTTCCGCTACTTCTTCAGCCTTTCCCAATCTTCCTATAGGATGCAAACCTACCAGCGCTTTCATTGTTGCTTCATCTAATGAGTCGAGCAGGGGAGTACTGATATAACCAGGACCAACTGCATTAATACGAACTTTCTGATCGGCGTATTCGAGGGCAGCAGATTCTGTTAAGCCAATTACACCATGTTTGGCTGCTACATAGGCGGCAGAACCTTTTGTGCCCACCTTTCCGAGTATTGATGCCATGTTTACGATGCTGCCGCCACCTGCTGCAAGTATTGCAGGAATCTGATAGCGCAACCCATAAAACACGCCGGAAAGGTTAATGGCGATTGTTTTGTCCCAACCATCCACCGGGTAATCACCCACCGGACTTATAGGTCCTCCAATGCCTGCATTGTTTACCGCGATGTGCAGAGCGCCGTATTTTGCTACCGTTTGTTCAACCAGTTTTTGGTTATCTCCCGCGCTGGAAGTATCAGCTTTAACAAAAAAGGACTCACCGTTGTTCTTTTTAATTTCGTCTACCACCGCAGTGCCATGCTCTTCATTGATATCCGACACCACAACTTTTGCACCTTCTTCTGCATAGAGCAACGAAACAGCTTTACCGATACCAGAACCGCCACCGGTTACAATGGCTACTTTGTTTTGTAATGATTTCATAATACATGTTTTTAAAGTGAAAAAATAATCTTATGCTATTCTTTATCTTCTTTTATCGCCTTCAGTCCTTTTGCCCAGCGTACCAACTGTTTTAACATGTTCTCCGCGGCCTTGTATGAAACCTCGTTGGCTTCAAATTCATTCTGGTCATTGATATTTCGCTGGAAAAACGGAAAGTTCACCGATTCGGTTATGGGTACCATTTTAAATGTAGACAAGTCGGCTTTTAATGCATTGGATGCCCTGGTACCGGCAGAAACACCACCGTAACTTACAATAGCGGCGGGCTTATAGCCCCATTCCTGCGAAAGATATTCCAAAGCATTCCTTAAAGGAGCAGGATAATTGTAGTCATATTCCGCCGTTACAAAAATGAATGCATCCGCCTCATCTATTTTAGCGCTCCACCATTTGGTGTGGTTATGCTGGTATTTTTTTAGTATGGGGTGGTTGGGTTCATTCATCAAGGGCAGGTTGATCTCACCCAGATCCAGCACTTCCACATTAAAATTGCCATTTTGCCTGGCTATATTTTCGATCCATTTTGCCACCACAGGTCCTTTTCTGCCGGGGCGAACGGTTGATGAAATGATTTTCAGATTATACATATTGCTCATTTTGCTGTTTATTCGTTTGCTGTTCATTATCCTATTTTAACCGACGTCATCGTTAATGACCCCGCCACTGCCCTATCATTGAAAAAACTAACCTCATCCCTTCCACTTTTCAATCCTAAAGTATACAACAGGGGCAAATAGTGTTCGGGGGTAGGAATAGCCAGTTGACTGTCTCTTCCAAAACCTTCGTATTGGATCAGCGGTTTGTGATCACCATTGCTGATGTGTTGCTTGAAGGTATCATTCATTTTCAATGCCCAGTCGTACCCATAGCCCGGCTCGTCCATTTTATTCCACGCCACCATTCTAAGGTTATGTACCATATTACCGCTGCCAATGATCAATACACCTTTCTTTCTTAATGCGTACAATTCTTTTGCCAGATCGTAATGGTACTGCGGCCCTTTTGTATAATCAATGCTCAACTGCAACACCGGGATATTCGCTTCCGGGTACATATGCCGCACAACGGTCCATGCGCCATGATCCAGTCCCCAGTCGTGATCCAATTCCACTTTTGCTGAATGTATAATAGAAGCCGTTTCCCTGGCCAACGCCGGGTTACCTGGAGCTGGATACTGCACTTCAGAAAGCGCCTGCGGAAAACCACCGAAATCGTGAATGGTTTCAGGAAAATCTACTGCGGTAATGCGGGTGCCTTTGCTGAGCCAGTGTGCAGATATCACTACAACCGCTGCCGGTGCTGGAATTGCTTTCGCCATTTGCGTCCAGCGCCTGCTAAATTCATTGTCTTCAATTCCGTTCATAGGCGAACCATGACCGATGAACAGAACAGGCATAACCTGTTCCTGTTCTTTCAGATCATTGGTAAACTTGTTGAATGCGGATAAACCTGTCATTGCTGCGCCTCCTGTAATTATCGTATGAATAAATTTTTTACGCTTCATTTGCGCGTAATTATTGTTTTATAAATTCTCCATCGGCCTTGATCTGAACCTCATCACTGATCATTGGTGCAGGAAATTTGGTGCCAATATTAAAATCCGAACGTTTTAAAACACCCGTTAACTGAAACCCGGAAGTAATGGCTTTTGACTGCGGGTTTTCAATTGTTCCCCTGTACCACAGATCCATTGTAACCGGTTTGGTAATTCCGTAAAGTGTAAGATCGCCGGTGATTTTATATTTGTTCCGGGCCGATTTTTTTACAGAGGTGCTTTTAAAGGTCATTTTAGGATACTTCTCCACATCAAAAAAGTCGGCGCTTCTCAGGTGATCGTCCCGCATTTGCACTTCTGTATTAATAGAAGCCACATCTACCGAAAGTTCAAAAACGGCATCACTGAAATTGGGTTGGTTAGCAACGGCTGTAACGTCAAATGTTTTGAATAATCCGGCCACATCAGAGATCCCGAGATGGCTAACAGTAAAGGTTAACCTGGAATGCATGGGGTCAACCTTCCAGGTAGTTTGCGCAAATAAGGCAGTGCTTAAAAAAGAGACTGCCAGGATAGAAAATAATTTTTTCATACTCTTGATTTTTCTGTTGTTTGTTTTATTAAATGTTTATTGTTTGATTGTACTTTTTGATTCCGAAAACAAAATTTTCCCCTATACTTTTGGCAATGCTTTGTTCTCTTCTTCAAATGCCTGCCAGCTTTGCTGTAAAGCCTGCAAAAAGGTATCGGGCGACTGAGCGCCCGAAACAGCATATTTATCATTGAACACAAAGAATGGAACACCTCTTACGCCAATAGCATGCGCCTGGCTTTCATCTTCCATAACTTCTTTTGCAAAAGCATCTGAAGCAAGCATATCCTCCGCTTCTTTCTGGTCAAGTCCGATAGCAAGGGCCGTTTGTACAAGAGTTTCCCTGTCGTCAATATTTTTACCTTCCGTAAAATGCGCTTTGAACAACTGTTCTTCTGCCTCATTGCCCAAACCATGTGTTTTGGCCAACTGGATCAACCGGTGTGCATTAAAGGAATTGGCAACCACCGCTTTTTCAAAATCAAAATCCAGTCCTGCTTCTTTGGCAACCCTGGCTACATGGTTGTGCATTTCCGTTGCCTCCTCCTTTGAAATGCCTTTGATTTCAGCAATATGGTCAACCGCGTTAACACCGGTTTTCGTTTCAAGGTTTGGATCCAACTGAAAGCTGCGCCAAACCACTTCCACCTTATCCTTACCGGCAAATCGCTCCAAAGCCTTTTCAAATTTCCGTTTACCGATATAGCAAAACGGACATCTTATATCCGACCAAATACTCACTTTCATATTTCTATTTTTAATTGTTTTTATATCGTTATTTCTTTCTGATGCCAACCTGGTTATCTCTTTTCCGGAGTATAACCTTTTACAAAAACAGGCTCACCGTTATTCGTTCCTTCTATCGCTTCCAGATAAGCGGTCGCGGTTTTTTCAGCATCGGGCCATGGTGAGGGATCCATCCCTATTTTTGCCGCCGTTTCAGCAACCCACGCAGGATGAACAACAACGATCCGGCGACCTTCGGTTAACTCAAGCGCTACCGCTCTTGCAAAGCCTTCCAGTCCTGCGTTCACCATCGAAATCAGGGAGGTTTGTGGCATAGGCGAATAAGCAAGGATGCCACCGGTAATAACAAAAACTCCGCCCGCACGTAAATTGCTGAGACCCTTTCGAACCAAATTTACCTGACCCAAAAGCTTACTGTTAACGCTTAAGTCAATATCGGCATCAGTAACCTTATCCAGAGAAGTAAATGCCGCATCGCCTGCCGCCGAAACGATAGCGTCTACCGCTCCAAGTTTAGCAAAAAATGCGTCCATGCCTGAATCGTCTGTTATATCCAATGCCGGATTGCCGGACCGGGAAGCTTCAACTACTTCCACTCCTTTGTCTTTTAAGAGCTGTGTCACGGCTTTTCCAATTGTTCCGTTAGCGCCTACTACTAATGCTTTCATGTTTTTGTTTTATTATTTTATTATTTTATAAATTAATCCAAAAAGGAGGTTTGTTTCTGAATGATCAATAGGCAACGGTAAAGCGTTGACGGGTATGTTTTGGGTTTTCAGCTTCGTCAACAATGGCTACTGCAAGATCATCAACCGATATGGTGCTTTTGTTATTGGCATCAAATACGGGATTATCCAAACCTGTTCTGTATATACCTGTTCTTTTCCTGGGCAAGCCCTGGTGCATTTCCAGTGCAGGACTTAAAAAAGTCCAGTCTAACTGGTCATCTTTTTGCAGTAAGCTGAGGTAATCCCGGGCCGCTGAAGCGCCGGGCTTCCAGTCTGCAGGAAACTCAGGTGTATCTACCACCTGCACGCCGGGCGCAATGAACAGGCTCCCCGCTCCGCCCACAACAATTAGCCGCTTCACGCCCGATTGCTTTGTTGCCTCCTGGATGGACTGCGCGCCTTTTAAAAAATCAGTATACAGGTTGGGATTGGTCCAGCCGGCATTGTATGCGCTTATAACAATGTCGCTTCCTTTGAGCTGTTCTGTTAAGGCAGCCGTATCCATTACATCGCCGCGAACCACCGAGAGATGATCATTTTGTATGCTTATTTTTTCAGGATGCCGTGCAATGGCGCTTACCTTGTGACCCCTGTTCAGCGCCTCTTCTAAAACCACGGAACCTATAAATCCTGTTGCGCCTATTAATGTTATTTTCATTTGTGTGTATTGATTTTACTGATGTAATATTTTCCAGCCCGCGAGCCAGTTGTAATTGTATTTTATGCCCAGGCGGATAAGCAACAACTGCATATTTTCCAGTATCCTGCTCACCGGCAGATCTCCTGCTACAATTGGATTGAAACCTGCGGTCTGCACCAATTCCTTCACCGTTTCCAGCGCGTCACTGTCGTTACCGGCAATAAATGCATCTACCTGTTTTCCATCAATTACGGGCTGTGCAAAATCGGCCGCGAAAGTGGTGTTGAATGCTTTGATCACTTTGGAATGAGGCAGCAGCTTCTGCAATTCCTCTGCCGCACTTGTGCCGGGTGGAGTCACCAGTCCATCGAATGAATCGTTCAAAGGATTGGCAATGCTCACAACGATCTTTTGATTTGCTACCTCTCTTATTTTATCAGCTATTTCTTTTTCTGCTGCAAAAGGTGTGGCAACGATAATTACATCGGCTTCCCAGCTTGCCGTGTAACTGCAATTAATAGATTCTACGTCTGCCCCCGGATAAGCGGATGCTATTTCCTCTTCAAGATTTTTGAGCTTGCTTTTATCACTGGTAAACAGCAGTAACCTGTAATTGCCCCTGGAAAGGCTTTTTGCTATGGCAGACCCCATATTACCCGTTGCGCCAATAATAGCTATTGTTTGTTTTGTTCGCATATCATAATAAATTTGATAATGCAAAACTACGGCAGCGATGAGCCGTCGTCCATTGCGTTCGGATAAGAAAGCGCATTGACAAGCGTCAACACCAGGTCTTGATAAAAATCAATATCATTTGTCTTTTATCTTTCTGCGAACCCGGCTGAGGGTTTCGGGAGTAAGCCCCATGTAGGAAGCGATCATACGCTGGGGAACGCGCTGTATAAGATTGGGATATAGCCTGGTTAAATTAATATATCGCTCTTCAAGCGACAGGCTCAACATTGCAGTGAGCCTTTTTTGCATCGCGAGGTAGGCGCCTGTTATCTGCAAGCGGTTATAAGCTTCGTATTCCGGCACCTGTTTCAGAATTTCATCCTGAGCGGCTTTGCTGATCAGTACGAGTTCAGAATCTTCCAGCGCATCAACATTATATGTAGCCGGCTCACCTGTTAAAAAGCTGTACAGATCAGAAATCGTCCAGCCCTCAAAAGCAAACTGGATAATATGCTCGGTTCCCCTGTCATCTACCGAATAGGCTCTCAAAGCTCCTTTTTCCACAAAAGCGGCATGCTTTGCCACATCGCCCTCCTGCAGGAGATATTGATTCTTCCTAATCTTTTTGGGGATGAGATAGTGTTTTATGATATCCTGCTGCGCTGGCGTTAGCGTTATTTTTTCGGCCACTTTTTTAAAAAATAATTCATACATGAGCGTATCAATTGATTCCGGTGCTTTAAAAAAACATCTCCGTTACTTATTTCCTTTCACGAAAAATACCCGGGATTAACAACAAGCCATTTTGCTATTTCTCCTGGTTGAATTGTAATATTTTCTTTCTGTCGCCTACTATCCATACAATATCTCCCCATTCAAAAATAGTGGAAGAATCGGGATTTAATATCCTTTCTTTCTCACGTTGTATGCCCACAACAAGTCCGTTGGTACGTTCCCGTAACCCGGAGTTGCGTATATTTGAACCCTTTAGTTTCGTATGCTCATCAACAAGTATTTTTTGAAGAGTAATATCGCTAACATCAGCTTCATCGGATACCCCACTTTCCGTTGTTTCAAACACGGGTTTAAAAACCTGAATTTGATCATCGGTGGCTATAATCCCTACCTGGTCAAAAGGCAGAAGCCTGCTGTGGCGCCCGGGAACGTGTATTAACTTATCCCCCCGCTTAATATAAACAATATTGATTCCGTAGCGCTCTCTCCAGGCCAGTTCCAGTAATGTTTTTCCTATATATTCAGCATATGGGTTAACTTCCATTTCTACTATATGCGCATCCCACGGTACAAGGTCCGATTGAAAGTCAACATTTTTTCGCAGAATATTGGCTTCGGCAGAACCGCCGTTTGCAGCGGCAGTTTCCCTGGCATTGAGGTTAGTGATAAACCTGCTCTCAATACGCTGATAAAATTTCTGAATTCTCTTTGAGAAAATAATTAAAACCAGTATAGTTATGGGTATGGCCACCAAAAGCGCCACCTGCGTAGAAGCCAGCCTGTCAACCCAAAACCCGATTACCAGAACACCCAATATATTCCTGGCTATTTCAACAATCAGCAATGGGCCGCGATTGTATTTCTTATCTATCCAAAGTTCTTTATAGGCCTGGTTATTGGGTCTTTTTGCCATAAGTGCCCACATAAAAGGAGAAGCAGCCCCAAGCGATATCACCAGCACAATCACTATCCTTAAGGTTTCGTCTTCCACTCTTTCATGCACAAAGGGAAGCAGGAAATTTGATGAAACCAATATAAGGGCCAGCAAAATGATCCCATTGATAAGCCCGATCCTGGCATAACTTTTCAATACGATCTTCCAGTCGCTTTCGGCCTGGATATTTTGCGTGCTGGAAGAATACCGGTTTAACCGGGTCACCCATTTATCGGGCAGGAGCTTTGCAATAAAAGTATAAAAGGACTCTGAGTATTTGATAAGATAAGGTGTTGTAAAGGTTGTGATGGCAGAAGCTCCAACTGCTACAGGGAATAGAAAATCGGAGATTACACCCAATGAAAGCCCAAGTGTAGCCACAATGAATGCAAATTCACCTATTTGCGCCATACTCATGCCCACCTGCACCGATTGCTTAAGCGGTTGCCCCGAAAGCAGTGCACCCAGCGTGGTACTAAAAAATTTTCCGAACAGTGTAAGCATGGTTACGCAAAAAATGGGCCACGCGTATTCCACCATAGCCGCAGGGTCAATCATCATGCCTACCGACACAAAAAACACGGAACCAAACAAATCTTTTACCGGCTTGGTAAGATGTTCTACCCTTTCCGCGAAAGTGGTTTCCGCTATGATAGACCCCATTACAAAAGCACCCAATTCGGCCGAAAAACCAACCTGCGTAGCCAAAACCACCATTCCAAGGCATAAACCGATTGAAAGAATGAGCAGTGTTTCATCGTCCATTAACTTTTTCGCCTTTTTTAAAATGGTAGGCAAAAGGAAAATCCCGGTAATGAACCAAAGCGCCAGAAAGAACAACAGCTTTAGAATGGTCAATAATATTTCAGTTCCTTCAAACTGCTGGGTAACAGCCACCGTTGAAAGCAATACCATCAGCAATATCACAACAATATCTTCCACCACCAGTACCCCAAATACGATACGGGCAAACTGTTTTGTTTTTATACCCAACTCATCAAAGGCCTTAATTATAATGGTAGTGGAGGAACTGGCGAGCATACCGCCCAGGAAAAGACTGTCCATGGTAGACCAACCCAATAATTTCCCCAAAAAATAACCCGATATGGTAATAAAAATTATTTCAACAAAAGCGGTGATGGATGCTGACCCGCCTACCCGCATTAATTTTTTAAAGCTAAACTCCAAACCCAAACTGAACAGCAAAAAAATAACACCAATTTCTGCAAGCGTCTTTACGTTTTCATTGTCAACAACAGTTGGTATAAGATGAAAGTGCGGACCCACCAGGAATCCGGCTATAATATAGCCCAGCACCAACGGTTGTTTAATTCTTTTGAAGAGTAAGGTTACAATGGCCCCGGCCATTAATATCAGCGCTAAATCCTCAATTAATTTTGGTAAATGCCCCATCAGTAATTATTTACAAGCTTATGAATTCTTAAAATACGTAAAAATATTTAAAAATTTTCAGCTTGAATATTATTCTGTAAAGTAATACAGGAATGAGAATACGGCTATCGGTGGAATTTTCGGGTTTATACAACCTGTTTGCACTATCGGTAACGAAACAACAGCCTGCCGCAGATCCTTCAGGTATTTTCATATATAACTCAGCCACCACTGCCTGTGCGTTTTTTTATAATTACTAAACCAGCGACAGGGAATATATAAAGCAACCACCACAGCGATCCATACCAGGTAAACTACCGGTAATCCATAGCCGAAATTTGAAGGCCTAAACCAAAAGGGTGATCCCTGCACATCAATAATTTCTGCAGTAGTATGTCCCGAAATAAAAAACACGATCACCAGCAAAACATGCAGCATATAAAAATGCAGTATATAATAAAAGAAAGGCACCCTGCCATATGCAGAAAGTGAATGAACCCACGGGCTTTTTACATTTTCTAATAACGCCAATACCAGTATTGAAGGACCAATCGTCATGGCAATGTACTGTAGTGAAGGCGGATATTTGGTAGTATTCAAAAAAGAAAGCCAGCCATTTTCCGCGGCACTCCATGAATGGGGATCGCCATACCCGTTTACCAGTCGTAGCATAATAAACAAAACGGTCAATGATATACCGGTAATGATCAGCAAACGTTTTCTCTTCGCAGCGTCAAATCCTTTTTGAAACCATTTTCCCATACTAAAGCCCAGGCACATCACGCCTGTCCAGGGAAGAATAGCATATAAAGCCATTATAAAATGGGTGCTGCCCAACGGAATAACGACTCCCCGGGAAGTAAGAAATATTGTCCACAGGTTACCTGCAACACCGTCAGCAGGAAGCGAGGCATAATCCAGCACATTATGTCCGCCCACTATGGCAATGCCGGCTATCAGTACAGATTTATACGAAAAGGCCGATAACAGTCCAAGCAATATCATGCTACAGCCAATGGCCCAGATAACCTGTAAAATAATAAAGTTGTAAAACGGGTTGAATGTAATTCCGAACGTTACAATAACAATTTCAACAAAAACGAGCCATATCCCTCTTTTAACCAGGAATACACTTGCCTCTTTGCGGGTTTTATTACGGGAAGAAAGGTAGGCGGATAAACCGGACAACAACACAAATACCGGCGCACAATAATGAGTGATCCAGCGGGTAAAATACAATGGAATGGTTGTAGTTGCAGGATCGAGCGGGTCGGCAGTCATAGCGGTAATATGAAAATATTCCCGGGTATGGTCCAATGCCATGATGATCATAATGATACCGCGAAGGATATCTACCGATGCAATTCGGTAACGGTTTGGCTG
This sequence comes from uncultured Sphingobacteriales bacterium, assembly GCA_937991535.1. Classification (GTDB taxonomy): domain Bacteria; phylum Bacteroidota; class Bacteroidia; order Chitinophagales; family Chitinophagaceae; genus Agriterribacter. The sequence continues at coordinate 55,464 of CALKHN010000102.1, forward strand.
CATACCGAAAGATAAGGTGTTTGTATTAAATTCAAAAACATATCCATTAATTATACCGATCCGCTGCAGATGACCGATATCTTTCCGGAGTATGACAAACGTCATTGCAGCCGCCGTTTTCCTGTATTATTTTGCACGAGGTTCTTGTAAGCATCAGGTATACCGAAAACCCCTCATCTACACAACAACAAAACGATTATGAAAAGAAATTACTTGTCTCTCACAATCTTGCTTCTGGGCGCCATTTTATGGCTGGCGTGCAATGAAGCACCTACCAGCACAACTGAAGCTCCCAGTGCAACTACAAGCTCTGCTGTCCCGCTCAGTGGTCAGTCGGGCGTACAGGACGATGAATCCCAAAAAGACGTGGTAAAAATAGCGGCAGGCAGCGCTGATCACACCACGCTCGTAAAAGCCCTTCAAGCAGCAGAATACGTGGACGCACTCTCCAACGCAGGGCCTTTTACCGTGTTTGCCCCAACCAATGCCGCTTTCGACAAATTACCTGCAGGCACTTTAACCGGTTTGCTGAAACCTGAAAAAAAGGATGATCTCCGCAACATCCTGGAATACCATGTATATATCGGCGTGCTAAAACCCGAAATGCTTACCGAAGGGCAAACTTTCGGGCAAGCCAACGGAGATAATATCAGCATTACGGTGAAAGATGGAAAAACCATGGTGAACGGAGCAAACATCATAGCCTCTATCCCCGCTTCAAACGGCATTATACATGTTATAGACGCCGTGCTATTACCGCCGGCAAAATAAAACATCAAACACTCCTGCAAAGGGCGCCCGTTGCTGCACGGAAAGCGCCCTTTATCTTTTACTGAGGATGCATCAGGTAATAAATCATAGGGTATACCCCAAATGATTTCGTATGTAAAGTACAACGGTATAAGTATTATCTTAGCCTCAACCATCATATTGGATATGCGCATAAAAATTATTCTGCTGTTTTTTCTTTTGAGCGTTTTTTTTGCTGCTTCCGCACAAAACAAATCAAGTATCTACCCTGTAGCGCTTACCTGTGAATATCTTGATCATCCCGGCGCACTGGATGTAAAACAGCCCCGTTTCAGCTGGAAGCTGTCCCCGTCAGACGCTTCGGATTTTGCTCAAAAACAAACGGCTTACCGTATAATGGTTAGTTCTGCAAAAGATAAGCCCAACAAAAACAAAGCAGATATATGGAACAGCGGCTGGGTACTGTCAGGCGAATCACATCTTATTCCTTACAAAGGCAAAACGCTTCTGTCTGATAAAGATTATTACTGGACAGTAAGCGTAAAAGACGAAAAGGGAATGGTATCGGCCGTTAGCGAAACCGCTCACTTCAGCACCGGGCTGTTTGATCAAAAAGAATGGACGGCAAAATGGATCGGAACAAGTGAAGTATACGACGCCTATAAGGGCAGCAATAAAATACCCGATCCGTGGATGAGGAAATCGTTTGATTTAAAAACAAAGCCCGAAAGAGCCGTGCTGTATGTGGCATCCGTAGGATACCATGAAGTGTATATCAACGGCAAAAAGATAGACGCTCATGTTTTAGCGCCTGCCGTAACCGATCATACCCAACGCGCCCGCTATATTGCGTATAATATAACAGCAGCGCTGAAACCCGGAAAGAATGTCATTGGCTTATGGCTGGGCACTTCCTGGTCTATTTACGCGCCTTATGCTACACCCGATAAACCCCGAACACCCATAGTTATAGCCCAGACCGATATTATTGGAAAGCAAAACCAGCGATTAGCAAGAATTATTACCGACGAAACATGGAAAACACACCCGAGCCCGAATCAGCTTATCGGGAACTGGGGCTTTGGCGTAGGCGGATACGGAGGTGAGATATGGGATGCCAAAAAGGATATACCCGGCTGGAATGAGACAGGCTTTAATGACCAGGCATGGAAAAATGTGAATGTGTATACCCCGAAACTGGAACTTTCGGCCCAGCAGGTTGAAACCAATGCATTGTTTGATGAAATACAGCCTATTTCTATTGAACATCGTAGCAACGGAACGTACCGGGCAGACATGGGTGTAAACTTTGCCGGCTGGATACAGGTGCATCTTAAAGGAAACCCGGGCGACACGGTGCGGCTGCTTTTTTCCGAACGGCAACAGGACGATATGACCTACGGCTTGCATAACCTGTATATTATCGGGCCAACCGGAGAGGGCACTTTTAAAAACAGGTTCAACTACAACTCCGGAAGATGGATGACGATACAGGGTGTAAAACGGGCTCCGCAAAAAGAGGATATCAAAGGATGGATGGTGCGTACCAATTTCAAATCCACCACCACCTTTGAGTGCTCAGATGCTTTGCAAAACTGGATTTATAATACGATAAGATGGACATTCGAAAATTTATCGCTCGGCGGTTATATAGTGGATTGTCCGCAACGTGAACGATTTGGCTACGGGGGCGATGCACATGCTACTTCTGAAACAGGATTGCTCAATTACGGGCTGGGCGCCTTTTATACCAAATGGCTGCAGGACTGGCGGGATGTGCAGGGCACAGAGCCGATGGTTGGAAACATGAACGATACCACATGGGCACATAAAAAGGTTGGAAGCGGACGGCGGCTGGGCGGCGGGAACTTACCGCAAACAGCACCTACTTATCATGGCGGAGGCGGGCCGGCGTGGGGCGGCATTGTGGTTACACTGCCCTGGTTCCTGTATGAGTACCTTGGCGACAAACGCGCCATAGAAGAAAACTTTGATATGATCAAAGGATGGCTGGGTTTCTTAGATACGCATGTAAAAAACAATATGCTAACGCGCTACGGCGGAGAATGGGATTTTTTAGGCGACTGGCTTTGGCCCCACGCTACCGAACAGGGGATGAATAACAATTCTGATGAAAACCTTTTTTTCAATAACTGTTACTGGATTTACAACCTCAAAACAGCCGCAAAGCTGGCACGGGTTATCGGCAGGAATGAAGAAGCAGCACGATGGGACCAACAGGCAAAATCGGCAAGCGAAGCTGTTCACCAAACCTGGTACCATGCCGGCGACCACAACTATGCCGACAATAGCATGCGAAGCCTGGCGGCCGCACTGTATGGGGATGTTATGCCCGCCGGATTGCGTCCTCTGGTCATGAAACGATTGGAAAAAGAAATTCTGGTCAACCAGAAAGGACATATTGACGCGGGCATAACCGGGGGAACGATGTTGTTTAAAATACTCAGGGAAGAAGGGCGCGATGATCTCCTCTATTCCATGACTTCTCAAACAACGTACCCCGGCTGGGGCTTTATGCGTGAAAATGGCGCTACCACCATGTGGGAGATGTGGGAAAAAGATCTTCCCGGCCATTCCCTGCTGCACAGCTCTTATCTGTATCCCGGAGCATGGTATATTGACGGGGTTGCCGGGATCCGGAAGGATGATGCATTGCCGGGCTTCAGTAAATTCAGCCTGCGTATTCCTCAATTCACCAAAGGGCAGTTAACATGGGCAAAAGCGGAATTTGATTCCCCTTCAGGGAACATCAAAGCCCACTGGAAGCGCGAAAACAATAAGCTGGTATACCTGGTTACCATCCCCCCGAATTGCACGGCAACCATTTATTTTCCTGATGAAGATGGAAAAACGGTTCAGGTAAACTCATCTTACGCGAAAAGAACTGGTCTTAGCAACGGGTATGTTGTATTTGAAGCGCCTGCGGGAGCTTACCGGTTTGAGAATTAGCCCGATTACAGCAGCAGTAACTTTAAAAAACAAACAACCATGAAAGCAGTAATCTGCACCAAATACGGCAGACCGGAAGAAGTGCTGAAAATTGTTGATGTCGAAAAACCTAAGCCCGGGAGCCGCGAGCTTTTGATAAAAATAAAGGCTTCAGCAGTTAATTCCGGTGATGTACGGGTGAGAGGTCTGGCTATTCCGGGATTCGCTAAAATAGTGATACGTTTTGTCCTGGGTTTCAATAAACCCCGCAATCCCATTCTTGGTACGGTATATTCCGGAGTGGTGTTAGAAACGGGAAGCAAAGTAAACGATTTCGCCGTTGGAGATGAAGTGTATGGACTAACAGGTTTCAAATTTAGCGCGCATGCAGAATATATTGCTGTATCTGAAAAAAGCACTGTTACGTTCAAGCCCCGTAACGCCAGCTTTGAAGAAGCAGCAGCCATTTTATTTGGCGGCCAGTCTGCCGTGTATTTTCTGGAAAAAGCAAAAATTGCAGAAATAACAAACCCTTCTGTTTTAATTTATGGAGCCACCGGATCGGTAGGTACTGCAGCGCTGCAAATTTCAAGATATTACAAGGCAAAAATAACGGCCGTTTGCAGTGAACAGGGACAAGCCCTGGTGAAGGAATTAGGCGTGGAGAATATTATTTTATACGATAAGGAAGATTTCACTCAAACTGCCGAAAAATTCGATATCATTTTCGATGCGGCAGGCAAAACAACCAGGAAACAATGCGCGGCGCTATTGAAGGAAAATGGCAGGTACGTGACCGTTGGCGGCCTGGATGTAGCCGCGGAACGAAAGGAACAACTGAAGTTTTTACGTACTTTATTTGAATCCGGCAATTACAAAGCAACAATTGACCGCGTATACACACTGGATGAAATTATTGCCGCTCATCAATATGTAGATACCGGCAGGAAAAAAGGAAATGTAGTGATAAAAATTGGGGAATAAAGGATCGTGATTGATCGTACCGAGCCGCTATACAAAGTCTCCGGACTTTGTATACAGTATGTTCTTCGGGGACTCCGTCCCGCAAAACAAACACATCAATATACATTTTATCATCTTTTCTTACCTGATAAATACTTTTTTCTACATATACAACAGCCCGGCTATTCATTTTACCTTGAACCTGTTCCGCAGGAATATCTTAAATTACTTTTAAAATAAATGAAGCAGTATCCGGCTTTTATAAAAAAATGCCATTAGAAATACACTAAAAAATCCAACGGATGAAAAAGATCATTTCTCTTTGTTTTACCACCTTTTACGTGATGGCCTTACTGGCGCAAACGAGCGTAAACACAGGAATACAATTTTACAAAGGCACCTGGAAGGAAGCGCTCAAGGCAGCCGGGAAAGCTGACAAAATGATCTTCATTGATGTGTCTACCGACTGGTGCGCCCCCTGCAAATACATGGAACAATTTATATTCACCAAACAGGCTGTAGGCAAAAAATACAATGAAGCTTTCCTGAATTATAAGATCGATGCCGAAAAAGGAGAAGGGGTGGATATTGCCAGAAAATATGCAGTGAGCGCATTTCCTACTTTTTTGTTTGTGAACAGTGATGGTTATCTCATGTATAAATTTGTGGGACAAAGAGATGAGGCTGGTTTTATAGGTCTTGTTCAGGAAGCGAAGAAACAGGAAGCGGATCCCAATAATCTAGGCAATATGGAACAAACCTTCAATGAAGGCAGTCGCGATCCTTTGTTCCTGCGCAGCTATCTTGACCGCTTGAAGGAAATGCAGGTGAATAACGGTGAGGTACTGGACACTTATTTTAATCTCCTGACTGACAAGCAGCTCAGACAGGATTCCACGCTCCTATGCCTGGCACAGTATATCTCAAGAACGCAAACCGTATTTTCAGCTTATTTTATCAATCATTACGATCAATTGGCTGCAACCTCAAAGGCGAAGCTTACTGGTTTTTTATTCGATAACATTTCCCTGTGGATCGCTACCGCCTTATCAGAAAAAAGATTGCCGGAATATTTAACGCTAAGAAAGTTTGTTGATAAATTAAATGGTTTGGGTAAGGGAGATATAACGTTACTAAACCGCATAGATTTGAAATACGGCGTTTTGGTCAGGGACTATGAGTGGATCAAAAAGGCAGGCTATCTCCTTACCAACGGGATCCTTTCCATACCGGTTGACAGCATTCGCAGGGAAGATAAGCGCCGGTTTGAAAAGGAGCAATCAATTATAAGCAAAGGACATGACAGTGCGAAAGTTGCTGCATTCGAGGAAGAAAAGGAGTTTTGGATAAATACATATTCACGTGAACTCTGCGTTCCCCTCTCCTATGCTGCAGAAGCCTTCACCCATTTGCCCTCCACTGAAAAGCAGGCACTAAAGGATGCATTGGCCTGGGCAAAAAGGTGCGGAGAGCTGATGCCGGAAACATTTTCTGGGCTGATAAGAAAGCTTGAACAGAAATTGAGCAGCTAATGGAATCAGGAGCATGGATGTTTTCTGCCCGGCTTCTTTGACACGCTATACAAAGTCAACCGCTATACAAAGTCTCCGGACTTTGTATAGCCTATGTTCTCCCGGGACTCCGTCCCGCAAAACAAAAACATTAAAAATATCGTATTACTTAAAAAACCAATGAACAAGCCGTTATATCAATTTTTTACAAAAGACCATCGCCGGATTGACGAATTGCTGGACCAGGCAACAGAAAATCCGGAGGAAATTCAAATGGAATATTATCAGCAGTTTCGTGCGGGGCTGCTGACACATATCAAAATGGAAGAGAAAATTCTTTTTCCGGCGGCACAAAAAGCCAACGGAGGCGCCCCGGCGCCCCTGGCCGCAAAGCTCCGTCTCGACCATGGCGCATTAACCGCTTTAATGGTTCCCCCGCCTACCCCGGCACTGATAAAAGTGCTGCGGCATGTTTTAGACAGGCATGATCTTGCAGAAGAAGAGCCTGGCGGTATGTACGATATATGTGAAACACTCACCACAAATCAAACCAACGAACTTCTGGAACAGCTTGCGCATGTTTCGGAAGTGCCTGTGCACCCTCATCACCCGGCAGATTTTGCGCTGGAAGCAGCAAAAAGGGCGCTTACAAGGGCCGGCTACGATTATGACGTTATAGCTCAGCAGATTGATCTTTAACTCAAAGCAGCCACAAGTTACCTGCAATTTTGCGTATTACGGATATGAAGCAGCCTTCATTATGAAGCAAAGCGATGCAACAATTGTACACTGATACGTAAGGCGCAGATACTTCCTTCGTTAGCACGACAGTAGTATTAGCCCGGACAGCAGTAATGATGTTGAGCATTTTGTACAAAAGTCCAACCAACAACCCACAGCCTGTCACCCTGACGAAGGAAGGGTCTGACTCCGCTGTGAGCACAGATGCCTCCTATGCCGGCATGACAAACGACAGGAAACATATTGAATAATGGTACTAATGTTGAGCAGTTGTACCAATACTGAACATAGAGTCGCAGCCTGTCATGCCGATCCCGGGGAGGCATCTGCATCATAAAATCATGCTGACACTGTGACCCTATAATACACCGCATTTTTATCTGGCGCGAATGTCTTAAATTGCAGGGCGCTGTAAGGGGTAAAATCAAATTGAACTGCTTCAACGATTGATCACGCCATGTAACCCGCTTCCTGCTTTCGGTTTTACCTCATACAATATGCTTGTTAAAAAAAGAAGGAGTTGATATGTTAGGGTTTCATTTTTCACTATATGATCCGCGGCAAAGCGGCAAAACACGGTTTGAACAATTGCTCGACCTGTTCATGCAGTTGCTTACCTATACCAGCGGCGATGCGGGCGAAGCGCTAAACTGGCTTACGCAATTGGACAAACAATACCAGTTGACCGATGATGAATACGGTATGGGCGACTTTATTGACGACTTAAGAGATAAAGGGTATATTGACGAAAACCGGGAGAAAGGTACGATCAGCATCACAGCCAAAACCGAAAAAGGAATACGTAAAAAAAGCCTGGAAGAAATTTTTGGTAAGCTTAAAAAAACAAAAAAAGGCGATCATCAAACCTTTAAACCGGGCCAGGGAGACGAGATCAACCCCGAAACCCGCCCCTTCCAGTTTGGCGACATGCTGGAGCAGATTGATTTTGTGAGCTCTATCCGCAATGCACAGATCAATCATGGTGTAGACCAGTTGCAATTGCGGGAAGACGACCTGGAGATCAGGGAAACGGATTTTAAATCGCAGACCTCCACGGTGCTGATGATAGATATTTCACATTCGATGATCCTGTACGGCGAAGACCGCATTACACCGGCTAAAAAAGTGGCGATGGCGCTCAGTGAACTCATCACTACCAAATACCCAAAAGACACATTGGATATTGTGGTGTTTGGCAATGATGCCTGGCCCATTGAAATCAAAGACATTCCTTACCTGCAGGTAGGTCCCTATCATACCAATACCGTAGCAGGACTGGAACTGGCGATGGATATTTTACGGCGGCGTAAAAATCCCAATAAGCAGATTTTCATGATCACCGATGGAAAACCTACCTGTCTTAAATCGGGCAAACGATATTATAAAAACAGTTTCGGGTTAGACCGGAAGATCATTAACCGCTGTATCAACCTTGCAGCGCAGTGCAAAAAAATAAAAATCCCCATCACTACTTTTATGATCGCCACCGATCCGCACCTGCAGCGCTTTGTAACGGAATTTACAGAAACCAATAACGGTAAAGCCTATTTTGCGGCATTGGATAATCTGGGTGCATTTGTATTCAGGGATTTTGAAAACGGTAAACAAAAAACGGTGTATTGATTACATTGCTTCCGCAGAAAAAACCAAACATTTCATTTAATAAGGATTAAAAAAATGAGTAAAGCCATATTACCGACGACATTGGGTCAATTAAAAAAATCGGGGTACAAAAGCAAGGGAATCAAAGATGAGATCAGAGATAACCTTATCCTGAAATTACAGCAGGGGGATGCTACATTTCCGGGTATTGTAGGATATGAGGAAAGTGTAATACCCGATACGGAAAGAGCCATCCTGTCGCGCCACAATATTTTATTTCTTGGCCTTCGCGGGCAGGCAAAAACACGCATGGCACGCCAGATGATTGAACTCTTAGATGAATACATTCCGGTTATAGCGGGCAGTGAAACCAATGATGACCCGTTGCGCCCGCTTTCGCGGCACGCACAGGAACTGATTGCCGAAAAAGGAGACGCAACACCCATAGCCTGGCTGCACCGCAGTGAACGCTATGGCGAAAAGCTGGCCACTCCCGATGTAAGCGTTGCCGACCTGATAGGCGACATAGACCCGATAAAAGCTGCCAACCTGAAGCTGGCTTTTGCCGATGAAAGAGTGATCCATTACGGCATCATCCCAAGAAGCAACAGAGGCATTTTTGTTATTAACGAACTGCCCGACTTGCAGGCAAGAATACAGGTTGCTTTGTTTAATATCCTGCAGGAAGGCGATATCCAGATACGTGGATTTAAACTCAGGCTTCCCCTTGATATATTATTTGTGTTTACCGCTAACCCCGAAGACTACACGAACAGGGGTTCTATTGTAACGCCTTTAAAAGACCGTATAGAAAGCCAGATATTAACCCATTATCCAAAAAACATTGAAGACTCGCTCACCATTACCGAGCAGGAAGCGGATATACTGGATGCTCAAACGGAAAAAGTAAAGATCAGCGACCTGGTAAAACGGCTGATAGAACAGGTGGCCTTTGAGGCAAGAGCAAGTGAAATGGTAGACCAGAAAAGCGGCGTATCCGCACGTTTGCCCATCGCCGCTTACGAAAACGCCGTAAGTGCAGCCGAAAGAAGAGCGATCATCAACAAAGAAAAAGAAACCCAGGTATGGATTTCCGATTTAACCGGCATTATTCCTTCTGTTACCGGTAAAGTAGAACTGGTATATGAAGGAGAACAGGAAGGCCCCTACCAGGTAGCATTTAATTTGCTGGGCAAAGCCATCCGCACACAATTTGTGCAGTACTTTCCTAACCCCGACACGCTGAAGAAAAGAAAGGTACAGCAAAAAGAAACCGACAATCCTTACCGTTCTATTATCAACTGGTTCGATAAGGGAAATACACTGGATATATTATTCAATGTGAAGGATAAAGAAAAAATTCAACTGTTGTATAAAGTAGATGGCCTGTACGGATTGGTGAAAAAAACGTTTCCCCATGCCAATGAAAAAGAAACAGCCCTGCTGATGGAACTCATCCTGCATGGTTTATCATCGTACTCGCTGATCAGTAAAAAAGTACTGGATGGTAAAATTGAATTCAAAGACCTCATGGGCTCTATGCTCAATATGGGTAAGGAAGCCTCGTCCTTTGAAGATGAAGATGGGTTTGAGCAGGAGGGATACTGAGAGGATACAAGGGGTGGTGAGTGATGAGTGGTAAGGGGTAAGTAGTGAAAACAATTATTATTTATTTCAAGGCTGACTACTGATAGCTGAGCTACTCTATTTGCTTTTCTGCACAGTTTCATGGAGTGTTAATACCACTTTATCTACATCAATAGCGCCTTCTTCCTGACTTACCAATTGTCCGTCAGGGCTAAATACACTAATAATATTTGAATGGGAGAAATCAATAGGTGAAATTTTTTTATACTTCATGGAGAGTACATTGGCAAACTCCTGTGTGGAAGATTCGTTTGAAGTAAGGAATACCCATTGCGGGTCACTCATTTGATTTGTTTTTGCAAACTCATGCAACCGGGCAGGCGTATCGGTTTCAGGGTCTATTGACACCAGCACTAAAGAAACATCCCTCTTGTCTTTTTTAGCAATTTTTGATTCGATACTTTTCATTTTCGAAACCAAAATAGGGCAGGCAGTTTTACAGGAAGTATAGATCATTACCACCACCAGTGTTTTTCCCTGCAAATCCTTTAAATATAAGGAATCACCATACTGATTTTTCCACTGTGAGCTGAGATTAAAAATAGAATCAGAAGGGAGTGGTTCAGGGTGCTTTTGCTTATCCTCACAGGAGGTGAGTAAAAACATAGCCGCTAAAAAGAAATAAAACCGGTTCATATTATTTATTTAAATGAACAACAGTATCCCTGGCACATCTGAAACCCAGATTGGCAACAGTGAAATCTGCTTTTAAAGAAGTACGCAAAGCAAAACGCATAAATGCTGCATAATTTAAAATATCGGTTGCGCTTGTCGCTCCGCCTGCACAAAATAAACTCTTGTCCTCATATTGTCCGCTACGGGAATCACCCGTGGTAAGAATTGAATTAAAATCGTCAGTCCATTCCCAAATTAAATCAAACATGTTATAAACACCCCAATAATTGGGCGGACTGTGTTTTACCGGATTAAACTGTCGGTTTTTTTGTAAATATAAATCAATGATCCGGTCAGAGTATTCGGATTTACTGCGTGCATTTGGTGAAGTAGCATCGGCCATGGCAACAAATTCCCATTCATCCAATGTAGGCAATCTTTTACCAATACTTTCAGCATACGCTTTTGCAGCAAACCACGATATATTACAAATTGGGGCATCAGCATTTGCTCCTTCAGGCAATGTGGTATCCGAGGACCAATTGTGTAAATAGGCAGTGTCGGCAAATATTCGTTTAACATTTGATTTTTGCCATGCAGGATTAGATTTTACAAAGTCTAAGTACTCCCCGTTGGTTACCGGTCTTTCATCCAGTAAAAATGGCTCAACTTTTACCAATGAGGTATCAGAGCCGTAAAATGGCTTATACTCCCCACCGGGAATATAAGCCATTGCTGTATTTACCCGTGTGTTTTGAACTGTACCAGAGAAATGATCCGCAAAAGATTTTTCTTCAACAGGATTGTTTTCCTGGTTACTGCACGACATCAACCCTATTGACATCCATACTGCTGCAATAAATCCAAAATGCTTCAATGTATTTGCAAATTATTCAGTTAAAGAATTAATGCTTACTTAAGGTTTTCGCATTAAAAACTTTGGGATTGGCTTCACCCGTTACCTTTAATTTACCAATAGCGCCCTTATTAAAAGCTCTTGATAAGGCGTGATCAACCAATACATATTCGCCCGGAACTTCACACTTAAATTCAACAATTACAGCACCGCCGGCAGGCACAACAGTGGTTTGAATATTGTGAGAAATTGTACTGCCACCCTCGAGATACACATTATCAAAAATTTCACCAATGACATGGAAAGATGAAGTTAAATTTGGACCACCATTTCCTACAAATAAACGCACCGTTTCACCCACCTTTGCTTCTATCATATTGGCGCCCAATAAGGACCCTTTTTTTCCATTGAATAAAACATAGTCGGGTTTTTCTGCCACAGCCTTATCATTATCAAACTCTAATAATCCCTTTTTAATATTAGATGCTTTGGTGTAAAAATCTCCCTGCATAATATAATACTCTCTGTCTACCTTAGGAAGTCCTCCTTCCGGTTCAACCAAAATTAACCCATACATCCCATTACCAATATGCATGGGTACCGGAGGAGCCGCGCAATGGTATACATACAACCCGGGATTGATTGCCTTAAAACTAAATGAAGTTTCCTTGCCGGGTACCGACGAGGTTGCAGCAGCTCCGCCACCTGGCCCGGTTACTGCATGAAGATCAATATTGTGAGGTAATACACTACTTGCTTCGTTCTTCAGGTTTAACGTTACTTCATCACCAACCCTGATTCTTATGAAGCTTCCGGGTACAGTGTGGTTGAATGTCCAGAAAGTATAAGGAATGCTATCGGCAATTATCCCTTCCGTTTCGGTTGTTACCAGGTTAACAATAAGTTTTTTGGGTTGCCGGTTGCCAACAGGAGCCGGTACTTTTGGAGCGCCGGTAAGTTCAGCTACCTCGGGTTCTCCCGAAGCAACCATATCAACCGGAGAAACAGAAGATTTGCCCTGCTCCGTATTTGTTTTGCAACCGGTAATGGCAAGAGCGATTGATAAAGATGCACATAGTACAAGGTATTTGACTCTCATTTTTTCAGGTTTATTTGTTAATATTTACTTTTAAAAATAGTAGGTATTATATTAAGTGATATCCAACCCCATTGCTGGAAGTCTTTTGCATCCTGCCTGTTTTTCAGATATTTTAGTGTTGACGTAGGAAGGTAAAATGAATAGCCACCGGACAGATTGGTAAATGCATTCAATTTAAAAGCACAGGAAATATCTATTTCCTGCCCCATGTTTTTTGGATATTGCTTTCCGGCTTCCACAATTCTGGCAGGTGAATAAAACTGATGTAATACAACACCAACAGCGCTGCTATTCCCCGGTTTGTATTGCAGTTTCATATAATTATCTGATAAACCAACATTTTTATGAAAGCTGCCCGCATAAAAATAATCCATGTTGCCATAAAATTTATGTCCCGTATGAAAATATGGAATAAACGCGCGATTCTTCGTTTGACCTTGACCGGGATTATTACCGCTAACCCAATCCGTTCCTGCGCCGGCATACCATTTTTTAGTAAAATGATAACCAGCAGAAGCAACTAATAACCAGGCCTGCGTTCGATTACCTGAAATGTTTTTTCCTGTTTGAAAATAAGCCGAAACATTGCCCGTAAGCCTCGTGCCGTTAAAGAAATAATTTGTTCCGAACGTTTGCGAATAATAAGTATCGGCATCATCATTTGCAGAGTCTGCCTGTTGAAGCCCTAAGTTGGTTGCAAGAAAACTCAGCGTAGATTTTTTATCCATCGAAAACCCTGCCCAAATGGTTTGCATTAATTTATAGGAAAATGCATCATTGGTGGAATACAAATTGCCTGAAGGGTTATTGATATTGTTTCCATAGATCGCTTTATAGTTTTGGTTATAGGCCAGAAATCCTTTCAGCACCAACTGTTTTTTATCATACTGCAGGGTTAATGCATCATGTACTCTTCCCCCCTGCGCCCAATCCAACTCACCAAAAAACCTTTCATCATCTAATGAAATTACCTGCCGCCCCACCTTAAGGCTCCATTGATCAGATAGTCTTAACCTTGCCCATGTTTCAAAGAGTGCAATTCGGTTACCCCCGTTTTCCGTTGCCTGAACGGTATTTGCCTGCCCCCATACACTTACACTTTGAGGGGCTAATCTCACTGCTAAAATATTTTTATAGGTATAATCAATGGTTAAACGGGTACGCTGGCTTATCAATACAGCAGGGTTTTCGTTATTGCTTAGTGGCCTAAACGCGCCATTCCGTATTTCAAGCCGGGGTTGAAACTGCGCCCGTATTGTTAAGTGATTCTCCGAAGTATCGGAGGTTTGTGCATTTAAAAGAGTTGGTAAAATGGAAAACAAAGAAACGGGTACAAAAGTAAAAATTAGTCTCAAAAGGCCGGTTGGGTTCATTGTATTGCGTATGCTGTTTGGAGATACAAAGGGACTTTAATAACCATAAATAGTTCACGATATCGCTCATTACTAAACATGAGTTTAGTCATTCTCCACCCTAATGCTTGTTTGTTAATGGGTGCAAGCTGTGGTGGGCAGAATGTAGCAAGCGTTAAGTGACAAGTGGTAAGTAGTAAGTGATAAGTGCCCGCCCGGATGATACCAGTCGGACGGGAGTTGGCATTCAGTCTGAACACCCTGCCCGAATCTGGTCAGGCAGGCGTTCGGACGGGGCAAGTCGTAACCGGCGGGTAACTATTGATTGCTCAAGGCGCACTGCTGATAGCTGTTAGCTTACACTATATTCACCTCTCTTTCCAACTGTACCCCAAATTTTTTATAAACGCTGTGCAAAATCTCTTCGCTCAAATCATATATTTCTTTTCCTGCAGCGTTGCCGTAATTCACCAATACCAGCGCCTGGTTGGCGTGTACACCTGCATCTCCCCGGCGAAAACCTTTCCAGCCACATTGTTCAATCAGCCAGCCTGCGGCCAGTTTTACGCGACCCTCACCCGGAACGGCAGACGAGACATATTCCTTAGCCGGATAATGTGGTATAGCGGGATATGCTTTCAGCAAAGCTTCAAATTTCTTTCCGGGTATTTCCGGATTTTTAAAGAAACTGCCCGCATTGCCAATTACCGCCGGGTCGGGCAATTTGGAAGAACGGATATTGATAACAGCCTGCGCAATGGATTGTATACTTAATTCTTTTACGCCCATTTTTTCCAGTTCCTGCTGAATCGCGCCGTAGGAAGTATGAAATACCGGATGTTTGCGTAACCGGAAAGAAACGTTCAGAATAACAAACTGGTCTTTGTATTTTTTTTTGAATACACTTTCCCTGTAGCCAAACGCGCAATCGCCGGCCGTAAAATTATACAGTTTCCGCTCGTGAATGTGAAACGCCGTAAGACTATTGAACACTTCCTGCAGTTCCACTCCGTATGCTCCTATATTCTGCATAGGCGCGGCGCCGGTATTGCCGGGGATCAAAGACAAATTCTCAACCCCAGCCCATTGACGTTTTATACAATATTGTACAAGCCCATGCCAGTTCTCTCCAGCACCTGCGCGTACATACACATAACTATCATCTTCCTTTACTTCCTCAACGCCTATGATCTCGTTCTTTAATACCAGTCCTTTTACATTTTTTGTAAAAAGAATATTACTGCCCCCGCCGAGAATGGTTTTTTTTATCCTGGGTTTTGCTTCAACCAGTTCACCCAGCTCGTCAACATTCGAAAACCGCGAAAAATAACGCGCCTTTACATCTACTCCAAAAGTGTTATATTGCCTGAGCGAAATGTTTTCCTGGATTTGCATAGCCTATCTGTTCACTGCAAAATAACAAAAAAGATGGAAGCAAAAACAGCAGTGCTGCTCGGTGCAACAGGTTTAATTGGCAATCATTTGCTACAACTTCTGTTGCAGGATGATCATTACAGTACTGTAAGAGCATTGGTTAGAAGGCCCTTGCCTGTTATACACCCAAAGCTTGAAGTACAGATCACCAATTTCGACGATCACGATAGTTTTCACCGTGCCCTCGGAAAGGGAGATGCTATTTTTTGCTGTACAGGCACAACAATGGAAAAAGTGAAAGGTGATAAAGCATTGTACCGCCGCATTGATTTTGACATACCCGTGCATGCCGCGCAATGGGGCATAGATAACGGGTTCTCACAATACTTAGTGGTATCCGCTATTGGTGCCGATGCCAAATCCTCCAATTTTTACCTGCATCTCAAAGGAAGCATGGAAGCCGCCATTCATGCGCTCCCCTATGTATCGCTTCACATTTTCCGGCCTTCGCTGTTGCTGGGTAACCGTGAAGAAAAAAGAAAAGGGGAAAAATTGGCCCAATCCATTATGCCTGCACTGTCTTTTATGCTGCCGGGTTCATTAAAAAAATACCGCGCCATTGATGCTGCGGATGTAGCTAAAGCCATGCTTGCCGCAGCCAAATCGGGCAAAGCGGGCATCAACGTGCATGAGTACAGCCAAATGAAAATGGTATAGGCCATCCTTTGTATGCGTTTGGCGCTCTAAACACAATTTGACATTAAACGGCGCACATTTACTAAATTTGTTGGCATAGTTTTACTTGACTGATTGTTCCACACGATTTTTTTTCAGATACCAGCTTTCGGTTCCCTGATTCAACATCGTTGCGTCGCAATCCGTTCGTCGCCTGTACCGCTATTGAACCAAAAGGGCACTTGTCTTTATCAGCACTAAAATTAAAAGCCAGGCTACCCCATTAAAGTATGATAAAAACTTATTCCGCAGAAGATGGAAATAAAAATACTGAAACCAAAAAAAACACTGAACAAAGCCTTTTTGAAGGTAAAACCCAACAGAACCGAAATTGAATGCTTTAAAACCAATCTTGTTGCTTTACTCGACAGTACAAATGACACCGAAAGCGAAGAGTTTCATAAAAACTTAGTTATTGACTTTTTAAAGAAACCCTGGTACAACCCCAACCATTTCATCAATACCAAAGGCAGAAACGATCTTGTTATTCACAATGGCAGCAGCCCAAAAAGTACTGTGGGTGTAATTGTTGAAGCCAAGAAGCCCACCAATAAGGCCGAAATGATAAAATCATTCGCCGAGGATGATAGCCCTCAGCAAATGATTTCCAAACTGAATACAAAGGCATTCCAGGAATTGGTGCTTTATTATTTGAGGGAAAGAATTACAAACAAAAACCTTGAAGTAAAATATGTAGTGGCCACCAACATTAATGAATGGTTCCTTTTTGACGCCACCCTGTTCGACAGGCTTTTTGCCCAAAACAAAACCCTGGTAAAGCAGTTCAACGACTTTGAAGACGGGCGCCTGGCAGATACCAAAACCGATTTTTTTTATACGCAAATTGCAGAACCCTTTATCGCCGGCATCACCGCCGACATTGAATTTACTTATTTCAACATCCGCGACTATCAAAAAATACTTCGCAATGCAGACAAGGCAGACGATCATTTGCTGATTGCTTTGTTCAAATTGCTGTCGCCCGAACACCTTTTAAAACTGCCGTTTACCAACGACAGCAACAGCCTCGACAAACGCTTTTACAGCGAACTGTTGCACATCATCGGTTTAACCGAAACCAAAGAAGGCGGCAAAAAACTGATAGCACGAAACAAGGCAGGTGAAAGGCACACAGGAACAATCCTTGAAGATGCCATCATTCAGTTGGAAAGCCTTGACAAATTAAGCAGGCTTGAAAAGCCCCACCAGTTTGGAAATACGGTACAGGAACGACTTTTCAATGTTGCGCTCGAATTGAGTATTACCTGGATAAACAGGATTTTATTTTTGAAGTTGCTGGAAGCCCAACTCATCAGCTACCACAAGGGCAACAAATCGTATGCGTTCCTCAACTCCGGCAAAATCAAAAATTATGACGATCTGAACACCTTGTTCTTCCAGGTATTGACCCGTAAGCACAGCGACCGAAACGACGACGTAAAAAATGCCTTCGGCAAAGTTCCGTACCTGAACAGTTCCCTCTTTGAACCAACAGACATTGAGCAGGTTACTTTGTTTATCAGCAATCTCAAAGACGATAAGCCCATTCCCATTATTTCGTCAACCGTGCTGAAAGACCGGCAGGGCAAAAGGCGAACAGGCAATATTACCACGCTTGAATATCTTTTTGAGTTTTTGAACGCTTACGACTTCAGCAGCGAAGGCACGGAAGAAATCCAGGAAGACAACAAAAGACTGATCAATGCGTCGGTGCTTGGATTGATTTTTGAAAAAATAAACGGTTACAAAGATGGTTCTTTCTTTACGCCTGGCTTTATTACCATGTACATGTGCCGCGAAACCATACGCAAAGCGGTGGTGCAGCAGTTCGCCGAATACTGTCTGAATCATGATTTGCAGGATTTTAAGATTAACGAGATTAAGGATGTATATGATTTGATACCTCAAAAAATTTCCAGGAAGAAAGCCAATGAAATTGTAAACAGCATTAAAATTTGTGACCCGGCTGTGGGTTCAGGACATTTCCTGGTTTCGGCGCTTAATGAAATCATCGCCATAAAAAACGACTTAAAAATTCTGGAAGACAGGGAAGGTAAGTCTTTGCACCGCTATGAGGTGGAAGTAATAAATGACGAATTGATTGTAACAGACGAAGAAGGTGAGCTTTTTGAATACAATCCCGCCAACAAAGAAAGCCAGCGTATACAGGAAACACTGTTTCACGAAAAGCAAACCATAATAGAAAATTGCCTTTTTGGTGTAGACATCAATCCCAATTCCGTAAAAATCTGCCGTTTGCGTTTGTGGATTGAGCTGCTGAAAAATGCTTATTACAAAAACAGCACAGAATTGGAAACGCTTCCGAACATTGACATCAACATCAAATGCGGAAACGCTTTGGTGAGCCGTTTTGCCATAGACGCCGACCTGAAACAGGCGCTGAAAAAAAGCAAATGGACGATTGACAGCTACCGCATAGCCGTAGATACCTACCGAAACGCGGAAAGCAAGGAGCAGAAGCGGGAGATGGAAAAACTTATCCTGAACATTAAGCAAGACTTTTCGACCGAAATACGCATGAACGACCCTCTAAAAAGGAGGTTAGATAAGATAGCCAATGAATTATATCATCGTTTTACGGGAACCTTTCTTTTTGAACCGGAAACACCCTACGGCAAGCGCGAAAAAAAACTTGCCGAAGAACGTGCATCGGAACAGAAAAAATTAGAAAAGGAAATTCAGGAACTCAACGCGAAAATTGATGAAATAAAAGGCAATAGAATTTTTGAAAATGCCTTTGAATGGCGATTTGAGTTCCCCGAAGTGCTGAATGACGATGGCGATTTTGTGGGCTTTGATGTGGTGATTGGAAATCCGCCTTATTTAACTGGATCGGCATTCAAGCAATTACACGAATATTTGAATAATAATTACAAAACCGCTGAATATCAACTTGACCTTTATACTTTTTTCATTGAGTTAGCTAACAACATACTTAACTTAAATGGTCTGATTTCATTTATCACACCCAACTCATGGCTCAAAAATTTGAGAATGTCAAGGACAAGAAAATTTGTATTGGATAGTTTTATTCTTCATTCTATCAATCCAAACATTTCAAAGGCTTTCTCAGAGGCACAAGTTGATACACTAATTTTTATTTCACAGAGAGGTACTTCTAAAAATAACAATATAGAGATATCTGTTTTTGACAGTAACTTTCAAGCTATTACCAAAAACCTGATTGAACAGAATCGCTTTTCAAATAACGAGAGTCACGTTTTTGATGTTGAGGTTAATAATGAGATGTCCCAAATTATAAGAAAAGTAAGAGGGAAAAGCTGCTTCCTTGAAGAGGTATTTGAAATCACAAGAGGTATAAATCCGTATGATAAATATCGTGGTCAAAGTGAAGAAGCAATATCTACAAGAGCATACCATTCGAATTACAAAAAGGATGCAACCTTTTTGCCTGAATTAAAAGGGAAACATGTTTCAACTTTTCATTACAATTGGGACAACAAGCATTTTGTTAGTTATGGAGATTGGTTAGCTGCGCCACGAGAGCCAAAATTCTTTAAAGGAGAAAGATTAGTTTTCAGAGAAATAATAGGTAAACGTTTTGTATGTGCATTAATTGAAGAAGATTTTATCATTGACCGTAGTCTTTATATTGCATTGCCCAAAAGTCAGGATGTTGATATTTGGGGGATACTCGGTATTCTATGTTCCAAACTACTAATTTGGATATTCAGGTTTGAAAAGAACGAGTTTGATGAATTATTCCCAAAAGTTCGACTGGAAGAGTTCAAGAAATTACCTATACCAAGACAAAGTCAGTTTAAAAAATTAGGAGAGCTATCTAAAAAAGCTACCCTGCTAAAAAATAAAAACATTGACACCACCAATCTCGAAAACCAAATAGATCAACTGGTTTACCGGCTTTACAACCTGACGGAAGACGAAATAAAAACAATTGAAAGTTCAGACAAATAACAACAGCATCAACCGCTCATACAAAAACATTTTACAAACATGAACAAAAAAATCCGATGGGGCATATTAGGCGCCGGGCGCATAGCACAAAAATTTGCATCCGATCTGAAACTGGTGGAAAACGCCGAGCTGTTTGCTATCGCCTCCAGGGGCAAAGCCAACAATGAAATATTTGCCGGCTTATATCCTTCGGCGCTGCAATACGACAGTTATGAGGCCCTGGTGCAAAACCCGGCTGTAGATGTAATATACATAGCCACACCGCACGGACTGCACTATGAGCATACCATGCTGTGTTTGCAGCATGGCAAGGCGGTGTTGTGCGAAAAAGCATTTGTATTAAATACACGCCAGGCAAAAGAAATGATATCAGCGGCCCGAACGCAAAAAGTATTTTTAATGGAGGCCTTATGGTCGAAATTCATTCCCGCCTGGCAAAAAATGATGGAACTGACCGGCACGGGACAATTGGGCGAAATAAAAAACGTACTGATCAATTTCGGGTTTATTCCGCAGGAGCCTGTGGCCGACCGGCTTTTTAACCCTGCGCTGGGTGGCGGCACCCTGCTGGATATTGGCATATACAATGTTTTTTATGCATTATCAGTTTTAGGCAAACCCGATCATATCGAAGCGCGTATGACGCCTGCCTATACGGGCGTGGATGAACAATGCGCTATTTTATTTCGTTATAACAACGGCGCCATGGCGCAGCTTTTTTCTTCCTATTCCACGCACCTGGCCACAGAAGCCGATATTAGCGGCAGTAAAGGCCGGGTAAGGCTTACGCATCGTTTTTATACCCCGGATACTACTATTGAATTCTACCCCGGGAGAGCGGACACCAAAACCGTTGTTCCCGTACAGCGAACAGAAGGATTTGGCTATCATTATGAAGCGAGACATGTAGGTGAATGCTTACGCAAAGGGCTAACCGAAAGCCCGGTAATGACACATGCCGACACTATACTGCTGATGGAAACCATGGATGAGATAAGAGAAAAGGCGGGGATCCGTTACCCGGCTGATGAGGTATAAAGGATCGCGTTTTACACACAGTCATTCTGCTGTCACCCACCCTGTTATGCTTTTGTACCTGCCAATAAGCACCAAACCAAATATTACCCCCAATACTTAACCTAAGGTAAGGGCTTCACCATTATGTCTTTATAATATACCACGCTGTTGGGATCATGCGCCTGGAAGGCAAAGGTGCCGGGTTTAATTAAACGGCCGGGATGCCCCTTTGGTGCAACAGCATTTTCGGGTTCTGTCCAGTCTATGATGGTTTGGCCGTTGATCTTCGTAACCACGTGTTTGCCTTCAACCCGTATACCCAGTTCAAACCATTCATCATCTTTCACAAATGTTGCCGCTGTATCTTTAATATCATACAAGCCCGCGGTTCTTTTCCAGTCTCTGTGTGAATTGTTCACCTGTACTTCAAACCCATCATCCGGAAAACCCTTTTGCTGGAATTTAGTATGAAAATAAACACCTGAATTGGAGTTTGGCCTGGTCATTACCTGCATTTTGATCTCAAAATTCTTAAACACGTGATTTTGCACCGGTCCGTCATAATACAGGTGTGAGCGTTTGCCAGCAACCTTTATAGCGCCGTTTTCAATGGCAAATGAAGGTCCTTCACTTTCTTTCCAGCCATCAAATGATCTGCCATCAAAGAGACTGATCCATTGGTCATTGCCAGAATTCCCGTCAGGGCTGCTGTTTATTTTTTTGTTGCTGCAGGCGGCAAGCGTTATACTTGCTGCAATAAGAAAAAAAATATTTTTCACGATACAGTTTTAGGTAAGAGAAAAAATCCCGCGTTTTGGCGCGGGACTTCAAGTTTTTAAAAATCCAGTGTCCAGCCTTTGCGGTATTCTCTCTTTACAAATTGGTTCACCTCATCAAGATTGGTAACACGCATATTTTTATAATCCCAAAGGAGTTTCATATTTGCACCGGGATAATCATTGCCCCGGCCATTGGTCCTTGGCTTTGGCGTATCAGCCGCTCTAATACCCAGGTTGGCCATCAAAATAGCTTCAGTAAGCGGGCCGGATTTGGAGAACGGAGCACTGAGTTCCATATTGCCATAACCTGCAATACAACCTTCTACCCATTGTGCATAGTGACCGTCGGCGCCACCAGGAACACGTTTAATGGTTTGCGGAACTTTTACTTCTTCCGTTCTTTTAAGTGGCAGCAATCTTGGATTGGCTGCATACTCGCTTGCCATCATTTTCCCTTTGGTGCCCACAAACAAGATGCCGCTGTTGCCATCGCCAAATACTTCATTAGCCCCCAGTTCTTCCGGACGTTCGGGTTTTATGCCGCCATCCATCCAGTGCATGATCACCTCTCCATTTGTTTTATTGGTTTTGGGGAAGGTGAGTGTTGCATGGCTCGAGGGCGGGAAGCTGTCGGGGAAATAACCACGTTTGCCAAAAGCGGTAAATACACTGGTTACAGATGCCTGTACATCCAGCGCATATTGCAGGCCAAGTATCCTGAACGGCGCTTCCATCAGGTGGCAGCCAAGATCTCCCAGCGCACCGGTACCATAATCCCACCAGCCGCGCCAACTGCCCGGTATCAGTCCATCTACATAGTCCTTCTGCGGTGCTGTACCCAGCCACAGGTTCCAATCCAGTTCTTTAGGCACGGGTGGTTTTTCCGAAGGCCAGGGAATACCCTGCGGCCATATTGGCCGGTTGGTAAATATATATACAGTATGTACATCGCCAATCACTCCCGCATCAAACCATTCCTGCATCCGGCGTACACCATCACCCGAAGCACCCTGGTTACCCATTTGGGTAACTACTTTGTACTTGTCGGCAGCCTCAGTTAACATACGGGCTTCGTAAATATCATGCGTTAAGGGCTTTTGCACATACACATGCTTTTTTCTGCGCATAGCGGCCATTGCCACTACAGCATGTGTATGGTCGGGAGTTGATACAGAAACGGCATCAAATGATTTACCTTCCTTATCCAGCATCTCCCTCCAGTCTTTATAATACTTGGCCTTCGGAAATCTTTTCCGGGATTCTTCAGCCATACGATCATCCACATCGCATAAAAAACCTATTTCTGCCTTTTCGCTTTTATAAAAATTAGCGAGATCGGAGCGTCCCTTGCCTCCAACGCCCACGCCGGCAATAATTAATTTATCACTCGGCGCTGTAACACCCTTACCTAAAACATTGCGGGGCACAATCATAAAGCCCGCGGCGCCCAGAGCTGTGTTTTTAATAAAGCTCCTGCGGGATCTGTTTTTCTTTTCTGACATAAGTAGTTTTTTTAAGCAATCAAATTATTATATTATCTCTGGATATTGTAATAAATTTTTTAAGTGATGGCCGATCTACAATCTATATGGATTGATTTGTTGGCCAATTTGTAAAAGCTTCCTCACCCGCTGGTATATGTGATAGAGTGATGGGGCTCGTTCCCATACCCGAACAAGCCGGTTTTTTTTGAAGGATTATAGCCTGCTAAACGGCATTGGATTATCTGTGCTGAATGAAGTACGATCTTTAACAGTAAGAATATTATTCACTATTGACTGTTCATCATTCACTTAATATATGAACACATTAGCGCCCTTCTTTCGCATAGGCTACTTCGGCCGCAAATTTGGGCTCTTTGTCGCTAAGCTTAAGCTCTGCAGCTGCTGCATTGCTGATACGGATCAGCAACCCATCGTTTTCCCGGCCCGGAGGAAGTTCACCCAATACCTTAGCAAATATGATACGGCTATTGTTGGTATTGGTAATGCGCACTATGGTACCCGGTGTAATATTATTCATTAAAGCATAATATTTGGCATCCTGCCACCCACTGGTACTCTTAAAAACAGCCGCTACACCCATCTCACTTTTAAAAGTACTAAAACTCCCTGCCTGCTCGCGGTAACTTCCTTTAAAAAATCCTGTTCCTTCTGCATTGCTGTCGGGCGCGGTATGCTGAGCGGTTTCAACTGCTTTTACTGCCGGTTCTTCAACCGGCTTTGTGGTAACTGCGGTTTTGTTTTCAGGTTTAGTAACCACTGGCACGGTTGAAGCCGGTGTTTGGGCTACACCTCCAATTCTTTTTACGCCATTGGCTGCCAGGGCCGACTGGCCGGTTTTGACCCTAAGGAAACCTACAACCAGTTTTTGACCATTGCTGATGGTTTCAGAACTCAGGTTATTCCACGTTTTAAGATCGTTTACACTTGCCTTGTTAAAATTCTGACCTATGCGGTATAAACCTTCTTTCTGAGTAACCACATGGTACAATGGTACAAAAACCTCATCACCGGCCGCTGTGCCATGCTGTGCAAAGTTGCTTGTTTCTAATGGTATTTTCAGTTCCTGGTTAATCTCCAGTCCACTGTTCAGGGTCATACCATTAAAGGGGGCAATTTCTTTTGGACTGATATTGTATAAACGACCAATGCTGTAAAAATTTTCTTTAGGTGCAACGGTATGATTGAGAAATAATTTACCGCCTTCCGATTGGATAATAAGATCAGAGGCCTGTGCGGCAAGGGTAAGGGTAATACCAAATGAGAACAATATGATAACCAGTTTTTTCATCAGATATTATTTATTTTCAGCACAAACGAAAATAAGAAAAAAATGCATACTGTATGGTATAACGTGAAAATCAATGCTTTAATATGCGAAACTGCTGAGGGTAATAATTATTCACTCTGTTGGATAATATTTTAACCCATCCCAAATTATGATTCATAAATCTTACGACGTTCCAGCCTTTCGCAGCGTTGTCTGCCCGGATATTTTTTTTTCGCAGATAATCCAAAGCCACTCCGGTCTGTACATTTACCGATTTCAGGTTCGAAGCAATAATTGTACTCAACGCCAGGTCGTGAGCGGGGATCAGTTCGTCACGTATTATCTTACCTGCTTTAATACCCATTTTTTTTACGTACAGCCCTGCAAAAAGTACCGCAATATCTTCCATATCACTTTTTTTGAGAATGGCGATGTCTTCGTTGGCGCGCACATATTCAAATTGTTCCGGAGCGCTTAAAAAGGGAACGATCACTTTCCGCTCCTGGTCTGAAGCCATTGTAAATCTTTTAGGCTTCGGCATACTGGCATCCACAATCTCCTTCTTCCGGATGCCAGCAATAAAAAATCCTTCCCCTTCTATTTTATCAGGATAAAAACGATATCCGTGCATACCCCGGTCTTCCGATTCAGTCTCCACTATACCAAAATCGTCTTTCAAATTCACACGCACAGATTCAACATTGTACTTTTTGCTGATCCAGTCTAAAATACTTTCATTTTCCTCAACAGAGTACGAGCAGGTTGCATATATAAGAATACCGTTTTCTTTTAACGCCGGCCATACATCTTCAATAATGCGATGCTGCCGTTTGCTGCAAAGGTCTACGTTTTGCAGAGACCACTCTCCTATTGCTCCGGGATCCTTTCTGAACATACCGCTTCCGCTGCATGGTGCATCAATTACGATCATATCGAAATATCCCTGCAAAGGTTTAAAATCCGCTGCATCATTGCTGGTTACCATTATATTTTCTTTACCCCATTTAACAGCGTTTTCTGTTAAAATGCCCGATCGTGTTTTGATTACCTCATTGGCCACAATTAAACCTTCGGGAAACAATGCCGAAAGATGTGTTGCCTTGCCTCCAGGGGCGGCACACAAATCAAGCACTTTATAATTTGCTGCAGCATGGTGGGGGTATGCCGTTTTAATCATTTGTTCGAGGAACATGGAGGAGGCTTCCTGTACATAATAACACCCGGCATGAAACAGGGGGTCAAGGGTAAAGGAAGGCCGCTCTGAAAGATAAAAACCGGTTGTACACCACCGAACGGGAGAAGAAAGGGGTAAGGGGTAAGGAGTAAGAGGTAGGGGGTCAGTAGTAAGTGACGAGGACGTCTGTCGCCATTTAAACGGGTTAATGCGAACAGAAGTAACCTGTTCGGCTGATGCATGTACCTGTTCAAAAGCCTGTTGTGAAAAGCCTTTTACATTTTGTAAGCTGCGTATTAATGCTGCGGGAAGAGGCAATAATAATTAAGTTTAGGCTGCAAATATATTGCGGTTCGGGCATTGGATTTCTTTGCTGAAAATGTTTAACACGTTATAATGCTTTTAACTCACCGATTAAATCCTGTAATACTTTCTTTGCATCACCAAATAACATGGAAGTTTTAGGCCGAAAGAAAAGATCATTTTCAATACCCGCATACCCTGGTTTCATGCTTCGCTTGTTTACGATAACAGCCCTGGCTAATTCCACGTCCAATATGGGCATGCCATAAATAGGCGAAGAGGGATCTGTTTTGGCAGCAGGGTTTACCACATCGTTGGCGCCCAAAACCAATGCCACATCGGTAGCGGGAAATGCTTCATTGGCCTGTTCCATTTCCTGCAGCTTATCATAACTCACATCCGCTTCGGCCAGCAGCACATTCATATGACCGGGCATACGACCTGCTACAGGGTGTATGGCATAGGTAACTTCAACCCCTTTTGCTTCCAGTACTTTTTCCAGTTCGTGGCAACTATGCTGTGCCTGGGCTACAGCTAAACCATACCCGGGAACAATAATTATCTTATGAGCATAGTTCATTATCATTGCCGCATCACTTAGTGATATTTCTTTGTAATTTCCATGCTCCTTTATTCCTCCTGTGCTTTTATTACCGGCGCCGAAAGAACCGATCAACACATTCAGGAGAGAGCGGTTCATGGCTTTGCACATTAAAATGGTAAGCAATGTACCTGCCGCGCCAACCAATATTCCACCGGTAAGCATTGCTATATTGTCGTATAAAAAACCTGCGCAGGCAGCCGCAACCCCGGTAAAAGAATTGAGCAAAGAAATAACAACAGGCATATCCGCCCCGCCAATAGGCATCACAAAAAAAACGCCATATATCAGGGACAACCCCAATATAATATAAAACAATGACACCCCGCCCGCCGGGAGCCAGCCGATAAGATAAACCGACATGAAAAGAATGATCAGGAGCAAAGCGATATTAAAAAGATGCTGTCCTTTAAAAACAAAGTCCTTGATTTTTCCGTTAAGCTTGGCCCATGCTACCATACTACCTGCAAAGGATATACTACCAATAACAAGTCCTGCTACAATAATAAGCAGATGCTGCCGCAAGCCGCTTTGAAAAGCCGCATCAATGACTGTTAATCCAGGCGCCGATTGCAGTCCGTGCATAAGATGTCCGAACTCCACTACCGATATTAAAGCCGCGCAGGCGCCACCCATTCCATTGAACATACTCACCATCTCGGGCATGGCAGTCATTTTTACTTTTCTCGCAGCAATCGTTCCTATGGTTCCCCCAATCAGCAAGCCGCCAAAGATCCATGCATAATTGTGCAGCGCATTTCCATTTTCATCTTTATACAAAAAGATAGTACCGGCAATAGCAGCTGTCATCCCCGCGGCAGCAATCAGATTTCCCCGTCGCGCCCTCGCAGGATGAGAAAGCATCTTCAAACCAATAATGAAGGTTATGGAGGCGAGGAGGTAGATCAGTATAAGTAAGTTTGATCCCATATGCTAAAATCCGAAATTATTAAATCCGAAAATCGAAAAATACAGCCCGGTTATTTCAAATTGTGCTGCCTCCAGTTTTCATCGCTAATTTTTTTCGCAGGCGGGTGGTGACACCCGCCTGTAGAGTCCGCTACCGGTCGGTGTCTCACCGACCGGAAAGTAAGTTTGATCCCATATGCTAAAATCCGAAATTATTAAATCCGAAAATCGAAAAATACAGCCCGGTTATTTCAAATTGTACTGCCTCCAGTTTTCATCGCTAATTTTTTTAATATCGCGTCAAAGATCCTTTCCAGTTCAAACGATTCCTGCAGCAATGATATCCTTGTGCTCTCGTATTCGTTGTTCCCATAGGCTAAGATATGTTTCAACCAAAGCTGCGATTCTTTTGATTCCTTCCGGCAGACTTTAATCCTGAATTTTAGATCCTTATCTCCCAGGTTCTCATTTGCTTCAATATAATTTGCAGCAACAGAACCGGCTGAACGAACCAATTGAATGATGTATTCCCGGTTAACAATATCCTGTCTTTGTTTTAAACAAAAATCACGAACATGTAATGAAAATTTTTCGGCGCGTTCCAACAGGTCATATTTTCTACCTTCAGGCAAAACGTATTTCCTTTATTTCGAATTTCGAATTTCTTCCTTCGGGCTTTTTCTTTTTCCACCAAACATTTCCAGCATCCGATCCGTTACCACAAACCCGCCTACTACATTCAAAGTGCCCAGTATTACTGCAAGGAAACCCAGCACCAGTGCGGGATAATTGTCTTTAGGCGCCTGGCCCATTACGATTATAGCACCAATAATTACCACCCCATGAATGGCATTGGCGCCACTCATCAATGGTGTATGCAATACAGCAGGCACATGGCCAATAACTTCAATACCTACAAATATCATCAGGATAACGATATAGATCATTTGCTGATGCTGCGAGATAAAAGAGAGTATAGCTTCCATGGTTTTACGTTAGATTTTTTATTCTTTCATTCACAATTTCTCCGTTGTACACAATACAGGTTCCTTTTACAAGATCATCATCAAAATTCAATGTTAATTTCCCTTCTGTATCAATGAGAAGAGAAAGAAAGTTCAGGATATTTTTACCATACATTTTACTGGCATCAAAAGGCATAGATGACGGCAGCCCCGAATCGCCAATAATACTTACCCCATTGTACCTGATCTTTTCCATGTTTTTTGTAAAGGGTGTATTGCCACCGGTTGCCGCAGCTATATCAACAATTACCGAACCGTTGCGCATCGCTTTCAGCATGTCTTCCGTAATAAGCAACGGCGCTGGTTTACCCGGTATTTGAGCTGTAGTGATTACAATGTCCGCTTTGGCAATATGCTCAGTAATTTTTTTCTGCTGCCTTAACTTGTATTCATCCGACTGATCTACCGCATATCCCCCCGCTTTACTGGCATCTGCAACGCCTTCCACCTCTATAAATTTAGCACCAAGGCTCATTACTTCTTCCTTTACCGCGGTTCGGGTATCGAATACTTCTACAACGGCACCCAGCCTTTTGGCAGTAGCAATGGCCTGCAAGCCCGCCACACCTGCACCTAATATCAATACTTTTGCCGGCGCAATGCTTCCGGCTGCCGTTATAAACATGGGAAAATATCTGCCATAATTGTTAGCGGCAGTTAACACCGCTTTGTATCCTGCAATATTAGCCTGGCTGCTTAACACGTCCATACTTTGTGCCCGTGAAGTGCGTGGCAGCATATCCATACTAAAAACACTAATACCCGCATTCGCATACTGTTGCATTAAAGCACGATTATACAGGGGTTGCAAAACACCCAGCACTACGGCTCCTTTTTTCAGGTTGCTTATTTCCTGCATTTCAATACCATGCATAGAAAGGATCATATCGCATTGAGAAAGCAGTTCGATTCTTGAAAATGATGAAATACCTTTGTCGTGATACGCAGCAGCATCGGCAAAAGCGCCTGTGCCTGCCTCATTTTCCACCCATACCTCCACTTTCTTTTTTTTCAAAGCCTCTGCCTGCTCGGGTAATAAAGAAACCCTGTTTTCTCCGGTAGGTTCTTTTAATATGCCTGCGATCATGAAATGAATTTAAAGATTTTCAGGGAATAAAGGACTTAAAAAAAGTAAAAGCAATTCAAAACCTTATTACTTTAGTAACCGACAAGCAATCACACCACTCACCTTATTACCTTATATGCAACTAACCATGAAAATAGAATATTGCAATCTTTACACTTATTTTATTCTGATAACACAAAATCGGATACCGCTGGATAATTCACAGTACTTCCCGTTCTTAAATAACCGGAACTTAAAACCGGATGCTAAACTTTTGCTTTATCTTAATATCCGGTGTAAAAAAAACAATTCCAATAAAAAACAGGTCAATACTGCAGGTAACGGAAGGATGCGATTGAATGACGCGCCATGCTTCTTTCATTTCTGCACTCCAGTGTATATCATCAAAAACGAATATGGATGCCGGTTGCACATAAGGCAATAGCCAGTTAAAATAATTGAGCGTGGGCTCTTTGCGGTGATTGCCATCAATAAAAGCAAAATCAACCTGCCGCATTTTTTGTAAAGCCGGCTGAACCGTGTTGTCAAAATTTCCCGTTGCCAGGTAAATATTGTGAAGATCGAGATGTGCGAAATGTTGCTTCGCCAACGCTGCCACAGTTTCGGCGCCTTCAAAAGTAAATACCTCCGATACAGCATTTGCTGTAGCAAGATAAGCTGTAGTAATGCCAAACGAGGTTCCTAACTCTACAATCGTATGGGGTTGGTAGTAGTGAACCATCCTGAACAGCAATTGAGCATATTTGGGTGACTTTAAAGACCAGTTTGCTATATCTTTTATGTTTCTTATCCGGGATGCTGTAGCTGAAGACCCTGCTCCATAATCCTGCACCTCAATTTGCGCGTTGTTGATGAGCAATTGATCCCGCAAACGTTCTACCTCGTCGTACGCATAAAAAAAACGCTTATCGTTTAATACATCAGTAATAAAATTGAAAACAAAGGGTGAATGTATTCCGTGCCCCCTGCCACTGGCGGCAGTGAGATAGTAGTGAATGTATTTTAAAGCCAGTTGAGATTTACCGTACATCAGGCCAAAGCTATGGACAAGGTCAGGAATAGCGAAATCTTATCTTTTCCTTATCCAGGTCTGAAAGGAATATGCGTATGCGTGTTTGGCGTCTGAAGGAAAATCCAGTTCATACACTTTATTCCAGTTTTGCTCCTCTATAGCAGGGAAAAAAACATCACCCTTCAATACGGCATGCACACGGGTTAAATAAATTTTATCGGCAAGCGGTAAAAAAACATTGTATATCTGTCCGCCACCGGCTACAAAAACTTCTTTACAATCTGTTTCCTCCGCTCTTGCCAGCGCTTCCTCCACTGAACCCACTACCCAAACATCATCACGGTGAATACCATGATCTTTTTGCCGCGTAATAACAATATTATACCTGCCGGGCAACGGTTCGCCTGCCATAGACAAATAGGTTTTACGCCCCATAATAACCGGCATACCCCATGTAGTGTTTTTAAAAAACTTCAGATCGTTGGGCAAATGCCATAACAGTTGGTTATTATAACCAATGGCATTGTTTTCGGAAGCGGCAACGATAAGGGATATTTTCATAACTGATCAATGAGTTAAAAGAACCAAGTAAGAATGCAAAGAACCAAAAGACAAGAACCAAATAAATACAGGGCTTTTTTCCCCATCACGGCGGACAAGCTCAGGCTTGACAGGAAAACACTAAATTCGAAGCCGAAAATTCGAAATCCGAACGGATCCAATCTCAAATCTCAAATCCTATACCGCCACCGGTGCTTTTATAGCCGGATGATGCTGGTAATTTTCGAGCGTAAAATCTTCATACCTAAATTCAAAAATATTCTTAACATCCGGGTTCAACTTCAGTACCGGCAGCGCATATGGCGTACGCGATAATTGCAGCTTCGCCTGTTCTATATGATTGTTGTATAAATGTACATCGCCGAAGGTATGTATAAACTCGCCAGGCTCCAGGTCGCAAACCTGTGCAATCATCAGTGTAAGCAATGCATAGGAAGCAATATTAAATGGAACACCCAGGAAAACATCTGCAGACCGCTGGTACAACTGGCAGGAAAGAGTGGGTTTCCCTCCGTCTTTTGGCTCAGCTATATAAAACTGGAACATGTTGTGACAAGGCATCAAAGCCATTTTAGGAAGATCCGCCACATTCCAAGCACTTACAATTAACCTGCGGCTGTCCGGATTCCTTTTGATCTGGTCAATTACCTCTGTAATCTGATCAATGGCTTGCCCATTCGCTCCTTCCCAACTGCGCCATTGTTTTCCGTATACAGGCCCCAATTCACCATCAGCATCCGCCCATTCATTCCAGATGCTTACATTATGATCAGTAAGGTATTTGATATTGGTATCGCCTTTCAAAAACCACAGCAATTCGTATATAATACTTTTCAGGTGTAATTTTTTAGTGGTAACCAGCGGAAAGCCTTTGCTCAGATCAAACCGCGCCTGGTATCCGAAACAGCTAATGGTACCCGTACCTGTACGGTCGTGCTTTTGTACACCTTTGTCCATAATATGTTGAAGCAATTGAAGGTATTGTTGCATGGGTGCAAGTTAAGCAAAAGAGACAATTTGAAAACCTGGCTGCCGGCAGCTACCCTGTACACACCTCTTTATTTGAACAATATGAAGAGCAAAGTGCTATTATTTGTGATCTTAAAAAGGTACAAAAAGTAAACTGTATAACACCTTGCTGTTCTCCTTTCTTTTTTGCCTGCCCAAAAAAGAAACAAAAAAAGGCACACGAAAACGAATACTGCCCGTTTTCGTGGTTGTTCCCTGATAGCACTTTTGTGCTACTGTGATCTCAGCAATAGACCGTTATTGCGGGCATCGAATTTAACCGGTTGTAGTTGATACAGAATACCATTACCTGTAACACGTTTACGACTTAAGCACCTAATGCTAAAAATAGATACTTATGTATACAGGGTAGCTGCCGCCATGCAGGTGTGGAAATTTGAAAATTTGAGTAATGATGTGGCCGGCACCTGACATAAGGAAGGTCAGAACGCAGCAGGATTAATTAAAATGTGAAAATACGCGAATGCCTGCCCCGGTGAACAGTTTGGTTCGGTGGTCGGATTCCTGATGTTTTGTAATCTTTTCCGCTGGTTTTTCTGTTCAATACTTCTTAGTAATGAAATATTCATTGATCTTTATACCTGTTAAAAATCAGTGCTTAAGATTAACTTTAGCTATAATCACTGAAACAATCACAAATGAAAAAGATTTTTTTACTTCCCGCTGTGTTTTTTTTATTCTTAT
Organism: uncultured Sphingobacteriales bacterium; assembly: GCA_937991535.1. Lineage (GTDB taxonomy): Bacteria > Bacteroidota > Bacteroidia > Chitinophagales > Chitinophagaceae > Agriterribacter. The sequence continues at coordinate 88,568 of CALKHN010000102.1, forward strand.
CAAATAGTTGTATGTCTACCAGGAAAACAACAAATACTGCGTTATCGTTTGCTCCCAATATCGTGGTTGCCCACCGTGGCGCGTGGAAGAAAAACAAACTTCCCGAAAATTCCATTGCCTCATTGAAAGAAGCCATAAAGCTGGGCTGCACGGGATCCGAGTTTGATGTGCATCTTACCACAGATGACAGCCTGGTGGTTAATCACGACCCGCATTATGCCGGGCTAACCATCGAAAAAAGCACCTATACGCAGTTAGCCACAACAAAGCTGTCTAATGGTGAAATATTGCCCACCGTATACAACTATTTGCAGACAGGCATGCAGCAAACAAAAACCAGGCTGGTGCTGGAGATCAAGCCTTCTACTATAAGCAAGGAACGCGGACAATACCTGGCAGAAAAAGTAGTGGAACTGGTAAAACAATTAAAAGCTGAACCCTGGATCATGTACATCAGCTTCGATTATGATATTCTAAAAAAAGTAATCGAATTGCAGCCCGATGCAGAAACCGCCTATCTCAATGGCGACAAAACACCAGGGCAATTGGCTGCAGATAAGATTTCAGGCGCCGATTATCACTTCTCCGTATTTAAAAAGAACAACAGTTGGATCGCAGATGCTCAAAAAATGAGGGTGAGTCTGAATGCATGGACAGTGAACGATACAGAAGACATGCAATGGTTCATCAATAATAAATTTGATTATATCACTACCAATGAGCCGGAGCTTTTGTTTGATATCATTAATAAAAAAAGAAGGTAAAAAATATAAATATTGCTGTAAAAGCGTTGTATATTCTGTAAATCCCTGTAATTTTGCAATCTCATTCGGGCAAAGAACTGCTCGTATTAACACAGAACTGAAATTGGAATATTTTTTAACCCATCTGTATAATATTATAAAGCATGCGATCTATACACATGAAGGATCGCTTTTGAGGGTTAACTCAATCCTCCATTTTTCCCGACGACCACAATACTGATATGGGTACGCCTGCCGCGTGTGCCACGTAAAGAGACTCCATAACCTTTACTCTCCTTATTATTGAAATGCTTTTCTTACTATTTTATTTTCCGAAGCTTTGGAACATCAACAAAAATGTATAGTGCGGATGGCAACATCCGGAGATCATTCATATGCTGCAGCAATTGCAAATGAAATGGCTTATTCATCCGCCAGGCGCGGTACGGGTATCGCCCACCGCCCCACGGAATATGTAATGAAAAAGATGGATGAAGGTCTTGCTGTTATCGCTGTAAATGCAAACAACGGAGCATGGGCAGGGTTTTGCTGCATAGAAGTATGGCAGCATAAAAAATATGTGGCAAACTCAGGACTGATCGTTCCGCCCGCTTACCGTGGCACTGGAGTATCCAAAGAAATCAAGATCACTTTATTCGATCACTGCAGGAGTAAATTTCCGGAGGCCAGGCTGTTTAGCTTGTCGGCAAGCCCTGCTGTAATACACATGAACAAAACAATGGGATATAAAGTTGTATCCTTTGCAGAAGTGATGAATGATGAGCTATTTTTAACAGGCTGTGAAAGCTGGGTCAATTACAAGGAACTCATGAACAGGGAACAAACCCATTTGCCCTATGTGGCCATGATATTTGATCCGATGACCGGGCCCTTTGAACCGGCGCTTTCCCATTCAACCCCTTATGTTTTGAATGAAGACGTCGTGTTATTGTAACGATAATATTGCTTTGATCGCGGATATATGGCTGGCAGGGATTACAGCCCCGTTTTCGGGGAAGGTGCCCCGATATAACTTTTGAGCTGCTGCGTACCGAAGGGTTTTACGAAAATAAGCACCGCCAGGGGTGCTTATTAAAATAAACCATACTATGCAGTGATGATCCGGAAGATCGTAGTAACTTCCTTAACTAAGATTTCCTGGCCTGTAATGTAGCATGCATGTCAAATACCATTCTATCTGCCGTTAATAACATACCTTGCTGATATACCAAAATTAGCCCCATTAAAAGAATCATTATAGTCAGGCTTTGAAAGAAATATAGTAGGCCGAATATCTGCTGTTACATTCAAAGGGATAGCCGGAAATTTATAATCTATGCCCCCCGTTGGATAAATACCCAGACCAAAGCCCTCATACCTGCTATCTTTTGAAAACACGTTATACGCGGAAAGCCCACCGCCTACGAACCACCTCAATCCTTCTACAGGAATTTTAAAATGATGCTGATAGGTACCTGAAACAGAAAGACCAAAAGGTCTTCTGCTGTTATAGTCGTTATTCCAATAATAGCTACGGCTTTTTGATCCGCCACCTGCGTTAAATTCTAACGCACCCGCATTGCTTACAAATGTTTTAAACGAAAAGGCGAAAGCGTCATAATAAGATCCCGGCGCCAAACGAATGCCTATAGCATTTTTGTAGTCAGCCTGCGAATAAGCAGCCACACTAATACCTGCAATCAGGGTCATGCATAATAACTTCTTCATCATAACAATTTTTAATTTGATGCCGCAAAGATAAGACGGAAACGAGGATATCATATCACCCTGCTATTTGTAGTGCCGTTTTTAAAAAGTTGTTAACATAATTATTTTAGCTCATATACACGTTAAATCCAGAACCACGCCAAAAATGCGTTTAGCTAAAATATTATTCTTACTATATTTGAGCCCTGTATGTTTATTCTAAAAAGCCAGGCATTTATTTCATTACTATTTACGGTAATATTATTAGGCACATCACAATTACCGCATGCTCAAACAAGCACAAAAGTGTTTAACCGCACCGCCTTTTATACCGCCTTCGCCAGCGATAATATCAATACCATCCAGGAACAACTGGATATTCTTGGTCAAAGTTCGCAGGATGAGAAAGAGGCTTTTGAAGGCGCATTAATGATGAAAAAAGCCGGACTGATAAAAGGAGCGTCACATAAACTTAAAGTTTTTAAGGCCGGAAGGGAAAAATTGGAAAACATGCTCAGTAAATATGCTGATAACGCTGAGTTCCGCTTCCTTCGCCTGATGATACAGGAAAAAGCGCCTAAAATGTTGGGATACGACAAGCAACTCGGGGAAGATCATAAATTTGTTATTGAACATTTTAAAACCATTCCTGAAGCTGCTCAAAAAGCCATTCTTAATTATAGTAAATCGTCAAAAGTTTTATCACCCACAGACTTCTAACCCCGGGAAAACATGAGCAAGAAAATTTTAGCTGTTTATTTTACGCAATCCGGACAATTGGGAGACATCATTGATCAATTTACAAAACCTTTGGAATCTTCCCCGGATATTTCTGTAGAAAAATTGCGTATTTACCCCGAAAACAAATTCCCTTTTCCATGGACTACCCCTTTATTTTTTGAGGCTATGCCCGAAAGTGTGGATGGCGTACCGGCCAAACTGGAGCCCTTTACGTTTAAAGAAATACAATATGATTTAATTATTGTAGGTTACCAGCCCTGGTTTTTATCTCCCAGCATTCCTGCCAGTTCATTATTGCAGCATCCGGCATTCAGAACACTTCTTAAAAACACCCCGGTAATTACCATCAGCGGGTGCAGAAACATGTGGATCAATGCACAGGAAAAAGTAAAAAAGATGCTTAAAGATGCCGGCGCTAACCTCGTGGGCAATATCGCACTGGTAGATAAGCATAATAATTATGCCAGCCTGGTTACGATCTTTTACTGGATGCTTACCGGTAAAAAAGACAGGAAATGGGGCATCTTTCCCAAACCAGGTGTATCGGAAGCGGATATTGCGAATTCAGCTATATTTGGCGAAACTGTAAAGACACATTTACAAAAAGATGAATGGAGCGGACTGCAAACCCGGCTGCAGGAACAGCATGCGATAAATGTAAAATACAGTCTGATGTTTATTGAACGAAAGGCTGGACGCATTTTTGCTATCTGGTCGAAAATTATCAATAAAAGTAAAAAAAGAAGCGCCCTGCTTGTTGCATTCAAATATTATCTTTTAATTGCCCTTTGTATTGCAGCGCCAATTATTTTACTGGTAGATGCTATATTTTTTAAGCCCTTTTTGGGTAAACGCATAAAAAAGCAAAAAGAATATTATGCAGGTGTTACGCTGAAGTAATTGACGTGCAACGGTGGCAGTCAATTGTATTTGATAATATTCTATTTTTGAATTTCTATACATGAAGCAAATGGCATTGAACGAAGTTTATATTACAAAAACAGCCAGTTTTTTTCCCAATAGTCCCGTATCGAATGATGAGATGGAGGAGTACCTGGGTTATATCAACAATAAACCATCCAAGTCCAAACGCATTGTGCTGCGCAATAACGGTATTACCAACCGGTATTATGCATTGGAAAAAGGAGGAAAAGTAACCCATACCAATGCAGAGATGACAGCACTGGCAGTAAAAGCCTTATTTAATGGCAGCCCCGGCGATTTAAAGTCTGTGGAACTGTTATCCTGCGGCACCTCAACACCCGACCAAATGATGCCTTCGCATGGCGTAATGGTACATGGCTGGCTACCGGAAAGCGGCGCTATAGAAGTGGTTTCCCCTTCAGGTGTTTGCTGTGCCGGTATGCATGCACTCAAATATGCCTATATGGCTGTTAAAACAGGTGATGTGTCAACAGCCGTTGCCACAGGATCGGAAAGAATGTCTGCATCCCTGCGCGCCGATAAATTTGAAGATGAGATTCAGAAACTGACCGAACTGGAAGAAAATCCTTACATCAGTTTTGAAAAAGAGTTTTTAAGGTGGATGCTATCGGATGGCGCATCGGCATTTTTATTATCAAACAAAAAAAATGAAACCGGATTAAACCTCCGTATAGAATGGCTGGAAGGCGTTTCCTATGCCCAGGAAATGGAAACCTGCATGTACATGGCAGGTGAAAAATTAGAAGACGGCACATTGAAAAGCTTTCTTGAATATACGCCCGAAGAAATTAATGAACATTCGGTAATGAGCATTAAGCAGGACGTAAAGCTGCTGAGCGAACACATCGTTCCCCTGGGCGGGGTTAAACTCAAAGAATTATTTGAGAAAAAAGGGCTTACCCCCGCTGACATAGATTATTTTTTGCCACATATGTCCAGTAATTTTTTCAAAAGAAAAATATATGAAAGACTGGAATACAATGGCATGGGCATCCCCTATGAAAAATGGTTTGTTAACCTGAGTACCGTAGGCAATGTAGGCGCCGCCTCTGTGTACATGATGATTGACGAACTGTTCCGTAGCGGTAAACTTCAAAAAGGCAATAAAATTCTTTTACTGGTTCCGGAAAGTTCCCGCTTTTCATATATGTATGGACTACTGACTGTATGTTGAGGAATGTGGAAATGTGAGGATTGTTGCAGGTTACAGGGTACAAGTTACAGGTTTCAGATTACAGGATAACAGCAACCCCGCTGATGGCTGATCGCTGAAAACTGAAAGCTAATAATCACCAATTCGCATTGTAAAATAATGGCTCCATGAAAAAAGAAGACATACCTCAGGATCCCGGTGCTTTGCACAATGTAACAAAAGAGGTTTCTTATGCAATAGATGAAAATGGGAATTATATAACGGAACTGAGTACCGGCTGGGAAGTAAAAATAAAAGCATTAGACGTTGCCTGGGGTGACATTGAAAAAAAAGTAGCCGATGCCAAACAAAAGGTTTTAAATAATGAGGCGAGCCCGCTATTGTATTTCATGGAACTAAAGCTCATGGATATACCAATCTTGTCTGCCTATACCCGTTTTTGGAAATGGCAGGTAAAGCGCCATTTAAAACCCGGTGTTTTTGAAAAGCTGTCGGCTAAAAAATTACAGAAATATGCAACGGCTTTTGACATAACAGTTGAAGAATTAAAAAATGTGAATCTGAATGAAACCGGAGTATGAGCATCTGCAGGCGGCACATTGCGAAAATGGGGTAACAACAAGTTTATTGCATCATTACGGAGTACAGCAATTAACAGAGCCATTGGCCTTTGGTATCGGTTCGGGACTGTTTTTTATTTATATTCCATTTATGAAGGTAAATGACGGACCAGCCATTTCCTTTCGCACCATGCCCGGTATGATCTTTAAACGCACCTGCAAGTCGCTCAATATTCCCATATTGCGAAAAAAATTCTCCTCCAGAGAAAATGCGCGGCAGGCTTTGGACAACAGGCTTCAATCGGGGCACCCCGCTGCCTGCCAGGTGGGTGTCTTCTACCTTCCTTATTTTCCGAAGGAATACCGCTTCCATTTTAACGCACATAATTTAATTGTGGTGGGTAAAGAAGCAGACAATTATCTCATTAGCGATCCCATTATGGAAACCATAACCACCATGACCAGTTATGAACTTGAGCGGGTTAGGTTTGCCAGGGGACCGCTTGCTCCACGCGGGCAATTGTATTTTCCAAAAGAAAAAAGAGTAGTGACCAATGAACAAATGAAACAGGCAATCATTACAGGCATTAAAAGAAATGTGCGACACATGCTGTATGCGCCGGGCAATATTGCCGGTATAAGCGGGATACGCTATACCGCAAAGAAAATAAAAAAGTGGCGCGATACACTGGGGCTCGAAAAATCACGCAGTTATCTGGCGCAATTGGTGCGTATGCAGGAAGAAATTGGTACAGGCGGCGGCGGATTTCGTTTTATTTATGCAGCGTTTTTGCAGCAGGCTTATGCATATCATCCTGTTGATGAACTGCTGGATATATCAAAACAGTTTACCCAAACCGGTGATCTTTGGAGAGATGCTGCTGTTCAGGCTTCGGGAATATATAAAGGCCGGCTTACCGCACAGGCGGATTACAATACAATGGGAGATTATCTTCTGGATATTGCTGAACTTGAAAAAAAAGCATTCAGGCAATTGGCCGAAACAGCTAAAAAATTACACTGATGAGACCGGTGAAGGATACAGGAAGTTGCAGGATACAGGTTGCAGGTTACAAGTTACAGGGTGCAGGTTACAGGGTGCAAGTTGCAGGGAACCTCCTGTTTCATACTGCTATAGCCTCAACAACAGCCTCTTTTCACCTTTCACCTTTCACCTTTCACCTCTTACCTCTTACCTTTCACCTTTCACCTCTTACCTTTCACTTTTCATCTCTCACTTCTCACCTTCACACCTAACCCCATGCCTCCCGCCATCCATATAGAAAACCTGAGCTTTGAATACAAGGGTAATGCCCCGAAAGCTGTAAGGCAACTCAGCTTACGAGTAGAACAGGGAGACCGCTTCGGTATTTTTGGACCCAATGGTGCAGGCAAAACCACTTTAATGAACCTGATGACAGGGTTATTGCCTTATACATCAGGATCTGTTCAACTGCTGGGACATGAAGTAAAAAACAATAAGAAATTCATCAACACCTTATTGGGTTTCGTTCCGCAGGATTTTTCTTTTTACCATGAACTAAGCCCCGTGGAGAATATGGAATTTTTTGGTGCATGGGCAGGGCTTCATAAAAAGGAGATAGCGCAAAAAATAAATGATTTACTGTCCATCATGTCTTTGCAGGCTGTGCGCAATAAGCCGGTAAATACGTTTTCGGGTGGAATGAAACGCAGGGTAAATCTCGCTATTGCTGTAATGCACGAGCCTCAGATTTTATTTTTGGATGAGCCTACGGTGGGTGTGGACGTACAAACACGGCACGCCATCATACATTACCTGAAAACACTGAATGCAAATGGCACAACGCTCGTATATACATCGCACCAGTTAAAAGAAGCCGAAGACCTTTGTAACAAGATAGCTATGATAGATGAAGGAAGAATAATTGCCAGTGATACATTAAACGAATTATTAAAAGAACACAGGCAGGATGGTCTGGAAGGATTATTTCTAACCCTTACAGGCAGGGAATACAGAGATTAGAAAATTTCTGATTTTTGATTTGAGATTTGAGATGGAAATACAGTTTGTTGTTTATCGTTTGTAGTTTATCGTTGCATTCAGTTCAGATTTCGTCCCGCACGTGCGGGATCAGGCTTCGGATTTTGCGATTCTTGGTTTACGTTAGGATTCCATTTGTTCAAATTTTATAGATCATGAACAAATTGAAAACTGGTTATTATAAAATTCATATAAATAAAACAGAAGAGAAGTATGTTGAACGAGTTATCCATTATGAAATATAAAAATGAAGGAAAGCCTGATTTTAATAAGCGGTCTATAAACCGCATAATCTCAAATCTGAAATCTCAAATTTCAAATCCTTTTGTTTAAACTCTGGTCAACCATAATAAAAGATTACAGGATTTTAACCCGCGATAAAATGGGGCTTATCATAATGTTTTTAATGCCCATTGTGCTGGCCATTGTAATTGCGTCCGTGCAAAACAGCACTTTTGAGCTGGTAAATGAAAATAAATTACCCGTTCTGCTTTACAATAAAGACAGCAGCGAACCTGCCCGGGAACTGGAAATAGCATTAGCCAAAGTGGGTATGTTTGATATTAAAAAGGTACACGATATTCAAAATGAAGCAGACCTCAAAAGCCGTATCAACACCAAAGATGCATTAGTAGCTATCGTTATCCCCGACAATTATTCGGAAGAAGTATTAAAAAAAGCAAAGAGCGTGGCAGGCGAGGCATTGAAAAATATAGCCATACAGGAAGATAGCATTCAACACACCGCAGATAACATCATTCCTGTTAAATTGTACTATCATCCTGTATTGCAGCGATCTTTTCGCAAAAGCATTGATGGCATGCTGCAAAGTGCCTTGCAATTTATACAAAGCAAATACATTGTAAAAAATGTATACTACGCCGTAAATGAAGAAAACATACCGGAAGCTTTAGAAAAACAGATCATTACCAATCAAACGCCCGTCACAGAAATACCCGTTTCCAAAGGTGACAGCAGACAAATACCCAATGCCACACAGCACAATATCCCGGCCTGGACTATTTTTGCTATGTTTTTTATAGTAATATCACTGGGTAGCAGTGTAGTAAGAGAGAAACTAAATGGCAGCATCATCCGGCTTCGCACCTTACCTACTCATTTTGGATTAGCCATTATTTCAAAACAAATTACTTACGTGCTGGTAACCATGCTGCAGGCGGCAGTAATTTTTTCTATTGGTATGTGGCTGTTCCCTCAAATAGGTCTTCCGGCATTAAGCCTCCCGGCCGATAAACCTGCCCTGCTTCTGGTAACCCTTATTTGCGGAATTTGTGCCGCCAGTTTTGCTATTTGTGTGGGTGTTTTTTCCAACACCCAGGAACAGGCAAACGGTTCTGGCGCCGTGTCTGTTGTACTGCTGGCTGCCATTGGAGGATTGCTGGTTCCCTCCTTTGTTATGCCCTCATCCTTCCGGTTCATCATGCAACTATCACCACTGCACTGGTGCCTTGAAGCCTATTATGACCTGTTTCTGGAAGGTGGGAATCTACGGGATATTTGGATGAATATTATACCTTTATTGGTTATTACAGTATTATTGCAAATAATTGCGTTCTATGGATTGCGACGCAAAAGTTTGATCTGAAAAATTCACAAATGGAAAAAGAAAAATTAAAGCAACAACTTAAGCAACAAATAATTCAGTTTCTAAATCTTACAAACGTAAAACCAGAGGAAATCAAAGATGATGAGCCTTTATTTGGCGAAGGACTTGGGCTTGACTCCATTGACTCCATTGAAATGATCGTATTACTTTCACGCGAATACGGCATTACCATACAGGACCCAAAAGAAGGCCGGAAAATACTGGTAGATATTAATACAATGGCAGATTATATTGCCAAACACAAAACCAAATAAACTTTTTCTATTGAGCCGGGTTTTTGTTACAGGAATAGGGATAATCAGCGCTATTGGTGATACTGCCACAAAAAACCGTGAAGCGCTGATCAATAAACAGTGTGGCATTACCAGGCTAAGTTTATTTAATACAAAATATACCGGGCTGCGGCCCTGCGGTGAAATAAAAGTGGAAACGCATGAACTGAAAAAAAAACTGCGTGCCCATGAAAAAGGAGCTACCCGGAGCTCCGTATTGGCATTACACGCCTTTGAAGAAGCTGTAGCAGATGCTGCACTTTCTGTTAAACAGATATCTTCGCGCCATACCGCCCTTGTCGGAGCCTCTACCGTGGGCGGCATGTGTCTTACCGACGAATTATACAACGATGCCAACAGAAGTGAAAACGGATCTGAATACCTTTCTTCCTACGACTGTGCTTCTGTTGATCTGTACCTCCAGTTGAGATATAGCATAGGTGGGGTTATCAATACCATAAATACGGCTTGTTCCTCTTCTTCAAATGCCATTATGTATGGTGCAAGATTATTAAAAAGTGGTTTGGCCAAACGTGTAATTGCAGGAGGAACCGACAGCCTGGCAAAATTTACGATCAATGGATTTAATGCACTGCATATTCTTTCTCCTGAAAAATGTACCCCATTCGACAGAGACAGGAAAGGATTGAACCTGGGTGAGGCCGCTGCATTTCTGGTATTAGAGAAAGAAGAAGATATAGCAGGGAAAAAAGTGTACGCCGAATTGACCGGCTATGGCAACAGCAACGATGCATTTCATCCCTCCTCTTTATCGGACGAAGGAGATGGCCCTTTTTTGTGTATGCAACGCGCTTTACAAAAAGCACAGCTTCCCGCTTCAGCGATCAGTTTTATCAATGCCCACGGCACTGCCACAGAAAATAACGACTTTGTAGAGAGCCAGGCCATGATACGATTATTCGGAATACCGCCACCCTTCGCTTCCACCAAAGCCAATACCGGCCATACACTTGGAGCGGCAGGCGCAGTGGAAGCAGTGTTTAGCGTACTAAGCCTTTATTGTCAGGAAGTATATCCCGGAGTGCATTTCAGCAATGAGATAGAAGCCACAGGATTAAAACCTGAAACGAGTTACAGGCAACTGCCATTACAACATGTGATGTCTAACTCTTTCGGTTTTGGGGGTAATTGTACTTCGCTGATTTTTTCAAAAGTATAGAAGATATATCTGTAGTTCATCGTTTGTGGTTTATGGTTGTATTCGCTTCGAATTTCGGACTTACCACTTCGAACTTGATATTTGAATTTTATCCGCCCTGGCGGACAGGTTTGTTTTTTGTGATTTGTTTTTTGATTCTTTGTATTCTTTCGGATTTCGAAATTCCGGATTCGGATTTGATTTTTTATTTTTTTGGTTCTTGTGATTTGGTTCCTGTAATTTGGATTTTGAATTTTGCATTCCATGTATATTCATCATTATAGCTGTATATCGCCCCAGCAAACTTTTGAACATGCCCATGTAGAAACATTGCATGAAAGCGCCGATAACAAATTAACGGCAAAAGAGCCTGTATACAAAGGCATCCCCCCCGGTATTTTGCGGCGAATGGGTAAAGCGGTAAGAATGGGGATTGGCGCTGCGCTTCCTGTAATAACACAACAGCCTGCTATAGATGGAATAATTATAGGAACAGCCAACGGTGGAATGGAAGATTGCATAAAGTTTCTTAACCAGATCATAGACTTTGAGGAAGGTATGCTTACGCCGGGCAATTTCGTACAAAGCACGCCCAATGCCATTGCCGCTCAAATGGGCTTACTCAGCAAAAACAAGGGATATAATATTACACATGTGCACAGGGGACTGGCATTTGAAAATGCATTGCTCGATGCCATGATGATGATTAAGGAAAACCCCGGCAATAACTATTTATTGGGCGCTGTGGATGAGATATCTGCTTATAACTACAACATTGATCTCTTAGACGGATGCTTTAAAAAAGAGTGCATTTCCAATAAAGATCTTTATCATTCGGTATCTGAAGGAACCATCGCCGGCGAAGGCGCAGCCATGTTTCTGGTGAATGATAATGCTGAAAACGCAACCGCAACAGTAAAGGCTGTACAAACCATTCACACCACAGACGAAATGGAAGTAAACAGGACGATGCAGCAGTTCTTAGAACAAACCCTCTCCGGGAAACAGGCCGACATACTGCTCACCGGCGAAAACGGTGACGCCCGTTTATTGAAATACTATTGGGGAGTTGAATCTTTTTTTGGCGAACACACCAGTATTGCCCGTTTTAAACACATGTGCGGCGAGTACGCCACCGCCTCTTCGGTAGCCCTGTGGCTCATTTGCAACAACCATCAATGGCCCGAGCACATGATCAAAAAACAAGGTGAAGCCGCTCCTGTACGAAATATCATCATTTATAATAATTACAGGGGGGTGCAGCATGGTTTTATGCATATTGCAGTATAAACTTCGTTCAAAACGCAAAAAGGATTCATGGGATATTGCACGCCCCGAAGAAATATGGGGTAACAAACAAATTTCAAAATTGATATTGCCGCATTAGCAATAAAAATAAAAACCTTGTACTTTCGTTTATTATCGCAATTACATCTCTAACCAATAAATAGCCTTTTATATGAAATCGCTAAAAAAAGCTATCCTCCTTTTTACGGTAACCTTTATTTCTTTACAAATGTATGCCCAGCGCATCCGGGTAGTTGAAGGAAAAGTTCCTGACCTTAAAAATGAAAAATCTGTGAATACCGAATTTACTTATGACAATATAAGCGTAGGTAAATTTGATAAAGAGGCCGACTATATTAAAAACAAAACAGAAGAATACAATAAAAAAGAAGCAGGAAGGGGAGACAGTTGGGCAAAAAAATGGGTTGAAGACCGGGAGCTGCGATTCGAACCCAAATTTGATGAACTGCTCACCAAATACAGCGACCTGACCATAGATAACAATGCGAAGTATACGCTGATTTTTCATACTACTTTTATAGAGCCCGGATTTAACATTGGCATAACCCGCAAAAACGCTTTTATCAATGGTGAAGTACTGGTCGTGGAAACAGCCAACAAAAATAACGTCATTGCTAAATTATCTGTTGATAAAGCTCCGGGAAATTCATATTGGGGAAATGATTTTGATACAGGTGAAAGGCTTTCAGAAACCTACGCTACCGCAGGTAAAGCGTTGGGAAAATTCATAAAGAAATAAATAATAGCAAAAATCAATTATTGTGAAAATAAAGAGGTTGCGCAATGGCAACCTCTTCGTGTTTTATAAAAAAAATAACCTCTGTATAGCTTCCTTTCTTCTCACTTTTCCACTTTCCCCTCTCCTTAAAACTTAAACCCAAGCGTTAGCAATAGATTGCCAATCGTGTTGCTAAGTTTGGCGGCGTTAAATACACCTTCATCCAAACGATAGGGATAGTAAGCATCTTTTATGATCTGGTGAACATATGCCAGGTCAACAAACATTCCTTTATTGCGCCAGCCAAGCCCGCCGCTGATGTTCATCCTGCTTGCGTTGGTTACATCGCCAGGTTGGTTGCCAAAATAGTTATTACTGTAAGGATTGCCATAGTATCCAAACCCGGCTCTCACCATTACCGTTTCAAATTTTAACTCTCCGCCTAAACGGAAATTGACCGCAGATTTGAATACATCATCTATCGTATTGTTCAGGTCGGTAAAATAATCCTTATCTGCCTGGTTGGTATTATCCTGCGTATTGAATGCGTTATTCTTATAACTTACATATTCCACATCCGCAGTAATAAATCCTTTTTGTGAACTTACATCTGCCTGGGTTCCAAAAATATAAGCCAGTCCTGCTCCCAGCCGTATAGGTGTTTTATACCTGTAGGTGTATTCGCCCGAATAACCATCATTCAAATCCAGAGAACTTTGAGATTTCACACCCGCATAGCCCTCTGTATCAGTAGTAAGTGAAGAATAATAGGTATCCTTAAAAGAATACCAGGAAGGACTATGAAAGTTTAATCCTACACGCAAAGCTTCAACAGGCTTAAATATTATACCGAGATTAATGCTTGCTCCCGTTCCATCCGTTCTTAAATAATCGTCTGCCACAAAATAATTGAAATCATTATTGGCATCACTGGTAGCATCCGTTTCCCTGAAGCTGCTGTTGCGTACGTATTTTAAGGTGTTGATATTGATGGAACCTCCAATATAAAATACATCATTATAATTTCCTCCAACACCTATGCTAAATTCTGATACACCTCCTTTAGCAGTAACAATTTGTTGTTGCTTTAAGCCAGTAGCAACACTGGCATTACTGGCATACCCGGTAAGGTTGTTGTTACCATCGTAGGTTGGATCAAGCAGGTAGGTATTTAAACCCAGGCTGGCACCATAGGGATAATCCAGTGCAGCGTCATCGGGATTGGTGGCATTGCCACCAATAAGCTGATCAAGATATTTTTCGGAATATGAACTTTGATTGTTCTGACCGCTAACATATAAATTGTTATTAAAATTAGCCGTTTTGCTGAGCGCCAGCCCGATGCTCACATTCTTCCATTTGCTACTTGCTTTGTAAGACGGAATGCCCCATACCACACCCATTGGACCATAGTTGAAACTACTTTTGTTATCGGTTGCCATTGAACCCCTGTAGGTGGCTTTGTTGTTACCGAAGGTAAAGCCGGGCGTTAGTACAAGTTCGCTGGTTTTGTACAATCCAAGCCCTGCCGGATTGGTATACAATGCGGTAATATCTCCTCCCAGGGCATTAACGGCACCGCCTATTGATTGCGCACGGGCCGTTCCCTGCGGCGTTAGCCAGGAATACCTCACTGCATCCAGCGGTTCCTGAGCAAATAAAATGGAAATTGAAAAAACTAGTCCTGTCGTTATAAATACTTTCCTCATATTTCACTCGTTTAAATCAAAAGGATAGGCGGGTATATTATACCAAAAAGAGCGGCCTTCCGCTCTTTGGTAAAATTCTGAAGTTTTTTTCTCTCACAATTATCTGCCTCCTCTTCCCGGTGCACGGGAAGGTGCACTACCGCCACCGCCACTGCTTCTGCCGCCCGAATTTGAACTGGGACTAACTCTTGGGGCCGACGGTGTATTGCTGCGTTCAAAAGTTCTTGAGGGTCTGCTATCGTTGCTTCTTTCTATCGAACTACGGGGACTGGTATTACCCGAAGAATTTCGGGGGTTTACATAATTATTGTTGTTATTCCTGAATACCCGTACCGGCGCATTTCTACTGCTGTTTATTTCGGAGTTTCGGCTCCTGTTGCCGTAAGTGCTCAGATTAGATGTTCTCGGACGGTAGGTAGCAGAGGGTCTTACAGTTCCAGGCTTGCCGGAAATAATACCGGGATAATAATAATGACCATACCCATAAGAATAATATGGGTTATAAAATGAATATGGATTGTAAAAACCATTATACAAACCTCCCCAGCCATAACCCATACCCATTCCAATACCATAATGAGAATAGGGTGAATAAAATGAGTATGGATTGTAATATCCAAAACCCATTCCGAATCCGCTACCATAACCGAAGGGTGAATACATACCCCCATAATACGAATAATCATCCAGCGAAGACCACAAAGAGCGATTCCTTACTTTCATGCGCAGATAATTATCCTCACTGCTGTAAGCGGAGCGATCCTGTTCTGTTTGCACATTTACGTATTCATCCTGATCACTATCCTCATAATACTGATCATCATTGTTGGAAGAAGATGCAACCCGTTGCTGCGGCGCAGGAGAATAATATACATCATCGGGTGTTTGCCCCGATTTGTACATCGTTGAACAACTGCTTAACCCGAAGGCCGCGGCAGCCAAAAGTAAAATTCTCTTATTCATACTGTGGGTTTTAAAATTTACACTATGAAGTTACTACATTTGCGACAATTCGCACTGTTAATCTATTCAAAATAGTTGGGTATATATTAAAAGATATCCTATGTGAAATACAGTCTATTAAAAGAAGCATATTAAAAAAAATTATGAGTAAAGAAATTACTTCCCGGTCGCAGGATTATGCACAATGGTATAACGATCTTGTTATCAAAGGGGGGCTCGCTGATTATTCAGCCGTAAGAGGCTGTATGGTAATTAAACCTTACGGTTTTACATTATGGGAAAACATGCGTGATCAGTTAGACAAAATGTTTAAAGATACCGGGCATGTGAATGCTTATTTTCCGCTATTTGTGCCTAAAAGCCTTTTTGAAGCGGAAGAAAAAAATGCTGAAGGTTTTGCAAAAGAATGTGCTATTGTAACGCATTACCGCCTGAAGGCCGATCCGCAAAATAAAGGAAAACTAATAGTTGACCCTGAAGCTAAACTAGAAGAAGAACTGGTGGTACGCCCAACCAGCGAAGCCATTATATGGAGCACTTATAAAACCTGGATCCAGTCTTACCGCGATCTTCCCATATTGGTGAACCAATGGGCAAACGTTGTGCGATGGGAAATGCGTACACGGCTTTTTTTGCGCACTACGGAATTTCTATGGCAGGAAGGTCATACCGCTCATGCTACAGCCCGCGAAGCAATTGAAGAAACAGAACGCATGCTGGATGTATATGCAAACTTTGTGGAAAGCTGGATGGCTTTGCCGGTAATAAAGGGTGTAAAAACGCCGAACGAAAGATTCGCGGGAGCTTTAGATACCTACTGCATAGAAGCACTTATGCAGGATGGCAAAGCATTGCAGGCAGGAACGTCTCATTTTTTAGGTCAGAATTTTGCGAAAGCTTTTGATGTACAGTTCTTAAACAAGGAAAATAAGCAGGAATATGTATGGGCAACGTCCTGGGGTGTTTCCACACGACTCATAGGGGCGCTGGTAATGGCACACAGTGATGATGATGGCTTGATTATACCACCCAGGATTGCGCCATTCCAGGTAGTTATAGTGCCTATCCACAAGGGTGAAGAACAGAAAACATTGATTGATGAAAAAGTGAAAGCACTTTTACAGGAGCTGAAGTTAGCCGGAGTCCGCGTAAAATATGATGACAATGATAATAACCGTCCTGGCTGGAAATTTGCTGAATATGAGAAAAAGGGAGTACCTGTGCGGATTGCCATTGGCGCCAGGGATATTGAAAACAATACGGTTGAAATTGCCCGCAGGGATACCAAAGAAAAAATTAGTGTACCTATAGACGGCTTATCGGTACGCATCAGCAATTTGCTCCAGCAAATACAACAGGATATGTTTGATAAGGCGAAAGCCTACCGGGATGAACACATTACTCCCGCTGATTCATGGGATGAGTTTGTACAGTTGCTAAATGAAAAAGGTGGTTTTGTATCTGCACACTGGGACGGCACAGCGGAAACAGAAGAGAAAATTAAGGAGCAAACAAAAGCAACGATCCGTTGTATTCCTTTAAACGCAAAGGAGGAAGAAGGCAAATGCATACTAACCGGGAAACCCAGCAATAAACGGGTTTTATTTGCACAGGCGTATTAGGTTACAAGGTGCAGGTTTCAGGGAAATACACCCTTGTAACCTGCACCTTGTGCCCATTTCCCATCTCCACATTCCCCCATTTCCCATCTCCACATCTCCACATTTTCACATTTTCACATTTTCACATTTTCACATTTTCACATTCCTCTCTCCCGGATCATAAACATATATCACGCTAATAGCCGCGCAAAGCATAAAAAATCCGGCCATAACAATGGCATATATGGGCTGGTTGTTGTACAGATGTTTTACAATGGGTCCGCCTATTATACCATTTACCAGTTGGGGCAGGGTAATAAAGAAATTAAATATGCCCATGTAGATGCCCATTTTGCCGGCAGGAATGGATCCTGATAAAATAACATAAGGCATAGCCAGTATACTGGCCCATGCTATGCCTACTCCTGTCATAGAAAGAATAAGCCAGTTGGGATTGTGAATAAAGTATATGGATAGAAGACCGAGCCCCCCGCATACCAGCGAAAAAGCGTGCGTTTTTTTTCGGCCTATTTTAAAAGCAATAAAAGGCAACAGCAAAGCATATACCGCAGATACCCCGTTGTACACACTGAATAATATTCCTACCCAATCGCCGGCGGTGCGGTATATATCCGAACTCTTATCCTCAATTGATAACCCGTAGGTATGGGTGGCAACCGCATCATTGGTAAAAACCCACATACCAAACAAAGCAAACCAGCTAAAGAACTGAACCAGTCCTAACTGCTTCATGGTTTTGGGCATGCGTGCAAAATCTTTAAATATGTGCCCCAGATCTTGTTTTTCGTTTCCGGCTTTACCATGATATTGCTCGTATTCCTTTGGCGGATACTCCTTTGTTTTGAGTACCGTAACCAGTATGGCAACAATAAAAACAATGGCCCCGATATAAAAGGCCCATTTTACGTTAGCGGCGATGATGCCTTCTGCAGCGGTGTTGGAAACCCCGAACCAATTGGTGAGGATAAAAGGAAAGGCCGACCCGATGACGGCCCCCGCGCCTATTAAAAAAGTTTGTACCGAGAAGCCCATTGTTCTTTGTGAATCGGGAAGATTGTCGGCAACAAGTGCCCGAAAGGGTTCCATTGCGAGATTAAAACAGGCATCCATGATCATAAGCATTCCGGCGCCCACAAATAAAGCAGGTGCAATGGCCGTAAAGAGGGAAGCATTGGGCATTAAACACAATGCTGCGGCAGATAAAATGGCGCCGGAAAGGAAATAAGGCTTGCGGCGTCCCAACCGGTTCCAGGTGCGGTCGCTGTAATGGCCTACAATGGGTTGTACGATCATTCCCACCAGTGGAGCTGCCAGCCAAAACCAGGAGAGGTGTTCAACATCAGCGCCAAAAGTGCGGAGTATCCGGGAAGCATTTCCGTTTTGCAGTGCAAAGCCAAACTGAATACCAAAAAAACCAAAGCTCATATTGAATATCTGCAACAAATTAAGCTTTGGCTTACGCAAAAGCCCGGCAACAGAATCCTGCGAGGCAGCACCATGCATAGCAGCAGTTTAGTTTAAATGATGTTACAAGTTGTGGGATGCAAGTTGCAGGGTGCAGGTTACAGGGCACCTGAAACCTGAAACCTGAAACCTGAGACCTGATATCTCAACCCATTATCAGATCACAAACCCGTCAGGTAGTATAGCGCCCTTCTTCACCACCACAATGCCATCCTTTACCGTATATAAAGGATGATCAGAATCCGGCATATGGGTTCCTCCATTGATCCGCACATCATTCCCAATTCTGCAGTTCTTATCAATAATCGCGTTTCGGATATAGCATCTTTCACCAATACCCATTTTAGGCAAACCGCGCAGTGCAGCACCGTTCATCTCCTCCAGGGTTTCATAATAATCGCTGCCCATAATATAGGTGCTAACAATCGTTGACCCATATCCAATGCGGGTGCGGATACCCGATACACTATTTTCAATACGTGAGGCATTAATAATGCAACCTTCGGCAATAATGGTTCGCTCTAAAGTAGTACCGCTTATTTTAGCGGGCGGCAGCATCCGCGGCCGGGTATATACCGACTTTGAATTGTCAAAAAGGTTAAAAGGAGGAATATCATCTGTAAGGGCCAGGTTGGCTTCAAAGAAAGAATAAATATTTCCGATATCGGTCCAATACCCGTCGTACTGGTAGCTCACTACTTTGTACGTACTGATAGAATCGGGTATAATTTCTTTACCGAAATCCGTTGCGTCTTTATGCACATCCAGCAGCATATCGAACAGCAGCTTGCGGTTAAAAATATATATGCCCATTGAAGCCAGGTATATCCTGCCGGCCCGGTGCATTTCATCGCCGGTATCGCTCGTCCATTCCGGTAATAACTCTTTCCTTGGCTTTTCGATAAATGAAGTTATATAATGATCCTCATCCGCTTTAAGAATACCAAATTCCGGAGCCTCCCTTGCCGCAACCGGTATGGTGGCAATGGAGATATCTGCCTCTTTATCTATATGGCTTTGCAGCATTTCGCTGAAATCCATCTGGTACAACTGATCGCCTGACAGGATGAGCACATGATCAAACTCCTGTTGCTGCAAATGGCGTAAGGACTGGCGCACCGCATCTGCCGTTCCCTGAAACCAGCCCGGATTGTCGGGGGTTTGTTCGGCGGCCAATATATCTACAAAAGCCTTACTGAAGATGCTAAAATGGTAGGTATTTTTGATGTGTTTGTTTAGTGAAGCAGAATTGAATTGTGTAAGTACATACATTCGGCCAATATCGGAATTGAGGCAATTAGATATGGGGATATCAACCAGACGGTATTTGCCGGCAATAGGCACAGCAGGCTTGCTGCGGGTAGCGGTAAGCGGGGAAAGGCGGGTTCCGGCGCCGCCTCCCAATATAACAGCGATTACACTCTTTTTCATAGCCAAAACAATTAATTATTAAAGAAATAAATTTTAAAAATCATTCTTTAACCGCATCCTCTTTTGCAGGCGCTTCATTTTTTCCCTGCAACACATCTTGGTACAGCCCGATATACTGCTGAACACTATGCTGCCAGCTAAAATCCAGCCGCATCATTTTTTCTCTTACTTCATTTATTTTTACCTGGTCTTCAAACAAATCTATCGCCCGCCAGATGCCGTGTGTAATATCTCCAACAGAAGCCCAGTTGTATACAATACCATAGCCGTCTTTTTCACCATAATCAATTACCGTATCTTTTAATCCGCCTGTACGGCGTACCATAGGTATGGTTCCATAACGCATAGCATACATCTGGTTCAGCCCGCAGGGTTCCACCCTTGACGGCATCAATAAATAATCTGCCCCCGCATACATGAGATGACTGAGTGATTCATTATACCCGATATAAACGTTATAATCCTTTTGTGCAAGTTTCTGTAAAAGGCTAAGTTGCGCTTCCACTTCCGGGAAACCGCTGCCGAGTATCAGGAAATTCATTTTCCGCCCGATATAATAATAACTGTCACTTATAGCCGCAGGAAGTATATCGGCTCCTTTTTCGCCTACCAGCCTGCCGATAAAAATAATCAGGGGTTTATTAAAATCCAGGTCAAATGTTTCACAAAGGCGGCGTTTGCTTTTTGCTTTGCCTTCTGCTACAGACTTAATACTAAAGTGATCTTCAAGATATCTATCGCTTCGCGGATCCCACACCGCCGTATCAATACCGTTTAAAATACCTGTACATTTTCCTCTTTCATATTCAAAAAGTGCTTCCAGCCCGTTAGCAGATTTACGCAACTCTTCCAAGTAACTCATACTTACCGTGGTGACTTTCCATGCGCATTTAATACCCGAAGCCAAAGGATTAATGTTGTTATTCCAGTCCAGCATCCCCCACTTCCAGCTATCCCATGGCGGCAGCAAATAACTTCTGTCCCAGCCCATTGTTCCCTGGTACTGGGCATTATGTATGGTTAGCACTGTGGGAATTTCGTGTAAATGCTGATACTTATAGCAATGCTTAATAATAAACGGGATTAACCCGGTGTGATGATCATGCACATGTATTATATCCGGACGGTGTGCCCATACCGCAATCCAATCCACAACAGCTACCTGGAAAGCAGTGAACCTTTCTGTATCGTCGTTATATCCATATACTTTTTCCCTGTCTAATAAACCATTAATATCCACGAGGTACAAATCAAAACCCAGTTTGTTGGTTTGTTCTTTAATAACAGTATAATCAAACCAGTAGTCGCCTATATTCGTTCTTCCCTTATGTACAACATCCCATACATTATCTATTAAAAACTTTGTTTTGTACATGGGCATTACCACTTTGGCGATATGCCCCAGTTCGTTCTGGTATTTAGGCAGCGCCCCAACAACATCTCCTAAGCCACCTGCCTTAGCAACCGGGTAACATTCGGCACTAACATGTATTATTTCCATCCTGTTTAAATTCGGTGAGCGGGTTCCTTGATTGAATATAGGAAGGTTTTTGATTTATACAAGCGGGAAAAGAAAAAAATATTATTTTATATACATCATGCTCATACCTGTTGCAGCATGAGCATGATGTATATACAGCAAAGGCTTTCAAGATCAACTTTATGCTTTTTTTGCCCTGCCGATCTTATGTCCTGACGTAGCGAAGAAATAAATAAATAAATAACAGGGTACCATTATCCAAAAGGCCTGTTGCAACCCTATGCTTTCGCCCAGGGAAGCCCATACTCTTGGAAGAACGGCGCCACCGGCAATACCCACGATTAACAAGGCTGAACCGGTTTTTGTGAATTTGCCCAACCCGTCAATAGCCAGGGGCCAGATAGCCGGCCAAATGAGCGCGTTGGCCAAACCCAGTAAAGCAATGAAAAGAACAGAGGTGTAGCCGGAAGTAAAAATAGCCCCCAGCGTAAACAGCACTCCAAGCGCAGCCGATAACTTCAACGCTGCATTTTGTGAAATGTATTTGGGTATGGTAGCGATACCGATAAGATATCCTACCAGCATACCTATCATGGTATAGGTAGTAAAATGTTTGGCCACATCCAAACTAATACCAATGGAACTGCCATATATCTGGATGATGTCACCAGCCATTACTTCTACTCCCACATACAGGAAGATAGAGATAAAACCCAGCCACAGATAAGGATAATCAAAAATACTTTTCCGCTGTACAAAGGAAGCAGACGCGGTTACCCCGCTTTCCTCTCCTTCAGCCTTCACTTCCGGCAGGTGAGAGAAATAAATAAATACACCCAGTAATACCAGCACAATGGCAATTACAACATAAGGCATAATAACACGTGAAGCCAGCATATCCAGTTCTGCAGCTTTTTGCGTGGCGTCCATGGTAAGCAGCTTTGCTTCCAGCGCAGACGAATCTTTAAGTACAATTGCGCCGAGAATCAGGGGGGCCAGAGCGCCGGCCGTTTTATTGCAAATGCCCATCACACTAATGCGTTTTGCCGCGCTTTCAATAGGTCCAAGAATAGTAATATAGGGGTTGGAAGCGGTTTGCAGCAACGCCAGCCCGGTGCCTATAATAAACAAGGCTATCAAAAAAACACTGAATGTACGGCTGTTTGCCGCCGGAATAAACATTAACGCACCCAGCGCCATAACCAGCAGACCTACCATCATGCCGTTTTTAAAACCGGTTTTTTTCAATACCCAGGAAGAAGGAAAAGCCATTACCGCGTAAGATATATAAAAAGCAAAGGTTACCAGCACCGCTTCGGAAGTAGTAAGCTCACATGCTATACCCAGATAAGGGATAAGCGTGCTGTTGGCCCATGTAACAAATCCGAAAATGAAAAATAATGCTCCAATGATTACTATCGGGGAGAGAAAATTTTTACGGGTAGCGGGTTGAAGAGTGATTGCTGTTGACATGTTTGATGATTAAAATTTCCCGAACTTAACAAACATATCGGGAATAGCAACCCCATTTGCTATTTTTTTTGCTGCAAACGATTGTTATGATTTAAATTCACCGCCTGTTCTTATATTTACCACCTCAACGTTTAAAAATGGCTCAAACCAGGCAACCTACCAATACCAGTGCACTGAGTATACTGGTAATCGTATTCTTTTTTTGGGGATTTATTGCTGCTGGTAATGGTATTTTTATTCCTTTCTGCAAGCATTATTTTCAACTCGACCAGTTTCAGAGCCAGTTGATTGACTTTGCTTTTTATGGCGCTTATTATATCGGGGCATTGGGTTTATTTGTAGCATCGGCAGTAAAAAATAAAGACATCATGAATCACTGGGGAATGAAAACCGCCATAATCTATGGATTGCTTACCAGTGCTGTAGGCGCAGTGCTGATGTTGCTGTCTTTTAATTTCGGCGGTTTTGCGGGTATACTTATTTCCCTTTTTATAATCGGCCTTGGCTTCTCTTTGCAGCAAACTTCCGCCAATCCTTTTGCTATTGCTTTGGGTGATCCGTCTACCGGCTCGCACAGGCTGAATCTTACAGGCGGCGTAAATTCATTTGGCACCATGATTGGTCCCATCATCGTTGCTATTGTATTGTTCGGACATCCTTCAAAAAGTGATACCGATATAGCCAATGCTACAATCACATCTATGAACTCCTTATATATAGGTGTGGGAATACTGTTCGTGCTTTCCGCCCTGCTCTTTAAGTTCAGCAAAAAACTGCCCAATGTAAAAGAAGAAGACAGCTTTGAGCCCGCTCCCAAAGCCATGTGGTTGCTGATATTTATTACGTTAGTGATGGCGGTTGTATTTGGAATTATTTTCGCCAGTTACCGCGGGCTTCCTGTAAATGAAAAACTTTCACCAGAAGTAAGCCTGAGAAACATGTGGTTGCTGGTTGGAGGATTGGTATTTATGATCGTTAGCTTTTTTGGCGCCAACGCCAGCGCGCAAAAAAATGCTGCGGGCTGGGGCGCCATGAAGTATCCGCAACTTGTACTTGGCATGCTTGCAATATTTATGTATGTGGGGGTGGAAGTAACGATACAAAGTAATCTGGGCGAATTGCTCAAAACAGAAGCATTCGGGGGCTTCAGCGAAAACGATCTTGCTCCATATATATCTCTTTATTGGGGAAGTTTGATGATCGGCAGATGGACAGGCGCGATTACTGTGTTCAATCCTACAAAATCAATGCGCAACCTGTTATGGATATTGGTTCCTTACATTGCATTTGGCATTACTATAGGTGTAAACCTTATTGCAGGGAATGATTTCACACCATTGTACGGTTATGCTTTCGTCATTGCATTCCAGATAGCAGGCTTTTTCCTTGGTAAAGAAAGACCAACGGAAACGTTGATGATTTTTGGAGGATTGGGAATAGTTGCCATGCTGACCGGATTATTTACCACCGGTCAGATTGCCACCTATGCATTTTTAAGCGGCGGATTGTTCTGCTCCATTATGTGGCCCAGTATATTCAGTTTAGCCATTGCAGGATTGGGAAAATATACTGCGCAGGGGTCTGCCTTTCTTATTATGATGATATTGGGAGGTGCAATTATCCCTCCATTACAGGGTAAACTCGCGGATATACCCGCAATTGGAATTCATCATTCGTATTGGATTCCGGTTTTATGTTTTGCTTATCTTACCTTTTACGCCTTCCGGGTAAAATCCGTTCTAAAATCGCAGGGTATTGATTACAGCGCGCTCGGCAGTGGAGGCGGGCATTAACAGAAGCATACGTATGAACAGCACGAAATAAACATTTATCAATTATACATGAAACAGGAATACGCAATTGGCATTGATATAGGTGGAACGAATACCGTTTTTGGCATTGTTGATCACCGGGGAGATACATTATACCGTGGCGCCATTTCGAGCAGGAAGCACACAAAAGTAGAAGACTATATTGAGGAACTGCACGAAGCGCTGCAACCGGCAATAGAACAGGTAGGCGGTATTGAAAACATCAAAGGCATCGGTATAGGCGCGCCCAACGGTAATTTTTACAGCGGTACAATAGAGTATGCGCCCAACCTGATCTGGAAAGGAATTATTCCACTTGCCAGTATGATGACTGAAAAATTTACTGTGCCTGCGGCATTAACCAATGATGCAAACGCGGCCGCAGTAGGAGAAATGATGTACGGAGCTGCCAAGGGAATGAAGGATTTTATTATGATTACACTGGGTACCGGCGTTGGAAGCGGCATTGTAGCGAACGGGCATTTAATATACGGACATGACGGCTTTGCCGGAGAACTGGGGCATACCATGATCATTCCCAACGGACGGTTGCACCCGGGTACGGGCATGCATGGGTCATTGGAAAGCTATGCTTCCGCTACGGGCGTGGCCAATACAGCAAGGGAATTTCTTGACCAACGGTATGGACAGGATAGTTTGCTCAGAAATTATCCCTCCGATGAAATTGATTCAAGGGTAGTATATGATTGTGCTGTACAGGGCGATCCGATAGCAAGGGAAGTGTACGAATACACCGGTATGATACTGGGTATGGCGCTGGCTAATTTTGTAATGTTTTCTTCGCCGGAAGCTATTATATTATTCGGTGGGATGACAAAAGCCGGCGACCTGATTCTAAAGCCCACCAAAGCGCATATGGAAAAAAATCTTCTTCCGATCTTTCAAAATAAAGTCAAACTTATTTTCAGTGAACTCAAAGAAGCCGATGCCGCTATTCTGGGCGCCAGTGCACTGGTATGGGATATGAAGCCATAACCGATGTGAAAGTAAAATACAGGATATCAAAAAGATGCCGGTGAGAAGAAAGCATACTACTAATAATAAAAAAAATGCCATGCGGATGGACCACGTTCGGAAAAAGGAACAAATTCGGGCATTTCTATGTTGATTTGCAATGAGGTTTTATTTTTCACCAATACTCTTTCTTTAATCACTTTTTTATACCCTTCTTTTTCAAAAATAAGTTTATACGTTCCGGGTTTAAGCAAAACAAAACTATAACCGCCATTCATATCTGTTAAAACAATTTTCTCCCGTTTGGAGTTAAGGATAGCCGTAATATTAACGTCCTTTAAAGGCTCTTTACTATCCATGTCCATTACCATTCCGCTTACCATCTCTTCTTCAACTCCTTTCTCCGGTACTCCCGGATCGGCTATTACAGCCGAAAAAGAAAAAACCAGTAAAGTAAAAAGAAAAACAGACTTCGGTTTCATACCATTAAATTATATTTTATTTTACAGGATTCGCAATAGCCAACTTAAACTCGCGATAAATATCTTTTACAATGCTAGCCGCAGGAAGTATATTGCTGATGAGTGCACTTGACTGCCCAATCTCCAGTTCCCCCTCTTCCAGATCGCCTTCAAACATTCCCCTTTTTGCCCTGCCTTTGCCCAATATCCCCTTTAATAGATCACTTCCTGCCCCCCTGTTTTCGGCATCCTGAACCTTTTCAAAAAATTTGTTTTTGAGTAACCTTACCGGTACCACTTTTTTTAATGACAACAGCGTATCCCCTTCTGTTGCATGTACAATTGCATTTTTAAAATTAATGTGCGAAGATGCCTCCGTACTGGCCACAAACCGGCTGCCCATTTGTACCCCCTCTGCGCCCAACACCATTGCTGCCAGCATTTGCCTTCCGGTAGCAATACCGCCTGCAGCTATAACCGGGATAGCCACAACGTTACAAACAGCAGGTACCAGTACCATGGTTGTAGTTTCCTCTCTCCCATTATGTCCACCGGCTTCAAAACCCTCGGCAACCACCGCATCGCATCCTGCGGATTCGGCTTTAAGTGCAAATTTGCTGCTGCTTACGACGTGTACCACAATAATACCTTTATCTTTTAATACGCCTGTCCATGTTGCAGGATTGCCGGCTGAGGTAAACACTACAGGCACTTTTTCCTCTGTTACAATTTGCATGTGTTTTTCAATATCCGGATATAACAAGGGAATGTTTACGCCAAACGTATTTGCGGTAGCTGCTTTACATCTTTGAATATGGGTTCTAAGCACATCGGGGTACATGCTGCCGGCGCCAATTAATCCCAATCCCCCGGCATTGCTTACCGCAGATGCCAGCTTCCACCCGCTTGCCCAAACCATGCCTGCCTGTATAATGGGATAGTTAATCTTAAAAAGACGGGTGATGCGGTTGGAAAAGGAATGCATGGCAGATGGAGTTGGATTTATGATTTGAGATTTGAGATTTACGATTTGACATGCTGCCAAAATTTGCTAGCTGAAGAATGACAGCTTTCTTAGAATTTCGGATTTGAGGGTTCGGGCCTTGAATTTGTTTGGTTCTTGCTATTTGGTTCTTGTTATTTGGTTCTTGTTATTTGGTTCTTGTTATTTGATCTTCCCCACTCATCCCAGATCAATTTGCGTATTGTCTCCAATGTTCAAAGTACGGGTCTCCCCTTTAATTTCGGTATCGCTTCCAATGAGCGACTTCTGCAATACAACATCAAACAAACTGGCAAAATCACCAATAATGGAATCCTTAATAATGGAATAAGCAATTTTTGCCTGTTCCCCAATTGCCACATTCGGTCCTATGATCGCGTTACTGATTTCGCAACCACTGCCAATGCTAACAGGAGGTACGATAATTACATTTTCAAAAACATGATTCGGAGATATTTTACCTCCCAGCTTTTTCATCAGGGTAGCATTGCTTTCCAGCAGAGTTTCTATTCGTCCGCCATCGAACCAGTTTTGCACTTTAAACGATTTAAAGATCGCCCCGTTCGTTATCATACATTCAAGAGCATCGGTAAGACTGTACTCATTTCTGCTTTTTATGCCTTCCCGGATATTGGTTTCGAGGCAGGAAAAAAGGAAGCCGGTATCTTTTATTTTATAAATACCCACGAGCGCCATATTGGATTTGGGTATTTGGGGCTTTTCAACCACTTTGGTAATAAACCCATTTTCATCAATTTCGGCAACACCAAAATTACGGGGATCATCTACTTTTTTTACCCCAAGCATTGAATCGCCGCTGTATAAAACTTCTTTCACATTATACTCGCAAATTGTATCCCCCAGCACAATGAATATTTCATCTTCAGCAACAATTTCCCTGGTAAGATAAATGGCATGTCCCAAACCCTGCCTTTCATTTTGCAAAATAAAATGACATTGCAGGTGCGAATAATGCTGTTTTACATAATTCTGTATCTTATCTCCCAGGTAGCCAATAATAAAAACAAACTCCTTAATACCTGCTTCAGCCAATTGATCAACAATAATGCTTAGCAATGTTTTTCCCGCAAGTGGAATAAGCGCTTTGGGTTGGGTATATGTATGCGGACGCAGCCTGGTGCCTGCCCCTGCTACGGGTATAATTGCTTTCATGTGTTACAAAAACATTGATGCTTTGAAAACGTGAAAATAGTAAAATTCAAGATTGTTACCCTATTTTTGCGCCATGCAAAAGGATACACAAATATTTGACCTTATCAATAAAGAGCTGCAACGCCAGCGCAACGGCATTGAATTAATAGCATCGGAAAACTTTACGTCCCTGCAGGTAATGCAGGCCATGGGCACTGTTCCTACCAATAAATACGCCGAAGGCTACCCCGGCAAACGCTTTTATGGCGGTTGCGAAGTAATAGATGAAATTGAAACTATCGCTATAAACCGCTTAAAGCAGATTTTTAACGCGAGTTGGGCAAATGTGCAACCCCATAGCGGCGCGCAGGCCAATACCGCCGTTTTTTTAGCCTGCTTAAAACCTGGTGATAAGATTTTAGGACTGAACCTGAGCATGGGCGGTCATCTTACCCACGGCAGTCCTGCCAATTTTAGTGGCAAAAACTACCAGGCCCTGTTTTATGGTGTAAAAAAAGATACAGGAACGGTAGATTATGATCAACTGGAAGCTACTGCCCTGGCGGAAAAACCTAAACTGATCATTTGCGGCGCTTCGGCTTACAGCCGCGACTGGGATTACAAACGCATCCGGGAAGTGGCCGATAAAATAGGCGCTTTGGTGCTGGCGGATATCGCCCACCCCGCCGGACTCATTGCCAAAGGATTGTTAAACGACCCTTTTGAATATTGCCATATCGTTAGCTCAACCACTCACAAAACACTCCGGGGTCCAAGAGGTGGTATCATTATGCTGCGTCACGACTTTGATAATCCGTTTGGGGTAAAAGATCCTAAGGGGAATATACGCCCAATGAGTGCACTGCTCGACCTGGCCGTATTTCCGGGTGTGCAGGGCGGACCATTAGAACATATAATAGCAGCCAAAGCGGTTTCATTTGGTGAAATACTAACAAATGAGTACACCGCATATGCAAAAAAGGTGATCGCTAACGCCCAGGCAATGGCTCATGCTTTTGTGAAACGTGGGTATGATCTTATCAGCGATGGTACAGACAATCACCTGATGCTGATAGATCTAAGAAACAAAAATTTGACCGGCAAAAAAGCACAGGAAACCCTGGATAAGGCCCATATTACCCTGAATAAAAATGCTGTGCCTTTTGATGATAAAAGCCCGTTTGTAACTTCCGGAATACGGGTAGGTGTACCCGCAGTTACCACCCGCGGTATGCAGGAAGAACATATGGAACCCATTGTAGAAATGATTGACACCGTGCTGACAAATACGGAAAATGTAAAACAAATAGAAGAGGTGAGGGAACAGGTTCACCGGTTTATGCAGCAGTTTCCGTTATATCCCGAACTAACGTAAACCGGCTATATGATATGCTGTGAAAGGTATAGGATTTGGGGGATAGGGCATAAGGTTTGAGGTATAGGGTTTAAGACATAAGGAGTGCGTGCATACGCAGTAATGAACAGTGAATCCGCTTTCACACTATCAATCGCTCACTATTCATTATTTGACTATTCACTAAATGAGCACACCGTTATTTTTTAATATTATAACACACCCGTATGTTACAACGTATGCAAACCATGTGGCTGCTGCTTGCTGCTGTTTTTTCCTTTATTACGCTTCGTTTTCCCATTTACAATGGCAATAAGATGGTAAATGGTATAAATGAATACAATAGGCTTAGTGCAACCAGCAGTTTATTTTTGATTATCCTTGCTGTTGCAACAGGATTGGTAGCTTTTATAACCATATTTTTATATAAAAACAGGGCAATGCAGCAAAAACTCTGCTTCACAGGTTTACTGCTCTGCATTATCTCTGCCTGGTTATATTACATGCAGATTAAAACATTTGTTCAGGGAGCATTCAACCTGTGGTCTGCTTTTTATTTTTTGATCCCTGTATGTTTTATACTCGCTATGAGAGGTATATATAAAGATCAAAAATTAGTAAAAAGTATTGACCGTTTGCGTTAATGGGACTTTTAAAATATTTGCATTTAAGTAAATATTGCAATTTCTGCCGGGCTTAATTTTCTTTCAGCTTAGTACTTTCCTGGTAAGTAAGTTCACGGTAACCACTAACAGGAACACTGAATTTTTGAACGGGAACCGGGTCAAACGCGATTTTTGAGGCGGTATACTTTACCTTAAGGCTACCCACAGCAGATTCATATTCAAGCGGCAGACCGGGCAAATTCTTAAACTGGTAATCATAATCTTTATTTTCTGTCATCAGTTCTTTTGTATAAAAAACAGTAAAACTGGTTCCATCTTTTAATCTGGCCACCGCTTTCTGGCATGCGTATCCTGCAATCGTTTTGGTTTCATTTTGGGGGGTAAAAGTAATACCAGCATATTTTTTGTTCAGGTCGGTCCAGTCCTGCCTTGTCATGTGAATCAGCAACTTCTGATTGCCATACTCTTTTAGTACTACCCCTGTATTGTTCCGGGCGTCCTGAAGCGTAATTGTAGAGCCGAGTGGGCTGATCATTTCTGTACGGCTTTGGCTACCTTTTAAATATATAGTGGTGGTAACTCCATCAAACATATCTGCCAGTTGTGGTTCCTTGCTTCCGGTTTGAACCGTTATATCATAAACGATCGTTCCTTCTGACAGAATTTTTTGCGCATTCGCTAAATTACTCATTATCAATGCCGCTACTATAAAAAACACGTATCTGAACATTTTCTGTTTATTATGGGGTTATATGGATAAAGATACTAAAACGCAGGGGAAGGTTGTATTGCCCTGATAAAAAACAGATATGTTAAAAAAAGAATATCATGTACAATAAACACTAAAACTCCGCTATTCCCATATCAGTTACCGCTTCCCTCCACTCTGCTGCTTGTTTTTTGCCTGTTGCAGCTTTTTTTGTGTTTCCTGCATTTGTTCAAGCCGCTCCTGCCACTTGCTTTTTGTTTTGGGTTTTTTCTTGTTCAGTTCAAGTTTGGCTAAAATTTTATCATGGTCAATAATAAAATTCTGTATAACATACTGAAGGATAAGCGTGATGAGGTTAGATACCGTATAATACCAGGTAAGTGCCGAAGGCAGTCCGTTAAAAATACCCAACAACATTACCGGGAAAATATAGGGCATGTATTTCATCATCGGATTGTCCATGCTGGGCGTTTGGGCCATGCTGTATACTGATATCAAAAGGCTGGTTACCGTAGCCAGGATAGTAAACAAACTAACGTGGCTACCATAAAAAGGAATATTGAAACCAAGGTTAAGAATAGAATCGTACGATGAGAGATCATCGGCCCATAAAAAATTCTGTCCTCTCAGTTCAATGGTAGCGTTAAAAAAGCTATACAGTGAAAAGAATATAGGAATCTGGAGCAGGGCCGGTATACAGCCCCCTAAAGGGTTCACACCAGCACTCCTGTATACTTTCATTTGCTCCATGGCATAAGCCTGCTGATCATCTTTCAGTTTCGCCTTTAAGATATCCAGTTCAGGGCGCAGTGCTTTCATTTTGGCGCCACTGAGATAACTGGTATATACCAATGGAGATGTAAGCAGCCGGATAAATATGGTGAGCAATGCAATTACAATCCCATAGCTACCCACAAATCCTTTAAAGAAATCAAAAACAGGCATTACCAGCCACTTGTTGATGTATTTAACAAAGGCGTAAATACCCTGCCCAAGGTTAATTACATCCTGAAGCCCGATATCATAACTTTTTAGAATTTTATAATCATTAGGCCCGTAATATATGCGCAAAGGAACCGTGGCTTTATTTTCTGACGGAAGCGTTATTTTAAGATTTGCGGTTGCTGCAGTGATCACACCCGTAGAGTCGTGGCTTTCCGTAGTGTGAATATTTCCGGAACTAAAATTATTTTTTGCTATAAGCGTAGTATTAAAAAACTTTTGTTTTACGCTGAGCCAGTGTACAGGACTTTCAAATTGCTTTTCGGAGGAGCGTCCAAGGGTAAAATAGTCATACTCATCTTTTGTCCAGAAGCCTACCTGTGTTTCCCTCTTTTCTGTTACAATATCTTTTTCATGCTGCTTTACTTCGTTTTGCCATAAAAGATTGATGCTATTTTGTGTGAGCAGGCCGTTAACGCCATCCATTTCGATACTCCAGTCAATCATATACTGATCCTGATGCAGTGTAAAGCGATGAAGGATACCCTGCCCCGAAGAATCTTTTAGCTGATAGGTTATGGTTTGGCTTCCATCTGCGCTTTTGGTAACTTCCCCGCCACCAAAATAAAGGTCGCTGATCTGAATGGAACGGTTGGCAGCCGTATTTACCGGGTAGCTTAATTTATCGAAACCTCCCTGTACGAGTTTAACCGATTGGCTGTCTATTGATTTGTAGTTCTTTAATTCTACCAATTTAGGTTGCGCTCCCTTATTGGTAAACGTAACTTTTAGTAAATCATTTTCAAGTACAGTTTCATTTTCTGTGCCATTTACTGCCGTTACAAACTGACCTGCTGCAGCCACCCTGCTTTGGGTTGCCAACTGAACTGAATCTGCACGTTCCGCGCTGCTGTCTACCCTGGGTTGAAGAACAGCCAAGGAATCCTGAATATGCTTTCTTTGCTTTTCTACATCAAGCTGACCCTGGCGTGTAAAGTAAAAAAAACCAAGAAACATCAAAGCCAGCAATACAAAACCAAGAATCGCATTTTTATCAAACTGCATATTACCTTAAAATTTGAGTGGGCAAAGGTAACATCTTTGAATAAACTTTAAGGGTGTAAACCAAATTGTTTCGGTAATACACAAAACAAGCCGGTTAAACCATTTCACTTTGTAAAGAAGGCTTTTTACGGTTGTTTTTTTCTTCTACAAAATCTTTGGCGGCCTTAATAAAACTTACAAATAAGGGATGCGGGTTTTCCACAGTACTTTTTAATTCGGGGTGATACTGAACGCCTATAAAATAAGGATGGTTTACCAGTTCCACTATTTCAACCAAACCGCTCTCCGGATTCCTCCCGCTGGCTATCATGCCATGCTCTTCAAAAGCCTGCAGATAGGCATTGTTAAATTCCCAGCGGTGGCGGTGCCTTTCGCTAATTAAGTTTGTGCCATATATTTGCTGAGCAAGGCTTCCTTCTCTTAACTCGCATGGATATGCGCCCAACCGCATGGTGCCGCCTTTTGCGGTAACTTTTTTCTGTTCGTCCATTAAATCAATGACCGCATGGGTAGTACTGGAATTCATTTCAGTAGAATGGGCGTCTTTAAGATTTAAAACATTCCTGGCAAATTCAATAACAGACATTTGCATACCAAGACAGATGCCAAAGAATGGCAACCTGTTTTCCCTCGCATATTTTACAGCCAATATTTTACCTTCTATACCACGCAAACCAAAACCAGGGGCAACCAGCAGTCCATCTAAGCTGCTAAGCTTTTCAGTAACATTTTCTTCGCTGATAAACTCGCTGTGTATATTAACTACATTTACACTGCATTCGTTTATGGCGCCTGCATGCACGAACGCTTCCAGTATGGATTTATATGCGTCCTGCAGTTCGATATATTTACCAATTAAACCAATATTTACCTTGCTCTTCGGATATTTGAGCTTATCCAAAAACTCTTTCCATTTTCCCAGTTCAGGTTCGTTATAATGCTGAATAGCCAGTTTTTTCAGGCATATCTGATCGAGCTTTTCCCGCATCATCGTCAAAGGCACTTCATAAATAGTGGGTGCATCGGCCGACTCAATTACGGCATCGGGCTTTACATTACAAAACAATGCTATTTTCCGGCGTATTTCCGGGGTTAGTGGCCGTTCGGTGCGGCAGACGATTATATCCGGGTTAACGCCTTCCGAACTTAGCAGCTTTACACTATGTTGTGTAGGTTTTGTTTTTAGTTCTTTAGCGGCTTTCAGGTAAGGCACGAGGGTGAGGTGCACCACCAGGCAGTCTTCATCCGGTAATTCCCATTGTAACTGGCGAACCGCCTCAATGAAGGGAAGGCTCTCAATATCGCCCACGGTTCCGCCCAACTCTGTTATCACAATATCAAATCCACCATTTCCCAGTAACAACATCCGTCTTTTTATTTCGTCGGTGATATGTGGAATTACCTGAACGGTTTTACCCAGGTACGCGCCTTCTCTCTCTTTATTGATAACCGTTTGATAAATACGTCCGGTAGTAACATTATTAGCCTGCGAAGTATAAATATTTAAAAACCGTTCGTAATGGCCCAGATCAAGGTCGGTCTCCGCTCCGTCTTCAGTAACATAGCATTCGCCATGTTCATAAGGATTTAAAGTGCCGGGATCAACGTTAATATAGGGATCAAATTTTTGTATGGTTACCTTTAAGCCACGTGCCTGCAGCAATTTAGCCAGCGAGGCGGAAATAATACCCTTACCCAATGAAGATGTTACGCCACCGGTAACAAAAATGTACTTGGCCATGACTTAAATAGATTAATGATGTTTAGATCTTATTTTAAAATATGATTATTCTTAATGAATAGCCAGTCTTAGCGACCTGCAAATGGAAGAAATATATTGAAGGTCATGCAAAGTTACAGTTTTTTATTCCGACATATGGAACCGGATATGCCGGAATGTGGAAAAAAACATATTCCGGTGTATAAAATTAAAAAACCTCCTGTTAGGGAGGTGCAATAAAGATTAAGAGAATTTAATGGGTTTAATCTTTAATTAGTTGTATAGATATCTGTTTGCCAGCATCATATATTAGTTTACAGGTATAATAACCTTTGTAAAGGATATTTGCGCCTTCGCCGGTAAGTGTTTGTTGCCGGCCATCCGCTTCTATTATGCAAATAAGGTTTTGAGGCATGGCTGCAATGGCCCGGTACCCTGTTGTAAATTTGGGGGTAAGCATATCAAATGCAATTTCGCC
This sequence comes from uncultured Sphingobacteriales bacterium, assembly GCA_937991535.1. Classification (GTDB taxonomy): domain Bacteria; phylum Bacteroidota; class Bacteroidia; order Chitinophagales; family Chitinophagaceae; genus Agriterribacter. Next base: position 123,962 of record CALKHN010000102.1, read on the forward strand.
TCCCGCATTAAGAATAACCAATTTCTCTATCTGAAGAGGAGTAGCATTATGTATGCGAACTTCAGCACCAGCGGGATGATCTTCCTTGTTGCAGGAAAAAAAGATGCCACAGGAGATAAGTAGCAGAATGGTTACCCTTTTCATAATATTGGAATGGCAGTACGGTGCAATGCACCAAATGACCAATATAAAAAAACGATAAGATATATAAAATATTGCGGTGTGGTGATAAAATTGTACTTGCAACAAAAAACCCGCTAACAAAAGCGGGTGTAGTATGTAAAAAAGTTAAAGTAGTGGATCAGGCTAATTTTTCAACCTGCATATAATTCAGTTCAACAGGTGTAGCCCGGCCAAATATTTTTACGTTTACTTTTAATTTCTTCTTTTCATCATTCACCTCTTCAATAACGCCGTTAAAGTCATTGAAAGGTCCGTCAATGATCTTAATGGTTTCACCCACAATAAAGGGTTCACTCATTGTTACGCCACCATCGCTCATTTCATCAACCTTGCCCAGCATTTTATTTACTTCAACCTTGCGCAGGGCAATGGGATTTTCTTTACCCAGAAAATGAATGACACTATTGGTATTTTTAATGGTGGAAATGATTTCATCGTTGAGTTTACCGGGTTCTACCTCAATCATCACATATCCGGGATAAAAGTTCCGTTCCCGCATCACTTTTTTGCCATTCTGCACTTTATATACCTTTTCCACCGGAAGAAAAACCTGTTTTACAACTTTGCCCCAATCGCTGCGCGCAATTTCTTTATCAAGGTATTCCTTTACCTTTCTTTCCTTACCACTCACTACGCGCAACACGTACCATTTGGTTTCCTGTTCATTAACTACTTCTTCCATTATTACTTAAATAAGGAGTAAACAAATTTTAATATCGAATTGCTGGCAAAGTCCATTACCCACACCAATGCAGTAATGATAATAGTAGCAATCAAAACGATGGTGGTAGACTGCTGCAATTGCTGCCAGGTGGGCCAGGTAACCTTTTCCATCAATTCATGATATGAATCTCTAAAGTATGCACCTATTTTATTCATAAATATTTTTTCAAGCACGGGCACAAGGATTCGAACCCTGATCAAAGGTTTTGGAGACCTCTATTCTACCATTGAACTATGCCCGTAAGAAAGCTAAAAGCTATTAGCAATCAGCTAACAGCTTTTAGTTATTATGTTCAAAGATACTAATTATCTTTTACAAGAGCCACACTTTTGGCTAACAGCTAAAAGGCTATTGGCTAAAAGCTTATTTTATGATTTCTGTTACCTGTCCGGCGCCCACCGTACGTCCGCCTTCGCGAATAGCAAATTTCAACCCTTTTTCCATAGCAATCGGCTGAATCAGCTTAACCGAGAGTGATGTGTTATCGCCAGGCATAACCATTTCAGTTCCTGCAGGCAATTCTACTTCACCGGTAACATCGGTAGTACGGAAATAAAACTGCGGACGGTATTTATTGAAAAATGGAGTATGACGTCCACCCTCTTCCTTGCTCAATACATAAACTTCACCTTTAAATTCGGTGTGGGGGGTAATGGATCCTGGTTTGCAAATAACCATACCACGACGGATCTGGTTTTTTTCAATACCGCGGAGGAGTAAACCGGCGTTGTCACCTGCTTCACCTTCATCCAACAGTTTACGGAACATTTCAACGCCGGTAACAGTAGATGTTAAAGGCTTTTCCATTAAACCAACGATTTCCACAGCTTCCTGGATTCTAACGCGGCCTCTTTCAATACGACCTGTAGCAACTGTACCACGACCTGTAATGGAGAACACGTCTTCAACACTCATCAGGAATGGTAAGTCAACAGGGCGGGGAGGCAATGGAATATAGTCATCCACGGCTGCCATCAATTCATCAATAGCGCCAACCCATTTGGCATCGCCTGCCAAAGCACCGGTAGCAGAACCCTTAATGATGGGCGTGTTATCGCCGTCGAAACCGTTTTTAGTCAACAACTCGCGAATTTCCATTTCTACCAGTTCCAGTAATTCGGGATCATCTACAAGATCAACTTTATTCATAAACACCACCATACGGGGAACCCCTACCTGGCGGGCTAAAAGAATGTGCTCTCTTGTTTGAGGCATAGGACCATCAGTAGCAGCTACAACCAGGATAGCCCCGTCCATTTGGGCAGCACCTGTAATCATGTTCTTTACATAGTCAGCGTGACCAGGACAATCTACGTGAGCGTAGTGCCGGTTAGCTGTTTGATACTCAACGTGAGCGGTATTAATGGTGATACCCCTTTCTTTTTCTTCAGGAGCACCATCAATGTCATCATACTTTCTTGCCATCGCCAGTCCTTTTTTAGAAAGAACTTCTGTAATGGCAGCAGTAAGCGTAGTTTTACCATGGTCAACGTGACCGATAGTTCCAACGTTAACGTGGGGTTTGTCCCTCTTGAAGGTCTCTTTTGACATCTGTTATCTGTTTTAAAGTTGCGGTTTAAAATTGTAGCTGCATCCCGCAAACATTATATTACAGGCTGCAAACTGGTTTGCTTTATATTATTATAAGCCCCGGTTAAAGGGTGTTATACATCTAAAATTCAGAGCCGTTAAAGGGAATGGAACCCTTGACCATCCCGCTTATCAGCGGGATGCTCTATCCTAAAATCCCAACAGCATCTCAAATAACTTTTGAGCCGTTGATGAGAGTTGAACTCACGACCTCTTCCTTACCAAGGAAGTGCTCTACCACTGAGCTACAACGGCTTGTCTACTATGCTGACAGTTTCCGTTGTTAACTACTGTCACCTAAGTTACTGAGCGGGAGACCGGGCTCGAACCGGCCACCTATAGCTTGGAAGGCTATCGCTCTACCAAATGAGCTACTCCCGCTTACCTTTTTAAAAACTTTTAACTATAGCCTGGATCCGCCGCGGCGGACTACCAAATGAGCTACTCCCGCGTACCTTTTTAAAAATTTTCACCTATAGCTTGGATCCGCCGCGGCGGACTACCAAATGAGCTACTCCCGCGTACCTTTTTAAAAAATTTCACCTATAGCTTGGATCCGCCGCGGCGGACTACCAAATGAGCTACTCCCGCGTACCTTTTTAAAAAATTTCACCTATAGCTTGGATCCGCCGCGGCGGACTACCAAATGAGCTACTCCCGC
>CALKHN010000103.1 GCA_937991535.1 uncultured Sphingobacteriales bacterium
TACTATATCAGGCCGTACATCTAATAACGCTTTAATACTCCGTTTGGCCTTTCTTACGGCTGCTGTTTGAAAAAGCTCTCCAACGGCATAGAATAACATTACAGCAACGCCTTCGGGATATTGTTTAATAGCAAATGCGCCAAGAGTTGCTATACTCATTAGAAAAAATTCTGAAAAGAATGCACCTTTCCTGATTGATTCAACAGCCTCTTTCATTACCGGTAAACCCACAGGCAAGTAAGCCATAAAGTACCATATCAGACGAACATATCCTGTGAAGAAACGAGGCTTGAAATAATAATCTAAGACAATTCCAATAATAAGTATTACAAAACTTATTATTGCAGGAAAATAGGGCTTCCAGGTATTCGTTCTTTCTTCATTGGAAGAAGGTTTTTTAATTTTATTATTATCTTCTTTAGTCTCATTCAACAAATCTGTGACATTTGCTTTTGTATAAATTTTTTCTTCCTCTGAGCAACAAGTCATTCTTCCTTGTGCATCATAACTATGAATATGATTTGGATCTGGATTTATCATTGTTTATATCATTGTTTATTAAAACTATTTTCGATAACCCAGCAATCTCAAAGCATTAAACACCACCACCAATGTAGACCCTTCATGGCCAATTACCGCTGGCCCAATAGTGGCATATCCTAAAACAGTTAGCGGTATCAATATTACCACCATTCCCAGGCTAATGAATAAGTTTTGCTTGATAATGCTGCTCGCTTTCTTACTTAAACCAATAGCAAAAGGAAGATTGGATAACTTATCTGCCATTAATGCTATGTCTGCCGTTTCCAAAGCTACATCAGAGCCCGCGGCACCCATTGCTATACCTACCGTACTTTTTGCCATAGCAGGTGCATCGTTTACACCATCGCCTACCATTGCTACTTTACCTTCCCTTGCTAATTTTTCAATCGCTTCTACTTTTTGCTCAGGCATTAAACTGCCTAAGGCTTCAGTTATTCCTATTTCTTTGGCAATGGATTCAGCTACTTTTTGATTATCGCCGGTTAGCATAATCATCTTTTTGATTCCCAGTTTCTTTAGTTGGGCTAATGTTTCTTTTGCATCTTCCCTCTGGGTATCCATAAGTGTAATAATGCCAACCAGTTTTTCATCCTGTTGCACCAGCATGGTGGTGTTTCCGGCTTTTTCAAAATCTTCCACTTTGGCTTTTATTTCATCAGAAACCTCACTTTTTTTTTCTGCAAGCAATTCTTTATTACCAATATGAATCGTGGTATTTTCATATTCCGCTTTTACACCACGCCCTGTTATTGCCTCAACATTTCTTGCTGCGGGAACTTCCTTTTTTAATTTTTCCATTCCCCCTTTTACGATGGCGGCTGCCAATGGATGGTCGCTTAGTTTTTCTACAGAAATGATTATGGACAAAAGTTGTTCTTCTGTTATTCCATTAAGTGGATATACACCGGTTAATTTTGGTTTGCCTTCTGTGAGCGTTCCGGTTTTATCAAAAGCAATAGCACTAAGAGAACCTAATTCTTCCAAAGGCCTTCCACCCTTTATTAATACGCCGCCTCTTGCCGCTCTTGCCACGCCGCTCAATACTGCGCTTGGGGTTGCAATTGCCAATGCACAAGGGCTGGCAGCAACTAACACTGACATTGCCCGATAAAAACTTTCGCTAAAAGTTTCGTCTCTAACCAGGAAAACGAACAATAATAATATCACCAAAATAAGGATTGCAGGCACGTAATATTTTTCCAGTTTATCGGTAAAATTTTGCGTTGGCGATTTTTGGGTTTGCGCTTCATTGACCATTTGCACCAATCTTGCAATGGTAGAATCAGAGGAAATCTTACTTACTTTAATTTCCAATGCTTGTCCCCCGTTTATCGAACCGGCAAACACTCTGTACTTTGTATCCAGTTTATCTGCATTAGCAATATCAGTATTCGTATTCTCAACCGGCATTTTTTCAACCGGAACGCTTTCACCTGTAATAGGTGCCTGGTTCACACTGCTGCTGCCATTTACTACAATGCCATCTGCCGAAATCGTTGAATTAGGTTTAACCACAATTACATCACTGGGTTTTAATTCTTCAATTTTTACTTCTTTTAATTCTGCACCTGTTTTTAACAGAGCTGTTTTTGGTGCTAATTCTGTTAAGGCAGCAATAGATTTTCGTGCTTTTTCCATTGCATAATGCTCCAGGGAATGGCCAAGGCTAAACAGGAAAAGTAATAAAGCGCCTTCTGCCCAATGGCCTAAAATGGCTGCGCCTATTGCTGCAACCAACATCAAAAAATCTATTTCAAATTCTCCTTTGCTGATTCCTTCAATGGCTTCTTTGGTTGTATAAAATCCTCCAAAGAAATAAGCGCCGATATAAAAACCAATGGATACATATTCAGATGTGCCTTTGATGAATGATAAGCCGAAACCAATACCTAACAAAGCACCGCAAATAATGGCAAAAATTAGTTCTGTGTTTTCTCCGAAAATACCACCGTGAGAATGCTCATGGTCGTGTGTTGCATGCTCGGGGTTGTCGTCATGTTTTTTATCTTTGTGTTCATGCTTGCGTTCCTCTTTTGGTGCAGCAATTTCTTTGTGCAAATGAAAGTCTTCAACCTTATTTACTTTCAGTCCTGCCTCTTTGATTTGCTGGATGATTGTTTCCTCTGAAGTGGCTTCTTTATTGAACTCCAGTTGGATAAACCCTGTACCCGAAACAGAAACATTCTGAACGCCTTTGTGCCTTCTTATGTTTGCTTCTATTCTTCTTGCATGTCGTGGGTGGCGAACACCTGCTGTTTCAATCAATAAATGGCCATACTGTTCTGTTATTTCTGCCCCTGCCTTCCTTGCTAGTTGCTCTACTTTATGTATGGAAATTGCTGAAGGGGCGTAATGAAAGCAAAGTTGTGCTTTCTTGCTTCCATCTTCCGGTATTACATGCACTTTATCAATACCTCTTTTGTATTGAAGGGATGCAATAATGCGGTTAACACATTCATCCCTTTCATCGGGCACTTCCGGTAAAATAATATTCAGGTCTATTCTGGTTTTTTCCATGATAATTTCTTTTGTTTGGTTTTTTATAATTACTGATTTACGTCTTTGACTGAAAACATAGAGAGATAGTGCGCTATTAACGATAACGCAACAAACAAAACCAGAAAAAGAACAATCAGAATAACTGTTAGGGCCATATTTCTTTTAGGTACAGCAGAGCGAAGGGGCCGCTTACTTTTTACTGGTGCTATTTTTTGTTTTTTCCTATGTGGCTTTTTCTTTCCCATTTAAAATTATAGCAACGTTTATTCAAAATGCAATCAATTTTTTATCCAACACAAGGCTTTATCCTTTTCATCTAAATCAAAGAAATTTATTTCTGTCTTAATGAAAGGCCTTATTAAACGTAATATCAAATAATGCCATTTTTTTTCACAGACCAATACTATTTTTTCATAACATCCGATGTGTTGCAAATCAAATTTTACATCATCCCAAAATGCTTGCATCTGGTATTCTTCAAAACTTACTATTTCAAAATACCAACAAATCTTCTTAAACTTTTTCAAAGCATTTGTCATAATCGGCAATAATTTTTTATAATCAGCATCGGTTAACTTACCATAGGCCCTTGTTGCGATTATGTTTTCTTTTGTTTCTGCTAAAACTTGTATCATTAAAATTTTTATTAAAAGGGTTGAATGATTTTCGATTGCATTTATGTAACAAACGCTTTCAAAAAGTGATTAATTTTTGCTGAAGAATTTCTCATACTGGTCATGCAATTTCTTTAAAAGCCCCTTTCGTTTTATAAATACAGTTGATAAATAAATGAATGCAACAATAGACGATATTATATTTATACCTGCAAAGAATATTGAACGATAATCCGGCTGTATAAGATTGTAAATATTTACTACAATACAAATAGTAATTAAGCTCATTGTTATGTAGTAAAAGAATTTCATAAAATAGCCGTTATTAGAAATTACTTATTGTTTCATTATAATTTTCGCTTTCAATCTGAATCGTGGTATGCGCAATTTTAAAATCCCTTGTTATGTTATCCGTAATGAGCTTTAATATTTCATCAGGAATTGTTTCTTTATTAATAACTACATGAACACTTAATGCGTTTAACCCGGATGTTAATGACCATACATGTAAGTCATGCGTGCTTAAAACTCCGGGAATTTGAGTGATAGCCGTTTTAAGTTCAGCGATTTTTATATCAGTGGGAACGCCTTCAAGTAATATACCCACAGCGTCTTTTAATAAAATCCATGTTCTTGGTAAAATAAATAATCCGATACCGGCAGATATAATTGGGTCAGCATAATACCAACCTGTGGTAAGCATGATAATAGCCGCGGCAATTACACCAATTGAAGTGAGCATATCAGATAACACTTCAAAATAGGCCCCTTTCATGTTAAGGCTTTGTTTAGAGCTTTTTCGAAGAATAAGCATACCTGCAATATTTACAACCAGGCCAATCGCGGCTATAATAAGCATGTTTTTGCTTGACACTTCAGGTGGCGATTGAAATCTTTTTACTGCCTCATAAAGAATATAAATTGAAACGAAAATCAGTATGATAGCATTTGCCAGAGCAGCCAAAATTTCTGCTCTATAATACCCATAGGTTCGTTGTTCAGTAGTTTTCCGTTGAGCAATATTAATAGCAAATAAGGCAAAGGCCAGGCCTCCCACATCCGTAAGCATGTGTCCCGCATCTGCCAGCAATGCAAGGCTATTAGTCAGTATACCTCCGATAACTTCAGCAGCAAGATAAGAAAGTGTTAAGCCTAATACCAGCTTAAGCTTTCCCTTATTTTGATAAGATGCCGATGTTACTTCCATAAATTTTATTTTAGGTGGTGCAAGACTTAAAAGGGCTTTTTACAATTAAAAGATTGAGCGATGACCACTTTGTTGATGTTCCATTGTTATTATATTTAAGCGTGAAAAAAATTAATCTTTATGTTCAATAAATTTCACTTTATTAATATCCTCTCTTATTTAAAAGCGTATCAATTATTCATCTTTTTCATTGGCACTTCCTGTACTAGTTGCTCTTGCGAGCATTATATTATTTTGTGATTTTCCAAAACTTGTACCATAATTAATTGATTTTTTTAGTGACTAAAAGTTGTAAAAAGCATGTACCACTATTTACAAATGGTACATGCAATTAAGGCTGCTTCATTTGCTGCGCTCCAGGATGTGCATGGCAAGATTGTTTGCATTTGGCCCTGGCACAAGCTAAAAGCTTTGGATAAGAGTCTTTATGTTTGTGCCCCGGTGATTCCTATTTTGCTGGTTTTTCATTTTTTAAAATTTAAGCGAGCAAAAATGATTTAGCTGTTATCGTTGAAATTTAAAATAACGCTCTGCTATTAATCACTTTTATCATTATTATTATCTGTGTTTTTTATCTTATTCTTCCATTGCATGTACCATTTTCTACGTTCTAACGACAACAGAAAATATATCATTAAGGAAGCAGTGATAGCAATGAAAAACATATCTAACCCTATCGCCACACCCACAGCAGCCGTACACCAAACAGTAGCTGCCGTAGTTAAACCTTGTGAAGACTTAGAATCACTGTTCCGGTAAATAATGCCGGCTCCCAGAAAGCCAATGCCCGTTACGATGTTTGCTACTATTCGCGAAACAGAAGTAACATCATCGCCAATATGCTCTGCAATTGTAGTAAACAAGGTTGCTCCTAAACAAACTGCTGCATAAGTTCTTATACCTGCGTCTTTTCCCTGCCTTTCTCTGTCTAAGCCAATGAATAATCCTAAACCAAATGCTACAATAAGTTTGGGAATAATGATTAATTCAATTTCTATATTCATTTCTGCTATGTTTAAAATTGGCGGTTAAAATTTATTTTCATTTTAATAACAATCACCTATTCCTCTTCTTCAGTATTGTTCATTTTAGAAAGTAAATCGTAAGCACCTTTGGTAACCACTTTACTTTCCATATTAAAATTGGAAGGTAATTGCACACCTGTAAAACCATTTTCAGTTACAGTAACACCTACTTCAATTCTCTTGAATTTTATGTGTTTATCAGCGGCACTATCTCCCTCTTTCGCATTTTCAACAACTTCTGCATTTGATTTATTTTCATCAAGAATAAAAATATAATTTTTGCCGCCTGCCTGCACAATTGCCTCTTGAGGCAAGGCTGTAGTTTCAGAAGCTCCGATTTCAATGATCGCATTAATAAACATGCCCGGTATAAGAGAAGGTACAGGATTTATTAACCTTCCACTTACCTGAACAGTTCTGTCTGCATCAATATCTTTTCCTATCAAAAATATCTTCGCAATTCGTTCCGCATTATCCCCAGTTGCTTTAAATCGAATTTTTTGTCCCATTTTTATCTGCGGCAGATCCTTTTCAAAAACTTTTACTTTTACCAATATGTTTTTTGTATTGGCCATATCTGCAAGCACTTCATTTGGTCCCACATATTTTCCGACGTTGGAATAAACATGCGTTATATACCCGCTAATAGGAGCGTGAATGCTCACACGTGATGTGAAGTTGCCACTCTTTACAGTTGCCGGATTAATATTTGCCAGCCGCAGTTTTGATTTTAGACCTTCTACACGGGCTACCATGCTTTTATATTCACTGCTTGCTCTTTGTAATGACTTTCGCGCTGCGATATTCTCCTTTACCAGTTCTTCCTGGCGCGATAGATCTTGCTTTAAAAAAGACAACTGGCTGCTGCTTTCCAAATAATCCTGCTGCATTTGTAAAAAATCGGGATTTTCTATTACAGCAATTACTTCTCCCTTTCTTAAATATTTCCCTTCAATAACAGGGGTACTTTTTATAGTACCACCATAAGGAGACGTGATGCTTATGAACTGATTAGGCGGCACATCTAAGGTGCCGGAAGCTTTTATGTAGCTGCCCAAATTAGTCATGGAAACTTTACCCAATTGAACATCGGCATTATTGTATTGGTCTTGTGAAAATTCAACAAGATTAGGGTCATTTGTTTCTGCAACAACTGTTTTCTCATCAGCTTTTTTGGCGGTGCAGGCTGCAAATAATAGGGTGATGGCAAACAAACTTTTATAAACTATTTTATACATGCTATTAAAATTTTATTATATTTTTTAAAGACCAGAAATTAATTCCAGTTCTATTGCGGTTAAGTTATATTGATTAATTACTTCTATGTATTGACGGCGTACATTGTTGGCATTGTTCAGCGATTGTGATAGTTGATAATAATCAATTTCACCTGCCTCAAATGCCCTTTGAGATTTATTGATAAGTAACTCTGCCTGCGGCAAAGCGGTTTTGCGGAAATAGCCGATTTGAATCTGAAGCCTTCTTAAATCAGAAAGAAGCACAGTGCCTCTTTGCGAAAGGCTGAAATAAAACGCCTCCACTTCCGCTTCTCGTATTTGCATATTTATTTCTGCGGCATGTATTTTTGCTTTTTGTGGCTTTGCAAAAATGGGTATGCTAATTCCTATCTCAACTCCCTGGAATCGTTTACCAACTCCATAGTATTTTTCTACTCCGTCTTTTGAATGATTGCCAACTAAAGATTGATTAAAGTATCCTAAACTAAAATCAGGAAGAAGCCTGGCTTTCTCTACCCTTATTTCTTTTGAAGCTACTGCTATCTGGCTACGCAATGATTGCAATTGGGGATTGTTTCCCAAAATAGAACTGTCTAAACTTAACGATATTGTTTTCTCTTTTAAAACACTATCCGCAATGCCAGAAATAGTGGTGTCATTCATGTATTTACCCAAAAGCTTTAAATTACTGTTGATATATTCCTCTACTTGTTGTTGTTGAGCAATGGCTTCCTGCAATTGAGTATTTGCATTGTATTTTTCCAGAATATTCGTTTCACCCGTATTAAACCGCACATCAGCAGCCCTTAACACGCGTTTATATAGTGCAATTAAAGTATCCGCCAGCTTTCGCTGTTCGTTCCGGTAAAGCAATTGGTAATAAACATTTTTTACCTGAAAGGCTATCTGGCTCTGATAAATCTTCAGTTGAGAACGGCTTGCCTCAATAGAAGCATCAGCAAGCTCTTTTAGCCTTTTTAGATAAACAGGATTTGGAATGTTTTGAGTAATCGTGATATTATTGTCATAGGGAATCGGGCTATTGTACTGTCCGTACGTAAGATTGATATTGGTTTTGCCGATATTCCCTGTACTTCCTTTTAACGTTTGCTGATATTCAACACCCAAATTTCCTACTCTTGTATTTGGATTAGCGTTTAAAGAATTGGTTACGGCTGTCTGCAAATTCACTTTGTTGCTAACCGCGTTTTGTGCGTATGAAAAGTTCATACCGCCAAGTAACAAAAACAGTATAGTTGTGATGGTAGGAATTGTAGCTTTTCTTCTCCTTATCTTTATTTTTTCAAACATGGTATAAAGCACCGGTAATACAATCAAGGTTAGGAAGGTGGCGGTAATCAAACCTCCTATTACCACTGTAGCCAAAGGCTTTTGAACCTCTGCTCCAGAACCATGTGATAATGCCATTGGTAAAAACCCTAATGAAGCAACGGTAGCGGTCATCAATACAGGACGTAGCCTTGTTAAAGTACCAGTAAGAATAATTCTGTTAAGATCACGCATGCCATGCTTTTTTAGCTGGTTAAACTCACTGACCAGTACAATTCCATTTAACACAGCTACCCCAAACAATGCAATGAATCCAATACCTGCGGAAATACTAAAAGGCATTCCTCTTACCCACAAAGCGAATATGCCGCCTATAGCAGATAAAGGAATGGCCGTAAAAATTAGCAGCGAATGTTTAATAGATCCAAAAGCAAAATATAATAATAAAAGAATCAACCCTAGCGCTACCGGAACAGCAACAGATAACCGCTGATTGGCTTCTTCGAGGTTTTTAAACTGCCCTCCGTAAGTAATGTAATATCCCGTGGGCATTTTCACTTTTGCATCAATTTTTTGCTGCATTTCTTTTACCACTGAGGCAATGTCGCGGCCTCTTACATTAAAGCCGACAATAATTCTTCGCTTCGCATCTTCTCTTTGAATTTGATTGGGGCCTAATTGATAGCTTACATCCGCAACCTGTTCCAGTGGAATATTTTTTCCATCTTTGGTAGTTACAAAAAGTCTTTTTACATCTTCTATACTTTGGCGTTCAGCTTCCTGCAACCGTACTACCAAATCAAAACGCCTTTCTCCTTCAAATACGGTTCCTGCAACACCTCCTGCAAATGCGGTATTAATTGCCTGGTTAATGTCTGAAACATTCAAGCCGTATTGCGCAATTTTATCCCGGTTAAGCTTTATAGAAATTTGTGGCAAGCCGGTTAACTGCTCCAGATACAAATCTTCTGCACCTTCTACTGTTGGGACGATAGCGCCTATTTTCTTAGATAATTCTGTCAGAACCTGCAGGTCTTCCCCGAAAATTTTAATACCAACATCCTGTTTAACACCGGATAGTAATTCATTAGAGCGCAACTGGATTGGTTGTGAAAACCCGAAAGTAACACCCGGAATTACAGCGAGACTTCGCTGCATCATTTCCGCAAGTTCTTCCCGGCTTTTGGCACTTGTCCATTCTGCTTTTGGTTTTAGTACAACGGTAATATCCGCCGCTTCAATAGGCATAGGATCTGTCGGTATTTCTGAAGATCCTATTTTGCCAATCACTTCTTTTACCTCCGGAAATTTTTTCATTAAAATATCTGATGCCTGCGTTACTTTATCAATGGATTGATTTAATGAACTACCTGTGAGTAACCTTGTTTCGATAGCAAAATCCCCTTCATCCAATGTGGGTATAAATTCGCCGCCAAGCGTAGAGAATACGACTAATGAAATAGCCAAAAGCCCAATTGCAATGCCTACTACTAAACCTCTCATTCGTAACGCGCCTTTAATAAGTGGCTCATACCATTTCTGTACACGTGCCATCATCCTATCAGAAATATTCTTTTTATGGCTGATATTCTTGCTTAAAAAGACAGAACTTATCATTGGCACATATGTAACCGATAAAATCAAAGCGCCCAGGATAGCAAAAGAAACCGTTTCAGCCATTGGCCTGAACATCTTTCCTTCTACTCCAACTAAAGCAAGAATTGGCAAATAAACAATCAGAATAATAATTTGTCCGAAAGCAGCGGAATTCATCATTTTTTTTGACGCACCACCTACTTCACCATCCATTTCTGCCTGGGTAAGTCTTCCTGCCTTTCGACTTGCTATGTGGTGCATGGTAGCTTCCACAATAATTACTGCGCCATCCACAATTAATCCAAAATCTATGGCCCCAAGGCTCATTAAATTGCCGGTTACCCCAAATACCTTCATGAGTGAAATCGCAAAAAGCATGGCCAGTGGAATTACCGAAGCCACTATCAACCCTGATCGTACATTTCCAAGGAAAACAACCAGCACAAAAATTACGATCAGCGCTCCTTCCAACAGATTTTTTTCTACTGTACTTATCGCTCTTGCCACAAATTCACTTCTGTCTAAGAATGGTTCTACTACCACTCCTTCCGGCAACGATTTGTTAATCTGAACCATTTTTTCTTTAACGCTGTTTACAACTGCGCTCGCATTGCTTCCTTTTAATAACATTACAATTCCACCCACTGCTTCTTTATCATTGCGGGTGAAGGCGCCATAGCGGTTAGCAGCGCCAAACCGTACTATTGCTATATCACGTATGGTAACCGGAACACCACTTTCAGTATTTTTCACTACGATCCTTTCAATATCTCCAAGATCAGTAATCAATCCTTCACTTCTTATGAAGTAAGCATTCGGTTTCTTATCAATGTAAGAACCGCCTGTGTTTTGGTTATTGTTTTCAAGTGCAGTAAATATGTCCGATATGGAAATATTGTAACTTCTAACCCTGTCTATATTCAAAGCAATTTCGTATTGCTTTAAATACCCGCCAAAGCTGTTTACTTCAGCTACGCCCGGGGTTCCTAATAATTGTCTTCTTACAATCCAATCCTGAATGGTGCGCAAGTCCATTGCATTGTATTTGTCTTCATATCCTTTTTTGGCATGAACTACATATTGGTATATTTCACCTAATCCCGTAGAAATAGGGGCCATTTCCGGTAACCCTAATCCGGGTGCTATGGAATTTTTAGCCTCCGTAATCCGTTCTGACACTTGCTGGCGCGCCCAATAAATATCGGCATCATCATGAAAAATGACCGTAACGACTGAAAGGCCGAAACGAGAAATAGAACGCACTTCCTCAATTTCAGGAATCGTTGCCATGGTTTGTTCTACAGGAAAAGAAATAAATTGTTCCACTTCCTGGGCTGCCAGTGAAGGGCTAACGGTAATAATCTGAACCTGGTTATTCGTAATATCGGGTATAGCATCTATAGGTAATTTTGAAGCGCTCCACGCTCCCCAAATAATAAGGGCGATGGTAAAAATCCCGATTACCAATTTGTTTTTTATAGAAAAATCAATGATCTTATTTAGCATTTTTTAAAAGAGATTAATATTTAGTCACCATCTGGCAGTATCTTATAACTATAGCTATGATTGCACCTATGCTTAAAATGGACAGGATGATTATAGTAATAATTCTAATGACCTTGAACCTTGGCCGTGTAGAAACTTTGCGTTTCTTTTTACTAAATTTTGTGGTCAAAATTGGCGTATTGTGAAAAAGATGAAACAGGAGTGCCTGTTTAAGCAAATAAAAAAATAAGCTTTTGGAGAGAGTATTACGCCAATTGCGGGGGTTGCCAGATAGACAATGAAATCTCTTTAATAAAGGATGAATAAGCAGAATTATATCTCTTTATTAATTCAGGTTTAACAAGGATTACTTTCGATATATATTGTGGGATGGGAGAACCTGTACAGCATGAACAACTGCAGAAAGGTGAACAGGCATCATTAACCGGCCTATCCTGATGATGAGATGCATTTGTTATTTCTGTTTCCGCCTTGTTATTCGTGGCGTTTGCATCTGTACATGGCAATACGCTAAGTACTAAAGTTACAAGAGCTAATATGGAGATTATAAATTTCAAAGTTTTGCAAAAGTATATAATGTGATTTATAAAATGAAAATTAAATTGGAATGCAATAGATTTTAATAAAACTTTCTCAAAAATTTATTTATACACAACCGAATCGGTTGTTTTGCATCGGAGGGCATTTTACAGTACCATAGCTGCAGAATACACAACAATCGCCTTTTTTCGGTCTTAAAATTGTTTCACAGTTTGTGCATTTATAAAAATACTGGCAGGCATCTACAGGCATTGTTTCTTCTTTTTGGAAACTGCAATGGAGGCAGGTAATGGTTGACTGTAATGTTATGGTACTTTTCATCTATTTTAATTTTGTTTGAGTTACCTTATATCCGGTTGAATTAATAGCCTTTGTAATTTCAGCAATATTTGTTTTTGAGTTGTCGAACTGAACCATTGCATTCGCATTTTGATAGGATGCTTCCGACTTTAAAATTCCTTGCAACTTATTGACTTCGTGTTTTACTTCTTCGGTGCAGCCTTCACAAGTCATGCCACGGATTTTAAATTCGGCCGATTGAACATTTGATTTTTCAACAAACACTATTTGCTTTTCAGTCTTTGGAAAAAATATTTTTGAATAGTATGGAAACGCAATCATCATTGCTGCAAAAATGGTTACCATCAGGAGAAATGTTTTTGATTGTATCAACTTCGGTTTCGCCTCAGCAGGACATCCGCAATCATCAGCAGGCTGTGGCTTTAGTTTGAGATACCATGCAAACGCTAACGCCACAACTGACAAACCTATTAAGTAAGGCCTTGCGGGTTCTATCCAGGAAAAGGTGGCTGCTATACCGCTGGTTCCTGCAAATAAAGCTATAACAGGAGTGATACAACACAAAGAAGCTGCAAACGCTGAAACAAGACCAGCACTTGTAAATTTGTTAGTTGATTTTAGAGGTGTCATAATGTTGACAGTTTTTGAGTTTGTATATTAATATGTCTGAAAAAAGGCTTTAAAATTTTCAGGTTTTCTTTAGTAAGGGAATAATAAATTGTTTGTCCTTCTTTCCTGGTTTCAACTATGTTACCGTCTTTTAATTTCCTTAGATGTTGTGATACAGCCGGAACACTCATTCCCAAAATATCGGAAAGGTCGCAGGGGCATAATTCCTTTTCTTCTTCCAATAAATAAAGAATTTTTAACCTCGCTTCATTTCCGGCCAAAGACAGAATATTAGATAATTGATTAAAAGACTTTTGAGCAATTTTCAGAATAGCTTTACAATTTTTTATTTGTTCCTCATCGGCAAATAGCCTGATGCAAGTATTATTGTCCATGTGGCAAAGTTAACAGAAATAATTATTTAAGCAAATGCTTAAATAAGGTTATTTAGTTGTATGGGCATTTCTCTGCCTTTTACCAAGGAGCAGATCCTGTTATTTCTTTACCTCAACAATTTCATTAGAAATAAGTGTTTCTCAACCTTCAGAACAGATTATTAGAGAAATTACAGCAGTACAGAGCTAATCATTATTCAGTGTTAAGTAAATTGAAAGTAACAGCCTCCTTTTTTAGAAACGACATTACTTTATATCATATAAACAATATCAGAAGCATTGGTTGGATAAGAGAAAATTGTTTTTTTCAATTGGCTTGCTTTTAGATCAGCATTCATGGCTACCGCAAAAATATTTATGGTTTCTTCAGCATTATTTCCTAAAAGATGAGCGCCTAATATCCGGTCGGTTTTGTTATCAATCAAAACTTTAAAAGCGGTAATTGGTTCGTTCAAACGCTTTGAAGCAAACCAGCCGGTGGTTTCTTCATAATTTACTTTATAATTTAATTTTTGAATTTTAGCCGCATCTTCTGTCAAACCCACTGAGGCGAGAGGCGGAAGAGAGAATACATTGGAAGGGATGTAACCATAATCAATCTTCAAATGATTGCCTTTTAATAAATTACTGGCAAGTACAATCGCTTCTTTTCCGCCAACAGGCGTTAATGGGAGACCTTTATCATTTGCATCGCCACAAGCATAAAAATCAGGATTAGAAACACTTTGCATATACTCATTTACTTCTACTCCCTTTTTGCCAACAGAAACATTTACTTTCTCTAAACTTAAATCATCTATATCCGCAGTTCTTCCTGCAGAATGCACTGCAAGCTGCGTGGAAAATGTTTTTTCTTTTCCTTCCTGTTCGGCATGAATTAAAAGGCGGCCATTTTCTTTAGATATTCCTTTTACGTTGGTTTTTAAAATGATCTTAATACCTGCCGCTTCGCTTGCTTTCAGTAAAAGTTTAACCAGATCGGCATCAAAGTTCTCCAATGGACCTTCGCCTCTATGAACAATGGTTGCTTTTACTCCAAAGCTGGAAACAATGTGGGCAAATTCAAAAGCGATATAACCGCCACCCACAAATAAAATTTCATCCGGCAATTCTTGCAGTTCTAAAAATGCGGTGCTGTCAATTAATAATTCTTCTCCAGGTATAGAAAGCTTTCGTGGTCTAGCGCCGTTTGCAATAACAAATTTTTCCGCATGTAAAATATCTTCATTTATTTGGAGTGTATTCTCTGAAATAAAATGTGCCCTGCCATGATAAGTGGTAACGCCGGTGCTTTTTAATGCATTTTCTCTTTTACCTGGTATCGGTTCTGTAAAGGTTTTTTTGAATTTCATCAAACCCTTCCATGAAGCTGTGGCAGGAGTGGACAAGCCTTTTCCTTGCAATTGTTTATTCAGTGCTAAAATATGAGCTATGCCTACCAGTACTTTTTTAGGATCGCATCCTCTTAAAGCGCAGGTTCCTCCATAAGGAAGGGAATCTATGATGGCTGTTTTTTTGCCTGCTTTAGCACAACGTTTCGCAACTAAACTACCCGACCCTGTTCCAATTACAATCACATCAAATTTTTCCATTGGTATTGATTTTAATTTTTGTAAAATAGCCTTTATTCCTTCGGCTAATGTGAGATATAAATGCGGTTTTTTATTTCAATACGTTTTATAAACCGCAATTGCCGCTCTACTTCCGCCATGGCTATTACAGAAAAAGTAACTACTAAAGCGCCAAGGGTAGTAAAGTTGTTGGCGGCAGAAGCCGTTATTTCAAAATTACCCGAATAAAACATCCACCACAAACCGATTAGGGTTGATATAATCAAATTCCATGGATTACCTCGTATTTTATATTCATTACTGTTTTATTTTCAACATGCTTGCGTTTATTGCAACCACAATGGTACTAACGCTCATCAATGCTGCACCTGCAGCAGGGCTTAATAATATTCCATAGTTGTACAAAACTCCCGCTGCGAGTGGCAAGGCAATAACATTGTACCCTGTTGCCCACATTAGGTTTTGGACCATTTTTCGATAGGTTGCTTTGCCAAATAAAATCAGGTTAACGATATCTTTTGGATTACTGTTTACCAATATGATTCCGGCAGTTTCTGCGGCAATGTCACTTCCGCTTCCAACCGCTATGCCAATATCTGCTTGTGCCAATGCAGGGGCATCATTTACGCCATCTCCGGTCATGGCAACGAATTCACCATTGCTTTGCAATTCTTTTATCTTTTCTAATTTTTGGTGTGGCAATACTTCCGCGATAAAGCTATCCATACCCAAAGCTTTACTCACTGTTTCTGCAACGTTTTTATTGTCGCCGGTAAGCAAAATAGATTTGATGTTGTTCTTTTTTAATTCCTGAATTGCTTCCAGGGATTCAGGGCGTATTTCATCTGACAAAGCAATATAGCCTGCCAATGAATTATCAATGATTACAAATACAATTGTTTCTGCTGCATCTGTTTTAAAATTTGCAGGCAATGGAATATTATTCTCTTTCAAAAATCCGGGGCTTACTACTTTTACTTTTTTGCCTTCTACAATTGCTTCCACGCCTTTGCCGGTTATGGCATTAAAATTTTCCGTAGCCGGAACCTGAATTTTTAAATCTTTTACTTTTTGCATGATGCCTGTAGCAATCGGATGTTCAGAGTTTTGTTCCAATGCGGAAGCAATACGTATCAGTTCATTTTCTGACAAGCCATTTTGTAGGGAAACCACTTTTGAAACTTCAAATTTTCCGATGGTTAATGTGCCTGTTTTATCAAAAACCAATGTGGTTATTTTTCTGCTGTTTTCAAATGCAGTTCTGTTTTTTATCAGCAAGCCATTCTTTGCGGATAAAGCGGTTGATTTGGCAACTACTAATGGCACGGCCAAACCTAAAGCATGCGGACAACAAATTACAATCACGGTTACCATTCTTTCCATAGCGAATGCCAAAGTTTTTCCATCCACATACCAATAAATAAAAGTGGCTACCCCTGCAAGAATCGCAATGCCCGTAAGCCATTGCGCCGCTTTATCGGCCAGCAACTGCGTGTTCGATTTTGCATTCTGCGCATCCTTCACCAGTTTAACTACCTGCGATAGATAAGAGTCTTTGGCACCATGAGCCACTCTTATTTTTATAGAACCATTTCCGTTTATAG
Source organism: uncultured Sphingobacteriales bacterium (assembly GCA_937991535.1). GTDB lineage: Bacteria > Bacteroidota > Bacteroidia > Chitinophagales > Chitinophagaceae > Agriterribacter. The sequence continues at coordinate 16,538 of CALKHN010000103.1, forward strand.
AACCTGCGATTAGGTTATCACCTTTTGATTTTTTCACGGGCTTTGATTCCCCGGTAAGCATACTTTCATTCAGATAGCTTTCTCCCTCTTCGATGATGCCATCAGCGGCTACTTTTTCGCCGGGTTTGATGAGGATGATGTCATTTTCTTTAAGCGTTTCTGTCTTTACGTCAATTACCTCATTTCCGGAAACCAAATGAGCATCGGCGGGCATCAATTGCACCAACAATTCTAATTCTTTTGATGCACCTGCTACAGATTTCATTTCTATCCAATGCCCCAGAAGCATGATAAGAATTAACGTGGCGAGTTCCCAAAAGAAATCCATTCCTTCCAATCCAAATACAGTTGCAGAACTATAAATATACGCTACGGAAATAGCGAACCCAATCAGCGTCATCATACCGGGATTCCAGAATTTCATTTCCTGGTACCAGCCTTTTAAAAAAGGCCATCCGCCATATAAATAAACAATGGTTGATAGTACAAATAAAATATATCCCGAACCGGTAAACTGCCAGTCAACACCCAGCCAATGCTGAATCATAGGCGATAGCAACAAAATTGGAATGGTCAGGATCAGTGTGATAAAAAATCTCTTTTTAAAATCATTGATCATCATCGCATGATGGTCGTGGCCTTCCATTCCCATAGATGGATTTGCATGGTGGTGCATGGAACTGTGATCCATTTTACTATGATCTGTATTATTTATATCAGTTTTATAGGCAACCTGTATTTTATTTTCAGGCGTCATTTTGCGACCTGAATGGTGATTGTTTGGGAATTTTGCTTTTTGATTTAACATCAGGGGAAATTTAATCAGGGAAGGTATCGTTTTATAATTCCATTTCAGTATTGATAAACTCCTTTGTTCCATCAGGACCTGTAATATTTAAAATGATGTTGCTTTGATCGTCTTCAATTACATTATTAAAAGTTAAGAAGTTACAACATCTTCTTTCAGCCTTAATAAAAGTTATTACCTGATCGAGCGTTTTATCAGAACCTGTAAAAGTGTAATGATAGCCGTTATCTAATTCTTCTTTCTTTAAAATATTCTCTTTTAAAAGAGCAATCACTTCTAATTTATATTTTTGCAATTCAGCGCTTGTTAATTGACAGGTTATTAATTTAGCTTCCATGTGCTAATTGGTTTGGTTGATTTTTTTGAAACTGATTTCTTATTATAAATTGGATTCAAATTGTTTGAAAAGGTTCTACATGAACCAAAACGTTTGTAACTCTTAACTTACTTTCAAGCAGCGCATCTTTTACCAAATGTGCAATACGATGGCCTTCTGTAACACTTAACTTGCCATCTAACTCAATGTGAATGTCCACATAATAATCAAACCCCATCTTTCTTACATAGCATTTTTCTATTCCTTGTACCATAGGAACAGCAGCGGCTATTTCTTTTACTTTCTCAACGATTTCATTAGAAGGAGCTTTATCCATAATTTCTGAT
>CALKHN010000104.1 GCA_937991535.1 uncultured Sphingobacteriales bacterium
AACCTTCAATTTACACTTTTACAGGACCCTTTCTTATACATGAGACCTTTCACCCTTCACTATCCTCCCCCAAACTCCATTTTCCACACTAATTTATCTCCTTCCTGTTCGCCTCTCTTCATGAACCATGCTTTGTAGTATTCGCCTGCCGCCCATTTATCCACGAACGAATCGTAATAAGGGCTGCCGGGATTACCCGATTGCCCGCCGGGATATATTACATGAGCCTCTGTTTCGCTTGTTAGCTCAATTACCATTCGCCAACTGGGACCGTGATTGTGCTGCATGGCATTAATAATATGCGCCCCACCGCCTACAGGCAAACCCGTTCTGGCAAAAGGCATCATAGTGGCGCCCAGCAAATGATAGATAGATGTGTTTTTATTGGCGCCCCAGGTTAGCTGGTTGATGGCACTGAGCGAATCAGCAGTTTTTGCAGCCTGCTTATACGCGCTTGTTACTACATCTGCAATGGTTTCATGTTCAGGCGTATTGATATTGTCAATGTATTTAAAAGCTGTGTCACGCAGCAAAGCTTCCGTTAATGTTTTTTCGGAAGGACGCAGTGTTGTGACACCGGCTTTTTCAAATTCATCTTCCCATACCAGCTTTCCAAGATTATCGTACCACAGCTTAAAAATAGTGGCGCCCCTTTCATTGATATTGTTGTACAGCGACCAGCCGCTTACAATATCCAGATATTTCTTTTCATTTTCGTTCAACAAACTATCCCTGATATATTTGAGCAGTAAGGGTCTTGCAGTTTCCGCGAATACATTGTAATTGTCGTTTTGCAGCTTCATCATATCGTTTGCTGTAACGGCATGCATAGTATTCAAATTCCGGTTAACAGCTATACCCCTGTACAGATCGTAATAACCGGGAATAAAATAAGGATAAGTACTGTCGGCCGGACGCTGGTTGGCACTGCTCACGAATCCTCTTTCGGGGTTGAGGATATGAGGGTTTTCTTCCATTGGAATAAATCCCTGCCACATGTAACTGCTGTCTTCTCCCGGCATAACATATAGGCCCTGCCGGTTCCAGCGGGCGGGTAAAACACCCTGGTGCCAGATGGCGATATCGCCCGATTTGGATGCGAAAACCACGTTGTGCGCAGGATTGGTGAAATATTGCAGGGCATTTTTATAATCCTCATAATTGTTGGCACGGTTCAAATAATACCACATTAGCAATTCATTCGAAGGATCATGCGCTTTCCAGTGTATGGCAAGGGCAGTGCCCGGCTCATCGGCGGAAGGATAACTGTTGTCGTATGCAACAGGCCCAAAGATGGAATACGCTACCGTATCATACACCGCAGGCATACCTTTCACTTTGATTTCTTCTATTCTCAGATTGCTGTTCTTCCAGCTACTGTCGAACCAATACTGTGTTTTGGTTTCATCTTTAAACCGAACAGCATAATAATCCATCACATCTCTTTCTGCACTGGTGAAGCCGAAAGCAATACTGTCGTTGAATCCTATAATAATGCCCGGTGCACCCGGAAAGCTTACGCCGTAGGCATTCATGGTGGGTGTGGTTACCTGCATCTCATACCAGATGGATGGAAAAGAAAGATCAAGATGCGGATCATTGCAAAGTATAGGGGCGCCGCTCTGTGTTCGCGATCCGCTTACCGCCCAGTTGTTGCTGCCATTGTCCGGATCGGGCTTTTCGATTTCCTGCAATGCGCCGGTAATTTTACTTTTATTGAGATACAAAGAGTCGGACAATTCAGGCGCGGCAGGTATTACTGTTGGCGCCGGAAAAACCGTTCCTTTGGGAATAATAGGATCGAGTGAATCGGCTACCTGTGGAAAAAGAAGACGCAATGCTTCATCGCTAAAAAAAGTTTTAGCCTTTGTTAAAGCCAGATCTTCCGAATAGCCGGATAGGGTTTCGGCCATTTGTTTCACAAAGAGTGCGGTTTTAAGATTGTTCCATTTTTCGGGCTTGTAACCTAATAATTTATACTCAACGGGTAGCCGGCTTTGGGGCAATGATGCAATATATGCGTTTACGCCCGCTGTATAGTTATCTACCAGCCCTTTGGTAATAGGGTTGGCCTCCATTTCCTTCAGCATATTTTCCGCTGCGTATACCATTCCCAGCCTCCTTCTGCCTTTATCGTAGTTTAACGCCTCGTCTCCCACGATCTCACTTATGCGGCCTGCTGCTGCATAGGTTTGAAATTCCATCTGCCATAAACGGAAACGGGCATGCAGGTATCCCTGTATAAAAGAGGCATCATTATCATTATCTGAAACAATATGGGGCACCAAACGATCATCAATATATACGGTAGATTTTCCTTTAAGCTGCGGAAATCGAAGTTCATCGTTAAAATCCTGCCCCAGGGGTTCCGCATTTTGCCATACACCATGCTGAGGGCTTAAAAAGCTGCCCAGGGGAACCGGCAGCCAGGTGCGGGTACCCAGGCCAACAATCAGTAAAATGGTTATTACAAATGAAATACAGAAAAAGGCAACTCTCATGGTTTAAAATTACAGGGTTGGGGCGAAAATCGCTAAAATATTTACCTCACCCCTTCCCCTCTCCACACGATGAAGAAGGGCGGTGCATTAGAACAATTCCGGATAATGGGTTCTACCACTTCAATTATTGAATCCGTTTGAGCACCTCAAATCTCAAACCCACGTGCCGGACGGGCAGGTTTTAAATTTCAAATCTCTTACTTTTATCTTATGAATGAAGCTGATGTAAGAAATATTCTGGGTCTGCAACTGCCTACCGATCCGCGGTGGGTTGATCTTGCCAGCATAAGTCTCGAAGATATACTTACCGATCATGCTTATTGCGAGCAAAAAGCAGCCACTACCTGTATAACCCTTATTCAGCGTTATTCCGATAAGGAAAAATTAGTTACCGATCTATCCCCCATTGTTACGGAAGAATGGGGACATTTCAGACTGGTATTGGCTGAACTGCAGAAACGCGGACTGGCTTTGGGCAAACAACGCAAAGACATATATGTAAACAAGCTGCTTGAATTTCAGAAAAAAGGTGGCAGTCCGGAAGAACGGTTTTTAGATCAACTGCTCACTATGGCCCTCATAGAAGCAAGAAGCTGCGAACGTTTCAAGCGGCTGAGTGAAGGATTGGGCGATGCTTACCTGCGCAAATTCTACCGTCGTTTTATGGAAAGCGAGGCGGGGCACTATACTTTGTTCATTGATCTTGCAGAAACCTATATAGACAAGGAAAAAGTGAGAAAGCGCTGGGCGGAATGGTTGAGTTATGAAGCCGAAGTAATGCAAGGCGCCGAAGTAAGGGGCGACAGGATACATTAGCAATGTCAAAACCTGTTAGGTCTGCAGCGCAGTTTTCCTCCCGGGCAGACCTAACAGGTTTTGCTCAATAATTTAGCAAATCGTATATTTGAGCCCTGAATCAACTTTATAATGGAACCACTTATATACGCGTTAGCCGGATTGCTCATAGGTGGATGGATTGGATATTACGTATTCAAATCTGTGCTGGGGAAGGATTATATTCCCAAACCCGATTTTGAAAATCTCCGGCAACAGTTCACCGAACTGCAGGTTGACCATGCCAAACGTATTAGCAAGGAAGAACTGAACCAGCAATATGTATCCAAAGCATTGTACGCATCGGTAAATGAACATTTAACTGCTGCCAAAACAGAACTCGCCAAAAAACAGGAAGACGCTGCAGCACAGCAGGAAACCATTGTAAGGTTAACTGCTGAATCGGAACAAAAACTATCCAAAGCGGAAATCGAAAAAAACCATGTTGCCAGGGAAAGCTTTGATCTCGTTAGCCGCAAATTGTATTCGGCCGAAACATCATTAAGCGAAAAAGAACAAACGATCCTTGCTTTAAATACAAAGCTTACCGAACTGCAACAAAAGGAGGAACACCTAAATGAAAAGCTCATCCTTTTTAAAACCGAAATTGAATCGCTCCACACTCTTTCAAAAGAACAGTTCAGGAACCTGGCCACAGATATTATGAAAGAAAAAAAGGCCGAGTTTGTGCAGGAAAATAAAAAAGAGCTGTCGTTTGTTATTGACCCTTTTAAAAATGACCTTAAGGCGTTTAAAGAAAAAGTAGAAGCTACGCGCAAAGAAGACATTCATGATATTACCTCCCTGAAAAAGGAATTGGAACTGCTGCAGCAATTGAATACGCAACTGAGCGATGATGCAAAAAATTTAACCTCCGCATTAAGATCGGAGGTAAAAATGCAGGGCAACTGGGGCGAAGACCGGCTGAATATGATATTAGAAGCTGAAGGACTGCAAAAGTACGTTGACTATACCAGGGAAGAAATGTACAGGGATACCGATGCGGAAATAAACCGGAAGCCCGATTTTATTTTGAACCTTCCCAACGGCAAACACCTGATCATAGACAGCAAGGTTTCGTTAACGGCATACGTTAATTACTTCAATGCTTCTGACCCGGATGAGAAGAAAACCTATTTAAAACAGCATCTCAGAAGTGTGAACGATCATATAGAAAAACTGGCCGATAAAACCTACCAGTCGCTTGCCGGGCTAACCACACCCGACTATGTATTTATGTTCATGCCTGTGGAACCCGCGTTAACGCTGGCTATAAATCAAAGTCCGGAAGTGATCAATAATGCTTTAAAACGAAAGATCGTTTTGATTACCCCTACCACATTGATCGCTACACTTAAAGTAGTGAAGATCATCTGGCAAAAAGAAAACCAGGTAAAGAACGTGGAAGGAATATTTAAGCAATGCGGCGCTTTATACGATAAATTTGTGGGCTTTGCCGAAGACATGCTAAAAATCAAGGCAAAACTAAAAGACACTTCCGATACCTATGACGACGCCATGAATAAACTGAAGGATGGCAAAAAAAGAGGAGATACCATTATTGGCAGGCTCGAAAAAATCAAACAACTGGAGGCCACAACCAGTAAACCCATGCCGCAGGCGTTATTAACGGAAATTGAATTGCTGGAAGACGACGAGGATGTTAAATTGTTGGATTAGCAAAAGCCCGGTTGAACGTCGCGCAGGTTAAAAAAATGTTGAAACTAAAAAATTTAGTGGCTTCTAAATACGCAGCCACAGGAATCAGGGCAATAGAGGTTATTAAATAGGAGATAAGCACAGAACCGGATTTCGCACTCTATACCTTCTTCCGGGTCTTTGTCCCGCAAATGAAATTCTCTTAATTCATCTTCAGCACTTTCTGTGTTATCGTTTTATCGGTATATACCAATTGTACAATGTATACGCCCGAAGCCGCATGGCTTAAATTAATGGGAATATAATTCAGTGCAGTGGAAGCGCTATATTGCGCCTTCCACACCAACTGCCCGGTGCTGCTGTACACCGCTACACCTCTTAATGTGGAGGAAGCGGGGTAATGCTGTATGGTTAGTAACCCGGTAGTGGGATTGGGCGCAATAAGATAGCCTTGTTCTTTCAGGCGCCCCGGCAGGCTGCGGGCATAAATATTGATGTCGTCTATATACACATTGTTGCCATAACCATTAATGTTGCGGAACTGCACGATAATGTTATCATATCTTCCTTTTACAAAAGCGCTGATATCGGCGGTATCCGCTACCCATTCAGCGGCTGTGGGAATGTATTCAGTCGTTGTAAAATCGGGACGTGTTTTTAAATCTGCCCCTCCTTTTTTATACACCGGTGTAAAGGTTTGTCCGCAATCGGCGGAAAATAAAATTTCAAGGGTATCGGAATTGATGCTGCTGTATTGTGCAGCCGCCCGCCAGAAAGCAATTTTAACCGAATCGGCAGTGAGGGGTATAGCCAGTTGCGGCGTAACCAGCATAGTTCTTTTTCCGAATAACTGGTAATTGTAGTTATCAAATTTTACAGATGCAGTGCCGGAATGTGCAACATTGGTTACCCGCACAGGATTGTATTCTATAACGTCGCTGTTATTGGCTATACCCCAGCCCTGTGGCGGGAACGCGGCAGATTCAAAACCATTCACCAATGGTTCATTCGCATTGCCAACAACTGAAAACACCATGGTTACCGTATCATTAAACGGCTGCTGGTCAGCCACACCATTGGGAAGTGTAGTAAATATTTTTACAGAATGATGACCCGCAACGGCTGTAATGGCATTACCCAACAGGTTTGTTTCCTGCAAAGAAGGAAGACTGAGGGTAATATTGGTAACAACAGGCTCACCTCCATCTACAACTACATTGAGACGAACACTGGTTAACGTCAAGGCCCCAAGGTTGCGGATGGTTAACCGTGGGATTATGCTTGCAGCGCAATAGATACTGGCGTTTGAAGGTGATACTACAGCGAGCGCCTTTACATCATTATTATACAACACGGGTGGCACACAACCATTTGAACCCATCAGTTGCATACGATCCGGAAAAGTGCTTAATGCAGTTTCCATGCGATCGGCCTGTCCTGCCGTAAACAGGCACATCGCCGCATCATCCACATAATCCATAAAATTCATGAACATTATACCGGGGGTTGTATTGGTACAGGCATCTGTTTGCGGGAAAACTGGCGTGCCATAAGTACATGCATCCTGGTTAGGAGTGTCATCCACGAAATCAGAATCGGAGCAGGATTTCACGCATTCGTTGGAACCCCAGGTATGCCAAAGATTAAAGAAGTGGCCAATTTCATGGGTGGCAGTACGGCCCTTGTTGAAAGGCGCCGCCGCCGACCCGATGGTTCCAAATGCATGATAGGCATTTACCAGGCCGATATCCGATGACGCAAGTCCGGGCAAACCGGGCATAAATGAATAGCCCAGGTCATTGCTGTCGGTCATTTTACATACCCAAATATTCAGGTATTTGTTAACATTCCATGCGTCTGAACCGCCCATTGAGGCATACTTGATGGGGTCGTTATCACCGGGAACCGATGTAGTGGAAGAAGTGATCCTCAAAATACCGTTTACAGGTTCATTGGAAGCGTTGCGCTGTGCCAGACAAAAACGAATATTGCCTTTGCCAAAAAATGGTTTGAACGCAGCCGGGATCTTCACTGAATCCGCATTTTCACCGGCATAATCGGCGTTCAGCACATCCAACTGGCTCTGAACCTGTTCGTCTGTTACTATAGCCGGGTTATCCATTACAATATGTACTATAACGGGTATGGTAACGATGGCGTTTAAACGCTGCTGAGCAGGATTGTCTTTTTTTGCCCGCCTTACCGCTTCATATTTTTGTTGGAATACCAGTTGGTTTTGGTCGAAAACCGCTTTATCCCGCGGGTATTTCTGAAAATATTTTTCCATTACTGAACCTGTAACACAACGCACCGGCCGAACTGGCTGGTTTTGTGCAAAAGCATTTGAAGCAATGCAGAAACACAGGCTAACTGCAATAAAACGTAACAAAAAAATGGCGTTCACAAAAGAAAAATTTAATAATACATTTTCCAAATGTATTGCAAGTGCGGATAAAAAAATCGCTTTCCTCAATTTTGCATTATTTAAGCAGAAAAAATATAGCGTAACCTTGTCAAACTATACGTATTTTACAGCCATTTGGTTTGAATGAGCCGACCTTAAAATATAGACAATTCCTATTCATTGCTAAACAACATCCCCGCTATACAACCGCACATCAGGCAGGCAATGGTTCCTCCTATCAATGCTTTTATTCCCAGTTCGGTAAGGTTCCTGCGCTGGTTGGGCGCCAACTGGCTGATGCCCCCGATCTGTATACCTATAGATGCGAAATTGGCAAAGCCACAAAGCGCGTAGGTTGCAATGAGCAATGATTTGGGATCGGCGATCACATTGTTTTGCTTCATTTCGGCAAGAGAAACATAGGCGTAAAATTCGTTCAGGATCGTTTTTTCACCCAGCAACTGGCCGATAGCAACCATATCTGCTTTTGCCACGCCTATCAGCCAGGCAACCGGTGCAAAAATATAGCCCAGCAGCATATTCAACGAAAGCGCTTCATACCGCCCCCCTGTAACCTCCATGATCTCTTCATTAAGATGTGTAATGCCTCCCACCCAGCCCAGCAATGCATTTGCCACCCACATCATAGCAGTAAATACAACCAGCATAGCGCCCACATTTACAGCCAGCTTTAATCCATCTGTTGTTCCTATGGAAATGGCATCTAAAAAATTATCTCCTAATTTCTCCTTAGGTACAGTAATATCTTTTGTGATCAGCGAGTTATCGGGCTGGGGAAAAAGGATCTTTGAACAAACGATTGCCGCCGGGGCGCTCATAATAGACTGGCTGAGCATGTGCAGGGCAAAATAATGCTGCTGCGCTACGTCATCCCCGCCAAGGAAGCCCACGTAGGCCGCTAATACACTGCCGGCCGTATTGGCCATCCCTCCTATCATAATGCACAGCATTTCACTGCGCGTCATTTTTTCGAGGTAGGGACGGATCATCAGCGGCGCTTCCGTTTGCCCCAGGAAAATATTCGCGGCCGTAGATAAACTTTCGGCCCCGGAAATATTCATTTTGTTTAACAGGTAAGCAAATACATATACTATTTTTTGTAAGATGCCTAAGTAATACAGGATGGAAGAAAGTGCTGCAAAAAAGATGATATTCGGCAACACCTGCACAGCGAATATATAGCCCCAGCTTTGTTTGTCGCTTGCCAGGCTGCCAAACAAAAACTCCGTGCCCTTATGGCTAAGGTTGATGAGCTCTACAAAAGCGTAAGAAATATTTTGTAAAATAATCTTGAAAATATCCGGGTTACAAACCTTTGTATAGATAGAAATGGTAAGTATGACCAGCGAACACAAAACCGACCATTTCAATATTTCAATACTGCGGGAAGCGAGCCATTTAATAATAAAAGCGAGTACAACAATACTGAGCAAAACAGCCAACCCACTATTGGCAAATGTATTGCTCCTGATCAACCCGAAAAAGAAAATGCATTGCCAGGCTATAGCCAGCACAATGCTCAGTTTACCTAAAGCAATGATCGTATTGCTTTTTTTTACCCTTATTATCCTGTTGATGATAATATACGATAAAATGATTCCAAAAAACACCCAGAAAACAGGCTGCCCGGCAATTTTTGTATTGAGCACCCCCATGGCAAACATCAACTGGGCAAAAATACCCATACCAACCAACTTCCAGTTAATGGCTCTTTTGTTGTTGCTGAGCAGATAACATACAAGGACTAGAAAGATCATTCCTAATGTTCCCCTGCTGATATTTTCAAGCTGCGATGACATTGAGCCGTTTTGGTGCTAATATTTTATGCAGCAATATACAACAATGTGGAAAAGTTCGGGGCATTACCCGCGGTCTCAATAAACGCAATAAACCATTAAACTTTTTGTTTCGTAAGGGGTGTAAGATGAACTCATCTTTGGGAAAATCAGAAAAAGCAAAAAAAGGCAAAAAAAAAGCAGGCGTCGCCACCTGCTCTTAAAAGCTCACACTAAAAAATACTATCCAATATGTTGTTCTATTTTCTTAACGAAATTGGCTTTAGGCTGTGCCCCTACTAATTTATCTACTACCTTACCACCCTTTACAAATAGAATAGCAGGAATAGAAGTAACCCCATAATTGATTGACAATTGCGGGTTATGGTCTACATTCACTTTGCCAACATTTATCTTTCCATTATATTCTTTACTCAATTCTTCGATAACCGGACCAATTGCGCGGCATGGACCACACCATTCTGCCCAAAAATCAACAACAGAAAGTTTATCTGAATCCAAAACCTTTTCCTGGAAGTTTGTGTCTGTAAATTCAAGTGCCATAGTAACGTAATTTTATTTATAATTTATGTTTATTGATCTGTTTCTACTGATACAATAAGCATGCAAATTTAAGTCCATTGCGCCAAATAAGCTGTTATGTCATTATCCACACATGTGCATTAGACAATTTGGCTTTTCATCATTTTTCTAAACTGGTCACTTTCACTTCTATATCAGGATTGGTTTCAAGGAAAGCAGCCATTTCGTCATTCATTTCAAAGCTTTTTTCTAATGTGTACATGCTCACTTTCCAGTTAAGCCTCGGTTCTGACAATATAAACTTGATGCCCGATTTGCCGGGAAATGTCTTTACATTATGATCTATAAAGGCTACCATCTCCTCTTTTAACAGTTTGGGATGCAGCTCTATCTGTAATTGCCGCGTTAACAACCTTTTCACAGTTTCCAGCAGCATTACACTACTCAGCTTAAATTCAAAATCGGTTGTACTGTTCCACCGCGCTTTAAAATTTCCCGTGGCAAAAAGTACATTGCCCAGATTGAAGTGATCTTTGAAACGCACATAATCTTCTCCAAAAAGTGCCAGTTCGGTTTTACCGGAATAATCTTCTATGGAAAAAACACCAAATTGTTTTCCGTTGCGTGTAATGCGGTGCTGTGCATCTGAAACCAATCCTGCTATCCGGAATTGCCGGAAAGGATTGGGATGGATCAGCAAGGTTTCTTTAAATTCTATAAACTCCGAAATGGTAGTAATTCCATAATGTTTCATTTCAAACCTGAAATGATCCAAAGGATGGCCGCTTAAAAAAATGCCTGTAATACTCTTTTCATGATCCAGCCATTCTGTTAGTGTCCAGGGTGCGCAATCGGGCAATTTCGGAGGCATTATATCCGGCATCTGCAGATCGCCAAACAGGGTGTTGGTGGTATTCACTGACTGGCTCTGGTAGATGTTCCCGAATTTGATGATCTTCTCCAGCCCCGTGGAAGTATCTCCCTGCGGGATATAAAAGTATTGTGCCCTGTGTATATCGGAGAAACAATCGAATGCGCCCGAATAAGCCAGGCATTCCAGCGATTTTTTATTTACCATCCGCTGGTTAACCCGTTTTACCAGATCGAATATTGATTTATAATGACCTTTTTTTCTTTCTTCAATGATTCCTTCTATAGCCGCCTCTCCTACTCCTTTCAAGCCTCCCAGCCCAAAACGTATTTCACCTTTTGCATTAACCGCAAAACCTTTTTGCGATTCATTAATATCGGGTCCAAGCACTTTCAATCCCATGCGCTTGCATTCTTCCATGAAGAAGGTTATTTTTTCAATAGCACCGGCATGGTTCAATACCGCCGCCATATATTCCGGTGGATAATGCGCTTTTAAATAAGCGGTTTGATAGGCTACAAAAGCATAACAGGTAGAATGTGATTTATTGAATGCATATTGTGCAAAAGCTTCCCAGTCTGTCCACACTTTTTCCAGCACTTTGGCATCGTGTCCTTTTGCGGTAGCACCTTTAATGAACTGCGCCTTCATTTTATCCAGCACCGATTTTTGTTTTTTCCCCATGGCCTTGCGCAGCACATCCGCATCTCCTTTGCTAAACCCACCCAGCTTTTGAGAGAGCAGCATCACCTGTTCCTGGTATACGGTAATACCATAGGTATCCGATAAAATTTCCTCCATTTCCGGCAGATCATAGGTAATGGGTTCACGCCCGTGTTTGCGATCAATAAAATTGGGAATATAAGCCAGTGGGCCCGGACGGTACAGAGCGTTCATCGCAATAAGGTCGCCGAACTTGTCCGGCTTCAGTTCACGCAGGTATTTTTGCATGCCCACGCTTTCAAACTGGAAGGTTCCGTTGGTATCGCCACGCTGGTACAACTGGTATGTTTTTTCGTCATCTAACGGAATCGTATCAAGGTCAATTTCAAGCCCGTGATTTTGTTTGATGAGCTGCAATGCTGTTTTAAGAATGCTCAGTGTTTTTAACCCCAGAAAGTCCATCTTAATTACACCGGCTTCCTCAATTACGCTTCCCTCAATTTGTGTAACCCACAGATCAGAATCTTTGGCTACGGCCACAGGCAATAATTCCATTAAATCTTTAGGCGCTATAATAATGCCCGCCGCATGTATGCCTGTATTGCGTACAGATCCCTCTAATATCTCGGCCTCATGCAGCACCTTTGAATGCATATCGCTGCCATCATAGAACTGGCGCAATCTCTTAACATTTTCAAGATCATCTGCCGACAATCCCTCCTTTTCTTCCAGCGACTTCTCCCCTTCTTTGGCGTTGAGTGGTGCATGCAAAACCCGCTTCAGCGAAATACCAGGGCGTTCAGGAACCAGTTTGGCCAATGCATTCGAATCGGCCAAAGGGAGATCCATTACTCTTGCCACATCTTTAATGCTCATTTTGGCGGCCATGGTACCATAGGTAATGATCTGTGCTACCTGGTTTTTTCCATATTTGCCAACAACATAATCAATTACTTTCTGCCTGCCTTCATCATCAAAATCAGTATCAATATCGGGCATGCTTTTACGGTCGGGATTAAGAAATCGTTCAAACAGAAGGTTGTATTTTATAGGATCAATATTGGTAATACCTATGCAATAAGCCACCACAGAGCCTGCTGCCGAACCACGGCCGGGCCCAACAAAAACGCCAATATCACGGCCTGCCTTAATAAAGTCACTCACGATCAGGAAGTAGCCGGCAAATCCCATAGACTTGATGGTGAACAGTTCAAAGTTGAGTCGTTCTTCTATTTCAGGGGTTAGGGGGTCATATCGTTTATGTGCACCCTCATAAGTAATATGTTTCAGGTATTCCCACTGGTTAAGGTTATTATCGGCATGTACCTGAAATTCTTTTGGTATAGGAAAGTTGGGAAGAAGAATATCCCGCTTCAGGTCGAGCAGTTCTACCTTATCCACGATTTCTCCGGTATTGTATATTGCGTCGGGCAAATCGTGAAATACCTGTTTCATTTCCTGCGTAGTCTTAAAATAAAACTGGTCGTTCGGAAAGGCAAACCGTTTGTTTTTTATAGCGATATCGTCATCCGAAAATTCACGCAAAGCCGGTGTAGCCTGCTTTTCACCGGTGTTGATGCACAGCAGGATATCATGTGCATTAAAATCTTTCTGGTCTACATAATGCGAATCGTTGGAAGCAATAACCTTAACATTGTATTTTTTTGCATATTTCAGCAATATGGTATTTACTTTTTCCTGTTCGGGTATCCCGTGCCGTTGCAGTTCCACATAATAATCCTGCTGAAAAATATTCAGCCACCATTTGAATTCATTTTCCCCTTCCTCCTCTCCTTTCTTTAAAATGGTTTGCGGCACCAGGGCCCCGAGGCAGCAGGTTGTGGCAATGAGTCCCTCATGGTATTTATGAATAAGCTCTTTATCAATACGCGGATATTTGCTGTACATGCCTTCAATAAATCCCAGCGAAGTGAGTTTAATAAGATTGCGGTACCCGGTTTCGTTTTTGGCCAATAAAATCTGGTGATGGCGCGGGTCTTTTTCTTCCTTTGAAAATACTTTGCGGTGCCGGGTTTCTGTAATGTAAAATTCGCAACCCACAACAGGTTTTACTTTTAAAGGACTTTTTTTATCATCGGGATTTACCTTGTGCTTATAGGCTTCGGCCACAAAAGCAAATACACCAAACATATTACCGTGATCGGTAATGGCCAGGGCCGGCATTTCATCTTTAATTGCCTTTTGGTACAAGCTGCTGATGGATGCGGCGCCGTCCAGTAATGAATATTGTGTGTGAACGTGAAGATGGGAAAATTGGCTCATTGGGCAAATTTCGTAAAGTTGAACCGACATTTGGCTTTGCATTGTCCACATTTTCATATTTTCACACTTTTCACATTACGGATAACTTGCTGGTCTGGTTTTTGTGTGTTATTTTGCGAAATTAAAAATTGAACGGTTTTGCGTTATCTTCTATTTCTTGCTGGAATTGCTTTTGTTGGCAGCAGTTGCAGCAGCTTAAAATCCACATCCAGGTCTTCGCATGGGGCTTCCCGTGATAACCCACAGCATTCTTCTCCACAGTTCCTTAATGATATTGCTATTGGCAGTGATCCGTCTTCATCCACCAGGCGCAACGATGAAGAGATTCCACACATGCCGGAAAATTACAGATCATCCCAGCTATATATGTTCCCTGCTTTTAATATTGAACAGGGCGGCCCGCTGCAGTTCAAGTATGCCATAAAAATGAATGTGGAAGTAGAGCGCCTGTCGAACAGGGATCTGTACAAATTTATTGAAAGCTGGTGGGGCACGCCTTACCGTATGGGAGGTTCTACACAAAAAGGAGTAGATTGTTCTGCCTTTACACAAACATTGGTGTCGGTAATTTACGGACTGCAAATTCCGCGAACCGCCAGTGAGCAAAAAGCATTCAGCGCTGTTGTGGATGAGGACAAACTCCGGGAGGGGGACCTTGTTTTTTTTAACACCCGCGGACGTGGTGTGAGCCATGTGGGCATTTACCTGCTGGATAATCAATTCGTACATGCCTCAACCTCAGGTGGAGTAATGATCAGTAACTTGAACGACAATTACTGGCATAAAAGATTTATCAACGCGGGCCGGGTAGTAGATGAACAAACTGCTGCAGCCGTTTCCCTGAAAAGCAGGTAGAATTTCAGAAACTTAGCCTCCTCCTTTCCCGTGTATGCTGTTTTTTGTGATGTTAATTGTATTACAATTGCTTTGTTGTTATATAAAAATTTCTGTCTGCACTAAACGCTGCTTTCTCTCCTTTTTTTATCTTCAGTGTCTTCCATTTTTCTACTGGACTGATCCACTTTTCGCCGCCAAAATTTATTTTCAAGGGCATATTAAATCCTCTTACACAATCTGTCCAGCGATAGCTGAGCTTATTGCCATTTACTTTATATTCCAGCACCGGTATTTGTATTGTTCGCACATATTGGTCAAACACTTTCGAAAAATCAATACCGGATGTTTTACTGATGTATTCTTCTATTTGCTTCCCGGTAACCGTTTGATGGTAAAAAGTTTCATTCATGCCACGAAGCAGCATCCTGAATGATGAATCATTGTTTATGATCTGCCGGATCATATGCACCAGGTTGCCACCCTTGTAATACATATCGCCCGACCCTTCCTGGTTAACGCCATAAGGACCTTCAATGGGTTTATCATTCTGGATATTTTTTCTTGTTCCTATAACGTAATCATTGCCCGCTTCCGTACCATATTCGCAATCTGTAAAAATCGTTTCGGAGTAATTGGTAAACCCTTCGTGCACCCACATATCGGCCACATCTTTGGTGGAAATATTATTACCAAACCATTCATGGCCGCTTTCATGCACGATAATGAAATCCCATTTCAATCCCCATCCTGTTCCGGAAAGATCTGTTCCTTTATATCCGTTGGCAAATCCATTGCCATAAGCTACTGCGCTTTGATGCTCCATTCCAAGATGCGGTGCTTCTATCAATTTATAGCCGTCTTCATAAAAGGGATAAGGCCCAAACCAATGCTCAAAGCAATGCAGCATCTGCATAACCTGTTTAAATTGCAGCTTCGCTTTCTCCAAATTGTACTCCATCACCCAGAAATCACAATCCAACTTTCCCTTTTCACCATCATAATCTTCATGCCAGTGTGCATATTTTCCAATATAGGGAGTGATGTTGTAATTGTTGATAGGACTGGTGACCGCCCATGTGTAAGTGGCGGTACCATCCCCGTTTTTTATTTCACTTCTTAATCTGCCATTGGCTATTGCCGTTAGTGTGTCCGGTACCGTCATGCTTAAAGCAGCGCTGTCGGGCTCATCGCTTTGGTGATCTTTGCAGGGATACCATACACTGGCGCCCAGTCCCTGGCAGGCCACGCTGATCCAGGGATTGCCCTTCTCGTCTTTGCTCCAGATCATTCCCCCGTCCCATGGCGGGCGCAGTGCGGGGCGTGGAATGCCATGATAATACACCGTAACATTGTTTATTTTCTGCTCATTGTGAGCAGCCGGTACAGTAATAAAATAAGCGTTCTCTTCCCTGCGGAAAGAAAGGCTTTCATTATTGTATAGTACACTGTCAATTTCTAATCCCAACTGCAGGTCTATCTGCATTTCTTTCGCAGGAGCCGATACTATTTTATAGGAGATGACATTATACCCGGCAATACTTCTTTTGTTAAAATCGAAATTTACATGCAAATCGTAATGCGTAACATTCCACCACGCCCGCTCCGGCGTTATACTTCCACGCAAAGTATCGGCATGGGTAAACCCCTGCTTTTGATGCAGCGGTTGTGCCAGGGAGGTGAACGATAACGATAAGAAGTGAAAGATCAAAAGTGAAAGAATAAAGCGATATAGTATTTTTTTCACGCCGGCTTATTTTAAAAGCTAAATTTAGGACGTTTTATGAACTATGAAGTTTAATTTACATTAATGAAGATGTACAAAGTGGTAAGTAGTAAGTGGTACGTGGTAAGTGGTAAGCGGTATGTGGTAAGTAAGTGGTTGGTTATTATAAGGCTTCTCACTATCATAGCATCAGGCTGTATGCTGGTTTCCTGCGCAGGCAGAAAAGACCGCGATAAAAAAATATTTCATTATAATCAGCCCGAAGGCATCAGCTCCCTTGACCCTGCTTTTGCCAAAAACCAGGCAATCATGTGGGGCGTACACCAGTTGTTCAATACGTTGGTGGAAGTAGACGAAAACCTGCACATCAAACCTTCTTTGTGCAAGCGATGGGCCGTGTCCGGTGACAGGCTTATCTATACTTTTATTTTACGCGACGATGTTTACTTCCACGACAACGCCGCTTTTGCCGGTGGCAAAGGCCGTAAGATGATTGCAGCCGATGTTGTCTACAGCCTGCAGCGCATCATCAATACAAATACCGCTTCACCCGGCGCCTGGATATTTAACAACAGGATAGATGCTACCGATGGGTTTGCAGCATTAAATGATACTACTTTTCAATTAAAGCTCATCCGCCCCTTTCATCCTATACTGGGCATTCTCAGTATGCAGTACTGTTCTGTTGTACCCCATGAAGCAATAGAAAAATATGGAACGGATTTTCGCCGCAATCCCTGTGGCACAGGGCCATTCCGGTTTACACGCTGGGAAGAAGGGCAGGTATTGCTGCTGGCAAAAAATGAAAAGTATTTTGAGCGCGACAGCGTGGGTAACCGCCTGCCATACTTAGATGGCATTAAGGTTTCTTTTTTAGACAACAAAGCCACTGAATTTCTTGAGTTCACCCAGGGTCGCCTCGATTTTATCAATGATATTGATGCATCCTTTAAAGATGAAGTGCTCACCAAAAAGGGTGAACTCAGAAAAGAGTGGAAGGGAAAAGTTGTGTTGAGCAAACATAGTTTTTTAAATACCGAATACCTGGGTATTTTGGCCGATACTGCGAATGAACTGGTGAAAAATCATCCGCTTAAAATAAAAGCTGTGCGCCAGGCGATCAATTATGGATTCGACAGACAAAAGATGATCATGTACCTGCGCAATTCCCTGGGCACACCTGCGCAAAGCGGGTTTATACCGGCGGGGCTGCCTGCATACGACAGCTCACAAGTGAAAGGATATTATTATGATGTTGCCAGGGCAAGGTATTTACTGAAGGAAGCAGGCTTTGCTGATGGAAAGGGTTTACCTGAAATCAAATTGCTGACCATTCCTGTTTATGCCGAACTGGGAAGCTTTGTAGCCAAACAATTGGAAGATATTGGCGTAAAGGTGCAGGTAGAAGTGGTGCAAAAAAGTTTATTGCTTGAGCAAACCGCTAAATCACAGGCCCTGTTCTTCCGGGGTAGCTGGATGGCCGATTACCCGGATGCCGAAAATTACCTCAGCGTGTTTTATGGCAAAAATCCCGCGCCGCCCAACTATACCCGTTATAAAAATGGGGCATACGACAAATTGTATGAAAAAGCGCTCCTGGAAGAAAACGATTCCATACGTAACCATATGTACAGGCAAATGGATAAAATGATTGTTGCCTATGCGCCCATTGTTCCTTTGTGGTACGATATGGTGATCAGGCTCATCCATCCCTATATAAAAGATTTTAGGCCCAACAGTTTAAACCTGCTCGAATTAAGAACAGTACAGATAGAAAAGTAAAAGAGAAACAATAACTTTATGAACCAGGGCTCAATATGATTGTGCTATGCCTTGTATGCAGTCACCATCCTAAACAGGTTTACGTTATGAGAAATCTACTATTACGCTTACCGGTATTTGTTATTTTGTGTAATATCATTGGTTACACCGCTACAGCCCAGCAATTGGGTGGCTACCTCTATAATCCTTCTTTCCAGCCTCAACAGCATGCCGTTGTAAACAAAGTTCAGTTTAACGGTTATACCAATCACTGGCGCGATGATTATAAAAAATGGGTACGCTACGGCAACCTGTTTAAAATGAGCGTCCCCGACGCATCATCCACCATTATTCAAAGCAAGATTGATATTGCAGAAGAACTGCATGTACCCGGGCTATGGATGCAGGAAGGGTTTATGCATGGCCTGCTCGCTTCCAATTACACTACGCTTGAAAATCCTTCCGCCACCCAAACCGACCAGGCCATAGCACTCGGAAATGTGCTGATCTTTATTGATTCGGTTTACAGCGTGGCGGAAAATTTAAACAAGTCATTCCCCGACGACACGGCCTGGGGTGAAAAATTAAAAAGCCACCAGTACAATGCAAAAAATTTTCAAAAGGTCAACGCATTTTATCTTGAAAAAGACAACAGGAAGATATTTGTTGTTTCCGGACAAAACAAAGCATCAACCAACCGTTTAAAAGCGCTTATCGCCAATACAATCAGCATTGTACAGCAATACGATTTACATAAAGGATGGTTCGGCGCTGAAACCTTATTGAAAAGTGTAACCTGCACGCCCGGTCACCCGCTGGAAGTGATAGGAAAAGGAATGAATGAAGGGAACGATTGGTTTGTATTTGACGGGTATATGGATTTTTTGATGAAAGACGAACTGGAAGGATGGATTGAAAAATCCGGCGCGCCCATTGTTACGGATGTTGGCTTCTCGCCCATATACGGGTGCAGCGATTACGCAGGATTGCAGGTGCAGGATATGGGCGGCAGGGACGCATGGATCAAATATGCACAGAAAAAAAACGGCTACGTTTTTCGCCCGGTATATGCACCGCAAAGCGACGCCTTTCATTATGATGGCTATATAGCCAGCGCCGGCAACAAAGAGCAGATTGACAATGAAAACGTTCCTTTTATATCCACAACCGGCCCGCTGATCGGCGACGCGCTATCCAGTATGGTATTGTTTGTAAAAAAAGGAGAAAACTTTACCAGGGAAAAAATGTGGGAGGCCATTTTACAGAGAAGAGCGGTGGCTGTGCTGGAAGAAGGTAAAATGATGGGGCCGGCCGGCTTTAGAAACGCACTGCAAATGCTTTTATTAGACAGGGTTTTTCCGGAAGAATATTTTGGCGACCGGATTGACCTGAAAGCTAACACCGAAGGCTATACGCTGAGTGTAATGCTTTCCAACCACTATGATCGTACCGTATCGGGTACGCTTAACATTGAACTGCCGCCCGAAATTACATGGGACCAATCCCCTGCTGCCTCAGCCATTGCCTTACCGCCGAACAGCACTAAAACCATTACTTTTAAAATACGACCCAGGGCTACGGGTATGGATAAAACCAATCCTATTGCCATACAATACAAATGGAACAATAAAACAAAATCAACGCTTGCCGTGCTGGACCTGCCTCCTGCCATTTCGGTAAACCGTTTATTGTATGGCCATGCACCTGTAGTTCAATACCCGGTAACAGTACATAATTTTTCATCGGAGGCTTCATTCCCGGTACAGGTACAGGCGTTTGAAAAAGGCAAAACCGGTAAAGCCGTTTTTTCCGCAACCCAAAAAATAAACACGCCTGCCGGAACCTGGCAGCAAATCGTTTTTGATTTGAAATTGCCTTCCGGGGATTACGATGTTAAAACATCTGCATTAGGTGTAGCTTATACCAGCCAGTTGGGCGTAGGCAAAAAAGAGGGGCGCGCATATGCCTACGAACTTGACCTGAATGCGGATGGTGTAAAAGAATACCGGTTGGAAAATGACAGCGTACAGGTAACCCTCCTTGCAACCGGAGCCCGCGTAATTGAGTATATCGTGAAGAGCAGAAAAGACAATGTGCTTTTTAAACTGTGGCCCGAAAAACCGGAAGATGATAAGCGTCCCTTCAGGAAATATGGTTTTTATCCTTACGGCGGATTTGAAGATTTTCTTGGACAGGCCAGCATGGAAACACACCAGGTATACGACGCGAAGCTGGTTAAAAAGGAAGGCGATTATGTGCAGGTAATAATGACGGCTGATTATTTTGGGAACAGGCTGCAGAAAACCTTTACACTATATGGTAACTCGCCTTTGCTGGAAGTACGCTTCGCTTTGAACTTTATCAACCCCGAAGCAAACGTAATAGGACCGCAGCCTATCCTGGAACTGGGAAAAGCACATGGAACGGAAGATATTTTTATTGCTCCTGATAAAGACAGCATGCTGCATATACGAATGCGGCCGGAAGAATATTTTGGAAGGGTGATCAACTTAAAAGAAGGATGGAATGCAGGGTATGATACCAAAGAAGACATCGGTTTTGTTGGTGCGTACCCTGTTACGCAACCTTTATTTTTACACATGTGGATGAACCATCCCAGCAATGGGGAATCGCATTATTATTATACGGAGTTTCAGCCCTGGTTGCCCATCATTCAAAAAACAACCATGTATTTTACATACTATCTCTGGGGCGCCGGCGGAGGATGGGAAGAAAGTGTGAAAGCATTAAGAAAAAGAAATTTAATAACCGAACGATAATTATTCAAACCAATGAAACGCTTACTGCTCAAACTGATAGCAACCATTGCTTTTTTGCCTGGTACATCTGCCACGGCAAATGCACAGGCATTGAAACTTACGAATCTTGAACTCCATTATCCCAATCCCGCTATTCCTTATTATCATATTAAGGCCGATCTCAATCTGCCTTCTTCATCTATGATTGAAGTGGAAATGGCGGTGAACGGAAAAACGTTGAGATACACGGATCTTCGCCCGGAACACGATTTGGGCGATCTCAACCATCCGCACCTTACCAACCGTCCGCCGTCCGGCTCCGGGCTTTCGCAGGATAATATTTTATATGTTAACCCTTCTGTTATCGGCTGGGTAAAATGGAACCCCGGCGAACAATACGATGTGAAGCTAACGGTACGTATGAAAAAAAACCTACAACATGCTAAAAATGACGTACTGCTCACCGTTAGTAAAAAAATAACAGCGCCTGCCGCAGCGGCTGTATATGATACTGCCTGGAAAAAATACAAATCGGTGGTACTGAGTGAAACGGCGGGTGTAGACAGGAAGGCCGAGCCGGTGGAAGTACTTCTCCCCTTTTACCCCGACGAAGTGCACGATCTGAAAAGAGAGATACGGGTGGCGGCTTTTGATCCGCAAACGCACAACGTTACCGAAGTTCCGTCGCAGGTATACGATATACAGGAATATCTGGTTGAAGATAACCTGGCGCCGGATAATAACGGCAAACCTACCCGCGATGTGCCGGTATGGATGCCTACAGTAACGGCACGTGTGGCCTTTTTAGCCGATGTGCCCGCCAGGAGCAGCCGGGTATTTTTTGTGTTTTATGATAACAAAGATGCCATGGTGAAAATGTATACTACAGACCTGCGGGTGCAGGGAGAAGCGCCCGGTTTGCAAATAGACAATGAATACCTGTCGGTTGCATTGCATCCCAAATCAGGTCACTTTGACCAGCTTACTTTGAAAAGCAAGCCCCAGTTTCCTTTTTATCACCGCAAAGAAACCAACGGGGCCATTCACTGGAACCCTGAAATATACACTCCGCCCGTACCGTGGACGCATACCTCAGACTGGGATCCGCCGCAGCATGTGCAATCTTTAACCGGGCCGGTCATTGCCTTTAGTGATGTATGGGGAAATTTGCGTGAAATTCCGCAGGTAGACGCTTCCGTTAGGTATGAGTTTTTTCCCGGCAAACCGTATTTCATCAGCACCACCAATTTACGGATCAATGAAACGGTGCAAAGTCTTGCCCTGCGCAATGCTGAAATTGTTTTTAAACGTGAACTCATCACGCACGCCGCCTGGTACGATGTGATACGCGATTCGGTTATTGAATACGATGTAACCAAAATGCCCGACCTTACCGATGTAAAAATGCAGGACGATGTGCCGTGGATCAGTTTTTACAACAAAGAAACCGGTGTGGGCTTTGCCGGCATACAACTCAATTATTCCAACGCGGGACTGGAAAACAGGACAAGATTGCTAAACCCGTTCTTTTACATCACCGGGGGGCCGTGGATTTACTGGGCCAGGGCATTATCATTGAGTTTCCTTTCTTCCAATATGCAGCAAATGATCCCTGTAATGAAAGGCAATTTCTTTACAGAAAAATGGGCCTACCTGCTGTATGAAACCCAAAAAGGCGCTCAACCCTATGCCCCTGTATTGAACTGGCAAAAAAAGTTGACCCATCCGTTGCGCATTCAACTGGTAGAGGAAGTGGACGACCGGGTATCCAAAAGCGTTACCGAATTGTATATTGAAAAAGGCAAAACCGGCTGGGAAGGAAGAGAAACGGGAAGGCACTGATTATTTGAAAATGTAGCGGTCGGCACGCGACGAAGGTGCGTCAGACTGCAAATGAATGTAGAAATGTGCAAATATGCAAATGTGAGCATGTGGGGCGGCATCCGGCAAAGGAGTTCAGACCGCAGATGGATCCGAAGGCTGCCGGCGATCAGCTTTTAACAAGCAGCAAAAATCCTAACCTGTGCACCAACAAACTTTTCTGCCGCGGATATTAATCTCAAATATGTTTTATGAAACCATATACTTTATTCCTGTACATTTTTTCCTGCTGTAGCGTATGGGCACAAGGCCCGGCGGGTGGCACTGATCCGTTACAGGTAAAACGTTGCACCGATTTTGTTATAACCGGCAAAGGAGAAAATGCGGAGTGGCAAAAAACAAACTGGGTAACTCTTAAGCAACTGGATAAGGGCAAACAGTATGAAACAAAGTATAAAATCCTCTACTCCGCAAAGGGTATCTATGTGTTGTTCAGCGGTGAAGACGAAAAAATTACCAGCACCTTTGAAAACGACTTCGATAATCTTTTTAATGCCGATGTATTTGAAGTGTTCTTTCATCCGGATCCTTCAACACCCTTATATTTTGAATACGAGATCAGCCCGTTAAACAAAGAGCTTGTATTGCTAATTCCCAATTTAAAGGGTGGCGCATATGGCTGGACACCCTGGCATTATACCGGAGATAGAAAAGTAAAGAAGAACGTGTATATAGAGGGAGGCAAAATGCAAGCCGGCGCGGCTATCCATTCCTGGAGCGCAGAATTATTTTTTCCTTACGCGCTGCTTAGCCCTTTAAGCAATGTACCGCCAAAAAGCGGTACGATATGGAATGCCAATTTTTGCCGGCTGGATTATGACAGCGGCAACATGATCAAATGGTCGTGGTCGCCGGTAGAGCGGTCTTTTCATGAATTTAAAAAATTCCGCTCCATCCGGTTTGAATAATGTATACCGGCAGGGTTGAATATTCCAAAAATCCTTACATTTGCAACCACTTCAAAAGCAAGCGGATGCCCAGGTGGCGAAACTGGTAGACGCACTACTTTGAGGTGGTAGCGCTGGAAACGGCGTGCTGGTTCGAATCCAGTCTTGGGCACCGGGAAACCCCTTTAAATCGTTGATTTTTAGGGGTTTCTAATTTTTATCACGCTTTTTTTGCCGCTTTTTTCCGCTTATTTTCACTCTTTTGTTCCCTTAAATCACCCACAGCTGTTCCCACACTTTTGGTGTCTTGTTTGTGGCATAGCCCAATAAACAAAATTACTATGATTATAGAGGAAAGTCTATCTGCCAACGGAAAGAAAATTTACTACCGGTTTATATGGGGTCGTGGTTCAAGTGATAGAATGAGCGCAGGCATTTTTACCTACGCGCACCCCAAATCCCAGGTAGAAAAAAATCATAATAAAGAGGTATTGGCCATGCTGGAACTCAAGCGGTCTCAGCTTATTTTAGATCGTCAATCCATTGGAATGGGTTATATCCCCGCTCATCGGTACAAACAAAACTTCCTGGATTTTTTTGAGGAGGTTTTTACAAATAATATACGAACCGGAAAACGGCACCTCCACATTAGCTTCAACCATTTTAAAAACATTCAGGAAAAAACAGCAAATTCCGGAGAAGTTACGGAAGAACTTTGCCTTAGGTAGGCACTATTTATTGGATGATTTTAACGGGGATACACCCATGAATTGGTTTTCAGAATTCAGGCGTATGCTCCGGGCGGTCACCAAACAGGGCTATTTTGGATGGAACCCGAGGATGAAATAAAAGCAAATGCAGGTAAAAAGCCTAAATTAAAACAGCACCTGTAGGCAACCGAATACCTTAGCTTATTAAAAACCCCCTGCCTGAACGAGCAGGTGCGGGAGGCTTTTATTTTTTGCTGCTACACGGGGTTAAGGTTGGTGGATGTTAAATCCCTCAACTGGTGCGATATGGAGACGGACACGCTCAAGGCCAGTCTGATACAAAAGGGAGAACCGGTTATACTTACTCTCCATCCCATAGCAAAAGCAATCCTCGATAAAATAAAAGAGCGATTCCAGGTGGAGGTGCCTGTAGGCAGGGTATGCAAACTTCCGAAGCTGATGGCGCTAATAAACTGATACCTCAGTGACTAACGTGGCCGGTATTGGAATCTTGAAAGAAATGCTACAGAAAATTTCCGAGATATATGTGCGCGGGATTAGCTTTGGTAATCAACTTACTTAGTATATCAGCACCATGAAGCGCCCGCTATGCAAAATCATCCCTGTTATCTGCCAAATACTAAATAAATAGCCATTATTACTAAATAGTCTTGCTTTCAAACCTGTTAATCTATAACTTGTAGACTAGTTTTTCAACCTTGTCCTCACCAAACTCTGTGGCTGAGCCGGCGAAAGCATGTGAACACCCCTGCCAGGTTTAATTGCTGATTGAATAAAAATTGATCAGAATATTACACTTTTCAATTCGCGGGATAATATATTATCAAGTTTTTACATGGGGAAAAGCATTTGGTGAACATTATCAGTGGTTTGATGATTTATGGAGGAAAAATGAGGTAGAATGGCAAGACGGATTGTTCCAATAACAATATAGAATGTATAATGCTAACCAATTCATTTTCAATACCAGATTTTTTTTACCAGCGACGTATTATAGCATAAATCTACGCGTTGGCGGCTATTGTAAATTGACACTTACTGCTAATTCACAAATCTTGACTTTAACTGATGGATTTAATAAAGAAATATTGGATAGGTATTGTTGTGACGTTTGGGTTATGTATGTTTATTAAACCAGCCTTATGTTTTCTAATTCTTGGGACACTGCTATCATATGTGGGGTTTACAGCAATAACATTTCAAATAAAAATCGCAAAGAAAGGAATTGAATGGACAGGTAATATAATCGAATATCAATCGGATAGTGACGGACATAAGACACCTCTAATTGAGTTTACTTCTATGACAGGAGAACTTGTCAGAGAACAGCCATTTGTTTATGCTTCAACAGATTTTAGTATAATAAGGACATATAAAAATTTAATTGACCAATCTATTCCTATTTTATATGACCCTGACGACCCCCAAAAATTTGTTCTACAAAATGAAAAGGGATTCAACTATATTGTTTCCATAATTATGATGCTGGGAGGACTATTTTTTGTTGGACTAAGCATCAGTTGGTTATTAGGTTATATAAAAATGGGTTAAACAAGACAGAACAGCCGCTTAATTATGGGACAAAGTGCAACCCTTTATCGTATAGACAAATCTGACTTTTCAAAAATTGTAGACAATCCAAACGACTTGGGACCTTTTAAAATAACAAAAGGCTATGAAATATTTGAAAAATCATTTGACGGTCTTCAATTCATTTTGTCAAAGGGACTTGACAAAGAAAGCAAAGAGTTAATTGAATTAATATTTTGCCCAAAGACATTCATTGGAGAAGAAATAGACTTCTCAAAAATTGATCTTGCAAATTTGCCAGACGATACCAACTTAGAACGACAGCCAATTTATTATAACGAACCGACTAAAGTTTCTGAGATTTATGAACTGTTAGAAACAATTTCAGTTGACAAATTTCAAAAGAATTTTGACCAAAACGAATTGAATAGACACGACATTTACCCAGGAGGCATTTGGAATGATCAAACTGAAGAAAACATTGCTTTTAACGTAAGACACATGACAATCGAATTTGAAAATCTGAAATCAATTTTCAAAACTGCAAAAGAAAATGAAGAGTATCTATTGAGTTACGTTGGATAAAACAGCAGCTAGGTCTGTCAGCACGCCCATCCAGAAGGAGGCTGATTCTGTTTCCGCCATCCACATGCCAAGTACTTCTTTTAAGCCATCTTGCCTCAGTCCGATTACCAGGTAAATACACTTGTTGATGTACTTACCATTCTGCTTTACTTTCAGCACAATGCCATCCATCCAAACAGTAAAATAAACGGCTTCCAATGGTCGGTTCTGCCATTCTTTCACATGCTCAATAATACGGTTGGTTACGTTAGAGACCGTACCCTCACTGACATCCACTCCATACACTTCTTTGACTTGCTGGGAGATATCCGAAGTGGTCATCCCCCGACTATACATACCGACAATGGATTCTTCGAGCTTATCGCTCATACGCGAACCTTTGGGGATCAACTGAGGCTCAAACTCGCTATTGCGGTCCCGGGGAATATTAAGTACCAAGTTGCCGAGGGATTCTGTCTTTATCCTTTTGGAGTAAGACCCATTGCGGCTGTTGCCGCTGTTGTGCCCATCCTTACTGTGCTTTTCATAGCCCAGATGTTCATCAAGTTCACCCTTGAGCATTTCCTCTACTCCCTGTTTGTAGAGTTCACTGAAGAATGATTGAAAGTCTTCTTTACTTTTAAACTGCCTGAAGAAGTCCTTGGGGAGATTTGATTGATTGTCCATAAAACTGTATTTAAAGTTAACAAAAAGCGGGGCAAAATTTCGCCGCCGTCCCGTGCAGGTTCCGCTTCGTTCGGCTCCGCTACGCTCCGCCTCACTTCGCTCCACCTGCACGGGTGGTTAACTCCTATACAGTTACTTAAAACTGTTTACACAAAGAACTAAATACTACCTTGAGAGATGGAAATCCTAAATCAACAATGAACTTTTAATATCTTTATTCGGCATTTGTTCCCGGCGTGCCGTTTTCCAAATTCCGCTACAAACTCAA
This sequence comes from uncultured Sphingobacteriales bacterium, assembly GCA_937991535.1. Lineage (GTDB taxonomy): Bacteria > Bacteroidota > Bacteroidia > Chitinophagales > Chitinophagaceae > Agriterribacter. Next base: position 27,183 of record CALKHN010000104.1, read on the forward strand.
ATACTTTACCGTTAGCAGTGTTTGTATGCCACAATTCATCAATAAAATGGAATTTAATACTAAACGAGAATTTTACATCAACTTTGATCATGAACAAGACCATTCTATTGAGTACTTATATGGTATTTTGAATGACACGAGAACTACCACCCTGTTGACAGTTCGGAACTTTTTAACCTATGTCGGTGTTCCTACCCTCACAGATTGCCAACTCTGCGAATGAACGCCGCCGTCTGGTCTCCTGACCAACGGCATCAGGCAGATAGCATTTTCTTAGTTACCGGTGAAATGCGTCAACATTTCAAAGCTATTCATTCCATCAATATAAAACCTTGCTGATGAATAATAATAATCTTCCGGCTTCTCACATAATCCTGCTTTAACAGGATTATAATGTATATATTCTAATTTTTGTTTGAACAAATCAACAGAAATCAATTCTATACTCAATGGCTCCCTTTTCCATATTTGGTATTCACGATCATATTTATTTACTTTAAAATTACCAAATGCTTCCGCATCATTTTTAATAAGAGAACGTTTCAGCTGCTGAGCAGTATATTTCATAAAAGAAGCCTGAACATCTGAAGGAGTAAAACCAACTAATGGTTGCCAGTTCAAATGAATATGGTTGGTCGGAGACCAGACGACGGCATCACACTCAACAACCTCAAAGTGAATATCCAATTATTTGTCTCTTTTGTAAATATTTAGTTGAAGTAATGAAGGACGAATAGGAAGATAAAACAACATCCTTCTGATAAAGACAAAGAGAGACTGCCTGCCAGAAGTAAGTCAGTCTCTCTTCTTTTACTGTTTATTAATTCAACTTAATCAGCTTTGCCTGTTTTTGTTCTTTGCCCTGCACAATCCTGACAAAATAAGCCCCCGGAATATAGTTTTGTCCTATAGTGATGTTTTGACCAGGAGCAATTATCCTTGTTTCTATCAACCTGCCATAAACGTCTGTTACCTGCATTATGATCTTGTCCTTATGGTTAGGACTTTGAACTTTCAGGTTAAAATAGGAACTGGCAGGATTTGGATAGACATTTATTTCAAGTAAAGGCGATGTAAGATTCCCTACAGATGCCGGGTCAGTTGTCCTATACATCGTTGTGCTGGAGCTAACGGTCACTATACTGTTTTCCCCTACGGGCATTACGGGATCATCAGTATCCCCGGCGCCCGGCTGGTTGTCATAAATAACAGCGCCGGTATTTTTGTTGAAGATCTTCATCCTTACTTTATCTACACCGCTGCGGTCCAGTTGTCCATCAATAACAGTCATGATAAAAGCATAGCCTCCCTGGTCGCCGGTGATTTTTCCTGTGCCTTTAAACTGGGCTTTGGCGCCGGAGATAACGAGATAATCAAAGTTCAAGGCATTGAATTCAAAATCGCCCAATTGAAAATTAAACTGTGTTTCGCCTTTGGGATAGGTGGCGTTTTTAAAATAGTTCGCTGTGAACCCATAGCTTACATCACCACCAGTAGCCGGGCTGTTTTTCAAAGCACCTGCAGGAGAGGTGTAATAACCACCACCGAAGGTATGGCCGCCATTAGGATCATACACGACTACAGTTGCCTGAAGATCACCGTTGGTATTGGTAGTAGTAGTTATACCTTTCTGATCGGTAATGTTCATCTGAAGTTTATACACACCGGGGGTTGTAAACTTATAAGAGCCTGTTACTGTTCCATTCTTCATGCCGGATGGTTCTGATACCACACCTTTTACCACAGTTTTATCATCAATTAGCCATTGCGCTGCATGTTTATTACCGGCTACATCCCAGAAGCTGCCTGCAAAATTAACGGTGCTACCCACCTTAACTGCAGCACCTGAATGAGGCGATGCAATATTGTGTGCTACGACAACCGTTAATGTAGATGTGCTGGTATTTTCTGATCCGTCGGTAGCGGTAATGAGAAAGGTATATACCCTACCATCCCCTTTGCCATCTCTTTCTGCACGTAGCTGCCAGTGCTTGTCGTCTATCTTAACGATGTCGGGTCCGATGTCACCACTACTCAAGCCTGTTTCCGGCTCATCGCTGGTACATGTTACCGTCGTTGTTGCTCCGCAATTATCTGTTACAGTATAATCCAGTGATATATCAACCATTTTATGATTAGGCGGACTTAAGACAGATTTACTTATGGTCATATTGGAAATGATTGGAGGAAGGGTATCCACAACAGTTACTGTAGCATTACAATTGGCTGAGTTGCCACTAGAATCGGTTGCTGTTAAAGTAACTGAACTTGTTCCTTTATCTGCACAGGTGAACGATGTCCTGCTAAGGCTGAGCGCTACTGCTCCGCAAGCATCGGTAGAACCATTATCAATATCAGCAGTTGTAATAACTCCATTGCCTAAAGCATCCAAATAAACTGTTGCATTTTTACAAAGCGCTGTGGGTGGTGTATTATCCTGCACGGTAACCGTGGCAGTACAAGAGTTGGTATTGCCATTTACATCAGTTACTGTAAACGTGACGGAATTGGCACCAATGTCGGCGCAGGTGAAAGCTGTTTTACTGGCCGACATCGATTGAATACCACAGTTGTCGGTAGAGCCGTTATCCAACTGTGCGGCGCTAAGGCTTGTGTTGCCGGTTGCATCGAGTGTTAGCGTAATATTTTTACACTTTGCCTGAGGTAATTCGGCATCTCTGACTGTGACACGGAATGAACATTGTTCTCCCGATACAATATCTGCTACAGCCACAATAGTAGTTCCTACAGGAAGGGCTGTACCTGAAGGCTGGCTGTATGCAATGTTGCTGCCACATTCTCCTGTTATGCTTACTGTATAATTTACAACTCCTGTACATTGTCCCGGAGAGGTATTGACGATCATATCTTCAGGGCAGATGATGCTGCATTGTGTAAACTTTATGAGATCGGCTTCATAATATGGTTCCGCATTTCCATTTAGTTTAAGCGAACTAAATCTGATAGTATAGGTATTCCCAAGTTCTGCAACTTTTACCGGGTTCATAATACCCGGCAAGTACCGGCTCCAGTAAGTTTTTGTCCATTGCGGCACTCCGCTGCTGTTGAGTTTTACCAAGCCCGCACTATCGCGGATGGTACCTGAAACATAGGCATTTCCAAGATCATCAAGATCGAGAGCATGGCCTTTCCCAGGTTTTGTAAAAGCCCATTGTTTTGAGCCTGCAAAATTGTATTTCACTAATGCCATTGTACCAGAGCTGCCATTGCCGGCAACAAAAACATTGCTAAACTGGTCCACTTTGATAGCACGACCTTCTGCACCATCGCTGCCTTCCCTTGCCACCCAAATTTGGGCACCATCACTATTGTATTTGATTGTGGCCATGGTTCCTCCGGCTGTACCATCGCTCGTTCCGGTCACATAAATAAAACCGCTGACATCGCGGGTGATGGCCAATGCGTTATCATTCTCTGCCGATAATCCCGTATAGCGCACAGCCCACAACTCCGTTCCCGCCGCATTATACTTGATAGTGGCATACCCCAATTGTCCGTCGCGCTGGCTCTGCCCGGTAATATACACATTACCTGACCCATCTGCAATGATTGCTCTTGCGGCATTAAATCCCTCCCCGGGACTTGCGCCGTCATATTTTCTGGCCCATTGAAAGTCGCCGGAGTTGTTCCATTTAACGGTCATATAATCGGGCAATGCGCCCAGCGTACCGATGGGTATTGTATACCCTGTGATATACACATTACCTGCAGGGTCAATTGCAATGGCTGTGGGACTGCTTATGTCTCCTTCTCTATAAGTTTTTTTCCAGACAACACTGCCGGTTGGGCTATACTTATAAACAGCAATCCGTGCGCCATTCACGGCATGAACAGGGTCTATCGTCCAACTCTCTCTTACTGCACAGTAAATATTCCCGCCTCCATCTACCGTCATTCCTGTTAGCGATTGATAATATGTCTCTGGTGATTTTGCGACTTTAAAAACCAAATTGCCGGTCGGCGTGTGCTTGTTGAGGGTAAAAACTGAAACCTGGCCTGCCCGGTCCGGTGCAAAATCCCAGCCGTTGACACCTGAAATGATATTACCATTAGCGTCTAAAACCAATTCGGGTTCTGAAGAATAGATGTTATAGTTCAGGTTAGTTTTTACCCATGCCTCCTGCACCTGTGCATAACTTGAAAAAGCGGAAAGCAAGAGTATAATTAGCAAGGCTTTCTTAGTAAAGATTTTTTTCATATCTTTTTGTTTTATATTTCAACACATTTGAAACTCATTAAATCAATACTTTTTTCAAAGTCATTTAGTCCCTTTATGAGGGTGGTAGAGTGATCAGGGATCCAGGTATTTTTATGAAGCCCTCTTCATCAGCATTTTCTTCAAATCAGCAAAAACGGATTGTCAATAACAATTCAATAAGTTATTCTGTATACACAAAAAAATAGTTGGATTTTTTCAGGTGTGTTTAAAGGGGAAGCGGATTAAACCAATAAAAAGTATTTATTTATAATCCCTTTTTTATTGTTTACTCAAACTTAACCAATAAGGATAGGTGTTATAACCGCCATTTCATTAACGGCGGTGCCTCCGCCTCAAATGGTAAAGAAACCAGATTTACCGGTTGATCAGAGAGGTAGTGCTATCTCATGGGAATTTCCCACAGGTCAGGAAAGCCCGAAAAATTAGCTGTATCTAGTATTTAAAATGCTCTCTTATTTTGGTTATAAGCAGATCCTTCTTTCGCCTTGACACCTCCATCTCTTGTCCGTTCGTCAGCCGAACTACGCCTCCTTCACCACGCCGGTATTCCCTTACATGCATGATGTTTACTATGCACGATTTATGAATCCTTACAAACCCCACGTCGTGCAATAAAATTTCATATTCATTGATGGGTTTGGTGGTACATTCACTTTTATTATTCAAAAAGTAAATATTGGAATAATTGCCGGTAGAGGTCATGTATAAAATATCTTCAAGGCTTACGACCTGAAAACCCTTCTGGGTAGGAATGCACAACTTTTGTTTTTGAGAATTATTTTGCTGGCCTAAGTTGTACACAAATGTTTCAACATTTTTATTCCCGGCCTTCAATTGAATTCTTTTCCTTGCCCGGGCAATGGCATCTATCAATAAATTATCTTCCACAGGCTTCAACAAATAATCCAATGCGCTAAAGTGGAATGCGTCAATCATATATTGATTGTGGGCTGTTATAAAAATTACTTCAGAAGAAATATCTCTTAATGCCTTGAGTAATTCAAGTCCATTCATTTCTGGCATGACAATATCGAGGAAAATAATATCCGGCGCAGAAACAGACAACATTTCAAGCGCCTGAACCGGATCATTAAAAGTAGCAATGACCCTAACATCCGGACAATTGATCTGCAATAATTTTTTCATCGCATTGATACCTCTTACCTCATCATCAATGATAATTGCGGTCATGTTTTCCATATATCGCTTTTTGTCGGGAATGGTAAATAAATTTCAACCCTGGTGCCTGTTTGATTGTTTCCGGGAATATCTGATCTATCCATAATATTCAGTCTTCCCTGCATTTTGTATTTCTCATTGATCAGGGCCATTCGCTGTTTTACATTTTCAATCCCCACGGATTTGTGCTGGTACTGTTTCGCAGCAAGAGATGCCTTGATTCCTTTTCCGTTATCTTCTACAAGACAAAACAGTTTTCCTTCTTTTTGTGAAAAGACAATATCAATGGCCACACTATTTCCCGGGAACGCGCTATGTCTGATGGCATTTTCAATAAAGGGTTGGATCAGCATCGGAGGAATCATGATCTCTTCAACCGGCAATCCTTCTTCCACGGAAATGCTGTACGTAAAATGATTCCATCTAATAAACTCCATTTCTACATATCTCTTCAGATATTCAATTGTATCCTTCAGGCTGGCAAAATTCTTTACGGATTGGTTTAAGGTAATTCGTATCAAGGCTGCAAACTTGCTCAGGTATAACGATGCCTGTTCATTTTCATTATCCAGTATCATTTCACGAATACTGTTCAGGCAATTAAATACGAAGTGAGGATTCATTTGCGCGTGCAAGGCTTTCATCTCCATTTCAGCAAGTTTTTTATCTACCTCATTCTGTCGTCTTATTTTCCGGATGCGCAGGAAATAAATTGCTGAAAGTCCTATCATTCCCAGGAAAATTAAAGCGAACAAAAACCAATTTGTTTTCCAGAAGGGAGGTGATATTTCAAAATTCAACTTCCTGATCTTTTCATCGCCATAATCATTTACAACCCTGAACTCGAATCACCGGGCTCATTACAATCCGGGTAAGGCCCTGGCCACTGATCCACGCATCACCTGAGGCATCATAAGCAACAGCATTTACCCGGGGCAAAGGCTGATGAGGTTTCGTATCACCCGAATAATGAACAATCTTTCTATTTGCAGGATCGTACCGCGCCACTACATTCGACCCGTACCGAAGAAGCCATGCATTTCCATCCTTCCCAACGGGCGACAACACATTTAGACGGGACGGGGATGATTGCCCCAACGAAACTTTTCCATAACGATTTGAATTCGTGTCAAACCAGATCAATCCACCAAACGTACCAAGCCATAAGGTGTCTTCGTGATACATTTGAATAGATATAACTTCATTGAATTGGCTGTTGTTTCCATAAAAACTTAGATTCGCCAAAGGCTGCATCGTAGCAGTATCCAGAATCATCAGGCCTGACTGACGGGCGAAACGGCCTACGTATAAGCGGTCTTTATAACGATAGACAGAAGAGATTTCCTTTTGAACCGGATCCTTCAGCATTTCCGGTGTAAATGAAATTGTTTTTATGGCAGAAGGAAATAATTTTTGCTGAAAAAGTCCTACCGACGTTCCTATCCAAAGGCGATTTTCCTTGTCACGAAAAATGCAGTTAATCTGATAACCTCGCATATGTTTTTTCCCATCCCCGGTTATCCTTCCACTTTTTGGATCGAAATGAAATAACCAGAAACCATCATTGCCACCATTGATCACGAATGAAGTGTCGGAAATCATTGTGATCTTCGAAGCCCAATTTAATACTTCGGCTGTGTGGAAAGGCAATTTGCTCCTAATGATTTTCTGTGAACGATGGTGATAATAAAAAACAGAATCCACATCTTTTTCAATGCAAAAAAATCTGTCGGCATCTATCTGGAATTTGGTAATCCAATCTTTCATTCCTGGCTGAAACCCAAGTGTAAAAAAATCCCATTTCTTCTCCCCTTTCTTTTTTTCGATATATTGTTTGTTGGTATGATCAAATACAGCAACGCCATAATCTTCAAAGAGAACGAGATATAAATCATCATCGAGAGGAAAGATCTCCCTGCCATAAGGTATTTTTCCTTTACCAAAATCATTTGGATGATAAGCGTCATGCCTGAATATCAGCTTGCCAGAAGCAGTGAACAAATAAAATCCTGACGCCGTGGTGAGTGCCACTGATCGGTCTGGCAATGATACAGCATCCCATCCCTTATTTTGATAAATAGAGAATGGGGTGTTCTCGCTTACCAAATATTTTTTACTGGTGTAACTTTTAGTATCGAGCAGAATCATACCTTCCAATGTTATCAACGCCAATTGACCAGATGGAAAAAGCTTCAGTTTCCTGATATTGGCCGGAATCCTGGCTCCCTGCAGCATAGAAGGGATCTTTTGTATAGCGTTGCCATCATAAAAGTTGAGGCCCGCTTCAGTAGCGATCCAGATGTTTCCTGCATCGTCCTGTTCAATACTTGTAATCAGGTTATCGGACAAGCCGTCCTCTATAGTAAAATGTTTAAAAGACGATTCATCGTATTGTTGGGCAAAAGCAAATTCTGAAAGGATGAGACAAAGAATGATATGAAAGAATCCTCTTTTCATAAACTTACTGTTATCTCAAAATTACTTGGTTAGATTCAATAATTCTACCGCCATTTAGCATTTTTTGAACGGACTTCCATTGGAAAGGAAATATCCACCGGTCGTTTGGTAAATGCAGCCACTCAAAGGGTATAATTTCAAACATTATTTTTCCAGTCTTCTTCCACAAATGAAAAAAACACTGCCGAAAAAACAATCACAACAAACTTCCGGAATATCAGCTCTACATTCATTTTACAACATCAGAAAAACCATAGTATGAAGCCTTCCATTCCCTTCATCAAAAAGCGTTTATGAAGAAATCATTTTTACAGAACATGAAAAAGAAAATAGTTGCAACTTAAATTTTCTCACAATCATTTTTCACCCCAAAAATTCAAATTTTATGATCAGCGAACAATTAAAAAAATTACCGGATTTTAAACGTGGAAAAGGCTCCAATTTTTGGAAGACCTTAAAGAATCACCCGGACTTCAGCCAAAAAATGCAAAAGGCGCACGTTTTAAACCAGATTTCAATTCCCCTGATTCGGTCAAAAATGTTCAGCGTAGGCGATGAGCCGGACCTCCTCCCATAATTCAGGCCACGCTAAGTTGTAGATTTCGGGCTTTAACAATGAACTTTTAATATCTTTATTCGGCATTTACTCCCGGCGTGCCGTTTTCCAAATTCCGCCACAAACTCAAATGCTTTACCGTTAGCAGTGTTTGTATGCCACAATTCATCAATAAAATGGAATTTAATACTAAACGAGAATTTTACATCAACTTTGATCATGAACAAGACCATTCTATTGAGTACTTATATAGTATTTTGAATGACACGAGAACTACCACCCTGTTGACAGTTCGGAACTTTTCATCTGTTGAATTAGATTGGCAATATAAAGCAGGTTGGAATACGATTGGAGCTTTACTGTTGCATATTTCAGCCATTGAACATTTTTTCAGAATCGTTTATATAGAAAATAGAGAATTGACGGTTGCGGAAAACACTGAATTGACACCTGCATTGGATATGGGTGTTCATATTCCATCACTTATTACGGGAAAAGAAATAGACAGCTACATGCATGAACTATCTGTATCAAGGCAAAAATTAGTTGAATCATTAAAACATGTAAATTTTGAAGACTTTAATAAAACATTTGAAAGTAAGGACTATGGTTCTACATGTAACATGGCTTGGATACTTTTTCATATGATAGAAGATGAGATATACCATAGAGGACAAATAAGTATGATTAAAAAATTGATGGCTGAAACTAAAAAAGCATAATAACTTATATATAGCAAGGCAACAACGAACGGCTATCATCGTTTTGGCAATAGTGGGGCTGACGGTTATAAACTCAAGATTTGTAATTCTATCAGGCATTTGCAAATGGTGTGCAGCCATTTTTCAAATGATCCACCATAGCCAATACCTTTACCGTTAGTGGCAAGCAGGTAACGCACCTGCGAATTAAAAGGGAATAATATTAAATAAGACTGATGTGAACCCAAAAAAAGAAACAATCTGGGAATTTGACTTGAATATTATTCGTGAATACTTTTCAAACACAGATCGGCAAGGACCAGGGAGTCCCGAAATAACACTCAAAGCATTGAGTTTTATAGAGGGTCTTACCGAAAAATCTAAAATTGCCGATATTGGTTGCGGAACAGGTAGTCAAACAATGGTATTAGGACAAAACACATCGTGTGATATCATCGGTGTTGATTTATGCGCTAATTATATCAACCAATTAAACAAAAAAGCCCAAAACCAAAATCTTCAGGATAGAGTGAAAGGTGTTGTCGGCAATATGGAAAATCTTCCGTTTCAAGAAGCAGAATTGGACTTGATTTGGTCGGAAGGTGCGATTTATAACATTGGATTTGAACGTGGATTAAACGAGTGGCGAAAATTTCTGAAACAGGGAGGATATATCGCAGTTACAGAAAATACCTGGTTTACCGAAGAGCGCCCCGCCGAAATTCAGTATTTTTGGCAAAAAGCCTATCCCGAAATAGACACAATTTCAAACAAGGTTGCTCAAATGCAAAAAGCAGGATATCTTCCGGTTGCTACTTTTGTTGTCCCCGAAAAATGTTGGACAGACTATTATGCTCAGCAACCCCAAATGCAAGAGTCCTTTCTGAAAAAGTTTAAAGGCAATGAATCCGCAAAACAATTTATAGCCTATCAGCAATATGAAATGGCGTTATTTAGGAAATACAAATCGTATTATGGTTATGTATTTTATATCGGGAAAAGAATCAAATAATACCTTCCACTAGACAAAACAAATTGAATTACGAAGGAGAATTTATAATCGTATTATATGAAAACAATCAGGAAAAAAGAGATTTTTGGAAAGCCTCATTAAAAGTTCACAACGATCCCAGCAAGAGTCGTTCCGCTAAAAAAATTTCAAATTGGATTCTTTCTAGTTTTACAAAGAATAACTATCTATAGAAATGCAGCGTACAACACGCAAGTTGGGAAAATCTGGACGTAAACCGTTCGTCAACTTTTGGTTCTGTCTCTTTTTGAAATAGGTTGACTACACCTATAACGCATCCAGTCCTGGGCACTTAAAAGATAGTGAGTAATTGACTTACCACCCATCCCCTATCGATAAAAAAAAGAACACTATTTTATTACCGGGGGGTGTATGGGCATTGAATGTGCATTTTGCGCATAATAAATTTCTGTTAGTTCATTAAAAGCGGCCTTCAATACTTCTCCTTCCAGTTTTCCGCCACGTTCATACATTTCACGGTCAATCAAAGCTCTCAGGTACAATATGCGCCAACGCCATGATTTAACTGTTTGTGCGGTTAATTGGAGCGATGCCTGTTGCAGAAGGTTTAAAGCTTCAACCGCATCAGCCTTAATTTGTTTGCGGTTGTGATTGGCTTCAAGAATTTCAATGGCCCGGCTTACATCGTTCACTACCTCCGGAGAATATTCATAAGCAATGTACTCTTTCACGATATCAGCTGTCTGCCGGTCGCCATCCCAGTAAAGCTGAGCACAAATTACCTTATTCAAATCTTCGTAAATCCCTTCTGAATAAGGAAAGCCACCAGATACTTTACCCTCCGTTTGATTCCATAGCCGCTGCAGGCGGCCGGCAAGCGGGTTAGCCCCGTATCCACCCCAGGGTCCCTGTCCCCACATGCTGATTTCCGGAAAGTTTAACAGGGGAAGGTTTCCCGGCACACCTTTCCTTAGCGGATACCCTGGAAAGTCTTCATGAGAATCGGCCATCACATAGTGAAGCCAGTGGTTTCCTTTGCTCAAAAAATTTGTTAACCCTTCCCACTCGCCGGCAGGTGGCGTATCATACATCCAGGTAGACAGCACGATGCTGATGCCTGGAAATTTTTGTTCGGTAATACCAGCAAGTTCTTTACATAATTTTGGATAGCCCCGTGCGCCCCACGGCCAGCATTGATCACAGCCGCATCCACCCTCATCGTAAGGCCAGAAAACCATAAGGTCTAATCCGATATCTTTGAACTGATCCAATAAATAAGCCCAGTTCTCCCTTAGTAATTTGTTTGCCTGCACATTTGATGGGTTCAGGTTAACACCAAAGTGTCCTCTCCTGCCCAATTCATCAGGAACGGGACTGTTCAAAAATTCATTTTTTGTAAACTTAAAACCCTGATTAGGCACTTGTAGCAAGCCCACTTTCATTCCACAGGCCTTTGCCATACCCATGATCTGCCGGAATCGCGTCAGCGTTTTTTGCGCCTCCACATCGTAAAAAGAAGTATGCTGCCAATTGGCAAAATGAATCACAAGCTGATTAATGCCCCACAACGCCAGTTCCTCTACGTATTGCTGTACGTCTTCAACAGGTGCCGCCTCGTAAAAATTATTGAAATGCGTAGCAAAGTATATTCCTCTTATTTTACCATCCGGCGAAGCAGTGCCGCGCCAGGTTCCGGGTATAAAACCATTTCTGCCATACCGGGAACTGCGCAGCAATTTACCTGCACCATACAAAAGCGCCGGTCCATCCGCTCCCGCTATTTGAATATGCGTTTTTGTCTTATCCGAGATCCTGTACGATTCGGCAGGGCCTCCGGCTTCGTTAACCAGTTCTATTGTAAGTTGCGCACTGCTGTCTTTTACGATAACAACATTAGCTCTGCGGGTTATCTGGGCTTTCAGGATTCTTGCCGCGTTCTCCATTACTGCAGAAGCCCCTTCCGGCACAATAATCCTGATTGTTTTCACCTGACCCGATCCGTACAATGATATACATACTAAAAAAAACGACTGCACGATTTTTAAAGAAAGTCCTTTCATATAGTTACTTTAAATTCATATTGCTACAAGACCGATAAAAATACAGGAAACCGGCAAAACACAAGTATCATTTTTAATGAAAGCAACACTATCCGGCAGGTTTTTATAAATTTCAGCATCAAACTGAACTTAATCCTTATTTTTATTCAACATCCGTTTCGGTATTTGTAATTTATATGAGACCACTGACCCCATTTTACATTTCATTGTTCCTGCTTGTTTCATGTACGGCTAAAAAACAAAATGATGCAACCCAAACTGAAGAACCACCCATTTCCGGGCTCTCCGGCAGGGAACTGGCCGTAACGCACTGCAGCAGTTGTCATGCTTTTGTGAACCCCGAATTATTAACAAAAACCATCTGGAAGGAAGATGTGCTTCCGGCAATGGGTTTTAGAATGGGCATATACAATAATGGAATCAGGCCCGACAGTTTGTTTGATGCCGGCATAAGCGGAAATATTGTACGCGATGCGAATATTTATCCCGAAACGCCGGTGCTGGCTAAAGAAGACTGGCATAAAATAGAACAGTACTTCGTGGAGTATGCACCGGATACCATTGCGGCCCCGCTTCGCAAAAATCCGATCCGGATGAGGCTGGGTCATTTCAAATACAAAGAGACTGCTTTCTCTCATCGCCCTTCGCTGACCACGATGGTTAAAATTCTTCCCGATAACCGGGGTATTGTATACAGTGACGGGAAAGGCAGGCGCAATATTTTAACCTTTTTAACTCCCGATCTCAAAGAAGACTATAGCATAGCGCTGCCATCAACGCCTGTTCAGTTTGATGAAAAGCCAAACGGGCTGTACCTTACCACCACCGGGAACGGAATTTTTCCAACCGATGCTCCCGGAGGAGCCCTGCAACGATGGGTGAAAAACGGATCGCAGCCGGGATATAAACCAGCAAACACCGTCATTCCCAATTTACAGCGGCCGGTATGTATCGCCTACGGCGATTTGAACAAAGATGGATTTGAAGATATTGTGACCTGCGAATTTGGTAACCAAACCGGACAATTGTCATGGTACGAAAACAATGGCAAAGGAGGATACAACAAAAGAGTCCTGCGAAACAAACCCGGTGCAGTCTCTGCCATTATCAAAGATGCCAATAACGACGGGTTACCCGATATTTATGTGCTCATGGCGCAGGGAGATGAGGGTGTATTCTTGTATGAAAACCAGGGGTCGGGTAAATTTAAAGAGAAACGGCTGCTAACCTTTTTGCCCCTCAACGGATCCCAGTATATTGAACTGGCAGATTTTAACAAAGATGGTTTTGATGATATCGTATATGTTTGTGGCGACAATGCCGATAAAACACCGGTATTAAAGAATTACCACGGCATTTATATTTTTTTGAATGACGGGAAATCCAACTTTATACAATCTTATTTCTACCAGATGAATGGCGCGTATAAAGCGATGGTACGTGATTATGACCTGGATGGCGACCTGGATATAGCTGCTATTTCTTTTTTCCCCGACTATCTCCGCTATCCGGAAGAAAGTTTTATCTATTTAAAAAATAAGGGAAATCTAAAATTTAACGACTATTCATTTCCCGAAGCCCCCAAGGGAAGATGGATCGTAATGGATGCCGGCGACATGGACGCCGACGGCGATATTGATCTTGTTCTGGGTTCTTTCGTATACTTTATTCCGCAGGGCGATACCACCGGGCTGGGTAAAAAATGGTTGCTTACGGGACCATCTGTTGTTGTGCTGGAAAACACGGTCCGGTAATGCGACATGAGAGGTGTGAAAGGGAGTATGGTGAGAGATGATAGTGCGCCTGCACCCGTCCAACTGGAGCCATCCAGGCAGGCGACTATGCCACTCAGGCGAGGCTGAACACCCTGCCCGAATCTGGTCAGGCAGGCGTTCGGACGGAATGAAGCCTGAGAGGTTGAAGCGATATTCCGCATAGACAATCGTAAAAATACAGAAGATCAGCGATTTGTCGTATTTTCATTACAAAACAAAGGCATAATATTCTATTTTCTGAGGCGACCAAATGCATTTACTTTGAGGAATCCATTCATCCTAAAAAACCATATCTTATGTCCTTAACCGTAGCTCAATTTTCCGCACTTCCTGAAGTTCAAAAGCTCGAACTCATTGTTAAAAGCGCCGTGATACTTGGCGAGAGAAGAGATAACATTTTTGAGTATATTCTCTACAATATTGAAGGTTTGTATGTAGAAGAAATACGGGGAATCCACTATTCCGACTGGTATCAGTATACCGCCATTGACGACATGGACCTCGTACTCCCTTACACAGAAGAAATACAGTTGGTGTTTGAATAGAACTTTACCCACTGTAAAATCAATGTTCCATCCAGGCGCAGGTCTCGCAACCATGGTTCCACCGCTTTGTCAGACCTGTGCCTTATACCATTTATCTTGCTCATGTATCGCATAATTCACATCTATCACCCCTTTGGGGTTCTATTGCATTATACAATGCCTATAATCATTTTACCCCTTCGGGGTTCCCAGAAACGATTACTGCGAAAAGATTTTTTTTGATACTGGAAAGCCCGTAGGGCTGATATTATTATAGGATTTAGTAAATTAGGATTTATTAAACCCCGAAGGGGTGGCATTTCATAACCTAAACCTGCTACCATGCCAGGTACATTTTCTCAGATATATATTCAGATCGTTTTTGCTGTTAAAGGCAGAGAGAATTTAATTGCTAACAATTGGAGTGCTGATTTGCATAAATATATAGCCGGTATCATTAAAGGAAAAGATCAAAAATCCATTATTGTTAATGGCATGCCTGATCATATACATGCTTTTGTAGGCTTGCGTCCCGCTATGGCAATAGCTGATTTAGTAAGAGATATCAAGAATAATTCATCGAATTTTATTAATGATCACAAATTTATTAAGGGCAAATTTGCATGGCAGGAAGGATACGGTGCATTTTCTTATTCACATTCACATATTGACAAAGTATATAACTACATTCTCAATCAGCAGGAGCACCACAAAAAGAAAACATTCAGGTAAGAATATATGGGATTTTTAAAAAAATTTGAAGTAGAGTGCAATGAAAAATATTTATTTGAATGGTATGAATAGTCTTCGAAGTTCCGCCGTGGCGAATTTGATTTCCCAACATCTAATAGCGCTATTGCCCTTTCATTTATTCCCGTTGTCAATGATGCCTGGTGCTATACCCAGGCACACAATGGCTGCGGAGCTATAGGAAGACCACCATAGGAATAAAAGCATTGCCCTACTCCCACCCCAATCTACTATATTTGATCAGGGATATAATTTCCCCGGCTTATGCCAATTGTAACAACCGCATGTGGTACCTTTTCCTCAATATCTTCTTCTTTGTATTTCATACCATATTTACCCTGTTTAATATGACTGGCTGGGTTTTTCCACGTACCCGGAAACTGCATTTGATCACCCTTTCACTCACTGCCTTTTCCTGGTTTATACTCGGCATTTGGTACGGCTGGGGATATTGCATCTGTACGGACTGGCACTGGGGCGTGCGGGAAAAACTGGGCTATCACGATCATTCTAATTCTTATATCCATTTTCTCATTCTCAAATTAACAGGAGCCGATTTAAACCCAAAGCTTACAGAGAACTGCACATTGATCATTTTCCTGCTGAGCTTTGCACTAAGCATCGGGTTAAACATAAGGGACCACTATCATCGAAGAAAAATAATGAAAAGGAGTGTATGACAATTGCGCGGGTGTATTTCAATTTGTCAAATAAAAGGATGGCTCCGGCAGAAGAAAATAGGTCTAATCAAAACATTTAATCCGGAGATGAAATTCCTGAATAATGAATTGTATGACAAATGGCCTCCGCCGGATTTGTTTCACCGAAAGAGTTACGATCTCCACGCAATGAATTGATTGGTACGGAGATAGACCCTTCCTACGTCAGTGTGACAGGCGTTGCGTTGTTGATTGGGCCTGGTTGCAGGTGCTCAGCACCGTTACTACTGTTTGTCATAGTTTACCCCGCAGAATTGCGGGGCTGACGAAGAAAGCATCTGTGCACCAGATTCCGTTCTGTTCACTATTGAGCACATCCTTCCCTGCCTGCTCTTTAGTCGTCACCGCCCACACGAAGCAAAGCAGTGCGACAATCCGAACTTTCTCACCGAAGGTAAATGCACCCAATTACAGCATTAGCAAAAGGAAAGAAAGCAGTAGATTACATACAGAAAAGTTGAAATTATTATGGATAGCCTTTATAAAATTATTTTCATCTGCTTTTTGTTTATCTCCTGCAAACAGCCCGGCGGCTTACCCGTTAAGCAGCAGGATATTCAGCGTGTTAACCAGATGGCCGATCTGCCACAGCCCCTTGAAATTATAGATTATCAAAAACTGGCGCTGAAATTTGACAGCACAGTATATGATTTTAATGCCAAAGGCAAATTTTGGCCGTTAGTATGGAAAGACAGCAGCGAAAAGAATTTTCCTCAAACGGTGGTTGGCTTATATACGGCTGTAGGTGATGTGCGGCAGGGACCGGCCAACAACAAAGGCATGTTTCATGAAGCGCTGGCAACAATGGGCGCTGTTATGAGCGCCACATTGGTGGGTATTGATAAGCACGATCAGCATGGCCTCAATTATGTGGGCATGCTGAAAAATTATTTCAACAAAGAAACCGGTTGGGATATTATGATGAACAACACCTGCCCCGAAGTGGCGCTCCTTGGTGGAGGATACGGCCGTGACTGGTGGTACGATGTATATCCCAATGTGCTGTTCTATGCCATTTATGATCAGTATTCCAACGAACCGGGGTTTACAGCAATAGCAAAGCGCATTGCAGAAAAATTTTACGCAGCCGATTCCATTCTGAACGGGAATTATAACTGGTCTTATTTCGATTATGACAAAATGATGCCCATGAAAAACAATATCTGTGCACAACCAGATGCAGCGGCGGGGCATGCATGGGTATTATACGCCGCATATAAAAAATTTGGTGATGAACGCTATTTAAAAGGGGCGATGAATGCATTGAAAGCATTGCAATCCCAATCGTTAAACCCCACCTACGAACTGCTGATGCCTTTTGGCGCCTATTTATCTGCAAGAATAAATGCAGAACAGGGAAAGCAGTATGATGTAAATAAAATGCTGGGCTGGACCTTCGATGGCACTCCCCTTTGCAGGGAAGGCTGGGGCGTTTTAACAGGCAGTTGGAATGGCATTGATATATCCGGTATTGTGGGCAGTACCGTTGACCATGGAGGCTATGGTTTTTTAATGAATACTTATGATGCGGCATGGCCCCTGGTACCGTTGGTGCGCTATGATCAGTCGTATGCAAACGCTATTGGCAAGTGGATGTTAAATGCCGCCAATGCTGCAAGATTTTTTTATCCTCAGTATATGCCCGATGAGCATGAAACCATTCCGCAACTGGCCGATGTTACCAAGGGCGTAATCGGGTATGAAGGCATGATCCGCAAATCATCTTACCCGCAGCACGAAAATATACCTGCGCCTGTTGCGCAGGGCGATGGACCGCTATGGGTGCCCGGCAAAAATCCGCAGGAATCACAGTTCAGCATTTATGGAAGCGCCCATGCGGGTATATTCGGCAGTATCATCCGTGCTACCAATGTTCCCGGCATTTTACAATTAAATGTGCTGGCCACAGATTTTTATCACGATAAGGCTTATCCCTCTTATTTATACTATAATCCCTATGCCGAAGATAAACTGGTTTTAATAAACATAGAGAAGGGCAAAAGTGTTGATCTGTACAATACCGTGTCGGCACAGTTTATTGCCCGAAATGTTTCATCTTCCGTACAAATAAAACTTCCTGCGCAGCAGGCAGCCCTGATCGTTAGTGTGCCCACCGGAGGTAAAATCAGTTATGAAGGGGAGAAAATGAGTGTAAATGGCGTTGTTGTGGACTATAGATATCGTGAAAAGTGAAAGGATAAAGGTCAAAGAAGTGTTTTACGTTTTAGCACAGCACTGTATATTGGATTTGGCTATAGAACATCCTTCATATTATTTTTTCTACTCATCCTTAGAACCACCTAGCATTGCCCTGCTTTGCGCTGTGCCCCGTCTTTACCCGGCAATAAGACTAAAAAAGGCATAAAAAAGGGGCAGCATAAAAATGCACCCCGCTTTTAAAATCCAATATCCTATGAAAAACCTCAACAAATGTATCATGCTATTTTGAAAGCAAAGAGGGTTTGTCGTTCTTTTTAGTAATCGGTATTATTCTCCGTGTAATTAGCAGAAAAACGGGTATCGTTTTCTTTGATTTGGTCAAAATCTGGAGAAAAGCTCCATAAACTCCTGCCGGCGGCTGCGGGAAAGCGTAATGTTGTCGTCATTAGCCATAACAATATATCCTCCCTCGCCCCGGATAAACTTTTTTACATGATTGATATTGATGAGGAAGGAACTGTGTACGCGATAAAAATCAGCACCGTTCAAGGTTTCGTCTAATTCTTTGAGCACTCTGGATACCATAATCTTTCGGCCACCCGTGAGTACTACATTCGTATAATTGCTTTCGGCCTTGCAATAAATGATCTCTCCCGTAGCTACAAATATCAATCCGTCGCCGGCCGTAAGCGCAATACGGGAAGGAGTTGATTTTGGAGACTGGTTAATATGCTGCAGCAAAAGGGCAAACTGTTCCCTGCTCGGGATAGCTTTCTTTTCTTCTACCCTGTGTATAGTGGCTTTAAGATCATCGGGGTCAACCGGCTTTAATAAATAATTGAGCGCGGCATACTTAAACGCTTTGATAGCAAACTGGTCGTAGGCAGTACAAAACACTACCTCAAAAGATAAATTTTTAACCTGCTCCAGCATATCAAACCCATTCATCCGGGGCATTTCAATATCAAGGAACACCACATCGGGCTTATGCCTTTGAATGGCTTCAATACCCTTTTCAGCCGTATTGCACATGGCTACGACCTCCGCCTGCGGGCAATAGGTTTTGAGCAGCCATTCCATCATTTCAAGCGCATTTGTCTCATCATCTACCAGCACACATTTTATCATGTCAGATATTTTTTAAGTTTCATCTACCGGAATATTCAGGATCACTTTTGTTCCCAGTGCTTTGCCATGCTCATCTTTCATATCTTCTATACCAACAGAAGCATCAAACCCAGCCTGGCGGCTCAACAATACCAGCCGGTTTTCCGTGAGTTGCATACCCAGCGATTTTCTTGAAGATGCCGTTTTACTTTTCAATTCCTTTGCTATCTCTCTTCCCACTCCGTTATCCTCAATGATACATTGAAGTATATCATTTCCTTTACGGCTGATGTGAACAGATAAATAGCCTTCCGTTGTTTTATGTAGAAGCCCGTGCCAGATGGCATTTTCAACATACGGCTGTATAATCAGCGGCGGCACGTAAATGCTTTCCGGGTACACCTCGTCTGTAAAACTGATATCACAGGTGAATTTTTTTTCAAACCGGATACTTTCCATTTCAATATATAGTCTTAATGCTTCAAGTTCACTGGCCAATGTAATAGACTTGTTATTGGAATTATCCAGTATCAGTCGTATAAGACGGGCAAACCTGGTAAGGTACAACGATGCCGTTGCCTGGTCGCTTTTTACAATGTAGCGATTAATGGAATTAAGACAGTTAAAAATAAAATGAGGATTCATTTGAGCCCTTAAGGCCTGCATTTCAGCATCTGCCATTTTTTGCCTTGTATCCATTAAAACAGATTCGGTTCTGGCCTTTTCACTATCGGCTTTTGTTTTTATAATTTTGTTGGCGCAAAGTGAAGCAATGGTGGTAAGGATAGACAAATGTTTTTGCCTAAAAAATCCTTTTTTAGAATGTCCGCAATATATAACCCCCCATACTTTATCATCGGTAATAATGGGAACGGCAATCTCCGAAAAACAAGCACCGCCATTATCTTTATAACGGGGATCTTTGGTTGTATCATAAACAATTTCTGCCCGGCCTTCTGCAGCTACAGCGGCGGCAATTCCCTTTCCTGTTGTTATCTCAATGGGCTGAATTGCAGCAACGGCCGTTCTGTACGCCGCTTTTTGTCTTAATACATTCTGCATCTTGTCCGTAGCATAAATAATACAATCTTCAAAGTGAAGCCTGCTTATGGCATTTTTAACAATGTCGCGCAGGATAGCGCCTATATCATTTGTTTCATAAATGCTGGATGAAAAATAATTGATTGCCTGCGCGGCTTCAAGCTCATTTTTATGAATGTTTATTTTACGTCTGTGGTTTAAAATCACCCTCGCTACTATTGCTGCCACCAGCAAAACACACAATGCAATAAACCACCAGGTCATCCAGAAAGGGTTTAGTATCTGGAAAGCCAGTGTGTTGTTTGCTTTTTTCCAGTCAACCTGGTTCAGGCTCGCTTCCATTTCAACAACATATTTTCCGGGTGCCAGTGACGAAAAGCGCACAATATTACCATTGCCAATTTCTTTCCATTCGGTATCCAGCCCGTTTAATTTGTAGCGGTATCTTACTTTTTCTGGGTTATTGAAGTATACTGCTGCAAATACTACCCCCATTGACCTGTCTGAATAATTGACGGGACCCAAAGTATCAAAAGCATACATGGAATAGTCCATATTGCCAATCCTTGCTTTGCTGATATATGCTTCGAACGACTGGTAAGGCGCCGAGAACGTTTCGGGCTGCCAGTAATTGATGCCATTCAGTCCTCCGAAATACAGTATTCCATCCCTGTCCCTGAACCAGCTGTTGCTGTTAAATCCATAGCCCTGGATATTATCCGACCGGTCAAAAAGATTCAATTTTGAAGTATGGGGATCAAACCGGTAAATACCATTTTCGGAGCTGGCCCAAATTATCCCGTTCCTGTCCTGGTAAACGGTATATAAACCTATATTGTCGAAAACAGTAGTAAATTTTTTACTGCTTACTTTTCCGTTGTTATAATGGAGTATGTACAGACCTTTGGTACTTGAAAACAACAGTCCGTTATCCTGCATTATAAAACCGCTGAAGCCATGGGTAATTACGTTGCTTATAAAATCGTCTTGTACTTCTAACAGGTAATTCAGCGATGAATCAAAGCAATACACACCCGTTGTGGTTGCAATCCATACTATTCCATCCGTTCCCTGGGCGCAAAAGCTCGCAGATGCATTCCGAATTGCCGGATGATTAAGCCTGCGTAACCGGTATGTTTTTCCATCCAGCACATATACAGCGTCCCGTGCAACAATAATATGATCGCCGTTGAGAAGCGTTATAATATCATTTACAAAATCTCTTTCGCTTATCTGCCGGGTTTCATATGTGTCATATTCCGGCCGCCTGTACTTTTGTGTTTTAACATCAAACAACCACAACCCTTTATTAGTGGGGCCAAGTATCAGGTACCTTCCATCATACACCATTCCTCTCACAGACTCATGGCTTAGCCTGCTGTTATCATTCTTTGCAGGGGGAAAAAGCACCCATTTGCTTTCGCTTTTTTTCCAGCATGCAAAACCATAGCCGGTAGCCACCCACAAATCGCCTTTTTCATCCTGTACAATCTTTCGTACATCATTAATATTGGCAGATATTTCATCGTTCATCTGCCTTATCTTAATCAGCCCCATTGGCTGGTTCCTGAAAGCGAAACGGGCAATTCCATCTGTTGTAGCTATCCATGCATATCCTTCCGTTCCATCGTAAAAAATAAAACTGGCATATTCATTGGTAGCCACCTTTCTTCCATTCAGAAAAAAGTTTTGCTTTAAAAATTGTTTTTTTACTGCATCGTATTCAAATATGCCATCAGAAGAAGCCACTAAAAAACGGGAAGGCGAAATGGCTGCCATACTTCTTAAACTAAAAGAACCCAACATACCATTACCAAGCGTTGCGGTGGTAATTTTTTTTGTTGAAAACTCGTACCATTGAGCCATAGAATACCTGGTGCTCACAAGCGCACTGTCTTCACTCACGGGGTAGATACCATAAATGTGTCCCCCGGCTACGCTGTCGGTTTTACCAGTTTTAAAATGATAGCGATAAATAAACTCATCATTGTGCACGAACAATACATTTTTGTACAGCACACAAATGTCAGTCCGCAGATCAGCAGCCAACTGTGGTAAACTTTCAACTATAGCAAACCGTTGCGCGGTATGGTTGAACTGAAAAAACCCCTTATTGGTAAGCAGCCAGATATTCCCATCCGGCAATTCGGTAACAGTCCCCATTTTAAGTCCTTTTGTTCCGCCTTCAATTGCTACCGGATTAAAGGTTCCTGTTTTTTCTGAAAAGAGAAAAACCTCTTTATCCGAGCAAACCCAAATATGGCCTTTCTTATCGCAAAGCATACTGTTCACCCTGGGAGAAGGCCGGAAGTTTTGCACTTCTTTTCCATCGAAGCTTTGTACCTGCGACCGGTACAAGATCCAAAGCATCCCCTTTTGATCCTTGTCCATAGATGTTATGGCATCGGAACGAATACCGATCGGATAATCAAATATCTGCAGATGATACTCTGGTAATTGTGCATGTGCCGGAACGAAAAAAAGCA
Organism: uncultured Sphingobacteriales bacterium; assembly: GCA_937991535.1. Classification (GTDB taxonomy): domain Bacteria; phylum Bacteroidota; class Bacteroidia; order Chitinophagales; family Chitinophagaceae; genus Agriterribacter. The sequence continues at coordinate 49,929 of CALKHN010000104.1, forward strand.
AGAAGCCTATCACAATACACACGCTTCGGATATAACTCATCGTTATCAAAATTACAGCTGTATTAAGTCTGAAAGAAATGCATCATAGGGCTTTCAACTCCGAAAAATAGCTGATTGTACGGTAACCTGCAATATTTTTTAGTATTTCGCGTATTTATTGAGTGATCTGTTGGTTATTAATTCGCAGCGCCTATTAATTTAATGGTTCTCCTCCATTCAGGGATTTTGCTAAGTATCGCTGGATCATCAAAGTAAAACCCTGGCACTTTATGAGCGATGCCCAGGTTTTTATTTATTCTTTTTAAAAATTTGCATATTGCTGGTTATGCTTAACAGGCGCGGGTTCTTTGCTTTTATGGCTGAAAGGTATATCCATCCAATAAAAAAAAGTTGCAACGGTATCCTGTACCACAAATAATGTAACCCATCCCCGCTAAATGTTGCCGTTACCATATCTACCTGATGCATTGCGGCATAGATGTTTACCGGGAGTATTAAAATAAAAAAAACAATCAGTAGCCAGCCGGTCAATACCCGGAGCCCCGGTAATAGCAGGCCCATCGCCGCCGCTATTTCCACAAATCCTGTAAAGTACACCAGTTCCGTTTTGAAGGGAATGAATGGGGGCATCATCATCACCATGCCTTTGGTGAACATAAAATGGCCCATAGCTGTAAGCACCAGCATTGACGACATGGCAATCCTGGCCGACAGAGCGAACCTGTATGTTTTACGGGTAAGCTTTATAATAAATAATGATAAAACAAATACCGTGAGCAAAGTAATTCCGACTTCCATATCTTTTTCCTGCAAAGCTCTGTAACCCGTTCTCAGGAAACAATGAACCCGGGTTAATAAATTCGCTTGCGGATCCGGCTCAATGCCTGCGGCGTAACACCAATATAAGAGGCGATGTATTTTAACGGGATATCCCGGATTAAGCGGGGTTGTTCTGTAAACAACTTTAAATACCGTTGTTCTGCCGTATCACTTAGTAACGAAAGCTCTCTTTTAAAACTATCTAAGTATAAATGCTCACCTGCATCCCTTCCAATAAAATTTCCAATTTCTGTTTGCCGGTAAACTTCCTGGAGGTCGTTATACGTTATACGCCACAGCGTAGTGGCTGTAAGCGTTTCAATATGATAAACCGATGGTGTTTGTGTGAGAAAAGAATCATAGCCACTTACAAATTCGTTGGCGAAAGCAAAATAAAAAGTCAGATCATTTTCTTCCTTTGGCATATAGAAACGTATGATGCCCTTTTCTATAAAGGAAAGATGGTTTTCTGTTTTACCGGCTTTCAAAAGCAGATGGCGTTTGGGAAATTCCTCCCGGTTAAGCCGGGAAGAAAAGAACTGCCAGTCTTTGTCTGTAAGTTGGGCTATGCTTTCAAAGTATTTTTTGATCTGTTCCATTTTCCCCGGTTTGCATTACAAGTCCTAAAGTTATTGATTATGAAACACGGATACCGTATCCAGGGCATACAAAATGTTGCGCATTTAATAAAGCCCAACCAACAACCCTCCGCCTGTCACCCTGACGAAGGAAGGGTCTGATCAATGAACACAATGGAATGTAGTGCACAGATGCTTCGTTCCTTTAGATGCTTCGTTCCTCAGCATGACAAACAGTAGTAGCACTGCCGGGC
>CALKHN010000105.1 GCA_937991535.1 uncultured Sphingobacteriales bacterium
TCTCCACATCATGTACTTCGTTTAAACGGAACGAAACAAAGGTCTCCATCCGGCGAGACTTTGCATGATTTAAAATAAGCGCGAGAGGATCAGGTGCGCTTTTCAACAGCTCCCGGAAATTCAAAAGTGTTTGATTTTTAGATACTGTTGCCTCCAGGGCTTCGCTGATATGCTCGCCGATCATATCTCCTACCTTTGTGGGAAAGTTCATGGGCATACCCCAGTTAGGACTAATGAAGAAGCTGGTTACCCCGGCTTTTGCCACCTCGTCTATATAAGAATAAATCTTCTCCGGCGTCATCGGTGGTGTGCCCAGGAACATATTATTTGCATCACTGTTATATATAAAGCGGAAATGTTTTGGCAATGCAGCTTTACCGGTTTGCCGGTCAAGATGCGTTTGTGCTTTGCCGTTATTAAAATGAAAAATAAAAGATAACGTAAATAATAAAATGACTTTGCGCTTCGTCATGACAAAATAATTATTACTCTGTTTGGATATGCGTTATTGCTTTCTCTTGTTTCTTATGATGGGTTTGTTAAAAAGGGCTGACCAACTGCGTTAACAATAAACGGCCTTTTGGTCAGCCCCCAATCCCGGTGGTTTTAATCGCCCGGCATGAAACTAATATCCCGGATTATTATCGCTCGCGCTAATAGCTTCATTAAAATTTATCTCTGCATTGGGTATGGGCCATAGCAGATGCTTATCTTTCACATCTATGCCGTAAGCTTCCTTAACTTTTTCTTTCAGTTTTCCGGTCCTAAGCAGATCAAACCAGCGCTTTCCCTCGGCATAGGTTTCTTTACCTCTTTCAGACAAAAGCAATTCCAGGAACTGGTCTTTATTATAATCAACTAAGGAAAAATCGACCGGGGATACAGCTTTTGTATTGTATCCGTAAGCTCTCCGGCGTATTCTGTTCAGCGCTTCCATCCCTTCTGCAGTAGGCATGTCCTCAACTAAACAATCCGCTTCGGCAAAAAGCAACAGGATATCGGTATACCGATACAGGGGATAATCCATCCGTCCGTCTGAAAATTCCGGATCCCTGTACTTCGAACACTCTACCTGTATACTGTCACTGGGTTGTACAGTATAAATTCTTGTATTCCAGGCTTTACGTAATTCGTTATCATCCCAATTCTGATAGAACGGCAGCCATAATCTTCCGGTAGGTATCCAATAACCTCCATCTCTCAGTGAACCTCCATTTGCCGCATTAGTGGCAACCAAATAGCGGGGCCAACCCCATACGCCCTGCTGAGAATATTTAATATAAAAAATCTCTTCCTTGGTATTGCCGCTTGCATCCTTTCCGAAAATATTTTTAAAGTCCATCGAATCACGTACTTCGACTAAATCAAAATTCATTGACTGAATAATCTCTCTTGACTTATTTCTTGCAGAAAGGTTATCGTGCCTTGTAAAATACACATCAGCTAAAACCGCCGCTGCTGCCCACTTTGTTCCTCTTCCTGAAATGGAAGGCACTGCAGGAAGGTTGTTTTCTGCAAAGATCAGGTCGTCAATAATGAGCTGATAAACCTCATCTACCGAACTCCTCTGAAGATTTATTTCAGCCCGGTTGAGCTCTGTTCTCAAAGGCACTCCGCCATAGCAGCGAACAAGATGAAAATAGGCCAACGCACGCAAAAACCTGGCTTCTGCTACATAGAAGGTTTTTTCGGTGTCAGTTAGCGCTACTGCCTTGGGTATAGCTTCAATCATAATATTTGCATTACGAATAGTAGTATAGAAGTTTGCCCAAAAACCTTCCGTTGGACTACGGTTCCCGCCTTCAAGCCCTTCGAATAAGCTTATCTGACCCCAGTTGTCCCTCGCTCTGAAAATGTCGGTAGATGATTCAGTAGTTAACAAATACACAGCACTAAAAGCCGATCTTAAACCTGGGTACACGGCCGCTATGGCAGCCTCGGCCTCTACCTTATTGTTATAAAAATTTTCCTGGGCAATCAGGTAGGGCTTTTCTATTAAGTCATCCTTGCACGAAGTGGCGCTTGTAAGAATGAAGATCAAGTAAATAATATATTTCTTCATGATAATATCATTTTTATAATTAAAGAGATAGCCTCACACCAAACGTATAAGACTTTGTTCTTGGATAGGTATTATAATCAACCCCCTGAACAATATCAACCCCTGTGGCATTAACCTCAGGATCCCACCATGAATACTTTGTGAACGTAAGCAGATTATCTCCACCAATAAAGATATAGGCACTTCTTGGACCTTTTTGTAAGCTATACCCCAATTCAATGTGCTGCAACCTCAGGTAAGACCCGTTTTCTACAAATCTTTTGGAAAACAACAATCCAAGATTTCTTTGTTCTGGCTGGGGATATTTGGCGTTTGGATTATTACTTGTAGCTAAATTTTGAGGCATTTCTTTAAGCGTATTAACCCAATAAGGCACCTCATATAAAGTTAATGCACTAAGGTTGGCAATATCATTTCCATAAGTACCCTGAAAATATGCACTTAAGGAGAACGCCTTGTATGTTAAAAAAGAGCTAAACCCATATATAAAATCAGGATTGGGATCACCTATTTTTATTTTATCCTCTACATTAATAATACCATCATTATTACGGTCTTTATAAGTAACAACGGAAAGTGCTCCGTGTGCGCCCTGTACATATCCATTTTCCTCATAGCCGTAGAACATGCCCAGTGGCTGGCCTTGTCTTAATACTACTATGTCATCTATAAACTGCGCACCGCCAAAATTAAAATTACCCGTTATAATATCTTTTCCACCATATAGCTCTTTAATTTTGTTCCTGTTAAAGGATATGTTTCCGGAAACATTCCAATTCACCGCCCTGTTTTTTATCAAATTAGCCTCAATAGAAAATTCAACCCCCTTATTTTCCATTGCTCCAATATTTTGAAGCGAAGAAGCATATCCGGTAGAGGTAGGCAGAGATACAATACTTAAGAGGTTGGTGGTAACCTTTCTGTAAAAATCAGCCACAAATCTATACCTGCCTTCAAGAAAAGATGCATCAATACCAAAATCCAGCTGTGCTGTGCTTTCCCACTTTAATTGAAAGGGAAGTGAATTTCCGGGTGCAAGCGTTACAGTACGGGTATCGCTGCCGAATATAGTGGCACCCGCCTGGAGGAGGTTCATGGTAGCATATGCATTAATGGCCTGGCTGCCAGTCTTTCCCCAGCTTCCTCTCAGTTTTAGATCACTGACTGCATCAACATTTTCAAGAACCATTTCTTTTATCTTCAATGCAACCGCAAACGATGGAAAATAACCCCATTTTTCACCAGCACTGTATTTCGATGCTCCATCAGCACGTAAACTACCTGTTAGCAATACCATGTCGTTATAGCTATAATTAATTCTTCCCAGATAAGATAAAAGAACAGATTTGTTATAGCTTGAAGCAGGAATCCCGGGTGTGCGCGAGCTTGCCAGATTATATGAATTCGTGATATCACTTAACATGTCCGTTGCAGACCCGCTTAGCCCTTTCGTAATAAAATTTTGATACGTTTGTCCTGCCAAAACATTTAAGCTATGCTTTCTATTAAAAACGCGTCTATATTCAAGCGTATTTTCGCTGAGCGTACTGGTATAGTTACTTGTAGAAACGGATGCGTTGCCTCGGCGGTTGTACTCAATAGACTGATAGGAGTCATTCCTGATGTCACGTGTTATATAGCCGCCCTGCACATTAAGCCGTAAGCCCTCAATAATCTTAAATGACAGTTTCCCGGTTGTGTTAACGTCATTTTTTACGCTGCCTCCCTGGGTTAGTTTTGTATAGAGCAGGGGATTCCCCATAGCGGAGCTGGGAAACGGATATGTTTGTGAAAAAATAGTGGGGCTTCCTGTTGAATCATAGGGTTCAAATATAGGCGGTGCCGTAATGGTTGCCGCAATCAGAGATCCTCCCAGCCTCGCACCTGCTGAACTCTGCAAAGACTGATCCGACCGGCTGGCAATACTTGAAAACTCAACATCCATCCAATTATTTACCTCATGGCGAAAGTTCATGCGCGCGGAGTATCTTTTGAAAGAACTGTTTTCGATAATACCCCGCTGATCGAATAAGCTACCGGCTAAAGAAAATCTGGTTTTTGCATTGCCGCCGCTGATCGTTAAAGTATGATCCTGCATAGGGGCTTTTCTGAATACAAGATCCTGCCAGTCTGTACCCTTGCCGTAGCCTTTGATCATTTCATCTGTATAAAATGGAGCCATAGCTGAGTTTGCGGCTAATTGATTATAAAAGCTGGTATACTCCTGGGCATCCATCAGGTCAATCTTTTTTCTCAATTGCTGACCTGTATACCTCGATTCCAAGTCTATTTTGGTGCGGCCTGCAACCCCTCCTTTCGTAGTGATGATCACAACGCCGTTAGCTCCCCGTGAACCATAAATGGCAGTAGAAGATGCATCTTTTAATATTTCCATGCTTTCTATATCGCCATTATTTAATACATAAGGATTATCAGTGGGAATACCATCAATAACATACAAGGGGTCATTGCTTCCGCGGATAGAATTGGATCCCCTGATCCTGATAAACAATTCAGCACCCGGCTGGCCGGAAACCTGCTTAACCTGAACCCCCGCCGCACGACCCGATAAAGTGAGCAGCGGGTTGGCTGCAGCAAAGGCCTTTAAATCAGCAGCCTTTACCTGCGCAACCGATCCCGTAAGATCTTTTTTTCTAACCGTGCCATAGCCAATAACAATTTCCTCCATTCCTGCAACAACATCGTCCAATGTAATATTAATCTCAGTCTGTTTTCCCAGATTTATTCGTTTCGTTTCAAATCCCACACTAGAAACTTCCAACACAATATTCCTGTCGAGCGAAACAGACAGTGAAAAACGTCCGTTCGCATCGGTAACGGCCCCAATCTGAGTACCTACCACCAATACTGATACATTTTGTAAAGGCTCACCATCTTTATTGGTAACTATGCCACGTATCTCTTTAGGAGGCGTTTCAGACGCTACTACCGTCAGCGGGGCCAACTGAGGCTTAAAATAGGTTATTTCCTTCGCGGGGAAGAAATCATTATGATTGATAGATTTAAAAATATCTATCAAAGGAAAATTCTTTTCTGTACGAGCATTATTCCCCATGTAGTCATTTGCACTAACCCGAAGTGTAAACAACAACAGAAGAATGGTTGTTAATCTCATATACCTCCCGAGTGCAGATGGTAATAAAATGACACCTTTATCATTTCGGTACCCTGTAATTGGAATCATAGCTTTAGTTTAATTTTGGTGATCAATTTGGTTGAGAGAGCGGTTTCCTGCTTTCCAGGCTAAAAATGTAGTCAACGGTTTTTGGGGCTTTGATTTCATTGCTGATTTTGTATATTTTGGGTGAACAAATAATTATGTATTGGTGTGTAATGGTCTTGCATATCCACTCATATCCTCGTCTCATATCTTTCCGGCGGTATCAAAATATTATTAAGACGAGTCTCTCTTTCTAAGCAATAGAAAGATTACGAAACATATATCGGATAACTTCTTAGATATGATAATGTTAAAGAATCAAGATTTCAAAAAGCTACTTCACTTTCAAAGCGAATCGAACAGTATAAACCGGCCTTATTTATAATACATACAAAAAGACATATGTACTACATACTTCAAATATACTTATTAATATTATAAGACAAACATTTAAAAAAATATTTTTTGGGACAGGATTGCCTATATTTGCAATTCTTAAGACCAGCATAAAACAGACACCTCCAAAATGCAACCGTTAGCAATAAACAATAAGACATCCTTGTCTGAAAAATTACAACCAATTGATAATCAAACGCAAACAGATAAGATTGAAATAAGCCTATGGGAATATTTTAAAAATGGGAACTTTCAACCTGGAGACCCTATTCCTAAAGAAGTGGAACTGGCAAAAGCTTTGAACGTAAGCCGCACATCAGTGAGAGAAGCTTTATCCAGATTTAAAACCCTGGGTATAATTGAGTCAAGGAAGAATCGCGGGATGGTCATCTCGTCTCCGGATGTTCTGGGTAATATGGAGCGGGTATTGAATCCACAACTACTTGACGACGAAACAATGAGAGAAATTTCTGAATTGAGGCTGGTAGTTGAAATGGGATTAGGAGATTTGCTGTTTAAAAGAAAAACGGATGCTGCATTAGCCAAACTCGAGGCAATTGTTGAGAAATGTGAGAAAGCCACTACCAAAGCGGAACACATCAAAAATGATGCTGAGTTTCATGCTATGCTATATAAAATATCAGGCAATAAAACGATACAGCGTTTTCAAAAAATGCTCTTACCCATATTTGAGTATATCCTAAAAGGTATGCCCGAAATCAACTCCGGCGAAACCAGCAACAATGCATCCTCCCACAGGGTGCTGCTGGAAATATTAAAAAATGGAACTCCTGAGGGATTCAATGTTCAGATGCGCAGTCATCTGAGCAGTTATCTTACTAAATTTCATCCAAGACCATAGCAGAAACCACATCAACTCCGGGCTGCCATTTTTCTGAAAAAATCCCGGCTGCAATAGTTGTTTAAGCACCTTTGGCAGTGTTAATTATTTTGTTCCCCAATCTTTCCTGCAATAATTCCATGCAAAAAAACTTGGTATTAATTATTTTCCTACATTCGTATATATGTAATACATATAACATTTCAATCAAAAATTCTAAGTAGCATCAATTCAAGACATGGAAAATTTTATGCGGTCCCGGCGAAATTTTCTGCAGAAGGGAGCTTTCGCGGCAACATCAGTATTAATGGCTGGCAAAATATCAGCCCGGAATGTATCGGATAGCCGAATCAGAACAGAGGAGGTTAAACCGTCCTGTCTTGATTACGGCAGGTCTTTCATCTGCAATACCGGACAATATAATGCAGTACGATTATGGATAGAAAGCCGCACCACTATTATCGATACCACAACCGGTAAAAGTATTGAATACCTCCAGTGCGGCTCATGCAAAAGTGAAGATACTTTTGGAGCAAACGGTACTAAGCATCTGTTCTTTGAAGACAACTATGATTTTTTACCCATCTTCGGCGACGACCAGGTACTGGTTTTTCGAAGGCATGTTGACATCAGGGATAGTTACCGCATCATCAGATCCACTGCTAAAATGTGGGGCAGCAATCCGATGATCAGAAAAGTGAACCCTCCTGTAATAACCGAATTAGCCACCTGGGAACAAATGAGAGACGCTACCGCGGCAGGAATACCGATTGTGACCACTACCGAAATAGAGAACACCGATACCGGATTGAAAGCTATCATTGAATGTCCCTGTAAAACAATGAATATCAGTCACGTCAAAAAAATGTACCAAACCGATAACGGACCGGTTGCATTACCTGATCTGTCTAAAAGATATGATCCTCAAATCTCCTCTTTAAGCCTTGCATTCATAGCATTTAATAAAGCAGATGCTGCAGACTTTGTAGTGGAAGCCCCCACACCAGTAAAAGTAAATGGCAATGAGGTGATTAAAGTACACCACTACTCCAGGCTGCTGAGTTTTCCTGCAAAAAATAAAGTTCTTGCCCTGGGAAAAGTATAAGGTATAGTACGATCCTATAATATTTATCCCGGTCCATATAAAACCAACTGCCACAATATGAGAATAATTACGATCTTGTTCCTGACAGCATTGTTTTCATACAAGAACTATGCACAGCCTGTTGCTCAGGATCAGTTTTCCCCAAAAACAGTGCTGGTACTTACTCCCGGAGAGAACAATCCCCGTAACAGCGAGGGTGATTTTATTACCCTGAAAAACGGGCGCATCCTTTACGTTTTCACCCATTTCACCGGTAATTCTTACATGGACGACGCCCCGGCCTATATAGCTTCACGTTATTCAGATGACGGAGGGAATACCTGGAGTAAAGAAGATTACAAAATTATGCAGCATGAAGAAGGTAAGAATCTGATGTCGGTATCCCTTCTTAGATTGAAGAATGGCAACATTGCAATGTTTTACCTTCGTAAGAATAATACCTGGGATTGTATTCCTTTTATGCGGATATCAAAGGATGAAGCAAAAACATGGGAAGAACCCATACAATGCATTAATGAAAAAGGATATTTTGTAGTGAACAATAACAGGGTGATCCAGTTGAAAAGCGGGAGGCTGCTCATCCCTGCTTCCAAACATGAAGTAAAGGAAGGAGACGAATGGAACAAAGCCTCGGAACCTGGAAGGATGATCGTGTATTATTCCGACGATAACGGCGCAAGCTGGAAAAAAGGCGGCGAGGTATCCAACCCGGACTACGCCATTCATCAGGAGCCCGGTATTGTACAACTCAGCAATGGCAATATCTTAATGATTATCAGAACAGACAAAAATGCCCAATATATATCGTACTCTAAAGATAACGGACTTAGCTGGTCTCCATCGGTTATAAGCAATATCTCCTCTCCCCTTTCTCCTGCTTCCATAACACAGAATCCATACCGACCGGGAGAGCTTGTGCTCGTATGGAACAACAACAACGGAGAAGACCCCGGGATCAAAGGAAAAAGAACGCCACTTAATATCGCTGTTTCTGACGACGACGGCAACACCTGGGAAAAAACAAAGACCCTCGAAGATAATAAAAGTGGCTCTTATTGCTATACAGCCATTCACTTTACAGGGAACAGCATATTATTGGCCTATTTCGACTGGTCTACCAGGCAAATTGTGATGAAAAAACTGAGCAAAAAATGGTTAAACAGTTAACGGGTCAGTATTAAAGCAGTTCAAAGCAGCATTAAACTTATGCAATGACAACATTTTTTAGAAGGAATTTTTTACGATCCTCAATCATGTCGGCAGCGGGACTGTTGCTGACTCCCCGGAACACAACAGGCAAAGCCAAACACGAGATGAGTTCTACCATCTCTCCTGAATCCGGACCGGGCTGGAAAAATGTTTTGGAATTAAATACCGCGAGGAAGCCCGTAGCAGGCAGTCATGAAGCGCTTATAAGAGCAATAAGGCGAGGGGCAGACCTTAGGATATACACCGAGTTTCGCCACAATGAACACATTGATACTGCTTCGAACAACCCGGAACTAATAAAAGAAGTAGCCGACTTCAGGGTTACTTATCTGATAGATAACAGGTGGGTGGCGGGCATTATTAACCTGCGTCAGCCCATATCCCTGCCCGAAGGGTTTGGTCCAAGGCCTTCCATGTCATTTTTCTTATATAACCAGAACGCTGAGCAGGCTATAGCCAGACCATATCTGGACGGCGGTAAAGTTACCGGCAACATAGGTATAGGAACACCTGATGACCACAGTGATATGCCCAAATATCATCAATGGGATGCCTGGGACACAGGCACAAATGCACCAAGCAGCAATTTCGTTTACGATTTCGAAAAATATCGCTTCTGGGTATGCGATAACTGGGAGGAGGTTTACGCCAACAATGCTTCTGGTGACACCATTTCCGGATCGCTCGATGCGCTTGCCAAAGCCTTTGCAAACGGCAGGGAAGTAAAAGTAGCGATTTCCGGATTATGTGACGACCTGGTTCCCGATCACGAAGAAAAGACTGGTCATGAAGTATTCGTACAATGCGGTTCCTGCTATTACTACACACAAAGCAGGCTTTTTTGTGCTGCTTCACACCCTATGGTAAGGGTAAAACCGGCAATCCCCATGCGTTACAAAAGCAGGGAATGGGACTTTGGGTGGCTGATGCCCCGTTCAGACGGGCACGTAGCGAGATGGATCGCAGATCCGTACACTTTACAGTTCAGTAAAAGCAAAGGCAAATACGGAATCAGATGGTTTGTAAGATAAATGAGTAATGTTATGTACAATAGTTATTCAAGAAGGGGGTTTGTTGGCTTAACAGGCATGCTCGGACTGGGCACTATCCTGTCATCCTTTGTTCCTCCATTATATAAAAACAATATGGAAATTCTACTTTTGCCCGATCTGGAAAAAATAAAATCGCTTTTGAAACAGGATAACCCTGTTATCTGGCTCTTTACAGGAGACAGCATTACCCAGGGAGCCAAACATACCAATGGTTATCGTTGTTACCCCGAAATATTCTCGGAACGCGTAAGATGGGAGATGAAACGAAAACATGATTTTGTTATTAATACAGGCATAAGTGGAGATACAACTGCAAATATCATCAAAGACTTTCAACAGCGTGTACAGCAATTCAACCCGGATGTGGTTTCCCTGATGATTGGCACCAATGATTGTGCATATCCTTCTATTACACCCCATAGTTTTGAAGAGAACCTGAGCAAACTTATTGATAGAATAAGAGCTCAAAAAATTATCCCGGTCTTACACACTCCAAATGTGATCCTGCTGGAGGAAGATCCCGTGAGGAACAGGTTGCCGGAGTTCGTGGCTTCTATCAGGAATATCGCAAAAAAGAAGGAGCTCATACTGGTAGATCACTGGCAACTATGGAGCGAAAAAGGGGAAAATATAACAGAATGGCTGGACGATCCTGTTCATCCCAACTTTAAAGGTCATTCCGAGATAGCTAAATTATTATTCAATGTGCTAGATATTTTTGATGTAAACGCATTTACCTGTAAATGAAAACGGAAGCAATCAAATACCATAATATCCGGGCGGAAAGAGCGGGCCCCCGCGTACTGATATGTGCAGGAGTGCATGGCGACGAATTCGAACCTGTGCTCGCAGCGCTGGAACTCATAAAGACGGTTAAGGATATGCTGGAAACCGGGGAAGTGGATATTGTACCGGTAGCCAACACATCCGCATATGCACAGGGGTCAAGATGTGGGGCCGACGGGCTGGATATGGCCAGGATATTTCCCGGCGATCCTGCAGGCTCTGTAACGCAACAATACGCAGCATCTGTCAGTGAAATGATCAGGGCTGCCGATTATCTCATAGATATGCATACGGGAGGCCGACTTTATGATATATATCCGCTTGCAGGCTATATGTTGCATGATTCACCGCAGATATTGGAAAAACAAAGGAAGATGGCAGAAGCCTTTAACCTGCCGGCAATATGGGGCACAGACAACAGGCCCGTTGGAAGAACACTGTCTGTAGCAAGAGATGCAGGTGTGCCTGCGATTTACGTGGAATATGGTGGCGGTGGCGAGGTAAATGCAACAATAATCGAGGCATACGTACGGGGTTGCATGGGGGTGTTAGCTTCATTGAATATGCTAGCCAACAATGATAATGCAGCAGCGCTGAAAAAATACAGGGTAGAAGACTACACACCGGACGGCGGACACCTGCAATCAAAATTGCCCGCCCCAAAGGATGGCATATTCATGCCTGCTGTTCGTGTTGGGGAAAAAATATCAACAGGGCAGCTCTGGGGCACCATTACAGACCCGTTAAATGGCACCTCAAAGGAAGTAAGAGCAGGAACAGAAGGACTGGTATTGTTCCTGAGAGTGTGTGCCAAAGTGATTACCGGCGATTCCCTGGGAGGCATATTACCCGTTACCGGGCAAGAAAAATTAGTTACGATCCAACCACCTGAAACAGTCAGCTATGGAAAATAAAAAGGTAGCCATTATAACGGGTGCTTCCCGTGGCATAGGGGAATACACATCCGTAAAGTTTGCGGCTAACGGATATCGGTGCACATTGGTAGGACGTAGTAAAGGCGATTTAAACCGCGTAGAGAAATCAATAAGTGAGAAGCATGGCATGGAGGTTTTACGCTGCGAGGGGGATATTGGAGACGGGGAGTTCTTAAAGGAGATCATTCGTCGTACAATAGAGAAATGGGGCCGTATTGATGTGTTGGTAAATAACGCGGCCTGGCGCACTATTGAAACCATGCGAACCATTAGTCCGGACACCTGGAACAAAACGATCTCGGTTTGCCTTACTGCTCCTGCCTTTCTCGCTAAATATTGTGCAGCAGAGATGGAAAAATTAAAAACAGGCGGTGCTATAATAAACATCTCCAGCATTATGTCGAACAGAGCAGGAGGAAACAGCCCTGCTTACATAGCATGCAAAGGCGGTATAGACAGTCTTACGCGGGAGCTTGCCATAGCTTACGGGAGGAGTAATATACGAGTAATAGGCGTTAACCCGGGATATATAAAAACAGAAATGAGTAATGACTACGTTGATTCGCAGGGAAAGAACCTGAGTGCCCAAATGAGCGGGTATATCGTAGACGCAACCCCACTGGGACGTGGCGGGCATCCGGAAGAGTTAGCCGAAGTGATTTACTGGCTTAGTTCACCGGCTGCCTCTTTTATTACAGGAACCACAATAACAGCAGATGGTGGCTTCAGCAGCAACCTGAATGACTATCTTTTAAAGAAAAAACAATTCCCCCAAGAGTTTTGAAAAATATATGGCATTATAACAAGCTGCTTCCGGCAGTACCGGAAAACTCGCGATTATTGCTGGGCGAGGGTAACACACCATTAATCAAAGCGAAAACGATCGGCAAGATGCTGGGCTTAACGGGATTGTACTTTAAGTTGGAAAATCTCAATCCCACAGGCTCTTACAAAGATCGCTTCGCTGCGATATTTGTGAGTATATTGAAGAGCAGAAACCAGCATTTGTGCCTGGCCACCTCCAGCGGCAACACCGGGGCTGCGCTGGCCGCATATTGCGCCGCAGCAGGCATCAATTGTACGCTGGCCATAGTAGACGGTGCGCCGCAGTCGAAGATCAAGCAGATGCAGCTGTACGGAGCCCATACCTACATGGTAAAGGGTTTTGGCAAAGATGCGGTTGTAACGGAAGAGGTATTCGGGTTACTGAAACGAATGGCCCGGGCAATGCAAATAGCGCTGCCCGTCAGCGCTTTCAGTTATTGTGACGAAGGAATGAAAGGGGTGCAAACCATCGCATACGAAATATTGGAACAGGAAAATTCATTTGATCATATATTCTGTCCTGCCGGAGGAGGTGGATTAACCCTCGCTGTTGCACGCGGTTGCATCGCCTATGGGGAATGCTACCCAGTAAAAATTCCCAAAGTGCATTGCGTACAGCCGGAAGGAAATGATACCATTGCCGGAGCATTACGGAACCACCGGCACCAAGCTAATGCTATTGCCGCATCCACAACCCTTATAAGCGGGCTACAGGTACCCAATGTACTTGACGGCGACGCAGTAATAGCATCCTGTACAAAACTCGGAGGCACCGGATATATTGTAAATGACCAGGAAGTATTTAAATGGCAACGGCTGCTGGCGCAGCAGGAAGGGATATTTTGCGAGCCTGCAGGTGCTGTAGCACTCGCGGGACTTGCGAATGCTGTAACAGGCAGGGAAGTAAGCGCTAAAGATAATATTGTGTGCCTGGTTACAGGGAGCGGCTTTAAGGATATGCTTTCCGTAGATAGTAACTTTGGATTACCGGACCTGCAATCCATAAATATATCACAACTGGAAAGCAATATCAGGGCGCTTCAGTAAAAAAAAAGTGCAATATAATTGCATCCCGTACCAGGATATTTATACAAAACATCCGTCAGCATTTATCATTTACCGGAAGGAAACCATATAGCCATAGGATCGGGACCAAGGCCGGTTTTGATTATCGACAGCACGTCAAACCTTTTCATGTCTATTACATGAACCCCGTCAGAATCGCCTGTTTTTGCCTTCACGCGTTCCAAGCCATCCGGCATCACCACAGCTTCCCTCGAGTCCTCACATCCAACAAAGGCCCTTGTGCCATCGGGCGATATTTCCACACCGATTGCTCTGTCACCCACAGGTATCCGTTTAATTTCACGACAAGAAGCTACATCCACCACAATCAGCTCTCCTTTCCGGGTCCAACTCGTCAGTAAAGCATATTTTCCATCATTGGTAAATTTTATTCGTTTAATAATACCGGCGCATGGAAATGTTTTTACCGCCTCATGATCTGACAGATCGATAATAGTAATGGTTTCATCTGCCTCGTTCGCTACCCACAGGTATTTTCCATCCGGCGTAAAAGCCATTCCTCCGGCACCTTTTCCAGTGGGAATACGCTTAATCAGCCTCCCTGATGCACGGTCAATCACAGAAACATCTCCCGAAGAAATATTCCCGGTATAAATTAATTTCCCGTCTAAAGAAACATAAACCATATGGGACGTTTCAGCATAAGTTGGAATAGACCTTGTAATCTCGTTCTTTTTCGTATCTATTTCTACAATAACCCCTGCCTGACCGGCTGTAAAGTATGCGTTTTTACCATCCGGTGCAACTGCAACACCATGAATACGTTTGAGCGAACCCGTGTTGATCTGTTTGACCATTTTCCTCCTTTTAAGGTCTATCACCGATATGGTATTACCCGGAGGTTCATAGTTGCTCAAATACGCATAGCGCTGATCAGGAGTAATAGCAATTTCGTGAGGATTGGGACCAACGGGGATAGTTTGCAGCACCTGCAAAGTTACCGGATGCACAAACGATAAGGTGCCAGCGTGCTTATTGGCTACCAGTAACAATGGCTGATCAGGAGATCGGAACTGCGGGACAAGCCATGATTGTTTTAATAACAAGGTGTAGCCAGCGGGGTGCACGCTCCCGAAACCGGGTTCACACCCACTTTCCCTGGATGCAAAAAAGTTAAACAGATAAACGCTCTCAATGTCATTACGACATATATAATCTTCACTATTCCTGTAGGCAGTAAGATCCGGCGATATTGCTATCAGGTATGTAACGACTAATAAATAATATTTCATGAAAGAAACTTTTAGCCGATACCGTACTGTTTACGTACTATAGATAGAAAACCTGCTTTTTCCAACTTATGCAGTGGAGCAAGGAATGTAACCTGAACAACCCCCGGGTGACGCCCTATCTCTATGGCACCGTTAATTGTAGCACGATTCCTTACTTCGGCCACGCTCATGTCAAGCAATCTGGATGCGCGCTGTAAACCATTGTCGGTTGCCATATTAAGATTCGCCCCTGTGCCCACTATTGAAATAGGGGCACATTCTTCCACCTCTTTCATATTCCATTGTTGGGCAAGTGCGGTCGCTTCTTCCTTTTCCTTCTTCGTAAAGGGTTTGGCAAGAAAGGGCAGATCTTCTGTAAGCGGGAATATGACCGGTCCTTCAAGCGAACAGTTTTTTAACACATTAACCTGCAGCTCTACTTTCCCCGCAACATCCATCGTATGCCCGGCTATTTCTCCATCTCCCTGCAGTGCATGCATGTCGCCCATGTAAATTCCGGCGCCATCTACCTTTACAGGCGCCACAACAATAGCACCCGCCCGAACGATATCAATATCCATATGACCGTCGGTGCGGCACTCAAGCTCCTCTGCTGTTAGTGCAAACTGGTGAGGCGCTCCGATCAGGAACACACCAAAATCGCCTGCATTATGTGAGTCGGGTATTTTAACGGATGGCGTAGTACCCAGTTGTCCGAGAAAAGGACGCAACCGTGCCATTGCTCCTGCGAGATGATGGGGGGCATAAAGTAATATAGAATGCTGTATACTGCATTGAGGACCCTTAGCATACATACCTGGATTATGCGCAATTTTTTCCGCACCTTCCTTATTCAAAGTAATTCCGATGTGTTTTTTTTCATCAAATACCACCGTATAACCATGTTCGATACGAAACGGAGTTACCGGCGTACCACACTCAGCACACCTCACAGCATCCTGGCCAATACCTACTTCCCTTGTAGCGGGGTTAACGGTCTGACATTTGGGGCACCTTTTAGCAACATAAGGATCACCGTTAAAATGACCTTCAACGAGGGTATCGTGTCCCGAAGCTGTTGCAAGCGATGTAATGTCAATCTTTTTAATGCTGATGATCACGGCATCGCCCACCCTGGCACCCTCAACATACACAGGATGTGTTACTTCATGCCCGCCCATGAGCTCCGGCGTAATCATGGGTCCCCAGCAGCCGGGCGCGGTATGCGCCTCAATAATTCCACCATCCCGTACCGGTCCCAGCATGGGCTGCGAGGGGTCAAGCACACCGTTTGTCAACCTGTCTACAATTACTTTTTCTGATGCTTTGGAAGGAGTAGTTGCGATATTCATAATTAAAGATTTTACAGCCTACTTATTTTTTTTAACCGGAGGATACCACATTATCATAGGGTCGGGCCCCAGTCCGGATTTTATTACATTGACAACTGAAAGTGTTTTCATATCAATTACATGAATACCGTCGGAGTCAGCACCACTCACTTTTATTTTTTCCGACCCATCGGGTAATATCTCCGTTTCCATGGCATCTTCGCAGCCCACAAATGCATAGTTCCCATCAGGCGAAAGCTCTACGCCAATAGCATACCGGCCAACGGGCAATCTTTTGATCTCTTTTCTGGTCGCTACATCAATAATGGTAAGTGTTCCGTTTTTTACCCACCCGGGTATCAGGGCTAATTTCCCATCATCCGTAAAGCGGATACGAACAGGCATTCCCCTGCATTCGAAAGTTTCCACAGGCTCATGCGTTGCCAGATCCACAATAGTAATAGTGCCTGCTGTCTGGTTGGCCGCCCACAAATACTTTCCGTCAGGCGTAAAAGCCATTCCTTCACACCCGGGGCCGGCAGGTATTTGTTTAACCAACTCACCGGTGGCACGGTCAATCACGGAAATATTTTCCGAAACAATATTGGCAGTGTACAAATATTTTCCATCGCGGGATACATACACCATATGCGATATCTTTCCATGGGTAGGGATCGCACGTGTAATAGTATGATTTTGTGTTTCAACTTCAACAACATACCCGGATTGCCCTGCTGTAAAATAGGCATGTTTTCCATCAGGTGCCATAGCCGTACCATGTATGCGTACATACTGTCCTGTTGGAATCTCTTTGACCATTTTTCTGCTAACAAGGTCAATCACGGAAATGGTATTACCTGGGGGTTCATAACTGCTTAGATACGCAAAACGCTGGTCAGGGGTTACGGTGATTTCGTGAGGATTCGGTCCGGTAGGAATCGATTCTTTTACAGTAAATGTTTCCGGGTCAATAAATGAAAGCGTATTGGAATGCTTGTTGGCGACCAGCAACGTAGGGCGTGTGTAGGCACTGGCATTACGTGCATCATGAAGAGATGTAATTTCAATTTTTCTAAAAACCATTCCTGCCCCTTCAGACTGCACCTGGATCCTGCCCCGCGATGGACGTACATTTGATGCATGGTTTACCAGCACTCCATTCAGATAAACGGCAATGCTTTCCCCCCTTACATAACATTCTATCCTATTCCATTGCCCAACAGGTTTTTCTACATCATTTTTTCCACGGAATCCTTTTACGTCTTTCCATTGAGGATCTCTTCCGTACCAGTTGATACGCCCCGAATTTACCGTTACCGATTTTCCCGACGGATGAAAGACATAGCAGTCCTCCTGTTTTTCTTTCGCTACGGGAACTGATATTTCAAATTTGCGTGTTTTGTCTCCTACTACAATAAAGTCGCCGGTACCTCCTTCAATGATCTGGCATTCGATAGAATGCATCCAGATACCACTATACCCCCCGTCAATGCCCTGGGATTGCAACAATATTCCACCATCCCTCGCATTTTCCTTCCTCGGATCGTGCGTATCGCCTGTCCATTTATATTCGGCTACAAGTTTGTAATTGTCGTATTCTTCGTTGGTGGTGATGCATCCCCATTCTTCTCCAGAAATATGCAGTATTTTATTTTTAACGGTAAACACACGCTTAGGATCATTATTACGTCCCCGGTTTTGCAAAAAGGTATACCAGCCATCAAGGTTTTTCCCATTGAACAATGCAATAGCTTTGTTTCCGCGGGGTACTTCCTTTGATATCGCTGGCTGGGAATGAACTGCACCGCAGCAACTCAACCACAATCCGCAAAGTATGAACAGGCTGTTACGTAATATCATGTATGCTATTTTTTAAGTTCAAGGGCAAGATACAAACTATTTACATATGTAATACATATTTATTTGCAGATTTTACTCTATTCCTTATTTTTGCCCTAACTATAAATATGTAATACATATCATGATGAAACAAGTGATAGCCGGAGAAGGCATCCCCGAGAGCAAACTACCTTTTTCGCCGGGATTAAGAGTTGGCGATTTCCTCTTTTTATCAGGACAGGCTTCCGTAGATATGGAGGGGAACATTATTTCAGGAACTTTCGAAGAAGAGTGCAGAAGGTCCTTCGAGAATATCAGGAAAATACTGGTCAAGGCCGGCATGGAATTCCAGGACGTAGTTCAGGTAAGAAACTACATAGGAAGGCAGGAGTACCTGTCGGAATTCAATAGTATATACAAAGAATATTTCAGCGCGCCATATCCTGCCAGGACCACCATCATGGGCTGTTTGGGTAACCTGCTAAAGTTTGAAGCAGATATTGTGGCATATAAAAATCAGGAATGAGTTACAGGGTGGCCATATTAGGTATTTATCACGAATCGAATACATTCGTTAATGCTCCTACTACCATAGATGACTTCCGCAATGGTCATCTGATAAAAGGATCGTCCATTTGTTCGGAGTATGCTTCCGCTCATCACGAAATAGGCGGCATGCTTGAAGTGCTCAACCGGGAAGAGATGGAGATCGTTCCCGTTTTTTTTGCGGAGGCCACGCCGGGGGGAAAGATTACCGCCGGAGCCTGCGCACAATTATTAGACGAAATGTTCCAGGCGCTCCGGGAAGTGCTGCCTGTTGATGCCTGCCTTGTTGTGCCTCACGGGGCGGCAGTGAGCGAAGAACATGCAGACATGGACGGCTATTGGCTGTCTGCTCTACGGAGCCTGGTGGGTAAAAAAATACCTATAGTCGGCACACTCGATCCCCATGCCAATGTAAGCAGCACAATGATAACCGCCACTGATGCCCTGGTTGCTTATAGAACAAATCCGCACATTGATCAGCGGCGTACAGGAATCGAGGCGGCGGAGCTCCTGGTCCGCTTGCTCAGGAAAGAAGTTATTCCCCATCAGCATTTATTGGAGCTACCACTATCCATCAGCATTGAGCAGCAATACACATCAAAAGACCCATGTAAAAGTTTGTATGCGATGGTGGAGGAACTGCGTAATAATGATACTATATTGTCCATTAGCATCAACCTGGGCTTCCCCTATGCCGATGTAAGGGAAATGGGCAGCGCCGTTATTATCATTACCAATGATCAGCCTGAAAGTGCACAACAAACAGCCCGGCGTATAAAAAAATATATAGTCGATCACCAGGAGGATTTCAGGGGCATAAAAAAAGACACCAACTCCGTCATAGCCTCGCTGGGCAACTACGAAAAGCCGGTACTGATGCTCGATATGGGCGACAACGTGGGAGGAGGGGCTCCTGGTAACAGCACTGTACTGCTGGATGCAATAGAAAAGGAAGGTATTCATAAAGCATTTATCTGCCTTTATGATCCAAATGCTGTATTGCAGACATCAGATTATCAAACCGGAAAATGGTTTGAACTGGTTGTTACGGATCACCTGAATGTGAAAAAATATTATGAGGTAACACTCATCAGTCGTGGCGACGGGAAATTTCACGAACCCGATCCACGGCATGGCGGACAGGTACATTTTGATATGGGACAGATAGCGATTGTGAGAACTGCCAAGGGGAATGTCATTATGCTGACATCCCTGAGGATAGCGCCTTTCAGCTTGAAACAACTCACCCATTTTTGTATCAATCCAAATATGTTCGATGTGGTAGTAGCAAAAGGCGTGAATGCCCCCATTGCCGCTTATGCTCCTGTTTGTCCAACCATTATACAGGTCAATACACCGGGTTTTACGCAAGCAGACATGACTTTGTTTACCTATGTCAATCGAAAAAAAAACATGTTTCCTTTTGAGAAAATTACCATGGATGATTAAGCCCAATAGTAACATATTAAAATTGGCAGATCTTCCTTTTTATACGGAAGGACCGGTCTGCAGCACGGAGGGGAATATTTTTATTACAGCTCCGGCAGGTGAAGGGATTTACGAGGTCAATACTGACGGAAGCTTTTCCAGATGGTCAGCTTCAGCCTGGCCGAATGGTCAGGCGATGCTTGATAACGGCCACCATTTGATATGTGACAGCAAGCTGGGGGTGATCAGGAGATTCGATCAATATGGAATATGGGTGGCTGATGAAACAAAAAATTTTTACAACGGGCAGGTGATAAGCTCTCCTAATGATCTGGCAGTAATACCCAATGGAGGCATTTATTTTACTGATTCTGTCAGGTATCAGGGGAGTGTGTGGTTTAAGGATCCTTCCGGAAAACAGGAAATCGTTGCCGATGGATTAGACTATCCCAATGGCATTGTATTCTGCGCGGAAAGCAATTGCTTATTTGTGGCGGAAAGCTACAGGAACAGAATACTAAAAATCACACTGAAAAGTAAAGGAAAAAATAATGTGCAGGTTTTCGCCGATCTTCCGGTCCATCCCTCAGGAAATGACGTCGATAATCTGCCTGATGGAATGGATATAGACACTAGTGGAAACCTATGGATAGCACACTATGGCATGGGAGCGATACAGGTACTATCGCCTGAAGGAAGACTGTTACATACCCTTGATACGCATTTACCGCTAACCAGCAATATTTTTTTAACAGAGGAAAAAGCGATCATCACCGGTGGGCACGCAGAACCCGGGCCCGGAGCCGTTATGATCACATACCGCTAAACAGTTTATGACTATACCAGTAATCATACGCCGGATAGTCAGCATTTTTTTGATTATAAAAGTTATGACAATATCTACGATTCATCTTTATGCACAACAGGCTCCGTCCTTAACCGGGCTACCGGTCTTACCCGATGAAAATGGATTCGCTGGTATGTTTGCCGGAGTAAGCGGTGGGAAACTGTTTTGTATGGGAGGAGCCAACTTCCCTGATAAAATGCCATGGCAGGGGGGCAATAAAAAATGGTACGACAATATTTACATGCTGGAAGACGGAAAGAAATGGGTAAAATTATCTCAACGGCTTACACAGCCAATTGCCTATGGTGTTTCTGTATCTTACCAGGATGCAATTTTCCTGATTGGCGGATGTAATAGAGACCAGCATTTTAATCGTGTAATGAGCTATAAATGGACAGGAAAGTCCCTGGAATATCAGGAGCATCCTCCGCTTCCGATTCCCATGGCTTACATGGCCGGTACGATTATAAAAGATAAAATTATTGTAGCAGGCGGGATGGAAATGCCTGAAGGCACCCCACTTCGCAAATGCTTTATTCTTGACCTGCAAAACCTGCATCAGGGATGGGCGGAAATTGATCCCTGGCCGGGACCGGAAAGAGTGCTCCCTGTATGCACATCGTCAGAAAATGATTTTTATTTGTTTAGTGGGGAAACAACCGCTATGAACAGCGCTGGAGCAAAATTGCCTTTGATATTACAGGATGCATACCGCCTTAAAATAGACACTACTCACAAAAACGATAATTATAAATGGCAACCACTGTTTCCTATGCCTAAAGGCGTGGCCGCAGCCGCCACACCTCTGCCGGTGTTGAAAGATGGCAGGTTCTTTTTTTGGGGAGGTGTGGATGCACTGTCACGGCTTCATGAGGATCCTGCCACATCCCCGGGTATCCCTGATGATATCCTGTTGTATGATCCCGTCAAAGACGTGTGGAGCTTTTTTAAAAAAGAGACGCACTTCCCTGCAAGAGTTACCCTTCCTGTTGTATTCTGGAAGGGTCAATGGATATTCATCAGCGGTGAAGTAAAACCGGGAGTGAGAACAAACATGATAACAGTACTGAAAGGATAAATAATCTGCAATGGAATACATTAACAAAGCCGGTTTACATATCTCACGTTTAACATTGGGCACGGTGGCATTGGGAATGAACTACGGGATATCTAATGATTCGGGACAACCTTCCGCCCGGAAATCACAGGAAATTCTTTCAACAGCATATGATCTGGGCATCAACACATTTGATACGGCCAACGATTATGGCTGTGCAGAAGCGCTCATAGGTAAATATATCGGAGACCAAAGAAATGAAAGGGAGCCTGTAATTGTAACAAAATTCAAACTTAACGTTAAGGGTATTCTCAACAGGAAGCAGGTAAGGGAAGAAGCATTGAAGAGTATACAGGCATCGCTGCGATCTTTACAAATAAAACAATTACCAATTGTATTGTATCATAAGGACGAACAGGTTCCGGCAGAAATTTTAATGGATGTATTGCCACCACTTTTTGCCGAATTGAAGAAGGAGGGGCTCGTGAATGTCACAGGGATATCCCTCTATTATCCAAACGAAATAGAAACGCTCGTTAAAGAAGATTTATTTCAGGCCTTTCAGATCCCCATGAACGTGTTTGACTGGAGGCTTATAAGAACAGGGATGTTATCTACCTTAAACCGGTCGGATAAAATAGTATTTATTCGAAGCGTATTTCTGCAGGGGTTGTTTTTTATGAAACCCGCATCACTGAAAGGCAAGCTTACTGCTGCCGAAAATTACCTGGACGGGTTAAAGAATATAGCGCAGCGGGAAGGCATGAGCGTTGCTCAAATCGCCTTTTCATTTGTACGCGATACAGAAGGCATCACCAGCCTGATATTTGGAGCGGTCAACGCCCGGCAAATAAAGGAAAATATACACTTACTCAACGGGGCCGCCCTTAGCGAGAAAGCCAGAAATGATATTAAAACATTGGTGCTTGATATGCCAGAAGATATTATTGTTCCCGGTAGATGGTTTAATTAAAATAAAGGTATGAATATATTCAGAATTGATCAGAAGGTAGCATTGGTAACAGGAGGAGCCGGATACTACGGGAAGCCTATTTGTATAGCCCTTGCAGAAGCAGGAGCAACGGTGATTATTGCATCGCGCAGTGTAGACAAGTGTAAACAGTTTGCACAAGTCCTAACAGAAAAGGGATATCTGGCTGAGGGTGTTCATCTGGACCTGGGAAATGAATCCTCTATTACCAAAGTTATAAAATCGATTGTTGAGCAATATGGGAGAATTGATATCCTGGTGAATAATGCCGTGTCCAGAGAGGGCTTTAAAAACCTCGAAGACCTGGATAAGGAAAGCCTTGAAGCTTCACAAGCCATCAATTCAACAGGGTTGATGCTGATAACCAAAGCTGCAATTGGATTTATGCGCCGTCAGGGCAGCGGGAACATCATCAATATCGGCTCTATGCAGGGAGCAACTGGTCCGCGCTTCCCGGTTTACGGGAATACGGGAATGACCAGCCCGGTCAACTATACTTACGACAAATGGGGAATGGTTGGTTTTACCAAATGGATTGCCAACTATTACGGAAAATTCAATATAAGAGCAAATTGTATCAGCCCCGGTGGTTACGGCCCCGGGATAGCTGAAAGCATAGGAGAAAATGAATTTGCGGCGAACTATAAAAAGCTCACTCCTATGGGCAGATTTGCAAATGATGACGACATCAAAGGACCGATTGTTTTTCTTGCTTCTGAAGCTTCCGCCTACGTAACAGGTCACAATCTACTGGTAGATGGCGGATGGACGAGCTGGTAAACATTTAACTTTTAATCTAAATCATCAAATCCGACCATTAAAATATATTTTTCATGACAACAGTTTCAAAACCTGGTATCCGTGGATGGATGGTCGTTATCATGCTCTGCTTCGTTGGAGCATTGAACTACCTCGACAGGATAATGATCACCACTATGCGCAGTTCCATCACGGCGGCTATTCCAATGACTGATGCAGAGTTCGGATTGCTTACATCCGTATTTCTTTGGGTTTACGGACTGTTAAGTCCTTTTGCGGGTTACCTGGCCGATAAATTCAACAGGAGCAGGGTAATCATCATCAGTTTGTTTGTATGGTCTGTTATTACCTGGCTCACCTCTTATGCCACTTCCTTCGAAACCTTGCTGGCTACCCGTGCACTCATGGGTATCAGCGAAGCCTGTTACATTCCTGCTGCACTGGCCCTGATAGCAGATTATCACAGCAGTTCTTCCAGATCATTAGCAACAGGCATTCATATGGCAGGTATTATGGTAGGTCAAAGCCTGGGTTTTATAGGAGGATGGATTGCTGAAGATCATACATGGACACATGCATTCAGCATATTTGGTATGATAGGAATACTATATGCCTTCATCCTCTTTTTTGCGCTGAAGGATCCTCCCTACAAAAAAGAGTTGCATAAAATGCAAAAAGATAAATCAGTTGGATTTCTAAAAGGAATAAAAAAGCTGTTCAGTCATCGATCATTTAATCTTATGATCGCTTTTTGGGGAGTTACCAGCATGGTAACCTGGACTTTGGTAGGTTGGCTGCCTACTTACTACAAGGAACAATTCGATCTTTCACAATCAATAGCAGGACTATATGCTACAGGATATTTGTACCCTGCTTCAATTGTAGGTCTGTTATTAGGAGGTTTTTTAGCCGACCGGTATGGCAGGTCTAACAACAAAGCACGGATACTCGTAACGGTAATGGGTCTCTGCATTGCCGCACCTTCAGTATTTATTGCTGCCAGTACAGACATTATATCGCTTGCAGTAGTTTGCTTTATTCTCTACATCATTACAAAATCATTTAGCGACACCAATACAATGCCCATATTATGCCTCGTGGTAGACCCTGGCTATCGTGCAACAGCATACGGTATCCTTAACTTATTCGGTTGTTTGCTAGGTGGGATAGGGTTATACCTGAGTGGTTGGCTTCATGATCATCACGTTCACCTGGGGCAGATATATCAAGTGGGTGCATTCCTGTTATTGGGAGGGGCAATCTTACTATTTATGGTACGGCCTCGGTTTAAAGAAGCCTGATCAACCAAATTGTCGTCTGAGGGATAAAATAATGCAACTAAAAGGCAAGTAAATAAAAAATAGGCTCTTTTTCCTGAATAGCTTTGCATGGCAATAATACCATAACTGCAAAAGGATAATGGCCCATGGCAACAACCTTGAGCTTGTTTATGATTCTTTGGATAAACCCTACTTTTCCAATGAGCCGCATGTGATGATAGCCAAGAAATTAAAACCCTGGCAGATGAAAAGGGTTGGTTAGAATATTCGCAGCGGCATTTTACCGGCAGATTTGTTGCGTCTGAAATGTTACTGCTTAAGCGATATACGGGAGAAAAGTCATGGCAGGTGGCCAAACATTTTCAATTTCAGAATCTTCCAGTTGAGGTTAAGCAGGCAGAACTATTTTAATTTCATTTACAAAACGTTAAAAAAACATTTTCTATGCTACTGCAAGAAATTAAAGATCGGCTGCCCCAATCATCTCCCGCGGACGTGGTTGATTTGACTATAGCGTTTGAACGTACTTTGCAAAAGCTATCTATTGGCGAAGCAATTGAAAAGATGAAGATCTACAATCTTCTGTACTTGGTTTTTTGAGTACGTGAATTCTAATCTTCTGGCATTTTATGAGGTCATTTAACTGAATGAAAGGTCAGCTGCAAGGCTGTTGGATGCCCGACCAACATTTCCGTAAAAAGGTTGTGTAATCTGCCTAGCGCACAATCAAAGGTAATAGTTTAACAGACCAAATTCTGGTTGATAAGGTATTACTGGCGACCCTAATGTATTTAAGGTTATTATAAAAGACACACGGCCTGATACCGGAATTGCTTTCACAAATGATGCCGGGGTTCAAAGACAGAAAGGATATCGCACTGGATATTTACTTCTGGCTTATCCATCAACAAATGGTAAAATCGACCAGTATTATTGTATGCACGCTGTTCTCATCGCACAAATACAGAAAACGAATGATGACTGTAGCAAAATGAACAGTAAATGCTTATCTGCAAAATATTTTGTGTGCATCTTAGTTATTTATTAACTTGTTGAGTGCATTTATACCACTCTTTCTCACCCTAAACCTGTGGCTGAGGAGGCGCATGCATTAGAGGCAGGTTATGGAAAACATCAGGCTAAGAGCACTCAGGCATCGCAGCAAAACATATATAGCACTGCATTTTACCCGGAACATTGCCATAAATAATATTTTAAATTATTGAACTGCGCCGCAGCGAGTAACACCCACGACTGTTGGTATATTCCAGTGCAGGAAGCGGACTATAAAACATTTCAGCAAATGGGGAGCGGCAAGGCAATTTTGGATAAACATTTGGTCGACATTATCAATCCATTTAATGATTTATGGAGGAAAAACGACGTAGAATGGCAGGACGGATTGCTCTAATAGCAATTCAGCATGTATAATGCTAACCCATTCATTTTCAATATCCAATTTTTTAGCCCAGCGACGTATTATAGCATAAATCTACGCGTTACTTGCAATGCTAAATGACAGACATTACTACCATAGAACTTAAGAACATTGACTCTGACGACGTATCTGACGTGTTAGTAAAAGTGGAGAAATCTTTCGGCTTCAAGTTTGGTAAGACTGAACTTAAAGACGTAAATACATTCGGTGAACTCTGCGACATAATTACAAGCAAGGTTCAGGGCGACAATTCAAATGACTGCACGACACAGCAAGCATTTTATAAACTACGGAACGCCATATCTGCGACACTACTTATTGACAAAAACATTATAACGACTGACACAGATTTGCAAGAACTTTTTCCCAGACACAACCGCAGACAGAAAATTGCAGCAGTAGAAAGTGAGTTGGGTTTCAAGACAAAAATATTGCGACCCAAATATTGGATTACAGGAACACTTGCTATAATTCTTATTGCTTCGTTCATCGGACTTTTTATATTTTGGAAGGTTGGGCTTACTAGTTTAATTTTTTCAATAGTTGGTTTCAACCTTGCGACAAAATTTGCAAATGAACTTGACCTGCAAACAGTTGGACAAATTGCAGAAAAGATTACAAGAGAAAATTATTTAACGGCAAGACGTAATCCCGCGACTGTAAACAAAAATGAAATTGCACAAAAAGTAAAAGAACTTTTCAGCAAAGACTTAGACTTAGAAGAATCAGTATTAACAAGACAAGCAACATTCGTGTGACAGAGAAGCACTGCAAGTAACATTCGGTTTGCTGCTATGCTGGCTGATGAATATATTCTCATCGTTCTGTTCGCTATCAGCTTTTGTTTCGTCTGAAGAATATAACTGAGCTTTAGTTGTTATCTTCATCATTAGTTTTTCAAGCGGATGTGGTTCCGGGCTGGACATTATAAAATACCAGCACAGCAGCAAGCCATCAACGTTAGCACCAAGGTTATGAAGACCGTTAAGCAGACAATCATCTTGACTATTATAATCTTCACAAGTTTGACACTTCTAACAATGAAGGAAGATGCTCTTACTGATGGTATTAATTCATATGGCTTCCCATTGACTTTTTACACATACTTCGGCGGAAAATGCGAGAACTGTTATGAAGACTATGGTTTAAAAATATCTCACTTACTTGAAGACATCGGACTCATGGCAGTTTTTTCTTTTCTTGCAATACGATTGAAGAATAAAGTATTCAGAGTAGCAACTATCTTTTTACTCATTTTAGCATTTACAAGTTGCTCTGAGAAAAAAACATCCAATGCAAAAGATGCTTACAAATATTGGGCTGGGGTAAATCCATCTGCAGACATTGAATTGTTAAAGGGGCAGTACTGGCAATCTGCACACTGGACAAAAGAATATATAATGTATTTAAAAATCAAACCGACAAAAGTTTGGTGGGATGAATACTTAAAACAAAATTCAATCACCAAAGATACTAGCGACTGGGCAAAGCCTATAGATGCACCAATTTGGTTCACCCCTCCAAACAATGCAATTCGGTACGTTAGTGTTCACAACTTTGATCAAGGTTCAAGATGTTTTCGTGATACAACAACAGGTATTTGTTATATTTATGAAATTCAACTTTGACAAGTTACAAAGAAACACTGGTGCTAACAGCAGGTTGGCATAAATGCGGGCAGACGGAAAACGTTCGTCAACTTTTGGTTCTTTGTTTTGGCTTTTGTTCCGGCTGACCGAACGCAATCGGCAAAGTTCTATAACTTGTACTTTAACTAAATAATCAGCTTCAGCAGCCGGGCGGGACGGAATGCTATTATCCGCACTTCGCCAACCTGTAACGTAAGCTGCAATTTTTATGAAGTTCACACTCTTAACAACATTTTTGACAAGCACATTATTTTTCGGCTGTTCTAACGGACAGACAAAGAATAATTCTATTTCTGCGACGAAGCAAAATAAAACAATGGACAATTTTGAATACTCTTTAAAATCCGCTCATCCTCAAGCACAAGTTTTAATGAAAGATGAATTTTATTGGAGCCCAATTGAAGAAACCGGACCATTTGGTAGCGATGATGGCTGGGACGCTGCATATGGTTTTAGACAGTGGAGACTTACAAATAAAACAGCAAGTCCTGTGAGTTATTTGAATGAGCTTATTGCTCGCTGGCAATACCCTTACTTTGACTACAACGAGATGGACACAACAAAAATAAAAGAGTACATTAATAAAAAAGAAGATCTTGACGAAGAAACAATTAAACAACGAATTCAAACTCTAAAGGACATTAGCAAAAATTCGCCTGACACATCAATAAAATTGGATGACAATCAACTAAGGGAAGTGGTAATTTCATCTTCTAATAGTATGGGAAGTGTTTACTTACTGGGGCAAGACAATGCAATTATAGGAACCGGCTTTGCACAATTTGTCTTAGAAGGACGTATTGATAACGATATCAAGGGCTTGACAATTACTGCAATTAAAAGACAGTTACTTCCTTTGCTCATTAATCGTTATGACAATAATTACAGAGACAAAAGAAAAGACCAGTTGACAAAAATGCTTGAAGTAGTTAATAATGTAACTCTATAGTACATCCAGACTAAAAACCGCAGCTTACATCAGGTTGGCATAAATGCGGGCAGACTAAAAACGTTCGTCAACTTTTGGCTCTTTGTTTAGCTTTTGTTCCTGCAGACGGAAAGCTATCGGCAAAAATCTATAAGTTGTACTTTAACTAAATAATCAACTTCGGTAGCCGGGCTGGAAGGATCGCTATTATCCGCACTTCGCCAACCTGTAACGTTGTATGTAATTTTAAACTGACATTTCGTTATTAATGAGACACATCCCCCCAGCCTTAAAACAAAAATCATTTCACTGCCCACATTGTGGCGTGTTGTCGGAACAAATTTGGTCAGACAATGTATCAGGACAATATCCCTACGTCCCGCCACACGGGGGACAAACTCATCTTGCTTCTTTTCGGTTAGTAAAATACTTAGCGGCAAAATGCACTCATTGTAACGACTTCTCAATTTGGCTAACAGACAAAATGGTTTACCCATTGACAGGTAACGTTGAAATGGCAAACCCCGACTTGCCGGAAAACATAAAAAATGACTATAATGAAGCCAAAGACATTGTAAACATTTCACCAAGAGGTGCCGCAGCTTTGTTGCGACTTGCTGTACAAAAACTCTGCATCCATTTAGGAGAGAAAGGTAAAAATATAAATGACGACATTGAAAGCCTTGTAAAAAAAGGTTTACCAAAAACAATGCAGCAGGCTCTTGACAGTGTTCGTGTTGTGGGCAACAACGCTGTTCATCCAGGGACAATTGATTTGAATGATAAAATTGAAATTGCTTACGCTTTGTTCGGTTTTGTAAATGTTATTTGTGAAGTTTTAATTAGTCAGCCAAAGAAAATCCAAGAGTTTTACGAAAAGAATATTCCGGAAGGAATTAGAAACGGAATTGAGAAAAGAGATAGTTAACAATTTTTCTATCTAATTAACGGTTAGACAAAAACTACATACAACATATAGGGCTTAAACGAAGTGTAGTGTAGCGGAACTTCGATTTAAGCCTCTG
>CALKHN010000106.1 GCA_937991535.1 uncultured Sphingobacteriales bacterium
CCACAAAGGGATACAGCCATTTTTAACCCGATTTTAGTCGGACAACAATGATTTTCATTCAACAAACCCAATTGATTTTTGCGTGTTTAACGGAGACCTCATCCATAATGATCCTGTCTTTCTGCAGCCTGCTGCAGAAGCGATTAAACAATGCCGGATGCCTGTATATGTTACTAAAGGAAATCATGATATGGTTTCCCCGGAAACATGGAGCCGAACCTGGGGAATGGGGATCAATCATGACGTTGTATTGGGAGATAATGTAGTATTGCTGGGTACCACTGCCGACGAAAAAGGAAAATACATATGTCCCGACCAGGATTGGTTCGCTGAAAAGCTGAAAAAATACAAAGATGCCCGCAATGTGTTCATTTTCCTGCACATAACTCCGGTAAAATGGACTACACATGCCATTGATTGCCCGACTTTTCAAAAACTCCTGCTAAGCACTAAAAATGTAAGGGCGGTGTTTAATGGTCACGACCACGACCAGGATGGTATAAAATTTTTAGGCAATATACCCTTTCTGTTTGACGGGCATTTTGGCGGAAGCTGGGGCACCGCTTATCATGGGTTCAGGATCGTAGAATTGCAGGAAGACAACAGTTTGTTTACCTTTATGATGGATCCCCTGAAAAAGCTTGCAGAACTCAGCATTTACCGGCAGGATATGGTATCAGAGTAAATGCTGTAAAGCTTATCAGCCTTTTTATGAAAACGGCAGGTTCCATACTCCGTTTATTTGTCTGAGAGGTTTTTTATCTTTTCAAGATATTCAACGTCTACCTTGTCTTTGGTCGTCTTCCGATCCAAAAACAAAACCTCTATTTTGAGGAGGCTTTACATTATAGCTTTCGGCAGAATCCTCCAGAATATTGATGTAATTTGCCACTCTTACCGGGCGTATTTTCTACATGCTTCTTAACCTTCTAATATCCTTCTGCTGAATCATCTCCTCTTTTGTCGGCAACCGCTTCCAGGGTATACCCTTCACCCGCTTGATTTTTTTCTATTTTAATCAGTTCTGTTCTTCCGATACTTCCCCGTGTACTAACGGTATAGCCCATTTGTTTTAAAGAATCTGTTACTCCTGCGGGAAAATCCTTTTCAACAGATAATTCATCAGGCATCCACTGGTGATGAAATTTCGGCTTATTTACAGCATCGGAAGCACTTAACCCGAAATCAATAATATTTACAATGGTTTGGAATACAGAAGTAGGAATTGTAGTACCGCCTGGTGTACCTACTACTAAATAGGGATCATTGCCTTTTAATACGATCGTTGGCGTCATAGAGCTCAGCATTCTTTTATTGGGTTCAATGGCATTGGCTTCGGTTCCTAAAGCCCCATACATATTGGGCACGCCGGGCTTCACACTAAAATCGTCCATTTCATTATTTAATAAAAAACCGGCGCCGCTCACTACTGTTTTGCTGCCATACCCGCCATTAAGCGTGGTAGTAACTGCCACTACATTTCCCCATTTATCCGCAACAGAAAGATGGGTGGTTTCTTCACTTTCGGGATTTATATTGCCGGCCTTTACCAATTGACTGTTGCCCGCCTTACCAGCAACATACCCCAACATTCTTTTTTTTAAATAAGCATAGCTGGTTAATGTATCTACAGGTACTTTCACAAAATCTTCATCACCCATAAATTCGGCCCTGTCGGCATAAGCTCTTCTTTCCGCTTCTGTCATCAATTGTACGGCCGGCGCAGACAAAAACCCCATTTTTCCTATATCCCTGTTCTCTATGATTTTCAAACATTGCTGTAAAATAATGCCGCCGCTGCTTGGTAAAGGCATTGATATGACCGTATGTCCTTTATACGTGAACTCAACGGGCTTCCGTTCTTTTGCTTCGTAATTTTTAAGATCATCAAGCGAAATAATACCATTTGACTTTTTCATTTCTGAAACAATAAGCCTTGCAGTCTCCCCCTCGTAAAAGCCTTTTTGTCCTTTATCGCGTATGCGTTTTAGCGTTTCAGAAAGATCGGTTTGCACCAGCGTATCGCCCCGCTTCCATCCCTCATGCTTTATAAAGATGACTTTAGAAGCGTTGTATTGCCTGAATGCTTCCTGTGTGTGATTTAGCCCCGAAGCCTCTGCCGCCGTTATAACAAAACCTTTTTCAGCCAAATCAATAGCGGGTTGTATCAGTTTCTGAAAAGGCAGGGAAGCATATTTCATGGAAGCGAATAGTCCCGCCACGGTGCCCGGCACGCCGGCAGATAAATGTCCATGCTGGCTAAGCTGGAGAACAGGGTTACCTGCGCTGTCGAGATACATATCACGGCTTGCCGCAGAAGGCGCCTTTTCGCGGTAATCCAGCGCAATTGTTTTACCATCTTTAAGCCGCGCCACCATAAACCCTCCGCCACCTATATTTCCGGCGCCGGGGTAAACAACTGCCAGTGCAAGCTGTGTGGCTATTGCCGCATCCACTGCATTGCCTCCTTGTTTTAACATCATAACGCCCGCTTTGCTGGCCAAAGGATGCGCAGAAACAACAGCCCCGTTTGCGCAACGGATTGTTTTTTGAAGGGAGTAGTCAAAAGGATTGAATGACGCGTTGACCGCCTGATTGCGGCAGCTCGTTAGACAGCATGTTATACCTGCTAAAGCTAAAAGGAAATGGAGGGAATACTTCATCTGAAATTTGTAAAACCGGAAGTTACTAAAAGAATTTTGATGGACTGTTCTGATAATACCTATGGTAAATGCCTGATGGTTTCTTAAATTGCTTTATTAAATTTTGGTTCATGATAAAACGTTTGACTTTCTTACTTCCTTTTTTTGCAGGCTATCTATGCGCTTTTGCGCAGGTGCAACCGCCCGGTGATTTTTTAGGATATAAGACAGGAACGCAATACACACCTCATTTTAAGATCGTTAATTATTTTAATTATGTAGCTGCCGCTTTTCCATCTGCCGTAAAATTACAATCATACGGACAAACCAATGAAGGGCGTCCCCTGATAGCGGCTTTTATTTCATCAGAAGATAATATCAGCAATCTTGAAAATATTCGCAACAATAATCTGCGTCTTGCCAATGAAGCTAAGGATAAAATGGCGCCGGTAGAAAATACACCGGTTATTGTATGGCTCAGCTACAATGTACATGGTAATGAAGCCTCCTCTTCCGAAGCAGCTATGCTTACTTTATATGAGTTGGTGAATCCCTCTAATGCCCGAACCAAAGCATGGCTGAAAAATACAATAGTTGTAATAGATCCCTGCATTAATCCTGACGGCCGCGACCGGTACGTAAACTGGTTTAACGGCGTGGTTGGCAAAAATTATAACCCCGATTTATACGCCAGGGAACACCAGGAACCATGGCCGGGGGGACGCACAAATCATTATAATTTTGACCTTAATCGTGATTGGGCCTGGCAAACCCAGTTTGAATCTAAACAAAGAATGAAGCTGTACCAGCAATGGTTGCCGCAGATACATGCAGACTATCACGAACAGAGTATCAATGCACCCTATTATTTTGCACCGGCGGCGCAGCCGTATCATGAGCTCATTACTCCATGGCAAAGAACATTCCAGGTGAGTATCGGCAAAAACAATGCAAAATATTTTGATGCCAACGGCTGGCTGTTTTTTACCAAAGAAGTTTTTGATTTGTATTATCCTTCTTACGGTGACACTTACCCCATTTACAACGGCGCCATAGGAATGACCTATGAGCAGGGTGGGGGGCCCGCGTCTGGGCTGGGGGTTTATAAAAAAGAAGGCGATACCCTTACGCTTACAGACAGGATTATGCATCATTATACTACCGGGCTCAGTACTATTGAAATAGCTTCACAAAATGCAGGCAGACTGATCAAAGAATTCAGGAAGTTTTTTAATGATGCCGTTACAACCGGAACCGGAATGTATAAAACATATGTAATTAAGAATGAAGAAGGCGCTGCTCAACGCATAACGGCTTTAACGGAACTGCTCGGTAAAAATAATATTCAATACGCATCGGCTAAAGGAAAGGCTAAAGGCTATAATTATTTTACCGGTGAGGAAGAAGCATTTACAATAACGGAAAACGATATTGTGATCAGCAACATGCAACCCCGGTCTACACTCATAAGCGTACTGTTTGAACCCAAATCAAAGCTGGTTGACTCTGCAACTTATGATATTACGGCATGGGCGCTACCCTATGTATTCGGTCTAAAAGCATTTGCCGTAAAAGAAAAGGTAAGCCTTACCGGTGCATATATAAAATCACAGCCATTTGTGAACAGTCCTGTTGAAACCTACGGCTATGTTATTCCATGGGAGGGTTTGCAAAGTGCAAAAGCAGTGGCTCAACTTATGCAAAAAGGAGTAAAATTGCGGTATTCCGTTAAAGACTTTGAATTAGACGGAACCCATTTTAAGGCGGGATCCATAATTGTATTAAAAACCTCGAATGGAACTGTAGGCAATAATTTGTGGAATGTGGTTATAGATGTATGCAATACGCAAAACATACAAGCAATCCCCGTAAGCAGTGGTTTTGTAGACAAAGGATATGATTTTGGCAGCGAAAATGTAAAATATATAAAAGCGCCAAAGATCGTGCTCGTTACTGGTAAAGGGATTAACGCTAACGCTGCGGGTGAAATCTGGTTCTTTTTGGAAAGGGAGTTAAACTACCCGGTTACGCTCGTCAATAACGGTAACATAAAAACGGTTAACTGGAATGAGACAGATGTATTGATTTTACCTGACGGCAAGTATTCATTTTTAAACAATAAGGATTTTAATGACTTAAAAAACTGGATCGGGGGAGGTGGTAAAGTAATTGCAATGGAAAACGCGGTAGCTCAATTAGCGGGGCTTGACGGTGGAATAAAATTTAAAAAAGAAGACGACGATAATGAAGACAAAAAGGATCTGTATGCTGCATTAAAAAAGTTTGGCAACCACGACCGGGAATTTATTTCTTCCACAACCCCGGGGTCCATTTATAAAGTTCAGTTGGATAATACGCACCCGCTGGCATTTGGCTACCCTGATTATTACTATACCCTTAAAATGGATGACCATGTATACGAGTTTATTAACGATGGCTGGAACGTGGGAGTCATTAAAAAAGACAACCTGGTAGCGGGCTTCGTGGGTTCAGAACTGAAAAAGAAACTGAACGACGGACTGATATATGGAGTACAGGATATGGGCAGGGGCAATATAGTGTACCTGGCAGACAACGTGCTGTTCAGGAACTTCTGGCAAAACGGCAAACTAATGTTCTGTAACGCCCTGTTTTTGGTAGGACAATAAATCGCATATCCTTACCTTTGCGCCCCAATGAAATATACAGCGGAAATCAATAAACGTAAAACCTTTGCCATCATCTCTCACCCCGATGCCGGTAAAACCACTTTAACAGAAAAATTATTGTTGTTTGGGGGCGCTATTCAAACAGCAGGCGCCGTTAAAAGCAATAAAATTAAAAAGCATGCCACCAGCGACTTCATGGAAATTGAAAAGCAAAGGGGCATATCTGTAGCAACGAGTGTAATGACTTTTGAATACAAAGGTAACCTTATCAACCTGCTGGATACACCCGGGCACAAAGACTTTGCCGAAGATACTTACCGAACACTTACTGCCGTAGACAGTGTTATACTGGTTATTGACAGTGTGAACGGGGTAGAAGAACAAACGCGCAGGCTTATGGAGGTTTGCCGCATGCGCGACTCACCTGTAATTGTATTCATCAACAAAATGGACCGCGACGGCAAAATGCCGTTTGATTTACTCGAAGAAATTGAAAAGGAACTCCATTTGCAGCTTCATCCTATGACTTGGCCCATCAACAGCGGCAAAGACTTTAAAGGCGTTTACAATCTTTTTGAAAAAAACCTGTTGCTCTTTGCTCCGCATACCAAAACCGATGAGGAAGATATGGAACATATAACCAACCTTGCAGATGCGGTATTGGTTGAAAAAATAGGTGAGCGGAATGCAGCTCAGTTGAGGGAAGATGTTGAACTGATTGACGGGGTATATGGTGAACTGAATGCACAGGACTACCTGCTGGCTAAAACAGCACCGGTATTTTTTGGAAGCGCCGTGAACAATTTTGGCGTAAAAGAAATGCTCGATACTTTTATACGAATAGCCCCCTCACCGCTGTGCCGCCCAACATCGGAAAGAGAAATTTGCCCCGAAGAAGAAAAGTTCAGTGGCTTTATATTTAAGATCCATGCCAACCTTGATCCCAAACATCGCGACCGCATTGCCTTTTTACGGGTTTGTTCCGGAAAATTCGAGCGCAATAAATATTATCATCATGTTCGGCTGGATAAGGATGTCCGCTTCAGCAACCCTTATTCATTTATGGCACGACAGAAAGATGTGATCGAAGAGGCATTTCCCGGCGACGTGGTAGGGTTGTTTGATACCGGTAATTTTAAAATAGGAGATACACTCACCGAAGGGGCCGATTTTTATTTCACTGGCATTCCAAGTTTTTCACCGGAACTCTTTAAAGAAGTGGTGAATAAAGATCCTATGAAAACCAAGCAACTGGAAAAAGGATTACTTCAATTAACAGATGAAGGCGTTGCCCAGTTGTTTACCCAGCATGGCGGGAACCGCAAAATCATAGGCTGCGTTGGCGATTTGCAGTTTGAGGTGATCCAGTACCGCTTGCTCAATGAGTATGGCGCATCTGTTCAGTTTAATTCGCTTCCTTTTTATAAAGCCTGCTGGATAACTTCGGATGACCGTAAAAAATTAGAAGACTTTACGCGATTTAAAACCGGGAACGTGGTGCTGGATAAGGATGGACACCTGGTATACCTGGCACAGAGCGAATGGTTCCTCAATACAGAGATCGCAAACAATCCTGCCATACAGTTTCATTTCACAAGCGAAATACATAAGGCGTAAGGTTGCAGGTTACAGGTTGCAAGGTCCGTTAACCCTGCAACCTGTATCCTTAAACCCGGCCACTACCTCCCATCCCCGTCCAGCAAATTACCCAATCCACCCAATAAGCTGCCTTCTTCTTTCCGTTTAACCGTTCCATAAGCGAGTATGCGGCTGGCCAAACGGCTAACGGGAAGGGTTTGGATCCATACTTTGCCGGGACCACGTAAAGTAGCAAAAAACAAACCTTCGCCGCCAAATATCGTGTTGCGTATTCCACCTACAAATTGTATATCATAATCCACATCTTTGGTATATGCTACCAGGCAGCCTGT
Organism: uncultured Sphingobacteriales bacterium; assembly: GCA_937991535.1. Taxonomy (GTDB): domain Bacteria; phylum Bacteroidota; class Bacteroidia; order Chitinophagales; family Chitinophagaceae; genus Agriterribacter. The sequence continues at coordinate 7,222 of CALKHN010000106.1, forward strand.
ATCAATCCGCAGGGTTTCGCCAGACTGTAAAACGCGTTGAAAAACATGCCCGCCGGCATGCACAAAAGCCATTCCGTCTCCTTCTAATTTCTGCATAATGAACCCTTCGCCCCCGAACAAACCTGTACCTAATCTCCGCTGAAACTCAATACCAATGCTTACGCCACGGGCAGCACACAGGAAAGAATCTTTCTGGCACACCACTTTTCCGCCAAGCTCATACAAATCCAACGCGATGATTTTGCCCGGGTACGGAGAGGCGAAAGCCACTCTTTTTTTACCTTGCCCAACATTGGTAAAGGCCGTCATGAATAAACTTTCACCGGTAAGCAGCCTTTTTCCCGCGTTGAACAATTTATTCATAAAACCACCTCCCTGTTGCTGTGTTCCGTCTCCAAAAATAGTTTGCATCTGTATGCCGTCGTCCATCATCATAAAGGCGCCGCTTTCCGCCATTGCCGTTTCACCCGGATCCAGTTCAACATCAACATACTGCATTTCCTCGCCATAAATACGGTAATCAATTTCATGCGCTGTTTGCATAATTATAATTTTTTTGTGCAATAAAAATAGGGTAAGATTGGCAAATGGTAATACCGCTTATAAAAGAAATAAAAACCTTATTGTATTATTGCTATCCGCGATGGTTTTTTATTAGATGCGGAAAGAAAAGCAATGCGTATCCCTGATTGATCGCACATGGCTTATTACATTTTTGTTCGAATATCATGCAAAAGAAAAAATTAGTTGTACTTACAGGCGCAGGCATCAGTGCCGAAAGCGGTTTAAAAACTTTTAGAGACAGCGATGGCTTGTGGGAGGGTTATAATATTGAAGATGTGGCCACTCCCCGCGCATGGAAAAAAGATCCTGAACTGGTATTGCAATTTTATAACCTGCGCAGGAAAAACGTGCTGGAGGCCCAACCCAATGCCGCACATACGGGTTTGGCTGCATTGGAAAAAGATTTTGACGTGCATATCATCACCCAGAATATTGATGATCTGCATGAGCGGGCAGGCTCAACCAAAGTGCTGCACCTGCACGGGCAGATACTGAAAATGCGCAGCGAAAAAAATGAGCGGTTCGTATATGATATTATCCATGATATTCATTTGGGCGACAGGGCAGAAGACGGCGCACAATTGCGTCCGCATATTGTGTGGTTTGAGGAGCCTGTACCCATGATTGAGGAGGCAATTGCCATAGCCGGGGAGGCAGCATATTTTGTGGTTGTGGGCACCTCGCTGGTAGTATACCCGGCAGCAGGATTACTGCACTACGCACCGTATGGCATACCCAAATTTATTATTGATAAAAAAATACCCTATACTTCCGCTGTACAGGATATAACGGTTATCGAAAAGCCGGCAACGGAAGGAGTGGGGCTGCTTGCGAAGTTGTTGAAGGACTCGAAATTTAAAATTTGAGATTGCATTCCGTTTCGGATTTTTTTGTCATGGTGAGGCACGAACCATCTGTATTTTATTTTTTTTGTGATTTGTTTTTGGGTTCTTTGTATTCCTAATGCGGTCTGACCCTCCCTGCGTCGGGCTTAATACTCCTTCCTTGTATTGCTCAAAGCTAACTGCTGATTGCTGACCACTGACAGTCCTCCTTCACATCATCTTTCCTCAAACACAACTCCTTCTTTGCGCAATTCCTCCAAAACAGGCCTATATATTTCAGGCACTATGGGGATATGCAAACCGGTAAGGCTGATCTTTCCCTGCAATAGTAAGCTTGCGGCTATGCCCAAAGGTAAGCCAACTGTTTTTGCCATAGCCGTATGCAGGCTGTTTTCACCCTTTACGATAAGTGCACTTGTTATTTTATGAGATTGTGTTTTGAATTCATACCCTATCTCATGCATCATAATGATCATGTCCTTATCTTCCGGCTTCAACATTAACTTTTTTTCAATAGCCAATTGTAAAATGTCGGCTGCAGTACTAGGTCCCTTGTTTATTTTTTCATCTTCATATAAACCGAGGTAAGTGAGCAATGTTTTCTCGGTGTCGGGCATGCGCTCTGTAAATCCATTTTGCCGGAGATGCGTTTCAAAAAAAGTTTTATAACTCATTTCATCCGTATCATACTGTATGGTTTCATCTGTAAGTTTTAGATCCACAATTTTTTTCCATCCCAAACAAAAATCCGGGTGGCGCAATGTGGTTCGGATAAAAGTGGAACTTTTCTGTAATCCATATAAAGGAATATACGATAATGAATCCCTGTTGGGGTACCAGGCTAAACGACCATACCCGGGTATTTGTACTGTGCGGCCGGCATCGAATAATAAATGATAAGGCAGTTGCAGCGTTTTATTATTTATTTTATATGCCGCCCCGGTCTTTCCGGCTAATATCACGTTGCGGGGGTTCCAGCTTATTTTATAATGCCAGGGATTGTTATCGCTTTCCGGCGCTACCAATCCGCCACAATGGGAATAAAATGAATTGATCTTCCCACCTTCAGCATGAATTCGGTGAATGAGTTGCATAGCACTCATATGATCAATACCCGGGTCTAGTCCCATCTCACAAAGAAATAATACACCTTTCTTTTTAATCTCCGGCTCCAGTTTTCGGATCGCTTCATCAACATAAGAAGCAGTAAGCAAATGACGACCAACTATGATACAATTTTTTGCAACCAGCGAATGGAGCCATGGAGGCAGCATGGAAATGACAATATCGGCCTTCCCAACTAATTCATTTCTTCTCTCATCATCTTTTACATCAACCTGTATCGGTGTGGCATATAAAGAATCGCCTGATTTAAGTTGTGCCAGTTCTAAATTGCTATCTGCAATCACAATATGCCAGTTATGATTTGCGGCTTGTTTAATTAAATAATCAATCAAACAGGTGGCGGATTTTCCGGCGCCGAAAAGGAGAATCTTCCTGGCTGGCAGGTTACTTTTTTGCAATGCCATGTTAATTTATTTTTTCAGGAATAATCTATCCACATGGCGTGGATAAAATGAACAGAAAAAGACTAAAAATAGGGCTAAAGAGGCTCAAAAGCAGTACCTTTGCACATATTTTTTAAAGACTCCGGTAACAAGCGTAAGATATAGCAAAATATTATGGAAGATAACTTAGTTCCGTTAGAAACCAGCGACAATGACCGCATTATTCAGGTGAACATTGAAGAGCAAATGAAAACCGCCTACATTGATTACTCTATGAGTGTAATTGTAGGCAGGGCGTTACCCGATGTTCGGGATGGATTAAAGCCGGTACACCGCCGGATTTTGTATGCGATGAATGATTTGGGGTTGAATTATAACCGCCCTTATAAAAAATCGGCGCGTGTGGTAGGGGAGGTGCTTGGTAAATATCATCCGCATGGTGATAGTTCGGTATATGATGCTATGGTGCGCATGGCGCAGGACTGGAGTATGCGGTATACCCTGATTGACAAACAGGGAAATTTTGGCAACCAGGATGGCGACGGGCCGGCTGCAATGCGGTATACCGAGGTAAGACTGCAAAGATTGGCCGAGCACATGCTTGATGACATAGAAAAAGATACGGTAGATTTTCAACCGAACTTCGACGATTCAGAAAATGAACCAACCATTCTTCCCACCCGTATACCACAATTACTGGTAAACGGATCAAGTGGCATTGCTGTAGGCATGGCTACCAATATGATGCCGCATAATCTTACGGAAGTAATTGAGGGATGTATAGCTTATATTGACAATAAGGAGATTACCATTGAAGACCTCATAAAATTCGTAAAGGCTCCGGATTTCCCAACCGGTGGCATTATTTACGGCTATGAAGGCATCAGAACGGGAATGCATACCGGCAGAGGCAGGGTGGTAATGCGGGGCAAATTACACGTAGATACCAAGCCCAGCGGAAGAGAGCAGATCATTATCACAGAAGTGCCCTACCAGGTAAGTCGCGATACGCTTACCAACAAAATAGGAGAACTGGTAAATGAAAAGATAATTGACGGCGTTGCCCATGTAAATAACGAATCAAATGATAAAGAAGGTACGCGGATAGTAATTGACCTGAAACGGGATGCTATTGCCAATGTAGTTATTAATCACTTGTATAAGCACACCGAACTTCAAACCTCTTACGGCATCAACAACGTAGCCATTGTAAAAGGCAGACCGAAATTGCTTAACCTTAAAGATCTTATCAGCGAGTTCGTTGAATTCAGGCACGAGGTAGTGGTTAGGCGGGCGCAATATGAATTAAAGGAAGCGCAAAAGAAAGCTCATATACTGCAGGGATACCTCATTGCGCTGGATCACCTTGATGAAGTTATTTCACTGATACGCAATTCAGCCACCCCTGATGTAGCCAGGGAAAAACTGGTAAATGCCGGATGGGGCCTGGATGAAGTGCAGGCTAAAGCCATACTGGAACTGAGATTGCAGCGCCTTACCGGCATGGAGCGGGAAAAGATAAAACAAGAGTATGATGAAATAATGAAACAGATTTCTTACCTTATCGAGTTGCTGGGAGATGAAGTGATGCGCTATGATCTTATAAAAAAAGAGCTTCTTGAAATAAAAGAAAAATTTGGTGATACCCGCAGAACAGAAATCCAGTACCTCGCCGATGAAATGCGCGTGGAAGACCTGATTGAGGAAGAAGATGTGGTGATAACGATCTCTCACCAGGGTTATATTAAAAGAACTTCTGCAACCGAATACCGCCAACAAAACAGGGGTGGGAGGGGTGCAATAGGCGGACGCACCAAGCAGGAAGACTGGATCGAACATTTGTTCGTAACGTCTACCCACAATACCATGCTCTATTTTACAGAAAAAGGCAGGTGCTTTTGGTTAAAAGTATACCAATTGCCCGAAGGCGATAAAACCAGCAAAGGCAGAGCAATTCAAAATCTCATCCAGTTGCCGCCGGATGATAAGGTCCGTGCTATCATAGATGTTAAAAATTTAGAAGATGAGGCGTTTATAAAAAGCCATTATATTGTACTTTGCACAAGAAAAGGCACCATCAAAAAAACACTTTTAGAAGATTTTAGCAGACCGCGTGCAACCGGTGTTAATGCTATTACCATCGTAGAAGGAGATGAACTGCTGGAAGCAAAAATGACAGACGGCCATAGCGAAATTATGATGGCAGTGAAGAGTGGGAGAGCGATCCGTTTTCCTGAAAGCAAAGTGCGTCCAACCGGCAGGGGCGCCATCGGGGTTAGCGGTATCGAAGTAGACGATAAGCAGGACGAAGTGGTTGGCATGATTTGTGTCAAAAAAGACGACAATTCCAGAACAGTACTGGTAGTAAGCGAAAAAGGGTTTGGGAAACGTACTGCAATTACCGATGAAACGGGGGAGGATGTATACAGGATAACCAACCGTGGTGGAAAGGGAGTGAAAACAATTAATGTAACCGACAAAACCGGCTCTTTGGTAGGTATATTAGATGTAACAGAAGATGAAGATCTGATGATCACCTGCAAATCAGGTATTACAATACGGATGGCAGTGAGCCAGGTAAGCCAGCAGGGAAGAGCTACCCAGGGCGTAAAACTGATAAGGCTTGATGAAGACGACGCCATAGCAGCCATTACAAAATTGGCCCGTTATGAAGAGGAAAACAATGATGATACAGAAGACGAAGAAAATAGGGATGCCGGTGATAAACCTGGCGAATAAATGCAAAAAGAACAATCAGTCAGACAGATAAAACTTTTAAACAACCAACAAATATGAAGAAAATAATGCTCATCGCCCTGATGGCAGGGTGGACATTGGGTCTTTCGGCGCAAAACCTTAACAAGGTGAAAAGCATGCTGGAAGATAAAGAACTGGATAAAGCCAAAGAAGGTATTGACGCCTTGCTGGCGGCGCCCAAAAATCAAAAAAATGCGGAAGTGTGGTACACCAAGGCAAAGATTTACGGCGCCATTGCGGCAAGTGATCAGTTTAAAACATTGGTGGCCGACCCGAGAACAGAGGCTTTTGAGGCCATTAAAAAGGCCCAGGAAACAGATAAAACCAAGGCTACTACACTTTTAACTGTAGACAGTTATAAACCCATATATGATTTATACGGGAGTTATTTTGATGCGGCAGCCAGCCAGTACAATGCTGAAAAATATGAGGATGCATTGGCAAACTTTAAAAAATCGGGCGAGATTGGCGATTATATTTTCCAACAGGGCTGGGGATTATACAAATTGGATACTACTTTAACGTATTACTCCGCACTATCGGCAATGAACGCGAAAAAAGACGATGAAGCTGTAGCATATTTTCAAAAACTGGCTGATGCCAAAGTGGCAACAAAACCTGAGCATGTAACCACCTATCGTTACCTGGCAAAATATTACCTGGATAAAAAAGATATTCCCAATATGCAAAAATATGTTGCATTAGGGCGGGAGCTATATCCGAAAGATGATTATTTGCCACTGGTTGAATTTGACTACCTGCGCAGCCAGGGCGATAAAAAAGCCATTTATGCCAAATACGAGGAACTGATCGCCGCTAACCCGGAAGGTTTTGATATGATCTTAGATTATGCAAACGAGTTGTTTAATGAAACACACGTAAGCGATGCAAAAGACAGACCTGCCGATTATGCGGCACGTTGCATAAAAATAGAAGATCTCTATAAAAAAGCACTGGCTATAAAACCAGACGCGCTGGAAGCCAACCTGAACCTTGCCAAACACTATTTTAACCAGGCTTTGTTCATTGAAGAAGATGCCAATAAAATAAAAGGGAAAACACCCGAAGATCTGAAGAAAAAAGAAGCATTAAATGCACAGGTTTTGTCTTTGTGCGATAAAGCTATTCCTCCTTTTGAAGTGGTGTTCAAAGAATACGACAATAAGGGAACGTTGAAGTTATCGGAAAAATCCGAATTTAAATCGGCTTGTAACAACCTGGCTTATTGCTACGACCGGAAAGGCGACAAAGCCAAATCAGATTTCTACCAGAAGAAATACGACGAAGCTGACAACAAGTAATAATTGATCTGTAAATTGTATTGAAAAAGGGACAGTTGATGCAACTGTCCCTTTTTCAATTATTAAGGCTTACCATATGCATATCCATGGAAGTGGAAATAAGGGTTGCTGGTTCTACCAGTTTACGCACCCTTGTTATCAGATCGCCTTATCAACAGAATTCAGTTTTTATCTATTTAACATAATATAAATTATAGGACTAATGGTTTAAGATTGATATATGTTTGATAGTCAACCTTTTGGAAAATGTCTAAAACCATAAAATATAAACTTTGCTTTTTTGTCGGTACGGTTACCTATGCTGCAGTCGAGTGCCGGATGGAAGACCGCAAATACAATGATGCCTGCATATACCATTGTGATTAAAGCGGAATTGTTTACATTCAATTTCAATTCATAAATTATATGGCCCGTTTCTGGTATATTGCTATTGCTTCGGCTTTATTGTATTTTCCGGCCCACGCTCAGGATATCACGATAGAAGCCAATCGTTTTATTAAACTGCTCAACGGCGGGCAAAGAGGCAAAGCCTTATTGCCATTTGATACCTCCGAACGGTATAACTTTAACTTCGTGCCGCTAAATGATCGTAAAGGCATTTCAATGAATGAGCTCAGTACGGCTCAACAAAAGCAGGTATTTACCCTGCTGCGCAGTTCACTAAGCAATGCTACAGTAGAAAAGATAACCGCGGTTATGCAACTGGAACTCCTGTTAAAAGAACTGGAGCAAAGATCCGGGGATGATCATTACCGGGATCCGGGAAAATACTTTTTAACTGTTTTCGGAACACCATCTGATTCCGGTAGCTGGGGATGGCGTTTTGAAGGACATCATATTTCTTTTAATTTCTCTGCACACAAAAACCTACTCCTCTCGGGAACACCTTCATTCCTGGGATCCAATCCTGCGATAGTACTGGCCGGATCTCAAAAGAATAAAGAAATTTTAAAAAAGGAAACAACTGCTGGTTTCGAACTTTTACATAATCTCTCGGAAACTGAATTAAAAAAAGCCATCATCAACACAACAGCGCCGTCCGAAATAATAACAGGCACCGCGCGTAAAGCAATGATTGAGCAGGCAGCAGGAGTACGTTATACGGAGCTGAGCACAAAAGCGCAACTATTATTTTTGCAGCTCCTGGAAGTTTACCTGGATCGCTATAAAAAGGATCTGTCTCACAAAATGCTGCAGGATATTAAAAACGCCGGTATGGAAAATCTCCGGTTTGCCTGGGCCGGACATCAGCAAAGAGGGATTGGAAAGCCCTGCTATTACCGCATTCACGGCCCAACAATTATTATCGAATACGACAATACGCAAAATAACGCAAATCATATTCATACGGTGATCCGCGACCTCAAAAACGATTTTGGAGGAGATGCCTTATTGGAACATTACAGGCATGGACATCACAATATAGAGAAGCATTAAAATTTCAGACACTTATTATGTTGCTTTAGCACCAGGCTGTTCTTCCTTCACTACAGTTCTCACCTAAAAAATAAATTTGCGCAGTTAAATGACTGCATATATATTTGCAGTCAAATAGCTGCATAATGGATTTACGAAGAGATGTTTTCCAGGCCATCGCCGATCCCACACGCCGGGCGATCATAACCCTGCTGGCTGTACATGCCATGACACCCGGAGCCATCGCGGCGCATTTTGATTCATCGCGGCAAACCATTTCCAAACACATACAGATCCTCACCGAGTGCGAACTGCTCAAACAGGAACAAACGGGACGTGAAATTTATTACCACTTGAATCCAAAAAAAATGAAAACGATAGCCGACTTCATCGAACCCTTCCGCAACATGTGGGATGACCGTTTCAACAAATTAGAAGCTGTTATGAAACAGTATAAAACAAAAAAATAATGCGATATGGAACGTAAGACAAAGATTCACGCCGAAGAGGGCAAACAGGATTTAACCATTACCAGAGAATTTGATCTGCCTGTAGCATTGCTGTTCAGAGCTTACACCGAAGCCGGCATCGTGGAACAATGGATGGGCACCAAAGTGCTAAAGCTCGAAAACCGGCAACATGGCGCTTACGCCTTTGAAACCAGCGACCCACAGGGTAATGTATTGTTTAAAGCGCATGGAACCATACATGATGTTGTTGAGGACCAAAAGATCGTGCGCACATTTGAAATGGACAATGCGGGATTTGATGCACAGCTTGAGTTCCTGGATTTTGACGAGCTTACGCCGCACACCAGCAGGCTCACCATGCAGATTATTTACCGCTCGCCTTCGCACAGGGAGCAGCAACTCAAACTTCCTTTTTCCTATGGCATCAATATGGCGCACGACCGGCTGCAGGAGATTGTAAGCAAACTAAAATAACACCCGAAATCATCTTCATTTATGTCAACACAAAATCAACCTGCCGGAAAAGCCGGTAAAATTATATATTGGATCGCTACCGCCTGGCTTGCTTTGGGGATGATATCCACCGCGGTAGTGCAGCTTATTCAAATGAAGGAAGAAACAAACATGATGGTTCGGCTGGGCTATCCGCTGTATCTGTTAACCATACTGGGCACCTGGAAAATACTGGGTGTGATAGCGGTTTTGATGCCAAGATTTCCATTGTTAAAAGAATGGGCCTACGCCGGCTTTTTCTTTGCCATGTCGGGAGCGGTTATTTCACATATAGCCGTGGGCGACAACCCAAAAGCGTTGTTTGGACCCACATTATTGATTGTTCTCACAGCGGCATCGTGGTATCTGAGACCGGCGGACCGGAAGTTGTCTGCACGGAGACCAGCGGTCTTACACCGGCAGGCGGGGAAGTAGTTTTATTGGAAATAACATAAACAATCTAATTAAAGTATAAACGAACATGATGAATCCTGAAGTAAACTGGTACTTCGATAAAAACGAAAAATGGCAAAAAGAGATCAAACAGATGAGAATCATTGCGCTTGATTGCGGGCTTGATGAAGCATTAAAATGGGGCTGCCCCTGCTATCAATATAATGATGCAAATGTTGTTTTAATTCACGTATTTAAGGAATACTGCGCCTTCCTTTTTTTCAAAGGCGCATTGTTGCAGGATCCACATGGGATTTTAACTCAGCAAACCCAAAATGTGCAATCGGCGCGCCAGATCCGCTTTACCAGTGTGAAGGAGATCGTTCAGCAGAAAAATATTTTGAAAGCCTATATTTATGAAGCCATTGAAGTAGAAAAAGCCGGGCTGAAAGTGAAGCTTAAAAAGTCTGAGGATTATGGAATCCCCGAAGAATTTCAAACACGGCTCAGCAAAAAGCCAGCCCTTAGAAAAGCGTTTGAAGCTTTAACGCCGGGACGACAAAAAACGGAAGCTGCAATTAACTTCCGCAACTATATTTGCAATTATGAATCAACCATTTTATCAGTTGGAAGCAAGAACGCCTCACGGTAAAACCATTTCCTTTCATGATTTCAAAGGGAAGGTATTGTTGATCGTAAACACAGCAACAAAATGCGGGCTTGCGCCACAGTTTGAAGGACTTGAGGCTTTGCACCGGCAATACAGCAACCAGGGACTTATTGTACTGGGTTTTCCATGCAATCAATTTGGCCAACAGGAACCGGAAACAAATGAAACGATCGGGGAAACCTGCAAAATCAATTATGGCGTTGGTTTCCCACTTACTGAAAAATGCGATGTCAACGGAAGAAATACACATCCGGTTTTTAAGTATCTGAAAAGCAGGCTCAGCGGGTTTTTCGGAAACAGGATCAAATGGAATTTCACAAAATTCCTTGTTGACCGCCAGGGCAATCCCTATAAGCGATATGCACCAACAAAATTGCCGGAAAGCCTGGAGCAGGACATTGTTTTTCTGCTAAAAAAATAATGTCATTACACCGCGTGAAATTTGTACACATATAATAACAGCAATATGAACGTTAAAAAAGAGCTGTCAGCAAAACAGGCGCAAGACCTCCTCAAAACATTGCAAAACCGTTTTGAAAAAAACAGGAACCACCATAAAGCCATTGATTGGAAAGAAGTACAGTCAAAACTGGAAAACAGTCCGGCAAAATTATGGTCATTAGATGAGATGGAAACAACCGGTGGCGAACCGGATGTGGTTGGATTTGATAAAAAGACGGGCAAATATATTTTTTGTGATTGTTCAGCGGAAACGCCTAAAGGGCGCAGAAGCATTTGTTATGATCATGCGGCACTGGAAGCGAGGAAAGAACACAAACCCCAAAACAGCGCGATGAATATGGCTGCTGACATGGGTATTGAATTATTAACCGAAGAACAATACCGGGCGTTGCAGCAACTTGGTGAATTTGATCTGAAAACCTCGAGTTGGATACTAACCCCTGCCCCTATCCGGAAACTTGGCGGCGCACTTTTTTGCGATCGCCGCTACAATACGGTATTCGTGTATCACAACGGCGCCGACTCTTATTATGCAGCCAGGGGATTCCGCGGAGCTTTAAGCGTTTAATACAATACAGCCGTTGAAGGATTAGTGAGGGCAGCAGCCATTGAATTAGCGCACGGCATCCGTATCAATGCAGTTAGTCTCACTGTTATTGACCTAAGATTGAAATTTCCCGGGAATCGGGGGAATACTCAACCTTACAACAATAATAAGACTCATTTAAGGTTTTTATTCCATAACCCTATGCTATGATTACCATAATCCCCCCTGCGAAACAAACACATTTGTTTATCCCCGATCATTTTCAGAAAGGAGAACAATTTGAGGATTATGTACGCCAGCACCTTTTCCCAAAAACACAATATAAACTCATCCATCGTACGCGGGGCTACGAGCAAAATGGGAAAGATTATCCTGAAAGCAGTCTGAAACCCGATTTTACATTCCGCGATATACCGGAGGGCCGAAGTTTTTACGTGGAATGCAAATTCCGGTCAGCGCTTATAGCCAACAGCTATCCTTTTTCTAAAGGATATCAACTGGAGCGGTATAAATCGTATAACGACCTGCCGTTTTACCTGGTGCTGGGCTTAGGCGGCAAAGCATCATCGCCCAACCAGGTATTTCTATTGAATTTTGCTGATTGTCAATTTACTATGATCTATAAGCGCCACTTAAGTGGCCGTGAGATCCAAAAAGATATAGCGGTGCAGCCATTACAGCTCTGGAAGAAGGCTGCGGCCTGATCAAATACAGTAAGAAAAGAAAACCCCGAAAAGGCATCGGGGTTAGGACGGGGAATGACCATCTGGTGGTTTCAGAGATATGGATTTTTTATAGAGATACACTTTTAATGCTTCCAATCCTCCGGCCGCTTCTACATACTTCTGCTCTACAAACAGTGTAACTGCCTGCTTAACCAATTCAGGCGGCAATTTCTTTCTCCCTCCCCCCGCTTTCCTTTTTTTTTTCATTTCGTAAAATAAGTGTAAAATAGTTATAAAAAAAATAATAAACAAAAATATTTATATTATTTTTTAATAATTAAAATATTATTTAAATATAGTAAATTAATAATGGCGTAAATCACCCTTTTATTACAAAAAAACTTTGCCATACATTTGCTCTTTTTCTGTAAAGTTCATGAACCATGAAAATTGAAGTTCCACATCAATACACAAAAGAAGAAGCTAAAACCAGGATCAGACAACTGCTTCAGAACCTCAAAGAGAAATATTCGGATAAAATAAAAAATGTGGAGGAAAGCTGGTCTGATGACCGGGGAGCATTTAGCCTGGCGGTGGGCCCGTTTTCTACCTCGGGCAGTATCAATGTAAAAGAAGACCTGGTAGAAATTGACCTCACTGTACCTTTCATTGCCGGCATGTACAAAAATCAAATCCGTTCTTTAATTGAATCGCAGGCAAAAGAGGTATTGACATAAAGCATCGTTTTTTTTGGAATGCTGCTTAATTATCTTTGCCTCATTGCAGACAGATGATTCATCTGTTGGGTTAGCAACAAGCGGATTGTGTAATTTAAAAAACAACGTCAAATTTGTGCATGGCCCATACTGATCTGCAGATACCCGTTAATAACAACTTCAGTTTTGACGAATGCCTGTGGTTCCTGAACCGCAACTTTGACGATTGCCTACACAGGGTTAGCGCGGATTCGGTTCGCAAAGCCCTGCTGATTGATCAGTCGCCCGTTTTGCTGGAAATATCCATGAACGGGCAAAATCTTAGGGTGCAGCTACTTAAGGGTAAAGCAAATGAGCAAACCAAGTCTGTTATCAGGCAATATGTTGCTGACTGGTTCGACCTTGCTGCAGACATTTCTGCATTTTACACATTGTTAGCCAGGCACAAATCCCTCGCTTATATGCCTGAAGCATTTAAGGGACTTCGGTTGATTGGAATTCCAGACCTTTTTGAAGCCCTTGCCTGGCCTATCATCGGTCAGCAAATCAACCTTCCTTTTGCTTACCGGGTTAAAAGACGTTTCGTAGAAAAATATGGCACTTCCATTTTTTATGAAAATGTGTTTTATTATATTTTCCCTTCTTTTGAAACCGTAGCTCATGCCGCCCAGGAAGATCTTCATCAAATGCAATTCTCCCGCAAAAAGGCGGAATACATCATCGGGCTTGCGCGGGCATTTATAAGTGGTGAGATCAGTAAACAAAAACTTGCAGGCATTCCTGATTTTATATCCAGGCAAAAAGCTTTGACGAGCATCAGGGGAATAGGAATATGGACGGCGAATTATGCGCTGATGAAGAGCCTGAATGAAAGATCCTGCATTCCTTACGGCGATGCCGGCCTGCTCAATGCATTGATGAACCATAAAATTATCAGTAAAAAAAAAGATAGCGAAGCGGTAAATAAATTCTTCAAAAAATTTGCCGGGTGGGAAAGCTATCTTGTGTTTTATCTCTGGCGAAGCCTAGCGCCCACGGAAAAAGAAAGACTCATGCAAACTCCGGCAACTGAGATTATCAGTCTGTAAATACAAAAGCCACTCTTTGGAGTGACTTTCGTGATCCGGATTGGATTCGAACCAATGACCCTCAGCTTAGAAGGCTGATGCTCTATCCAACTGAGCTACCGGACCTTTTTAGGTTGGCAAAGATAATTTTTTTTAGTTTGCACCCAAACTGTAATTCACAGGGTATGGATGTAAAAATCGAATCAAGCTGGAAAGCGGTATTAAAGGATGAGTTTAGCAAACCTTATTTTGAGCAGATCGTTCATTTTTTAAAGATGGAAAAAATGGCGGGCAAAACGATATATCCGCCGGGATCGCTTATTTTTAATGCATTTGAGCAAACGCCTTTTGATAGGGTGAAAGTGGTACTGCTTGGACAGGATCCTTATCATGGGCCGGGTCAGGCGCACGGCCTGTGTTTTTCTGTGCAGGATGGCGTGGCTCCTCCCCCTTCGCTGATTAATATTTTCAAAGAAATACAATCGGATATTGGGATAACGATGCCTTTAAAGAAAGGAAACCTTACGCACTGGGCACAACAGGGCGTATTATTATTAAATGCCGCCCTTACAGTTAGAGCCAGTGAACCTTTCAGCCATTCAAAAATAGGATGGGCTGTATTTACAGATGCCGTTATACAAACAATATCGCAACTTAAAACCGGAATTGTTTTCTTATTATGGGGAAAATTTGCCCAGGAAAAGCAGGCACTGATTGATGAAACCAAACATCATGTATTGAAAGCCGCCCACCCTTCCCCATTTTCTGCCGACAAAGGCTTTTTCAATTGCAGGCATTTTTCACAGACGAACCGTTTGCTGCAGCAGCAGGGAAAAGATCCTGTTGACTGGAAAATTGAATAAATTTGAGATTTGAGATCTATAATTTGAAATTGATTTCACTTCGGATTTCGGATTTTTCGTTTTCGGATTTTTTGATCGGATTTTATCCGCCCCGGCGGACAGGTTCGGTTCCTGTGATTTGGTTCTTGATGTGTTTATATCGAATTTTGGACTTTCAGATTTGGATTTAATATGGTTGTTATCAAAAATATATTAGGACGCATATTGGCTTTCTGGGGAGCTATTGTTTTTACCATCACTTTGCTTATCGCTGTTATACCTATATGGCTCACCAATTATATAAAGGAACCGGTGGGAACTGAAATATTCCGGAGGATATCAAAAGTATGGATGGAATTTTTTCTCATTACGATCGGTTGCAGGATTATTGTAAAAGGGAAAAAATATTTCGGGAAAGGACAAAACTATATAGTGGTCAGCAATCACAATTCCTATATGGATGTACCTGTTACCACGCCACAAATTCCGGGTCCAAATAAAACCATTGCGAAAGCTGAACTGGCGAAAATACCATTGTTCGGGTTGATTTATTCAAGAGGCTCGGTATTGGTTGACCGTAAAAATGAACGCAGCCGCAAAGAGAGTTTTGGTAAAATGAAAGATGTGCTGGAACAAGGGCTGCACATGTGCATATATCCCGAAGGAACCCGCAACAAAACCAATGAGCCTTTAAAGTCTTTTCACGATGGCGCTTTTAAGCTGGCTTTAGACACCGGCAAACCCATTATACCTGCCCTGCTGTTCAATACTAAAAGGGTACTGCCGGGGAGCAGCAAGCCGTTTTACCTGTGGCCGGCAACAATACATATGGATTTTCTGCCGCCGGTAGTCATACAACCAGGAGATACGGTAGCCACCTTAAAGGAAAAGATATTCAATATTATGTATGATTATTATAAGGTTCATGCCGCTAATTATTCCTGAAAGTGCGGGTGCGGTTTATTTTCAGATCACGCAGCATACCCGATTTAGGATATATTGAAATATTGAACGAACGCCAGAGTCCAAAGGGGGTAACGTTGATAGACATCTGCCAGCAATGCATTTCGCGGGAGATGAACATTGAAAAAGAAGGGATCTTTAAAGTCTTAAAATCGAAGTAGCCATTGGCCCCCACTTTCCATTTTTCGGTTAAACTGAAATCGCCGTTAAATTGTGCACTTGACGAGAACTGGGTGTCAAATCCCGAATAATCGCGCCTGAGTATCTTACTGAAACTTAGGGAATAAGAAAGATTGATTGACCAGGGAATATTAAAATCTACAAATTCTGAGGGGTTTCTGCGAACATAATCCATCTGTTGTTGTATTTCATCGGCGGTAAGATTATCATAGTTATCGTATTGCATCTGGTCAGTCTCTTGTTTTTTATTTTTATCCTTTTCCTTGCTCTTAAAACTGGTAGATACGGAAAGACTACCATTGGTAATGCGGCCCAAAGAAATTTTATTATCCTGCCACACATATTTATTGATTCTAAAACCGGTACTGTCTACAACATAAGGATCAATATTGGCACTCGCCGTGATATTAATTTTATCAAACAGCGTACTGCGCGCATACAGGTTAAATGTGGAAAGTTTAAATGAATCTGCCAGAAGATTATAGCTTCCTGTTATGCCAAATCCGTCAATCAGCTTTACCTTTTTAAGCCCGTCACCTTCTTCTTCCGTATCCGTACTGTCTGGCTTATCTCTTACCTTCGCCTCCAAAAAATTATCTATACCAAACCCAATGCTGCCCGACTCACCGTAGCCAAAAGAGCCATATACCCCGCCATCATACTGCGACATCATCCTTCTTCGCCCGCTTGAATCGGATTGCGTGTTTACATAGTATGCTTTAGACAGGTCGGGTTTATACCCTATGCTCATTTGTGGCCGCATTACATGCCTTATGGCCTGTACTTTAGCATTTTTATCTTTCATATTCAATGTAGCAAACATGGCTGTGCTGAAGGATACCGACATGGAGATATCACGTGCGCTGTAAAAGCCTTTGCTTACGGAACTGTCTACTTTGTTGGTTTGATTGTTCCATGTTCTGAACAGTTTCTGCGAATACCACCTTTCCTGGTAACTGAAGCCCGGAGAAATTTGTATTGATCCAACCTGCGGCAAAGCCAGTGAGATGGGTATATTGTGCTGAGCCCCCCATTGAAAAGTATCTATCATTTGTTTGAAGGTGAATGAAGTATCAACAAATGAAGTTTGTCCGCGTGCACTGCCTGTATACCCAATGCCCAGTTTATGATACCATTTTCCCGAACCCACCATATCCTGGGGTTGCAAAGGATAGATGGTATTTACATTAAAATTGATGTCCGGAAGATTAAGATTTACTAAGCTGGTATTGTTGTTTTGGTTATGATTCAAATTAACCGAAAGATTGTAGGGCCTTCCTATCCACGATTTCTGGTACGAAATGGAGGAACTCATCTGGTTGGCAAAACTTTGCGGCTGGCTATACACACCTCCTGCACCGTTGCTTTGATCAATAATAGCATTGATTGGCAAATACCTGGTATATGAACTTGATCCCGCGTTTACACTTGCCGAAAAATTCACACCTGGTCTTGCCTTGCTGTCCATCCGATGGCTCCAGGTTAAAAAAAAGCTTTTGTTTTTTGTATAATCCGCGTCTCCTTTAAACCCGAGATGTGTATTTTGATAGCTGAAATTAAGCGACCCGTTATACTTGTACCGAACGCGGTAAGTAGGAGTGAAATTCAACCGCCAGCTTCCGTACGAATAAATATCCGCCCTTGCAGTAATGTCAAAGTTGTCGTTGATCACCTTATAATAACCCAATCCTTCCAATCCCAGTCCAAAGCTTTCCGTTACTGTAAATTGAGGAGGCAGGAAACCGGAATGCCTGCCCTGCTGTATGGGAAACATTCCAAAAGGCAATATCACGGGCAACACCGGTACGTTTTCAAATTCCACCCCCACGGGCCCGGTAACCGCCATTTTTTTACTGATGTATTTGATTTTCCTGGCGCGGAAGGCAAAATGTGGTGTGTCTAAATTACAGGTGGTGAAACGACCTTTAAAAGCATAGATGGTTTGAGGGTCTACTTTTTTTACCACCTGCGCATAATTATACAACTCATTTTGCTGAAAATAACTGCTGTGGGTAAGTCCTTTTTGTGTTCTGAAGTTAAACTCGAGGCTGTCGCTTACCGTGGTAATATCTCCCTGCACCAAAGTGGCCTGCCCCAGCACTTTCCCGGCTGTATCCAGTTTCATTCTGGCTTTTACCATATTGGTTTGCTGGTTAAAAACAATTTCAGGAGCTTTAAGATTAACGTCCTTGTATTTTACATCTGTTTCCCCATACAGATATAATTTTTGAGCAGTAACATCCAATACCATCGAATCTTTTGCTTCATATTCAACAGGTGCATCAATCGAATCTTTGGATATTTTTACGTCAAAACTGTCTATCTTAACCCTTTTAGCAGAATCGGAAAGTAAGGAATCCGGATTTCTTTTTTGAATAATGGTATCAGCAGCAGGATAAGGAAGGGTATCTTTTGCACGGGGAATTGTATCTGCAAAGCCTGTTAAATAATTGCCAAAAGCAGATGGATCAAGGTTTTTTGCCCTTCCATTATACGTTATTGCAATAGTAAGCAGCAGTAAGGTGAAGGTAAATATGTAATTTCGCTTAAATTCGCGACATTTATTTTTCATACATACACAAGGCAACAAAAATAGCCATATTAGCGGTAAGAAAACGTGAAGATTAAAATAGAATTACTAAATCCCATTAAATTTTAACAAGGGCATGAAGAAAAAAATTATTACTGTACCTCTTGTTCTTTTTTCTTTTTTTATTTCCCTGGTTTGTTCTTCGCAAACCAAAAGTCGCATAAAAACTATTATTGTAGATGCCGGACACGGTGGCTCGGATCAAGGTGCCAGGGGGACTTATTCAACTGAAGCCGAAATAACTTTAAAACTTGCTTTAAAAGTAGGGGCACTATTAGAAAAGGAATTGCCCGATGCTAAAATAATTCAAACCCGCACTACCGATATTACCCAGCCTGTACGGGAAAAAGCATCTTTTGCCAACGAGAATAACGGAGATCTGTTTATTTGTATACACGTAAACGCGGCTGCCGGTATCCGTCATTCCAAAGTAACGGGATACCGAACCCGCACCTACTACACAGGCAAGGGAAAAAACAGGAAAAAACACACCAAAAAGGAGCCTGTATATAAGAGGTGGACAACACCTAACCCACGTTATGGCACCGGAACATATGTTTGGGCCGCAGACAGGGATGTGCATAAAGCAGACGCCGTATCCGAACGCTTTGAGTCGGAAGGTGAACTCACTGGAATACCCGACCCTTCCACCCCTGAAGGTGCTATTGCCAGCAGGCTATGGGTTCAAAAATATTTCAAGAACAGTGTGCGGTTAGCTTCTATGATTGAAAATGAATTTGAAAAATCTGGCCGTAAAAGTGACGGTGTTTTACAACGCAATGAAAAAGGAATATGGGTATTACAGGCCACCAATATGCCTGCCGTTCTGGTAGAAACAGGCTTTATCACCAACAAAGAAGAGGAAGATTACCTGAACAGTGAAAAAGGACAGGATGAAACAGCGGATGCAATTGTAAAAGCCATAGTAAACTTTAAAAGTGTATTGGATAATTTAAGAAGTGCAGCCGATATCTCAAATGCTGAAACGAAAGAGGCCCAATCCCTTTCCTCCACCGGTTCTAAGCCGGTAAATGACAAAAATCGTTAGCTTTCCGTGAACGATATGCTATTGCTTTGCGCGAATATCTTATTTTTGCTACGAAACTATTGATTTTGAATAATAAGTGAAAGGTTGCCATCGTTCAACCAAAGACTTTTTTGTTTGGTAAATCTTTTCCCGCATAAAAATTAAGGAATGAAAATTTCTAACGAAACCAAGGTAGGTGCTTTAACAGCGGTTGCTATTACATTACTTATATTGGGGTTCAACTTTTTAAAAGGGAAACCCATTTTTGAAAAAAGCTTTAAGGTATATACTGTCTTTCAAACAGTTGAAGGACTCTCTGTTTCGAATTCTGTAATGATTAACGGTCTGCAGGTTGGTAAAGTGTATAAAATGCAGGAAACAGATAAAAATCTCAGTGGTATCCTGGTTACTTTAAATCTCAGTAAAAGTATAAATATCCCCAAAAATTCTGTTGCCCGCATTTCAGGTAGTTTATTAGGGAATACTACATTAGACATTGATCTAGGCGATGCCCCCTCTTTTATAAAAAACGGAGATACACTGGTAACAAACGCTAGATTGGGCCTGCTCGACCAGGTTAAAGGCAGTCTTGATCCGGCAATGGTAAAGATCAATGCATCCCTGCAATCGCTTGATTCTGTGTTAAAATTAATTGGAAATATTTTTGATCCCCGCACTCAAAATAATTTTCAAACTATTTTTGCAAACCTGGCAATATCTACCGCACACCTGAACAGTTTGCTGAACACGCAAACCGGCGCACTGGCCCAAACTTTATCGAATGTCAGTGCATTTACAGGTAATCTTAAAAAGAATAATGATACCATTACACAAATTTTTTCAAATTTAAATACTACTTCAGGCAAATTAGCCAGCCTGGAACTTCAGCAGACTTTAACAAAATTAGATGCAGCAGTAACTGAACTTAGCACTACTTTAAATAAAGTAAACAACAATGATGGTTCTTTGGGATTGCTGATGAATGACAAAAAATTATATAATAATCTTAATTCAACTGCCAATAGTCTTAATGTTTTATTGCAGGATTTCAGGATACATCCGCGCAGGTATACCGGTGGATTACTATTTGGTAAAAGAGATAAATCAGATCCATTAATGGTTCCGCTGTCTGATTCGCTAACCAAAGTTCCAGGTAAAGATAAAAAACGGAGATGAATACACGAAAGAGGATTGTATTATCCGTATTTTTTTTGCTGATCTTCCATTTGGCGTGGACACAGCAAAAACCAACTGTGGATAGTTCTTCCAATCCTTCCACACTACCTAAAGACAGCACAAGAGAAGTGCATCTCATCCGCTCTGATATTTTAAAATTTGAAAAGAAAGACAGTGTTGAATTGCAGATACTGGTGGGAAATGCCATGCTTCGCCAGGAAAATACTTTCTTTAACGGTGATAGCATTGTAATGAATAAGCAGCAAAATATAATTGAAGTATTTGGCAATATCCATATTAATGATGCAGACAGTGTGAATGTATACTCACAATATCTCATTTACTATGGCAATACGAGGATAGCGCATCTGAAAAAAAATGTAAAATTAAGCGATGGAAAGGCAACACTTACTACAGAAACACTGGAATACGATCTTAATACCAAAACAGGAACTTATCTCAGCGGTGGTAAAATTGTAACCTCCGCTTCCACCCTTACCAGTAAGGAGGGTTATTATTATGCAGACACTAAAGATGCTTATTTCAAAAAAAACGTGCGTCTTGTTGACCCCGAATATACAATTGCAACCGACACACTTTTGTATAATGTGGATTCACAAATTGCTACATTCGTTTCTCCTACCACCATTAACGATGGTAAATCTATTATTCGAACATCCGATGGCTATTATGACATGAATAAAGGATTTGCCAATTTTGGTAAGCGCCCTGTAATTGAAGACAGCACTCAATATATTACTGCCGATAATATTAGTTTCAATAAAACAACAGGGGAAGGCTTTGCTGAGGGAAGTGTTGTATATATTGATACAGCCCAGGGTGTAACACTGGTGTCAGAAAAAAGTAATTTTAACCGGGATAGCAAAACAGTTCTTGCTACTCTAAAACCCATTATGATTATTAAGCAGGATAATGATTCGTTATTTATAACAGGCGATACACTGTATTCGGGCATTAAATTGGACACTTTATATGTTAAAGATACCAGCTCACCAATGGATAAGAATGCCAGCAACTTACCCGCTGATTCTTCAGATATTAATTCAAACGGGGTTCCACAATACGATAGTATAGTGATGGAGGAAATTGGAAAGGATACGGCAATGAAGGTATTGGGAAAGCCAGCAAAAACTAAAGATGCAAAGAAAGCCATGATATTGAACGGCCGTAAACCGTTGCCAAAAAATTCTGCAACGCTGCCTTTCACCGATACCGCTATACGGGAGACGCCGATAATCCCTCCCCGGAAGGATACGATACTTCAGCAGCCTGTTCAATTGCAGACAGGAGACACACTGCTGACAAAAGACCTGCCGCATGACCACGGGGACAGTCTGGTGATGCAAACAATAAGATCAGCAGATAAGGATACGGCTAAAGGAATACATGCGCAGGATTTTGACAGGATTGACAGCGTACGTTTTTTTCAGGCATTTCACCATGTACGCATATTTTCTGATTCGATGCAGGCGGTTTGCGATAGCATGTTCTTTTCGGGAAGAGATTCCATTTTTCGCCTATTTACCAATCCTATTGTTTGGGCAAAAGAAAGTCAGATTACAGGAGATACTATTTATCTGCATACTAAAAATAAAAAGCCCGATCATATAGAAGTGCTTGAAAATGCTTTCAGCATCAGCAGGAGCAATGATAGCTTTTATAACCAGTTAAAAGGAAATACCATTAATGGTTTTTTTAAAGATGGCGACATTGATCATATTAGGGCCAGAGGGAGTGCCGAAAGCCTCTATTATCTGCAGGATGATGACAGCGCTTATACCGGCGCCAATTATGCACAGGCAGATTTAATCAATCTTTACTTTGTAAAAAAAGAATTGGATAAAATTACATGGTTATACCAGGTGAAAGGCGGCTTTTATCCTGTGAACGAAGTGCCTGAAGAAAGACAAAGATTCAGAAATTTCAAATGGGAGGAAGCGCGGCGGCCTAAAACGAGGCTGGAGTTGTTTGAGTAAATATGATTTCTTTGTTTATCTGCTTTTAACTTATATCCCAATGCTTTTGCAAAAGAAACTCATTATATACGAGACAACACATTTTGAAAATCTTTCAGCATTACTTGTATTAAGCAGCACTTACTTTTCGGAAGTAACAATATTTATTACTGAGCATTCCTGCAAACAACTTCAATGCATTATTCAACCCTTACAATTATCATTAAAAATAAACTGGGTTGTACAGGTTCATGAATCCAACAGAGCTTTTATACACAAATTTTTCAGGCATATCTTCGAATCTTCTTATACGCATCTTCATATTGGAACGTTAGAGCACAATAAACTGTTATTTGCGTGGTATTTGCGCAAAGTCCATCATCTGCAAATAAGCATGACGGTACATTCTATTAATGACTATAAAGGCAGTTCATTCAGAAACATCCGGGATATTTCGGAAACAATCGCAAAAAAAATATTGCACAAAAGCATTCGGCATTACAGGGTACTTGCACCAGCGATGATAAATACATTTGAACAGGCTTTTCCATCAAAACAGGTATGTTTTATTCCGGGTAACTTTCATAAACAAACGGATCAATTTATTTTTCCAAAAAATGTTTTTACCGTTATTATTCCAGGCACAGTGGAGGCCAAACGAAGAAATTACAAAATGGTAGTTGACTTTCTGAAAATGCATATAAAGGATCTTTTAACCTCTACCCCTCTTCATATTATTTTTGCGGGAAGTGCAGATTCGTCTTTTGGAAATAACATAGCAGAAACATTGCGCAAACTTGCTGACCGGTATTTTTTCAAGGTAAGCACGTTTATGTACATCATAGAACAACCTGAATATGAAATACTTTATCAGCAGGCCGATATTGTATGGGCTCCGGTTATTTTACACACTAGCGGAATGCGGGGAGTAGAAGAAATAAATGGTGTAACCCATTCCCCCGGCTTTATAACGGATCAGATCTATTTTGGAAAACCTGCCATCATTCCCAAAGGGTTGCAATTACCGGCGCAGTTTGCAGGCTGCAACTGGGAATATGAAAATGAACAAGACCTGCTTGCCATTTTCACTTCAATTTTATCGCACAAAAGTGTCTTAACGGATGCAAACCGTAAAATGAGAATTGCATGTCATCATTTTAGAGCAGAAAACTTCACAGGAGCTTTTAATAATCTATTAGATTCAAATTAGCCCATAATTCTTTGGCGTATCTTCTCCTGTTCTTTACTATGCTTCTGCAAAAACGAAGTAAATCACCGAAACGCTGGTTGGTTTTGGAATTATATAAATAAACCGAAGTAATAAATACAGCCAGGTAAGCCAGCAATGATGCAACAGCGGCGCCAATGATACCATAAGCAGGTATGAGCAAAAAATCGCTGACTATAATAACCACTACGCCAGCAACTGTGCTATAAATATTATATATTATTTTGTTTATACCCGCAAACCATGTGCCCAGTATAAAAGAAAAGGATAAAAATAAAATAGCGGGTATTTTAATCACCGAAGGCCAATACATATGGATATAATCCTCCCCCAAAAGTATTTTAAAAAATGGGGGACCCGCAAATAAAAGGAATATCAAAAAAAATAAAAATATAAAAGCAAGTATTACAAAGGCGAAAGCAGCAGGCTTATCAAATCTCATTATACTTTTATCGGCAATCCTCGGTATTATTATTGCGGAAAAAATGGAAGGTGCTATTAGTAATGCCTGCCCGAACCTGGATGCCTGTATATAGTTACCCAATTCGGATGCGGAAGTATAATACTCAACCAACCAGTAATCCATTCGGTATAACAAAAAGAAAACAACATTACTGATTAATGCTATCAGAGAATAATGTATTATACTTTTTAAATGCCGTTTATTGATGACTGATACGTTTAGTTTAATTTCCTTACGATGTTTACTGATAAACCCAAGAATAAGTATGAGCGCCTGCACAATAAAAAAAAAGAAATAAACAAAGAGGCTTTCTTCCCGGGTATAAAACCAGAATTGATCATTAATGACGAAAAATGCAGCCAGTATTAACATACAGCAAGCTAATATTACATTAGGCCACACATAATTATTATACGCAAAAAACAAAGCGCAAAAAATACTGGCCAGCAAGTTTCCTGTAACATAAAATACACTGTAATACCAGTCCCAGCTTTTACCGGAAAAATAATCACGGGTTGCCGGAAAGTATTGCAACAATAGCAGAATCATCACGGAAATAACCGTAAACAACAATCCTGCAAAAAGCGTAGTGGTTAAATTTACTTTTTTGGCCGCAGCATAAAAACCTATTCCTGTTTCTATATTTACACTGCTAAAAATAATATACAAACTCAATGCAGTGGTTATAAAGTATACCTGGCCGCTTTCGATAGCGCCAAAATATTTTGCAAATGCAATATTTAAGATAAATAAAGAGAGCGAGAAGAACATGCGCCAGATGAATCCCCATAAAAGCTTCTTCTTTATATTCATTGCAGCTGATCTAAGCGATGTCCTTACTTCAATGCATCAATAATCTGCGTAAAATCTGCAGCAATTAATGAAGCGCCACCGACTAACCCGCCATCCACATCGGGCTGAGCAAATATTTCTTTTGCATTACTGCCTTTTACACTGCCGCCATATAAAATCGGAACCTCATCAGCAATAATATGGCCATACCGGGCCGCAAGTACTTTGCGCAAATGCGCGTGCATTTCCTGGGCCTGTGCTGATGTTGCCGTTTTGCCGGTACCTATCGCCCATATGGGTTCGTAGGCAATTACCACTTTTTGGATTTGCTCTTCATGCAGGTTAAAAAGACTTTCTTTCAATTGTTTTTCCACATATTCGTTTTGGGCGCCCGATTCCCTGATTTGCAGCGGCTCTCCGCAACAAAAGATGGGCGTTAAACCGTAAGTGAGTGCCATGGCTACTTTTTCTTCGAGCATAGCATTGGATTCCCCAAAATATTCACGCCGCTCTGAGTGGCCCAACACAACATATCCCACACCTATGGATTGCAGCATTTCGGCTGATGTTTCACCGGTGAAAGCACCCCTGCTCTGGGTGTAACAGTTTTGCGCGGCTGTAAAAAAGTTCCGTTTGTCCGATACTTTATTCTGGGCCAATGGCAGGTAGGGAAAAGGAACGGCAAAAACTACTTTTTGATGTGCCTGCAGATCGTGCGGCACTTTTAATATTTCGTCCAGTAAATTTTCTGCCTGGCCAATCGTCAGATTCATTTTCCAGTTGGCTGCTGCTATTTGTTGTCTCATTATGTGGTTTGTTTATAAAGATGTTCCAGAATTCGTATTTCGGCCGATGTTAAATCACGTTGCTTTAGTTTTTTCCAGTTAGCAATATGATCAATTGCTTTATCAAAAATATACCGCTGTTCATAGCCCCAGGTAAAATTGGGCAGATTTTTTGGAGCAAATCCATGTCCAAATATATTAGAGGCTACTCCTGCAAAAGTACCGGTATTAAATGAAGTATTAACAGCACTGCGGCTATAATCACCCATTAATAATCCACATTTTAATCCAATAGCCACACTATTTCTCTGTCCTTTATTTGCATAAATAACAGCTGCATCATTTCTTACATTGGAATTAGAAGTACCTGCACCAAGGTTACACCACTCTCCTACCACAGCATCGCCTAAATAACCATCATGTGCTTTATTGCTGTACCCCATCATCACAGCGTTTTTAATTTCCCCTCCAACTGTGCAATAAGGACCTATGGTAGTAGCGCCATAAATCCTGGCTCCCATTTTTAATACACTCCCCTCCCCTGTTGCAAAAGGTCCGCGGATCATACAGCCCTCCATAATAATGGTATTCTTTCCGAGATATACCGGCCCTTCCGATGCGTTAATGAAACATTTTGATATAACGGCTCCTTCTTCAATGAAAATATTCTCAGGCGCCGTCCAATCATCCGTAGCTGCAACAGACTGCCGTATCCTGTTTGCGGTGATCAATGTAAAATCACTTCGGATCAATTCATCATTTAGCTGAAAAATATGCCAGGGATATACCAGTTTTTTTAAAGGCCGATCATATGAAAAGCATTTTTTGAATTTTTCCGGAATAATAGTGTCTATGCTCCACTCTTCAATACCGGCAGAAACTCCGGCGATGACCTCCCCATCCTTAACGATAGCTTCGTTCTTCCGCAGATTCATAATAAGCGTTACTAAATTTTCATCCGCAATGACGGAGGCATTTACCAGTATCTTTTCTCCATCCGGCAAGCTTGCATTTATCGTTTGCAGGTAGGGTTCAGTAAGAACATACACTTTTTGCCCTGTACGTTTCTCCCATCTTTCTTTAACTGTAAAAATGCCCACCCGTATATCAGCGATAGCACGGGTATACGTAAATGGGTACAACAGGTTTCTCTGAGATGTGTCAAATAATATAATGGGCATGCCGGAAGAATGAATTCAAACGTACATGAAATTTTCCATTCATAGAATGCGACAATAACAAAAAATCCCCCCGGCAAACCGGAGGGACCATCATTCGTTTGGATGAAGAAATTATTTTTTCGCGTATTTCTTTTTGAATTTATCAATACGTCCTGCTGTGTCAACCAATACCTTTTGCCCTGTAAAGAACGGATGCGAAGTATTGGAAATTTCGAGTTTGATCAGCGGATATTCATTTCCGTCTTCCCATTTAATGGTTTCTTTTGAACCTGCCGTTGAACGGGTAAGGAATGTATACCCGTTGCTCATGTCTTTGAAAACTACAAACCTGTAATTTTGCGGATGGATACCTTGTTTCATGATTATCAATGTTTTAAGGTTGCACGGATTTGGCCGTGCTGTTTAAAAGAAGCGCAAAGGTAAATGTGAACAGGCTAAATGCAAAATTATAATTGCTTGTTCTTTTTGGCCACCCTGAGGTTTAGCACTTCTACAAAAACCGAAAATGCCATGGCGAAATAAATATATCCCTTAGGAATGTGCTGGTCGAGCCCTTCGGCTATCAATGAAATACCTATCAGCAACAAAAAAGACAATGCCAGCATTTTTACTGTGGGATGATGATTTACGAAATTACTGATGCTTTCGGCGGAAACGAGCATGATCAGTACCGCAATAACCACAGCCGCTATCATTATTTCTATGTGGTCTGCCATTCCTACAGCAGTAATAACAGAATCGAGTGAAAATACCACATCCAGTAGTATTATTTCTATGATAACCCTGCTGAAAGAGATGACCTTTGGGGTTTTAACCACTTCCGGTCCATGGCCTTCTACTTTTTCATGAATTTCGGTGGTGCTTTTGTATATCAGGAATAATCCTCCCACAATAAGTATAATATCCCTGCCCGATATTTTTAATTTTTCAAAAAGAGCACCCTCCTCCACACCAAACCATTCGCCTATACTAAATAGCGGAGAGGTTAAGGTCATTACCCAGCTAATGGAAAGCAATAATAATACTCTTGTAATCATGGCTAGCGCCAATCCCACTCTCCTGGCTTTTTTTTGCTGATGTTGAGGGAGTTTTCCGGAAATAATAGAAATAAACACTATATTATCAATGCCCAGAACAATTTCCAGCACGGTAAGCGTTAGCAGCGATATCCATGCTTCGGGATTTGTTAACCATTCCATATTTTATTGAAATTATTCAAAAATAAGTCCGATAATCTGATCCTCACAAGAAAACAGGCGATTCTTTAAAAATAAAAATTACCCACCGCACTTTGCTGGTAAGCAGTGAGTGCCGTAAGTGTTCGATCCTCTTCTAAATTATGTGGGGTTTTTCCTGCTTTAACAGGAGCAGAAATGCGTCTAATGCAGCTTTCTTTTTGTCGTCAAACACATAACTGACATTATATTTATAGTACTGTTTTAAATCAAATAATTTATACGGATTTTCCTGAACTACTTCGTCAATATGCATTAAACCAAAGGCATTGGCTTCGTTAAAAGCATGTATAAATCCATCCGGCAGGGGTTTATTGGCTATCCATGCAGCAAATACAAAGGGCATCCCGGTAAAGTTTTTCCAGGCCTCGCCAAGATCATAGCTGTACGCTGATTTTTTTCTTTGTTCAAATGCCCTGTCGCCTATCACTACTGCCGCGGTTGTGCCAGTTATCCTGTGGCGGAATTCTTCTTCCTGAACGTCTTCGAATACCGGTGAAATTTTCCAATATTCCTGCAACAGAATTTTTGCAAGCGCCACAGATGTTTTAGACTGGTAGTCGAGCAAAACAGTTTCAACGCGGTTTATGGGAACTTCACTAAACAAACAAACCGTAGCCACCGGTCCGTTGCATCCGATGCAATAATCCGAAACCATGTAATACTCCTTCATTTTGGGAATAATTGCCACCGGCACTATTCCCAGATCCACTTCGCCGGTAAGGAGCATCTGTGCCAGTTTGGAAGGGAAAGTTTCAACGAGGTGTATATCATTGATAACTGAAGAATGTTTAATACCGTATAAAAAAGGTTTTACATTCAGGTAATCAATTATTCCAACGTTTATTTTATTTCTCATGTTTATTTTTCAATTACAAATTCTATATACACAGTCTATTCAGTCCCGATAAAAAACTCAGTTTTTTCATGTAGGTTTGCCCGCAAATGTAGGGTAATCCCCTTTTATTATTTCTTCAAATATTATAGAGAATGGATTTATCAGCGCTTACTGCAATTTCACCTGTAGATGGCAGATACAGAAACCAGGTTCATCATTTAGACCAGTATTTTTCTGAATTTGCATTGATCCGCTATCGGATTCTTATTGAAATAGAATACTTTATTGCTTTAAGCGAAAAGAAATTCTTTGCACTAAAGCCCGCCCAGATTAAATTATTGAGAGCGATATATCTTCATTTCACGGCCGACAAAGCAAAGGAAATAAAAAATATAGAAAAAATAACCAATCACGATGTAAAAGCAATAGAGTATTACATTAAACAGGAACTGGGTGCGTTGAAGCTTGGACACCTTAAAGAGTGGGTACATTTTGGGCTTACCTCACAGGATGTAAACAATACCGCTGTACCGCTGCTGTGGAAGGAATCACTGGAAAATGAGTATTATCCTGCTATAGCCACACTTATTCTGCAAATAAAAAAAATATCCGTAACCTGGAAAAATATACCCATGTTGGCCCGCACGCACGGGCAGCCGGCTTCACCTACCCGCCTGGGCAAGGAGTTTATGGTATTTGCTGAACGGATAGAGCAGCAATTGCAGTTGTTGCAATCTATACCTTACTCCTGCAAGTTTGGAGGTGCTACCGGTAATTTTAATGCCCATTATGTGGCTTATCCTAAAACAGACTGGATAAAATTTGCTAATGATTTTTGCAATAAATCGCTGGGGCTGCAGCGCCAGCAATTTACTACGCAGATTGAACATTATGATAATATAGCTGCTCATTTTGATGGGATAAAACGCATCAATAACATTTTGATTGATTTTTGCCGTGATATATGGACCTATATTTCTCTTGAATATTTTAAACAGAAGGTGAAGAAAGGAGAAGTGGGATCTTCCGCAATGCCGCATAAAGTAAATCCTATTGATTTTGAGAATGCAGAGGGAAATCTTGGAATGGCAAATGCACTGCTGGAACACCTCTCATCAAAATTGCCCATATCCCGGTTGCAACGCGATCTTACCGATTCAACTGTACTGAGAAATATAGGCGTTCCCTTTGCACACACTATACTTGCACTTAAATCCTTTGATAAAGGAATGGGGAAATTGCTGTTAAACGAAGTAAAAATAAAGCAAGACCTGGAGCAGAACTGGGCAGTAGTAGCCGAAGCCATACAAACCATTTTGAGGCGTGAAAATTATCCCAGTCCTTATGAAGCTTTAAAGGAGCTTACCAGGGGCGCGGCAGGCATCAATCAAAAAACCATGCATCATTTTATTGACAAGCTTAATATTTCTTCATCACTCAAAAAAGAACTGAAGTCCATCACCCCTTTAAATTATACCGGGGTGAACCCGGATTTCTAAAATCTATTGCTCGCCGGCCATTTCCATGATGATATCCCATTCTTTTTCTGAAACAGGCTGTACAGAAAGTCGTCCCAATTTAACCAGCGCCATCTCAGCCAAACGCTGGTCGGCCTTAATTTGAATAAGTCCAACAGGCTTCTTTAGCTTTCTATACGGTTTTAAATCCACTACCACCCATGTTTCATCATCGGCCGTTGGGTCGGGATAATGCTCCTTTGCCACTTTGGCTATTCCTACAATTTCCAGCCCTTCATTACTATGATAGAATAAAACTTCATCTCCCTTCTTCATTGCTTTAAGGTTATTGCGTGCCGCATAATTGCGTACACCATCCCAGAAGGTTTGTTTATCTTTTACAAGCTGATCCCAACTGTATTTAAAAGGTTCAGATTTTACAAGCCAGTATGCCATGACGATAATATAAATTATAAATTCAAAACAGCAAGAAACAAATAAAGATATACAAAGTTCGAAATCTAAAACCCGAAATCCGAAGTGAATGCAACAATATACCACAAACTAAAAACCATAAATTGAAAGCACTGCAACCTGTAACTTTCAAATCGCCTACCACCCGCTGGCCAGTACGTCGGCAATGTGCATGGTTTGAAGCGTCAATCCCTTGTTTTTAATAACTCCGTCAAGGTGCATGAGGCAGCTCAAGTCGGTTGAGATAATAAAGTCAGCGCCGGTATTACTGGCATTTACAACTTTCTGATCGCCCATGGCAACAGAAATGGTTTCAAACTTAACGGCAAAAGTGCCTCCAAATCCACAACAGGTTTCCACATCGTTCATTTCTGCCAGTTCCAGGCCTTTTACATGATTCAGCAAACGACGCGGCCCCGTTTTTATATGCAACTCCCGCAGGGCAGCGCATGAATCATGATAAGTAGCTTTTCCATGCAATTCGGCGCCCAAATCTTCAACTTTGAGTATTTCGGTTAGAAATGTGCTAAATTCAAACATCCGTTTGCCTGTGTCTTTTACTTCGTTGTGAAGGGAAGAATTATCAAATAAACGCGGATAGTAATTCTTTACAAAGCCTGTACAGGATGCACCTGGAGAAACAATATAATCCACGCCCGAAAAATCTTTAAGAAATTTATTGCAAACATCACGTGCATCATCCCAAAAACCTGCATTAAAAGCAGGTTGCCCGCAACAGGTTTGACTGGTATTATACTGAACATTGCAACCCAGCTTTTCCAGCACCTTTACCATATTAAAAGCGGTTTGCGGGTACAACTGGTCTACAAAACAGGGTATAAATAATTGAACATCCATTTTGTCAATATGCCTCCCGTGTCATCCGTTTAAATATTCTTATCAAATGACGCTTTCAATGCTATCATTTTTAATGCAGTAACAGCAGCCTCCTCTCCTTTATGCCCATGCCTGCCTCCGGTTCTTTCCTGTGCCTGTTCATCGGTGTCTACAGTAAGTACACCAAAAACAGAAGGAACGGGTAAGGTAAGATTTAGCTGAACAATGCCATCCGTAATTCCTTTGCACACATAATCGAAATGCGGCGTGCCACCTCTTACCACACAGGCCAAAGCAATAAATGCATCGGGCGGTTTTTTTGCCTGCAAGCGCGTTTTCCAGTAACTTATTATGCCATAAGGCACTTCAAAAGCTCCGGGAACGGTAATCACCCGGTGGGCTACCTGGTGCCGGGTTAAAACACTTTTGCATCCTTCTTCCAGCTTGTCTACTATAGCCGCGTTCCATTCGGTACGCACAATAACAACACAGGCATCCTTTGGTAGAATGCCTGTGTCTAAAACATATAAATTACTATTGGTTATTTCAGCCATTGTCAGTGTAAATAATAAGAACCAAAAAACAAATGACAAGAATACAAATAAAATCCAAATTTCAAACCCGAAGCCACAAGTCCGAAATCCGAAGGAAATACAACGATCACTCCAAACAATAAATCAAATTTAAAAATCTGAAGCCGTGAAACAAGTCCGAAGTAGCTATAAATAATCAGCTTTCAGATAAAAGCAGAAAATGAGTATTCATCCTTTCGTTAGTATCTTCTCACCTCATACCTGACGGCTGATACCCGATACCTGAAATTATTCAGTTGCTCCTAATTTGCCTAAGTACTTTTCGGCAGTAAACCCTCTTTCTGTTCTGGGATATTTATCTTTCAACTGCTGGAAAAGCTCAATCGCCTCTTTATTTTTTCCCATTACTTCATACAAACTTGCGGCCCTGAACAGATATTCCGATGACAGTGCCTGGTTTTGTTCAAAAGTAGTGCTTGCTTTTTTATAATTCTCCAGCGCTTCAGTATTCTTTTTTAATTCCGAATAAGCATCTCCCATAAGTCCGTATACCAAAGCCTGTGTTTGTACAGAACCGTTAGCATCAAACTCCTTCAGATATTTTAAAGCATTGTTATAATCTCCCAATTGCAGGTAGGTTTCACCTGCATATAATTTTGCAAGGTTACCAGAGGGCGTTCCTCCGTATTTGCTGATCACTTTTAAAAAACCAGCGTTTCTGCCATCGCCATTCAATGCCAGTTGCAGCGAATCGCTGGCAAAATATTCCTGGGCTTTGGCAATGGCTTCAACCCCCTTTTTTTCTTCAGGGAGTTTAAACCAGTATTTATAAACAAAATAACCACCCACCAATACGATAACAGCACTTAAGAAAATAATAATGCTTTTATTATTTCTTTCCCAAAAGTCCTGCGCATCCATCAGCCCGTCTGTATGCTTAACGGTTTCATGTTTTTTTATTGCACTCATTTTTAACCCGGTATTCTTTTTTATTGTTTTAATTGAGGTTTATTTAGTCCATTATGAAAGGGTAATCCTCCTGCTTATAGACATCCTTTAATAATTCATTGTCATCAGGCCACGGACTCTCTTCTGCAAATTTTACCGATTCGTCCACTTCTTTTTTTACTCTTTCATTAATCACTTCAATTTCCTCTTCCGTAACATTAAAAGTTTTGAGCAGTTTACTTTTTGTGTATTCAATAGGATCCCGCTGTTTGTATTCCTCTACTTCTTCCTTGGTACGGTATTTCGCAGGATCGCTCATAGAGTGCCCTTTGTACCTGTAGGTTTTTATTTCAAGCAACGTGGGTCCGCCACCTTCCCTGGCCCTCTTTACAGCGCGTCCAACAGCTTCGTGCACGGCTTCCGGAATCATTCCGTCTACCGTATCGCCAGGCATATCATAAGCATCGGCCAGTTTGTAAATATCCATTACGTTGGAAGTTCTATTCACTGAGGTACCCATTGCATAGTTGTTATTCTCACAAATAAAAACCACAGGCAACTTCCATATCATAGCCAGGTTAAAGGTTTCATGCAATATTCCCTGGCGTGCGGCTCCGTCTCCAAAAAAAGTAAGAGACACATTATCGGTACCCTTATATTGTTCAGCAAAAGCCAGCCCCGCTCCTGTTCCTATTTGTGCGCCTACGATGCCATGGCCTCCAAAAAATCGCTCCTTCACTCCAAAAAAGTGCATGCTGCCTCCTTTTCCTTTTGAACACCCGGTAGCTTTCCCGAACAATTCGGCCATGCACGATTTGGCACTAACTCCTTTTGCAATAGCCAATCCGTGATCACGATAGGCTGTAATAAATGGATCTTCGGGTTTAGTAGCTGTCATACAACCCGCCGCTATCGCTTCCTGCCCGATGTATAAATGACAAAATCCACGAATCTTTTGCATACCATACAATTGCCCGGCTTTTTCTTCAAACCGGCGTAGCAATAGCATCAATTCGTACCAATAGAGGTAGGTTTCCTTTGTAAATTTTACAGTTTCTTTTGTTGTAGCGCTCACGTTGCAAAATTGAGGGGCAAATATATGTGTTAAATCTCAAATTCTGAATTTCAAATTCTAAGAGGTGGTCTCATCAAAAATCTGATTTTCAGCTTTATTTTCAGGATTCAATATAGATTTGCGCTTTGTTTAAACTGAAGAACATATCGTTAGCACAGTTCCGGAATTACGGGCAGGCCACCTTTACCTTCTCTCAAAATGTAACCGGTTTTTGCGGTAAAAACGGCAGTGGAAAGACCAATCTGCTGGATGCCATCTATTATATGTGCTTTACCAAAAGCTATTTTGGTAAAACGGATATACAAAATACACAGCAGGGAAAATCAGGTTTCAGGCTCAATGGACAGGTAAGCGTAGACGGAAAAAGTCACAATATATTATGTGTGGTACGCGAAAACGGCAAGAAGGAATTTGGCGTGGACAATGAAAATTATACAAGGTTTGCCACTCATATTGGCAAATTTCCATGCGTAATGATAGCGCCGGATGATGTAGCGATTATTACGCAGGCAAGTGAAGAGCGGAGAAAATTCATAGACTATACCATTTCGCAACTGGATGCCGCTTACCTGCAAACCTTAATTGATTACAATAAGTTATTGCAGCAGCGGAACAGCCTGCTGAAGCAATTGGCCGAATCCGGCAATATGGATGAAAGCCTCATGGAAGTTATATCCGGCCAGCTTGTAGTTGCCGGTAATTTTATTTACAGGAGCCGCAAGGTATTTTTAGAAGCATTTATACCTATTGTTCTGGAATTGTATCATTCCATTGCGGAACATAAAGAAAAATTAACGATAACCTATAAAAGCCATTTAGAATCAGTTGATTTTAAAGAATTATTAATAAGAAACAGAACTAGAGATATAGCACTTCAACGCACAAATCAGGGGGTGCATCGCGATGATCTTGAACTGGGCCTCGAAAATTATCCATTTAAAACAATCGCTTCCCAGGGGCAAAGAAAAAGCCTGTTGTTTGCATTAAAGCTGGCAGAATTTGAAGTACTGTTGCAACATAAAGGATTTCCCCCGCTTTTATTACTGGATGATGTATTTGAAAAATTAGATGAAGCACGTATGAAGAACCTGCTTGTTAAAGTATGCGTAGAAAACAAGGGACAGGTTTTTATTACAGATACCCACTGCAGCCGTTTGAAGGAAGCGCTGGATGAATTGCAGGTTAGCCATGAAATTAAGTTGCTGTGATGGTTATCCAAACAGGTTACTGCTCAGGTACCTGTCGCCCCTGTCGCAAACAATAAAAACGATAACCCCGGAAGAAATTTCTTCGCTTAATTTTAGCGCTGCCGAAGCTGCTCCGCCACTGCTCATTCCGGCAAATATACCTTCTGCTTTAGCGAGCTGCCGGGTAAGCTGTACTGCTTCAGACTGGGAAACATCCATAATCCGGTCTACTCTTTGCGGTTCAAAAATTTTAGGCAGATATTCTTTCGACCATCTTCGGATACCGGGAATAGATGACTCTTCGGTAGGCTGACAACCGATTATTTGTATTTCAGGATTTTTTTCCTTCAAATAACGCGAGCACCCTATAATCGTTCCGGTAGTTCCCATGGAACTTACAAAATGAGTAACCGTTCCCTTTGTATCATTCCATATTTCAGGGCCCGTTGTTTCATAGTGAGCCATTACATTGTCGGGATTAGCAAACTGGTTAAGCAGATAACAATCCCCTTTGGCAGCTTTTTCTTCAGCATAATCCCTGCATGCCTCAATACTTTCCAGCAGGGTTACTTTTGCACCATATGCCTCCATGGTTAAAACCCTTTCACGGGTAGAATTAGCAGGCATTACCAGTTCAACTTCCATTCCAAACAGGTTTGCGGTTAATGCCATGGCAATTCCGGTATTTCCGCTTGTTGCCTCTATCAGCTTTGTATTTTTATTGATATCACCGCGCTCCAGAGCTTTTTTGATCATATTAAACGCAGGACGGTCTTTTACGCTTCCCCCGGGATTATCGCCCTCGAGTTTGGCCAAGATTTTTACATTGCTGTTTGTATTTAATTTCTGTAATTCAACAAGGGGGGTATTGCCTATTAAATCTGCTACGGTTGCCATTATACGTTGTTTTTGATCTTTCTTTCTTCTATTATAATTTCAGAGTTGTGATATACAAATGATCCGGCGGGAACACTGTGCGTAAGCCATACGTTACCGCCAATAATACTATTATGGCCAATAACGGTATCGCCACCCAAAACCGTTGCGTTGGAATAAATAATAACATTATCTTCTACGGTTGGATGACGCTTCATGGAAACCATACTTTTATCCACACTTAAAGCCCCTAAGGTAACACCCTGGTATAATTTCACATAGTTACCAATAATAGCAGTTTCCCCAATTACTATCCCCGTACCATGATCAACATAAAAATATTCCCCGATTTCTGCACCCGGATGTATATCAATTCCGGTTTTGGAATGCGCATACTCAGTGAGTATCCTGGGCAACAGCGGAACATCGAGCGTTAACAGCAAGTGAGCGATTCGGTAAAAACACAAAGCGTAAAATCCAGGATAAGCCCTGATGACCTCAAATTCACTTTTTGCCGCAGGATCTCCATTCAAAATTGCTTCAACATCTGTATTTAAGATACGGTATAGTTCGGGTGTGCCTTTAAAAAATTGATTTGATATTAGCTCGTTATTGCAATCGGAGCAGGCTTTTGTTGCATTCAGCATAAGGGTAAGTGCTGTTTCTAACCGTTTGAACTCTTTATCAATATCTTCCACAGTATTATAATTGCAGGCAGACAATTCGGGGAATAACAGGCAAATAAGCTCCGAAGCCCACTGTGCAATGGTTTCATTGGGAGGAACATCTTCTAAAACCTGTTGCTTATTAAAAATATGCCGACTGAGTTTTTTTGTCATTGAAGTTTCATACTTAAAATATAAAATACATCTTGTGAATCTGATAATAAACAAAGGTAAGCGCAATTGATAGTATATGAAACAAAGGCATATGAAAATCCGAAGCCATAAATTCGAAATCCGAAAAGAAGCATCAAAAAACAAATTACAAAAGATTTAACTGTTATTTTTAATAATCAACCGAGGGTGAACGGCAACTCTCAACTCAAAAATTTAAGCTAAATTTCATATATCTCTTCCAGTGATTGCATATAAGTATTATCTTTGCGGTTTTTGTTTTAACTGATAATAATGACCGTAATTTTAGTATTCTTTTTTGCACATTGGTTTTTATCGTTGTTCTTTCATTCTTTCTTTTTGCATCGTTATGCCTCCCACCAGATGTATACCACATCAAAATTCGGGGAGAAGCTCATTTATTTTTTAACCTGGTTTGCACAGGGCTCTTCGTACCTTGTTCCGCGCGCTTATGGTGTAATGCACAGAATGCATCATACGTTCAGCGATACCGAAGAAGACCCTCATTCGCCTCATTTTTTTAAAGACATATGGCAGATGATGATGCATACCGCAGCCATTTACAGCGCTTTTATTACGGGCAAAAATGTTCCTGACAAGCAATTTACTGAAGAATATCTTCCTGTGTGGGACAAACTCGACAGGTTCGGTACCAGCATGATAACAAGAACCGTGTTTGGTATTGCCTATTTTGCAGTATATCTTTTCTTTGCTCCCAACCTGTGGTGGTTCTTATTGCTACCCATTCATTTTCTTATGGGCCCTATCCAGGGAGCCATTGTTAACTGGTGCGGACATAAGTATGGCTACAGTAATTTCGATAATGGCGACCATTCCAAAAACTCCTCACCCTGGGGAATATTACTGATGGGGGAATTGTTTCAAAACAATCACCACTATGCAAAAGACAGCGCGAATTTTGCGAAAAAATGGTTTGAATTTGATCTGACCTATTTTATTATGCGCGGATTGAACAAATTAAAGCTGATCAGGCTAAAGCCGGTTCCGGTTTATAGTAACAATACGATCAGCAGGGCGAACAGCAGCAAAAGGTTAGTTGAGGAGTCCGTTGTGGATTAAGAGAAATAGTAATCAGCTATTCAATTAGCTAATCATCATTTCTTTCTTCTTTAGCCATTCTTTTTTACCCGTTCCTTCAAATACATGCCTTTCACTGTGATAGGAAGAACGAACCAGGGGGCCGCTTTCAACATAGTCGAAACCCATATCATAGCCAGCTTCCGTATATTCGGCAAATTCATTGGGGTGCACAAAACGCAGTACCGGCAAATGCCTGCTGGTGGGCTGGAGGTATTGCCCCAGTGTAATTACATCAACTCCATTTGAACGCAGGTCTCGCATGGTTTGTAATACCTCCTGTTTCGTTTCACCCAAACCCAGCATGATGCCTGATTTGGTTCGCATACCATTTTCTTTAAGGTGCTTAAGCACCTCCATGCTCCTCCAGTACTTAGCTTGTATACGCACCTGCTTTGTCATTCGTTCTACCGTTTCAACATTATGCGAAACGACTTCCGGCGCCGCTTCAATGATGCGCTGAATATTTTCCTTTTCTCCTTTAAAATCGGGGATCAGAGTTTCCAGTGTAGTGCCGGGGTTTAAAGCTTTTACGGCTTTAATGGTATTTTGCCATACAATGCTTCCCCCATCTTTCAGT
Source organism: uncultured Sphingobacteriales bacterium (assembly GCA_937991535.1). GTDB lineage: Bacteria > Bacteroidota > Bacteroidia > Chitinophagales > Chitinophagaceae > Agriterribacter. Next base: position 46,293 of record CALKHN010000106.1, read on the forward strand.
TCATCTCTGTCTACAGAAGTAATTACAGCATGCTTTACTTTCATGAGATATATCGCTTCGGCTACCCGCTGGGGTTCATCCCAATCTACTGCTTCAGGACGGCCGGTCGCCACCGCACAAAAGCCGCAGCTTCTTGTACAAATATTACCCAGTATCATAAAAGTAGCCGTACCTGCACCCCAGCATTCGCCCATATTGGGACAATTGCCGCTTTCACAAATGGTATGCAGTTTATGGGTATCTACTAAATTTCTTACATTCTTATAGCTTTCACCAATAGGCAACTTAACCCTTAACCAATCCGGTTTTTTGGTACGTTGCGCTGGTTCCTGGTTAGTAACACAAGCTCCACTCATAATTTAAATTGTAAACATTTTCCGAAATGCAAAAATAGCAGACTTACTTCCGTTTGCCAAATAAGAAGGATACATAGGCGTTAACGAAGAATTTCCTGGAAGGATTATATGCCATTTGCTCTATTTCTTTAAAATAATATTCAACATTTATTCCGCCTTCTATTGCAGATACAATTGTATTAAAACGGTTGTAATCAAAGCGCAGGGCCGTTTTAGCATGTAAGCCGGGAGCAAGTTTCATTTCATTCCATCCCTTACTTAAACCCGAGCCGCCGATGATGTTGGCGGTGCTGAGGAATAATAAACTGTCTGGAGAATCATATTTAACATACCTGTTTTCATTAGCCTGGTCCTGCACTTCCACATAATAAGGCCGCAAAAAACCTAACGACAATCCGCCTGCGCCAATACCGTATACCGAAACACCGTTTTTGTTATTTTTCCCTCCAATCAGTATTTGTTGCCCTGCGGCAAGTTTTAACTGGTAAAAAATGTTTTTTTTGCCATATACAAATGGATTGCCAAAAAATATAAATCCCCCTGCATCCGTTGTGCGATTGGCCTTTTGCTCTTTGCGATGTTTTTTTTCGTTGAATTCTACCTGGAATATAGTGGCACGTGTTACAGAATTGGCACGACCCAGTTCATAAGATATGCCCCACCCGTCTGTATTTACTTTAATGCCAAAAGCATTTTGTTTATGAAAAGAAGGCACTCCTTCTTCTTCCAGGCGCATCAGTTCATTCATCTTTTCTCTCTTTGCCCTCCGTTTATCTTCTTTCCTTTGTTCTGCCGTTCTTTGCTGACTATAAGCTCCAAGGGTTATACAAATACATATAATTGCCGTAATGATTTTTTTCACCTGGAATATTTTATTGTTCTTTAAACGTAAATTTAAACAAAAATAATACAATGACTTCAACAGTAGTTTACGAAGAAAATCTTCGCACGGTTTGCACCCATTTAAAGTCAGGTACCGTTATTGAAACAGATGCTCCTCCGGACAACCAGGGTAAAGGTGACCGTTTTTCGCCGTCCGATCTTGTTGCCACTGCACTGGCCAGTTGCATGCTTACAATTATGGGCATTAAATCAAGAGACATGAACGTTAATCTTAAAGGCATAAAAGTTGAAGTTGAAAAAATAATGGCCAGTAATCCGAGGAGAATCGGGGGCTTAAATTTAACATTTCATTTCCCCGCCGGGTTCCAGGCAACAGACAAGGATCAAACGATACTGGAAAAAGCGGCGCTTACCTGCCCTGTATTCCATAGCATTCACCCGGATATAAGAATAAATGTGGATTTTAACTGGAAAAAGGAAGCGGTGTAATCGTGAAATGATAAATGTGAGACGTGAAACTGATCCCCCCCTTCTCTTGTTTCATCTCTCACGCCCTCACAATCTCACCATTCACACGGATCGTTTTAAGATAGCTGCGCCTGCAGCACAATTCAGGCAGTTTTTATTGCGGCAATATGATTTGGTCAATTCAATATATGCCTGCGAATCATGTGCCGATGCATTGATTAATCCCAATGCAGTCCATTGACGGGTAATGTTATTTTGCTCTGCGGCGGTTTCTTCGAGCCATTGCAGGGCTTTATTTTTGTAAGATTGTTCCTGCTGTAAATAACCATAAGCAAATACAACCGGAACAATGGTATTGATAATAACATTTTCTATCATTTGCCGGCCCAGCACTTTTTCTTTAAACGATGACGCTTCATCAAAGCGGTAGTGATAATGCCAGTAATCGTTAGCCGTTACCGTTAGTAGTGTTTTTAACTGTGCAAGCATTGAAGCTGATCTCACTTTAGAAAAAAGACGGGATGAACGCTGAATAAGCTTTGCAAGTTGCGCCAACCGGATGCAGGGGAAATTGCCCGGTCGCATACGCAAAAAATGAACGGGTTGATGCACAGCAATAAAATTGTATTTCTTCCGGTAAAACAGGTACTCCTTTTGAAGCATTCTGGGATATTCTTCTTCAAAATTTGCAGCCAGCAAACCAGCCTGACCCAGTAAAAAAGATTCTAACTGGTGTATCTGATTTTTATGCTTTGTTAAGATACCAACAGGTAACGACCGGGCGATGGTTTCAAAAGCATCGCCGTTAACGGTTGTACCAAAATTCCTTGCCAGCATCCACCAAAACACTTCTTCCCAATGTCCATTGGTTTCTTTTAAATACTGTTCAACTGTCTCCGTTTTGCGCTGTAACCGCTCTGCCGTTAAACGAGCCTTCCAACTGCTCCAGATCAAATCCGGTACCATGCCTATACTACCACTGCATGGAATGATGGTTTGAGCATACATCAGCTCTTCATATTGTTGCAATAAGATTTTAGAGACTTTGTCCTGCAAAACCAATGCAGGTGTATCATTTCCCCACTCATCCTGCACGGTAAAGTCATTTTCCCATACCACATGCAAAATAATATTTTTGTAATTTTTATCCTCCTGGTGGCGGTGCAGTTTCCAGTCGGAAGCTTTTACATGCAATTCGATATTGCCCGCCCAGATAGTTGTATTGATCCTGATACCTGCCTCCTGAAAATCAGGTCCCTGATTGGTATTGAGGTAGCCGGGATGGATGATTTGTAATAATTCATTAGCAGTTGTATGCAGGTCAGTTTTATTGAAATACTGCATCTGCCAGATAAATTGAAGCAGGCGCTCTGTCATAGGTTATGTAGTGATGGTGTGTACGGTAAGGTACGAAGAAATACAAAGAATCCAAAAAACAAATCACAATTTAAATCCGAAGCCATAAATTCGAAATCCGAAGTGAAATCAATTTCAAATTATACATCTCAAATCATTAGTGTCCGGTAAAAATAGTTGATTAATAAATTAAAAGGAGGCGAGTAGCCTCCTTTTTCGGTATTTTTAAGTTACCACACAAAAAAACAGCCGATGAGTAAAGGTACTTTTTTTACCGGACAGCCGATCTTCAATCAGGTACTGAATTTCATTCCCCGTTCCATGGTTAAGGCTGTTGCCGGAGAGTTGAATGCTGATTATTATTGTAAAACGTTTAAGACTTATGAGCATCTGGTTACCATGCTTTATGCAATTTTTAATCAATGTACCTCCCTTAGAGAAGTAACTACAGGACTGCTTGCATGGGATCAGCGTATCTATCATCTGGGTATGGAATCTCATCCGCGGCGAAGTACTATTTCTGATGCCAATAAAAACCGTACAGCAGAGGTATTTGAAAAAATATACTTTGGTTTATTAAAGCGTTACCAGCCACTTTTACCGGACAGCCGCAGGCGTTCGCCTAAAAACAATCTCTATATTTTCGATTCCACAAGCATAGCACTGTTTCAGGAAGTGCTTAAAGGCTCAGGACTTTCAAAAACGGATGGAAGACGTAAAGGAGGTATTAAAGTTCATACCTTGCTGCATGCTAAACAGGATATTCCCACTATGATTCGCTATAGTGCAGGAGCCGATAATGATGCTAAATACCTCAAAGAAGTGCAATTACCTGCTGATTCGGTTATTGTATTTGATAAAGGATACCGGGATTATTCAACGTATAACCGCTTTACCTCCGAGCATATCACATGGGTAACCCGTCACAGGGATAGTTCAGTATACAAAATCAGGGAAAGGAAGGCTGTCAACGAATACCAAAAGCAACAAGGTGTTAATACAGATTGGGTTATAGAATTGGGACACAGTCATTCAAAAAAGGCGGTAAAAGTGCCTGCACGCATGATTGGATACGCAGACCCGGTAACCGGAAAAAAATTTCAGTTCATAACCAACAACCATCAGTTGGCTCCATTAACAATTGCCAACTATTACAAGCAACGCTGGCAAATCGAAACTTTCTTTAAACGCATTAAACAGAACTATCCGCTACAATACTTTCTGGGTGATAATGAAAATGCGATCAAAATACAAATCTGGTGCGCTCTGATTGCCGACCTTTTGCTTAAGATCATTAAACAGGGAACGCGATCAACAATGGCTTTTTCAAATATTGTTGGGCTGGTAAGATTGCACCTGATGACATATATGGACCTAAAAAGCTTTCTGATAGCACCAGAAAAAGCTTTACTAAGAAAGATAAAGCAAAGGCAAAATGAACTTTTTAAACCTTCTCTGTTTCCAACATAGGGCTTGGAGAATACCAAACAGCGCAATTCTAACTGCAAAACCACAACCATCCGTTTAAAGAAAGAATTACTTTATTTTTACCGGACAGCAATGACTACAAATCTTAAATTCTTCCCTGCACCCTGTAACCTACTTCAACTCTTCCATCTCCCTCATTACCCTGCTCACGGGCAAACCCATTACATTGTAAAAATCACCATTAATGCGTTCTATACCTACAACGCCTATCCACTCCTGTATGGCATATGCACCGGCTTTATCATAGGGTTTATACTTTTCCACGTAAAAAATAATTTGTTCCGTAGTTAATGTATGAAACCATACTTCCGTAATATCCGCAAATGCTTTTTCTTCATTGCCATTTACGATTACTACTCCCGTAATTACCTCGTGTTTTTTGCCCGACAGTTTATGCAGCATCCGGATGGCATCTTCCTTGTCTGCAGGTTTGCCAATGATCTTTCCTTCGCATACCACTATTGTATCTGCCGCCAGCACAGCAACATCCCGCTCATATCTTTTATACCCTTCACCTGCCTGTACCGCAAGCGCTTTTTGCCGGGCTATATGAATGGCAGCATCTTTGGGCGTCAGATGATCGGGGAAGCTTTCATCTGTTGCCTCAGCAATGATATCAAAATCCACTTCTGCCCATTCCAGCAATTGTTTCCGCCGTGGCGATTGCGAAGCAAGCACTATTTTTTTCATGATTGATACACTTTAAAGAAGATCATGGACAGAATACCGGCAAGCATAACAAATTTTACAGCACCGCTCAGGTAATGGTAATCCGCGGCTACAGACGCCGCATATAGTTTCCCTGCAAGCCATAGCAGCGGAACAATGATCAGCAGCGTGCAATATAAAATGCTCCACCACCAGCCAAGGTACATGGCATAAAATTGTATGGCCAATAATGAACCCGTGAGTACCATCAACCAGGCTCCTGTAAACGCTTTCGCTACAGGTATACCCCATACCACAGGCATGGTTTTACACCCATAGCGGGCATCACCTTCCATATCTTCCATATCTTTTATTACCTCGCGTATCAGCGAAATAACAAAAGCAAAGCCCGCGTACAAAAAGGCCAGTCGCATAATCCTCCGGTGCACCTGTTCATCAACAGCACCCGGCATTTGCCAGCCGGGAATAATATTGGCAGGAAAATAATCAATAAAAAAGAAAACCACCAGCACCACCCATGCGGTAAGTAAAGAAATAATGATATTGCCGGACAACAACTTTTTTTTGAAAGTGGTGGAGTACACCCACAATAACAATACGCATATTACATTGGAGATACCAATAAGCCAGTTGCTGGTTACAAAAGAAATATAAAATCCCATAACTACGCCCGTGGTTGAAAATATCCAATGCCAGATAATAGCCCATCTGCGGTGAATATGCTTCTCCACCACAATGCGTTCGGGCTTGTTTACCTGGTCAATACTCAGGTCAAAATAATCATTGATCACATACCCCCCCGCGGCAATACTCACAGAAGAAGCAACAAGCAAAAGAAAGAGACTGAATTCGTCTGCGAAAAAAACCTGCGGATGTACGGCGGGATAAAGAATACAGAAGTAAAAAAGAAACTGTGTAATGGCAATGAATATAAGATTGGGATATCTTATCAGTCTTAAAAATGCACCAGCCAGTTTCATGGCGTGAAGATAAACGCGACCTGTTGAAATTTCAAATTTGAGATTTCAAAGCCTAAATTGAATCCGTTTGTAACTTTTCATAGTAGTCCGAAATACTGTCAGACAGTTCAGCATATAATTTGGAAAGGACCGGGTAAGTTTTTAACAGGGTTAAATGTTTTGCTATAGTATCCTTGTCGTTCCGCACAGCCGGACCGGTTTGCATCAACCTGGCAGGATATTGCTCCAGCCGGTCAACTGTTTCCCGCAGCAGCGGCAATAAGAGTGAAAAATCAAGCGACTCCTTTGCACAAAAATCCTGTGTAAGCGTATACAGGTAATTGGTAAAATTATTGGCGATAACAGCACCCATGTGCAATTTCATTCTTTCAGCGTCATCTGCGCACTGTACTTTTCCTGAAATGGATGCTGCAAAGGCTTGAATATTTTGCAATGTGCCTGCTGAGTCAGCATCTATCAGTAAAGGTATTTCAGGAATGATATGGCTTTCACTTCGCAGGCTTTGGAGGGGGTATAATACGCCATAGCTGTTGGCCACATTCTTCAGCGCTAATTTACTAACGGAGCCGGCGGTATGCACTGCTGTACCTTTAATTTTTACCGGAAACCAGCTTTCTATACTGGCAAGGGCTGTATCGGAAACCGCCATTATATATATATCGGCGTCGTCGGCAACCTCATAAAAATTATTATTGTACGGCGCTTGCAACAATGCACCCAGGGCGCGGGCATGTACTGCGTTTCGCCCAACAACCTGTACAATATGGTGTCCGGATTGTACTATCTTCCGTCCTAACACCGTTGCCACATTTCCTGTGCCTGTTATAACAATTCTCATTGTTGCAAATTAGGGCTAAACTGCTTTATTTTTGTTGTTTGTCATTGATATTACCTATAAATGAAACTATCGCATAAAATTGCATTGGCCTACCTGAGAACCAGGCTGCGGCTTATTGCGCTTATCTCACCTCAAAAAGCAGCTCAAAAAGCTTTTGCTTTATTTTGTACGCCGCAGCGGGGAAAGCAACAAAAACCATCTGCCATTATAAAAAAAGCGGAACTGGTTTCGTTTAGAATGAACAATTTGTCCATCCATGGCTACAGGTGGAATCACCCTTCGTCAAAAAAGATATTGATAGCTCATGGATTCGAGTCTGCTGCAAGAAATTTTGATGGATTTGTTTCTCCATTAACAGACAAAGGCTATGAAATTATTGCCTTCGATGCTCCGGCCCATGGCAAAAGCGATGGGAAAGAAATTACTTTACCCATGTATGTACAAACGCTGAAAGATATTGTAAGCAAATATGGGCCGTTTGATGCCTATATGGCGCATTCTTTGGGAGGATTGGCCATCGCGCATTTGCTTGAATCCGTTCCGCACAGTGAAAAAACCAGGGTTGTTTTGATTGCCCCTGCTACGGAAACAACAACTGCAATAGATGCATTCTGCCGTTTACTTTTATTGAATGCAAAAGTAAAACAGGCATTTGATAAACTGGTTATGGATAAAAGTGGCGTATCACCGGAATACCTTTCCATACGAAGAGCCATGCGAAATATAAGCGCGGATGTATTATGGATGCACGATAAACAGGATGATGTAACGCCTTTCCACGATGTTGAAAAAGTTAAAAATGACAATCACCACCACATTAAATTTATCATTTCCGATGGACTTGGCCATCGTAAAATATACCGCGACAGGCATACCATAAACCACATCATTCAGTTTTTATAAATGATGGTTTTTTTTGTTTTTTAATGGTTTACTTTAATATTGCATCAATTAATCATCGAGTTTAAGCAATACCATGGCAAAGAATTTATTGATAGTGGAGTCACCGGCAAAGGCAAAAACCATTGAAAAGATCCTCGGCGAAGATTTTGAGGTTAAAAGCTGCTATGGACATATCCGCGACCTGGAGAAGAATGATATGGGCATAGATGTTAACAATCATTTTGAACCCCGTTACATTATCCCGGAAGAAAAAGAGAAAGTAGTTAAAGAACTAAAAAGCCTGGCAAAGAAAAGTGATGAAGTATGGCTGGCAACGGATGAGGACCGTGAAGGAGAAGCCATAAGCTGGCATTTATGTGAAGTGCTGGGACTGGATCCTGCAAAAACCAAGCGGATTGTTTTTCATGAGATAACCAAACCTGCGATCCGGGCCGCCGTTCAATCGCCACGCACATTGGATATGAACTTAGTAAATGCCCAGCAGGCACGCCGCATTTTAGACAGGATCGTAGGATTTGAATTGTCGCCGGTGCTCTGGCGCAAAATGAGCATGCGCAATAACCTCAGCGCCGGCCGGGTACAAAGTGTAGCTGTACGTTTAATTGCCGAAAGAGAAAGGGAGATCAATGCTTTCAAAAGCATCAGTACCTTTAAGGTAGAAGCCTTATTTGCCGCTAAAGATATCAGCAACAAGCCCGTAACGTTTAAAGCGGAGGGCAACCGGTATTCCGGCGCCGAAGATGCGGTAAGTTTTTTGCAGGCCTGTGTTGGCGCAAAATATACAGTAAGGGATATACAGATAAAACCGGCCAAAAAGTCGCCTGCCGCTCCTTTTACCACTTCTACCCTGCAGCAGGAAGCCTCACGAAAATTAGGCTATTCGGTAAGCCGGACGATGTTGCTGGCGCAGAAACTGTATGAAAACGGGCATATTACTTATATGCGTACCGACAGCGTTAGCCTGAGTGAAACAGCGGTAAACGATATTTCAGCTAAAATTAAATCGCAGTACGGTAAGCAATATGTGCAGGTGCGGAAATTCAAAAATAAAAACGAATCGGCACAGGAAGCGCATGAAGCCATTCGCCCTACCGCAATGGAAACACTCGCTGTTGACGATGCGGATTGCCGCAAGTTGTACGAACTGATATGGAAACGCACCATGGCCAGCCAGATGGCAGACGCTGAACTCGAAAAAACCATAGCAAAAATCAATATCTCAACCAATAAAGAAGACCTTACCGCACAGGGTGAAGTGCTGAAGTTTGAAGGATTTTTAAAAGTATACCGCGAAGACAGGGATGAAGAGGATATAAATGAAGATGAAACTACAGAAGGTATGCTGCCACCCTTAGAAGTAAATCAACAGGTAGAATTCAGGGAAATGAAAGCTGTTGAACGGTTTTCGAGACCCGCACCGCGCTTTACTGAAGCTTCACTGGTAAAAAAATTAGAAGAGCTGGGCATTGGACGCCCTTCTACCTATGCGCCCACCATCTCCACCATTTTAAAACGCGGGTATGTTGAGAAAAGAGATAAAGAAGGTGTTAAAAGAGATTATCGCATAATGCTGCTCAAAGCGGATAAAATAACAAAACTTACTGAACAGGAAACATCAGGTGCAGAAAAATCCAAGCTTTTTCCAACCGATCTCGGACTTGTTGTAACAGATTTTTTGAAACAGTATTTTGACGACATCATGGATTATGGTTTTACGGCCAGGATTGAAGAGGAGTTTGATGAAGTAGCACAGGGTAAAATAAAGTGGAACAAAATGCTGGGCGATTTTTATGCCCCTTTTAAAAAAGATGTAGAGAATACGATTGAAAAGGCCGAACGAATTAAGGGTGAAAGGGAATTAGGTGTTGACCCGCTGAGCGGCAAGCCAGTAATTGCCCGTATGGGACGCTATGGCCCCATGGTTCAGATTGGCAGTACGGAAGATGAAGAGAAACCCCGGTTTGCCAAATTAAAAGCTACCCAAAGCATTGAAACCATATCGCTGGAAGAAGCTATAGATCTGTTCAAACTGCCACGGAACATAGGTAAATTTGAAGATACCGACGTAACCGTAAGTATTGGAAAGTTCGGACCATATATAGCACACGATAAAAAATTCTATTCGCTAAGCAAAGAATTCGATCCTTATAGCATAACACTGGAAGAAGCCACCCCTATTATTGTTGAAAAAAGAAAGGCCAAAGCGGAAAGAACCATTAAGGTTTTTGAAAAAGAAAAAATACAGGTTTTACGCGGACCTTACGGCCCTTACCTGAAGCAGGGATTGCGTAATTATAAGCTCAGCAAAGAACAACAGGAAAGAGCTGCGGATATTACAATTGAAGAAGCCCTTAAAACAATAGAGGAACTTAAGGCCAACCCGCCGAAGAAAACGGCAAGGAAGAAAAAAGCATAATTCGGGCTAATGTTATTATTTTTGGTATATGCTTAAGACGCTCCAGATATTAGGCGCCAGTTTTCGGTTGGCCTGGCAGGAATTAAGAAATAATAAATTACGCACGTTCCTCTCATTATTTGGAGTAACCATTGGTATCTTTTGTATAATAGGCGTACTAACTACCGTTGACAGCCTTGAAAAAAATATCAAAGAAGGAATCAGCAGTTTAGGCACTAATACCATTTACATTGACAAATGGGATTATACCGGAGGCGGTGATGGCGAATATCCCTGGTGGAAATATATAAAACGTCCTTCTCCCAAATACGATGAAATGCGTTTCATTCGTGCTAAAACCAATGCCATCGACAATATGGCTTTTACACTCCAGGTTCAGGGACAAAATGTAATACATGAAAAAGACATGATCCAGAATGTTGCTTTGTACGGCGTAACCGAAGAATTTAATTCCATTCAACCCTTTGAAGTTCAATACGGACGTTATCTTACCTTGTCGGATATGGAAAGAGGATCGGCAAACGCTGTAATGGGTTATGAAAATGCTGCCAAGCTTTTTGGTTCTGCCGAAAGAGCATTGGGTAAAACAATAACCATAAGAAACAAAAGAATAAACGTTGTAGGTGTAATTAAAAAACAAGGGAAAAGCTTATTGGTAAGCGGGTGGAATTTTGATGACTGTGTAATATTATCTTACCGGTTCTTCAGAACCATATTTGAAGAGCGATACTCGAACCCCACCATTATGGTACAGGGTAAACCCAATGTAACAACAGAAGCATTCAAAGATGAACTTCGGGGAACGCTAAGGGCGGTTCACCGCTTAAGTCCCGGAACAGAAGACGATTTTTCATTAAATGCAGTAAGCGATTTCAGCGATGCAGTTACCAACCTATTTTCCAGTGTAAAACTTGGCGGATGGCTGATAGGCTTATTAAGCCTGATAGTGGGTGCTTTTGGAATTGCCAATATTATGTTTGTAACGGTAAGAGAGCGAACACCAATAATAGGGTTAAAGAAAGCTATTGGCGCCAAAAGCAGGACCATTTTATCAGAATTCCTGCTGGAATCGGCGTTTATCTGTTTCGTTGGCGGCGCCATTGGCCTGGTACTGGTGTTTTTAATGGCACAGCTTTTGAGCGGTCCACTGAATTTTAATGTATATATCTCTTATAACATTTTGGCACTTGCCGTAACCATTTGTATTGCCATTGGCGTGTTGGCCGGAATAATTCCGGCCACCATAGCGGCCCGTATGGATCCTGTGGTGGCTATACGGTCAAAATGAATTGTTTTTAGCCCAACCTTGCCAGCCTATTTATAGTTTTTTGCGTTAGGGTATACCATTATTATACTATTGTTATACTATAGTTAAGTTTTTTTCGTTATCAGAACAAGACCATTTTAAAATGACATTAAAATTATCCTATGATAAAATTTTTATACGTAGTGTCGCTTGGCATTACATCATTTCTTTTATTTATTTTTTCTACGGAAAAGGATGACTTTGTGTGTAATAATCAGACTTCGGGAAAAATAGAACTTATTACAGATTCGTCCGGTAGTTATTTGGGCATAATAACTGAGCGCAATAAAATATTGCAGCCTTCGTCTATGAGTGAAGATATTATACTGGCCGCCGGTCAAAAGGTTACGGTTTGTTATAATGTGGATTCTTCAAAATATACTCCGACATCTGTTTCTATACCGGTTAGTATAAAATCAATCAGCTACGTAGAGCAATAGACCGATGCCTTTTATTAGCGCTGAATAGTTGCATAATCCATTATTTTTGCACATGCAAAAAGTTACCGGTGATATTTCCATCCTGGCTATTGAATCCTCATGCGATGAGACTTCCGCAAGTATTTGTTTGAATGGAAAAATACTTTCCAATATTATCGCCTCTCAAAAAGTACATGAACAATACGGTGGCGTAGTGCCTGAACTGGCGTCAAGAGCGCATATGCAAAACATAGTGCCGGTAACGGATACGGCAATACATGAAGCCGGACACCGCCTGGAGGAGATGGATGCCATTGCGTTTACGCAATCGCCCGGTTTGATCGGCTCGTTGCTGGTAGGATCGCAGTTCGCCAAATCATTGGCACTGGCCTTAAACAAACCATTAATTGCTGTGCATCATATGCAGGCACATGTACTGTCTAATTTAATTGATGACCCCAAACCTTCCTTCCCGTTTTTATGTTTAACCGTAAGCGGCGGACATACACAGATCGTTTTGTGCAAATCGCCCCTGCAAATGGAAGTAATAGGTGAAACCATAGATGATGCAGCAGGAGAAGCTTTTGATAAATCGGCTAAATTATTGGGACTTCCTTACCCTGGTGGTCCATTAATTGATCAATATGCAAAAAAAGGAGATTCCAAACGATTCCCGTTTCCTGAACCTCAGATACCAGGTTTTAACTTCAGCTTCAGCGGGGTTAAAACAGCTATTTTATATTTTTTACAAAATGCCGGGAAAAGCTATGTTTTTAAAGAAATATTTTCATCTACTGAAGCAGAAAGAAAATCATTCATTGACGACAACCTTGCAGACATCTGCGCTTCCATACAGGCCCGCATCGTTTCCATTTTATTGAATAAGCTTAAAAAAGCAGCCATTACAACCGGCGTTAAAAATATTTGTCTGGCCGGGGGCGTATCAGCCAACAGCGGCTTGCGCAGGGCGTTTAAAGAGATGGGAGAAAAGCAACACTGGAATACGTTTATCCCTGCATTTGAATACTGCACCGATAATGCCGCCATGATCGCTATTACCGCGTATTATAAATACCTGTCAAAAGATTTTGCAGATCTGTCTGTAACCGCAAATGCAAGGGCAGAATGGTGAATGATGTTCAGAAGATTCTACGTGGTTATCTATTTCTTTCTGAAAAACACCCGTACCGGCACTCCTTTAAAATCAAAATTTGCCCTTAGCTGGTTTTCTAAATAATTTTTGTAGGGTTGTTTGATATCATCGGGGTAATTACAGAAAAATGCGAAACTGGGTACAGCCGTGGGTAACTGGGTTACATATTTTATTTTGATCGCGTTGCCCCTTACAACCGGTGCATGGTAAGCTGCCACGGCTTTCAGCATCACTTCATTAAGCCTGGAGGTGGGCACTTTGCGCAGCCGGTTTTCATATACCTGCAGTGCGGTTTCAATTACTTTAAAGATGCGGAGCTTATCTTTTACCGAAATAAACAATACCGGCACATCTGTAAACGGAGCTAAGCGATTCTTTAATTCTTTTTCATAATCCCTTGCCGTATGCGTGGCTTTTTCGATAAGATCCCATTTGTTCACCAGCAATACAATGCCTTTTCCTTTGCGCACTGCCAGAGAGAAAATATTAATATCCTGCGCCGTAATGCCTTTGGTAGCATCCAGCAACAGCAAACATACATCCGCTTCATCCAGCGCCTTTATGGCCCTGATCACAGAATAAAACTCAAGGTCTTCCTCTACTTTATTCTTTCGTCTTATTCCCGCAGTATCAATCAATATAAATTCCTTCTGAAATAAATTGTAATGGGTATGAATGGTATCTCTTGTAGTGCCGGCAATATCGCTTACAATCGTGCGCTCCTCGCCCACCAAAGCATTCAGGAGAGATGATTTTCCCACATTGGGCTGACCTATAATCGCAAATTTAGGCAGCGCGTTTTTATCACCCGCAACGTCTTCATCCACATCCGGTATCAGTTTCACCAGGTCGTCCAGCAGTTCACCTGTGCCGCTGCCGCTGATGCTGGAAAGGAAATGAATATGTTCAAAACCCATACTGTAAAACTCCGTAGCATCGAGCATACGCTCCGGGTTGTCTACTTTGTTCACCACGAGGAACACCGGTTTTTTTGACTCTCGCAACATATCAACCATGGCTTCATCCAGCGCGGTAATACCGGTTGCCGCATCACACATAAAGATGATCGCATTGGCTTCGTTTATGGCAATGCTCACCTGCTTGCGAATCTCTGTTTCAAAAACATCCGCACTATCGTGTACAAAACCACCCGTATCTATAAGGTTAAAGCTTTTGCCATTCCACTCAGCAACACCATATTGCCGGTCGCGCGTAACACCGCTGATATTATCTACAATGGCTTTCCTTTCTTCAAGCATACGATTAAAGAAAGTACTTTTACCAACGTTCGGTCTTCCTGTTATTGCTACTGTAAAACTCATAAATAATTCAGGTTGCAGGTCTCAGGTTGCAGGTTGCAGGGTTCAGGGTATTTCCCTGTAACTTGTACCTTGCAACCTGTATATCCTAATACCCATACTCCTTTAAATGTATATCATTGTCTCTCCATTTGGGCCGCACTTTCACAAATAATTCGAGGAATACTTTACTGTCCAGGAATTTTTCTATCTCCTGCCGCGCTGTTGTTCCGATTTGCCGGATCATTTTCCCTTTTTCTCCCAGAACAATGGCTTTCTGCGATTCGCGGTGAACAATAATCTCCGCCGTTATTTTAACTAAACTAATTTTTTCTTTAAACTCCCGTACTACCACTGCCGTATGATATGGTATTTCATCCTGGAAGAGATCGAATATTTTTTCACGTATCATTTCACCCACAAAAAAGCGGGTAGGCAAATCCGTTAAATCATCTCCGTCATAAAAAGGCTCACCTTCCGGCAAAAATTCCAGTATAGCATTAAGCAGACCATCCGTATTTATTTTTTTAAGCGCCGAAACAGCAATTGTTTTTTTACAGTAGGGTCTTGCGCCGAAAAATTCCGATACCTGCTTTATTTTGTCTTGCTGCACACGGTCAATCTTATTCAGCACCACAAACGCGGGAACTTTTAGTCTGAGCCCAGAGAAAATATTGTCTGCCTCTTCAGGGTCCTCATTTACATCTGTCAAAAGCAATGCAAGATCAGCATCTTCCAAGCTGCTTTTTACGGAATGCATCATCTTTTCGTGCAATTTATACCGGGGCTCTATGATGCCGGGTGTATCGGAAAAAATAACCTGGTAGTCTTTGCTGTTCAAAAAACCTTTGATGCGATGGCGGGTGGTTTGTACTTTGGGCGACACAATCGCCAGCTTCTCCCCAATGAGCGCATTGAGCAGTGTGCTTTTGCCGGCATTGGGTTTACCAAAGATATTTACAAATCCAACTTTCATCCGCCTAAAAATTCCAGCAAAGGTAATTGAAACAAAAATTGTTTGGCTAATAAAATACATACACTTACCTTTGCGCCTCCTTATTACTGCAGCGGATGAGTGAACTGAGATTTTAACAGTATGCGGGAATAGCAAGTTCAGAAATTTTATTACTTTAATATCGCGAGGTAGAGCAGTCCGCCGCGGCGGATCGGGCTCATAACCACGAAAGTTCTAAAAAATATTAAATTTATATCGCGAGGTAGAGCAGTCCGCCGCGGCGGATCGGGCTCATAACCACGAAAGT